>CAVVLA010000009.1:0-57722 GCA_963748935.1 Terriglobia bacterium
TTGCCGCCCTACCTGTTGGACAAGTATGAAGTCACCAATCGCGAGTTCAAGAAATTTCTCGACAGCGGAGGCTACAAGAAACCGGAGTACTGGAAAGAACCATTCATAAAAGACGGCCACACCCTCACCTGGGAACAAGCCGTGCAAGAGTTCCGCGACCGCACCGGCAGGCCCGGCCCAGCCACATGGGAATTGGGAGACTATCCGAAAAGGCAAGATGATTTTCCTGTAAGCGGTGTGAGCTGGTACGAAGCAGCGGCCTACGCTGAATTCGCCGGTAAGAGCTTGCCCACTGTCTACCAGTGGTATAACGCCGCCGGACCCAGCATTTTTTCCGACAACGTCGGCTTGAGTAATTTTTCCAGCAACGGCCCGGTCAGAGTTGGGAGCCTGGGAGGAATCAGCCCATACGGCTCTTATGACATGGCGGGCAATGTCAAGGAATGGTGCTGGAACCAAGCGGGCGACCGCCGCTACATTCTCGGCGGAGCCTATAACGAAGCTGTCTACATGTTCGTAGATGGGGACGCCCAGTCTCCCTTTGACCGGCGTCCTACGTATGGAATCCGGCTTATGAAAAATATCGGCGGATCGCCGCCCGAGGCGCTCACCCGCCCCATCGAACACCTGACGCGGGATTACACCAAGGAGAAGCCGGTTTCCGACCAGGTCTTCAATATCTACAAGGCGTTTTACGCCTACGACAAGACCAACCTGAACCCGCACGTGGAATCGGTGGACGAGACATCGGAGTATTGGAAACGGGAACGGATCACCTACAACGCCGCTTATGGCAACGAACGAATTCTGGCCAACCTCTTCCTGCCGAAAAATGGCACTCCGCCCTATCAAACCATCATCTACTTTCCTCATGGCGGTGCGTATGACGAGCGGTCCAGCGAGAATGTGGAGATGGTTTTTCTCGATTTCATCATTCGTAGCGGCAGAGCGCTACTGCTGCCGGTTTATAAAGGAACCTACGAGCGGCACGTCGAGACCACCGAGGGTCCGAATGTCTGGCGGGATCTGACCATACAGCGAACCAAGGACTTCTTCCGTTCCGTCGATTATCTGGAGACACGAACCGACATCGATCACGACCGGCTGGGCTTTTACGGCGTCAGCTCGGGAGCCTCGGCCGCGCCCCGACTGCTGGCTCTGGAGAAGCGCATCAAAGTCGCTGTAGGCATTGGAGGGGGACTGTATCCGGGTAGCCTTCCTCCCGAAGCCGACTCTCTCAACTTCGTTCCACACGTGGCCATTCCGTTCCTGATGATCAACGGCAAATACGATTTCGATACTCCTCTTAACACCTGCCAGATACCGATGTTCCGTCTACTGGGAACTCCACTCAAGGACAAGCGCCATGCCCTGTTCGACGTTGGTCATCTTCCCGCCCGCAACGACATCATCAAGGAGACGCTCGACTGGTACGACCACTATCTGGGGCCGGTGAAATCTCCGTCATGAAAGAGACCGAGGCGGAGTATACGAAGCTGGATTGACCGGAAGAAGCGACACAATCCGTGCTGGGCCGGCTGTTTGCCGAGATGATGTAAAGGCGATTACACTCAGAACCCAGTCAATAGAGTGATATCGCGATTTGCTATCAGTTACCTTTCGTGTGAAACACTGGAGCGCATTCAGGTGCTATCACTGCCCGATGGGAGTGTTGATAATGCGAAAAATTCGCTACCTGGTGGCAACGAGCGTGGACGGCTATATTGCTGGTCCGAACGGAGAAGCGGACTGGATTGACACCGACTCGGAAGTCGATTTTCCTGCAATTTGGGCGCAATTCGACACTTTGCTCATGGGTAGGCGAACCTATGAAGCGGCCACCAAGAGACTGGGTGAGACGGCGTTTGCAGGCATCACTAGCATCGTTTTCTCGCGGACGATGAAACCGCAAGATCACCCGCGAGTGACGGTCGTCTCCCAGGCGAATGCAGATTGGATAAAAGCGCTGAAAAATCAGAGTAGCAAGGATATCTGGTTAATGGGCGGGAGCCAGCTCTTTCGCTGGTTTCTAGATTCCGGCTACGTGGACAGCGTCGAGGTTAGCGTTATACCTGTGTTATTGGGCAACGGCATCCCGTTGCTCCGTCCCCCTTACACACCAGCCAAGCTGAGGTTGTTCAGCAGCAAGATCTACCGGTCCGGGAGGGTATCGTTGGCGTACGAAATGCAGCCCTAGCGAGGGCGCGGCTACTCACAGTAACGACGCTATTTGGAAATAGCCGGCGTAATCAACGATTACACGAACAACGCGGTCAATGCATTATGAAAGAGCGCCCCTGCAGAAGGTCGAAGCCGGATGAGGCGCCGCCTCCGCTGCGCTGCGCTGTGCAGGGCTTCGCTCCGCTACGGCGGCGCTAGAGAGTAACTGCAGTAGTGTGTCCAGTGCGAAAGGACTACAGGAGAGCATAGGCAAATCAGCGGGAGAATGACACTTAACCTTGAGGGAAAGGGTCCAGCTCGAAGAATCAGCTTTCCCCCAAGGAGGAACTCGCATGAGTAGCAATGTCAAGTATATCGGCCTGGACGTTCACAAGGAAGCGATTGCGATTGCGGTTCTGAATGGCGCCGGCAAGTTGGTCATGGAATCGATCGTCGAAACCAAAGCCAGCACTCTGCTCGATTTCCTGCATGGGTTGCGGGGAGAGCTGCATGTGACGTTGGAAGAAGGGACCTGGGCGGCCTGGCTGTACGACGTGCTCAAACCCCACGTGCGGGAGATCGTGGTCTGCAATCCGCGCCGCAATGCCTTATTGAAAGAGGGCAGCAAGAGCGACAAGGTGGATGCGCGCAAGCTGTCGGAGTTGCTGCGCGCCGGAATGCTGCGCGCGGTCTACCACGGAGAGAATGGGTTGCGGACGTTGCGGGAGTTGGCGCGCAGCTATCAGGTGATCAGCAAAGACTTGAAGCGGGTGATGAATCGGATCAAGGCGCTGTATCGCAGCTGGGGCATTCCCTGTTCGGGCACGCAGGTCTATGCCCGGCGCCATCGCGAGCAGTGGCTGAACAAGATTGCGGAGGCCGGGGTGCGCCGCCGCGCAGAGCTGTTCTATCAGCAGCTGGATGGATTGCAGGCCTTGCGGCACACGTGCGAGGAGAACTGTTGGCCGAGAGCCGGAAACATCAGGCCGTGAAAATATTGCGCCAGATTCCTTTCATCGGCCCGCTTCGGGCCGCGCAGCTGGTGGCCCTGATGCAGACCCCGCACCGGTTCCGCAGCAAGCGGCAGCTGTGGACCTATAGTGGTCTGGCGGTAGAGACGCACGACAGCGCGCAATATCGTTACGTGGACGGACAACTGCAACGTTCCAAGAAGCCACAGCAGGTTCGCGGCCTCAATCAGAATCACAACCACGCGATGAAGGAGATCTTCAAAAGTGCGGCCCTGAGCGCCACTGTTGTGCGGGACCATTCCAGGATTTTTACGCGGCTTTGCTGGCCAAGGGAATGAAGCCGGAGATGGCTCGCCTCACACTGGCGCGCAAGATCGCGGCCATTACGTTAACGCTTTGGAAGAAAGGAGGAAGTTTCGACGCAGAATATGTGAAGTCACAAGCAGCTTGAGCGTCAAACGAGAACCCAGGCCATTGCTCAGGTTTTCCTGCCCGATGGTAGCCAATCGGTTCTCGCGACGCTCGGGGTCGAGGGAGAGTATCCATTCACTGAGTTAGGCCACTCCGTGTGCTGTAGTCAGCACCGAAGTCTCCAGGTCAATCCTATGCCCCCTCGCACAACCCAATAAAGCTATAGGCCTCGAGTCTCACATAGGATCATGGTTGGCATGTTAGCCAACACTCCTGCTTGCGTAGCTTCCCGAGCCGAGGCGTCGAGCACCACTGTTTCATGAAACCGTTGAGTTGGGACAAGCAACTGGGGTTGGCATCGCCGCTGAAACGCGGAGCGATCCAAAGCGGACAAACCAACAACCCCTCTAAGGATGAAGGATGAGGCGGGGGATGAGGTGGGGCTGGATGCAAGTCATCACACCCGCATCTCTCAGAGGGGCGGGGAGAAGTTTTTTTCCTTGACATCCTTTTTCATAGGATGAGTGAGATGTCAACGTTTCGCCAATGACTCAGTTTTCCAGCCAGCCATTCATCCAAATATCCCACCGGGCGGCCACTACCGTAAATCAGGCTGATTGGCTGACGACCGAAGACTGACGACTGAAGACTGCAGCCTACTTCTGGGGCGGGACCACAACTGTCGGTCTCTGATTCATCATGGACGAGGCATGGGGAGTCGCCGGTTGTGACGTCATGGCGCTTCCCGGATTCAACAGGTGTTCGTGATCGGGTCCCAATCCCAGCTTGATGAGCGCACGGGAATCCGGAACCACCTTGCTTTGCCAGCCGTTGTCCGACTGGAAGCGCACCATCGCGCTCTGGCACTTCGCATCCCAAACTCCGGAGGCGGGGCCATCCAGATAGTGCTCGCGAATCAGGGCTTCCTGGATTTCCTGAGAACGCGCGGGATCGATCTTCTGCTGTCCGCGCTTGCGACTGTTGCTCGCGCTCTTGCGCGTTTTCTTGCCCTTATGGACGCCCGTTTGGGAAGTCGCCGTGGACACGTACCGCAACTGGACTGAAGGCCTGCCTCGTTTGGCCGAGGCCGATCTGAGCGCGGTCTGCGCCGAAGCCAGTCCACACACCAGAAACAACGCGCTGCCGGCGCACAACCACTTAACCGGAATGGAATTGCCAAGCGTCAAATCTGGCCCCTCAAGATCATTCCCAAGGCATACTCCGGGAGACTTCTGATCGAGCAGGCAGGGTAAACCATCCCTGATCCGAGTGCCAGCACCATCTGGGCCTGTTCCAGGTTACGGAAGTGTGCCGGCGAGGAAGATGGTTCCACCGTCGCGACCGGCCCCTCGCTGGCGTACCAGGAAAACCACGTCCTGACCGCTCTTCAAGGTGGCCGCCAAGCTGTTGAATTCGTCTTCGCTGTTAACCTGCTGCTTATTAATCTCGAGAATAATATCTCCGCGGGTTAGCCCCACGTCCTCGGCGAAGGAACCTGACTTCACATCTTGCACGATCACGCCTTTGCCCGCGGGCACGTCGAGGCGGTCAGCATACTCCTGGGTCAAAGCCCGCACGCTCAAGCCCAATTTGCTTTCCTTGGGCCCGGTTTCTATGCCGGCGTCATCTTCGTCCCCCAGGCGCGCAGCGAACAGCTTGGCCCGGTCCGCCACCGTCGTCGTCGTTTCCTGCTTCTTGCCATTGCGTATGAACCCAACTACGAGTTTTGAGCCGGGTTTGCGGCTGGCGATATCCGCCACCAGCTCATCCCCATTCTTTACCGGTTTACCGTCGACTGCGACAATCGTGTCACCCACTTTCAACCCAGCCTGCTCCGCCGGGCTACCAGGGGTCACATTCGAAACGGTCACGCCGGAGCCGCTTCCGTACACCCGAGCGATGGCCGGATTCTCCAGCGCATTGAACATGATGCCAATCGAGCCCCGCGCCACCCGGTGCTCGGGACCGACCAACTGGTTGTAAACCTGTGCCACCGTATTCGACGGCAGCGCGAATCCCACCCCGGCGTAGGCGTTGGTGTCGGTAAGAATCGCGGTGTTGATGCCAATGATTTCGCCAGCCATATTCACCAGAGGGCCGCCTGAATTGCCCGGATTGATGGCTGCGTCCGTTTGTATAAATGACTGGAACTGCCGGTTGGGCACGATGTTCCGACCCTTGGCCGAGACGATTCCGGCGGTCACGGTCTCCTGCAGTCCAAACGGACTGCCCACCGCGAGCACCCAGTCCCCGACCTGCATGCTGTCAGAATTTCCTAACTTCGCCGTGGGCAGGGGCTTGTCACCGTCAATCTTGATCACGGCCAGATCGGTTTCCTGGTCCGAACCAATGACTTTGGCGTCATGCAAAAGGCCGGGCGGATCGTCCTGCAGCCTCACCCGAATCCGGTCGGCCTTCTCCACGACGTGGCGGTTGGTGACAATGTAGCCTTTGGCATCCACAATCACGCCGGAACCCAGCGAGCGCTCGCGAATCGACCCGCCCTGGCCCCCAGGACCTCCTTGCCCGCCTTGACCTCCGAAAAACCGGTCAAAGAAGTCGTCGAAGGGGTTCCCCTCATCATCATTGGGGCTTCCGCGTCGGCGGCGCTGGGTCTTGATGGTAGATTCGGTGTTGATGTTGACTACCGACGGCTCAAGCTGCTTCGATATCTGGGAGAACTGGTTCGATAACATCTGCGGCGAGGGTACTGTCAACATGGCCGCATCGGAGGAGGAATTTTTCTTGTCCTGTCCTTTCACCCCGTAAGAGATAACGGTTCCAATCAGGATGCCAACGGTCAAGGTGAGCAGGATCGTAAGGGTGTAGGCGGCACGGTTCGCCGTCAGCCGCGCCCAAAGAGCGCTTGCGCGCTGATTCATAATGACTTCCTCCGGAATGATTCGACCACTTAATTATACCTGCCCATGGAGAAGGGGCAATAACCTGCACCCTGAACACACGTCTTCCCAAGAAGATTTAGACGCAAGTTTCAAGAAAAGTGTTGTGGCGAAAGCTCGCCCGGAGAACCAAAGCCGAAGCAGCTTGCACTCCTTGCGGAAAAGGTCGCCAAAAAAAAGCCCCGCCCTTAAGACTAGCCAAGGACGGGGTTCCCTGTCTGCTACCGGACAACCGTTGAATGCACCAACCTTCTAGAAGTAAAACTTCGCTCCCAGCTGAATCAGGCGTGGATCATGAGCCTGCACCACCTGTCCGAAGTTGCTTGCATTGATGTCGCCAATCGGGTTGAAGAACTGGGCGTGATTGAAGACGTTATAGGCTTCAAATCGCAATTCCAGCCGGGTTGACTCCGTGACTCTCGTGTCTTTGGCGAACACGATGTCGAGATTGTTTAGCCCCGGCCCATGAAACGGGTTGCGGCCGGCGTTGCCAATCGTGCCCAGAGTCGCCACTGCGAAGTCGGCAGGATTGAAGTAATCGTTGTTAGCAGCCGACCGTGGATCGAGGGTCCCCACCGGGGCAACCTGGTTGGGGAGATCCCAGCACCCGTAGAATGACAATGCGTCACAAGTCAGCGAAGTGAATCCGCTGTCCTTGATCACCACTGGCAGTCCAGTCTGCAGCGTGTCAATTCCGGTAAGTCTCCAACCATTGCTGAAGCGATCTGGCAGGAAACCCAATCCGCGGACATGGCGGAAGTTTGGAATCTCGTAGGTAAAGCTGGTCACCAGGCGATGGCGGACGTCAAACAGCGAATCAGCGTAGTCGACCTGAGGGTTGAATGGGTTGGTTCCCAGGCTGGTTCCACTGACATCGGCGTTCTCAAAAGATGAAGCCAGGTCGAGGGAATGGGCATAGGTATAGGAAACGAGGAAGCTCAAGCCATGCGTCGGCGCTTTATTGACGCTGACTTGCAGCGAGTTGTAATTCGAATTTCCGAAACTGGCCTCCTGGCCAATGGAACCGAATTCGTTTCCTGGATAAATAGAGTGAGTGGGGAAAAGCAGATGTTGAAGACTTCTTTGGCTTACGCAGCTGGGATCAGCCGCACACGATGCCGCCCCGGCCAGAGTAATGGGATTCTGTTCGATCGTGATTTGTTCGTGACGTCCTTCCGCCCCCACGTATCCAACAGTGAGCACGGTGCGTGCGGGCAACTCGCGCTGGATAGTGAGATTGTAGTTCTCGGAATATCCCGGCACGAATTTTGGATTGACGACATTGAAGAATAACGAGCCGTCAGCTCCGAACTGGGTGAAATCCACGTTGCTGCCCGGGGGCGGAGGCGACGCTGGAAACGGATTGTTCGCCGCCGGACCGCCATTAATCGGCACAAATGGATTCGCGAACGACGGGTTTTGAGTATTGATCGAAGTTGAGAATGGAGGGGAGATTACATTCTGCAGCGCCAATTCCTCTTCGCCCCGGTTGAAGTAGATACCGTAGCCAGCCCGGATCGAAAGTTTTCCCGGCCCGCCCGAGAGGCGTCCCAGATCTGGGCTGTAAGCAAATCCAACTCGCGGGCCGAGATGCCGGTAGCTGGTCTGGACACCGCCGGTGGATGTGCAACCCGCTTCGCCGGGAAACACCAGGCCTGCCGGCGCTGTGGGATAGATCGTGGACTGCACTCCGGGCGAGAAGCAATTGATGGATAGCCCGTTGTTGAAGTTGTCGCTGAGTGGAGTGTCAATCTGCCAGCCCAAGCCATAGTTGAGAGTGAGGTTGTCCCGCACCTTCCATTGGTCCTGGACATAGCTGTAGTACTCCTGCGTGGTGGCGTCGATCGTGTCTCCGCTTCCCTCGGTGTAACTATCCGGGAAGCCCAGCAGGAAGTCCGCCCCGGGATTGCCCGTGCTGAACTGGCCGGTGGCACCAAAGGTAAAGTTGCCATTGTTGTTTGCCGAGAAGGGATTGAAGACGTGGTAGCGGCGCATTTCGAATCCCGCCTTCAGGCTGTGTTTGCCGATGATCTTCGAAAAATTATCCGTGAATTGGTAAGTGTTCTCGATCCGGGGCTGCGGGCCGTTACCGCTGAAGCCGAGGGTAAAGAAACCGGTCACGCCAATCAGCGGCGCATTCGCTCCGGATGAACTTTGCGGTGTGATTCCGGTAAAGCCAAAAGTTGACGGCAACGCCGGATCGGTCGGAAATACGGCCGCGAAATTCTGCCGCGAATAACCCCCTCGGATCTCATTCAACATCGTCGGAGAAAAAGTGTGGTTGAAGGCTATGGTGATTTGTTTGGTGTGGCTGTCGTCAATCTGACCAAATCCCGGCAGATTCGCTCCCAGGAATGGCAGGGTGAAACTATCCGGAAACCGCTCCAGCGCGGCTGAACCCCAGAGCGTGTTGCTGGCGTTGAACGTATGATCGATACGGAAAATGTACTGATCCTGCGTGATAGTTTCGATCGGGTTGAATACGAATGTATTTGCTCCGAAGTTGGGTAACGGAACGAATTTCAACAGGCCCTGGGAAACCGGGTTGAAGTTGGCGGTCGGAATGACGCCACTCGGCCACAGCGTACAGTAGGGAGTTCCGGCGGGCTGAGTTATGCCGCTGCTGTTCTGCAGGGGAATCGGTGAAACGTTGGAGCCGAACGGACATCCTGCCGTGCCTCCTGAAAAATCCCCGTTCCGTTGCGCCGCGGTGAACACCGTCGGATTTCCTCCGTTCTCGTTCAAGCCGGATGTGTCAGGCTCGCTGGCCCGGTCTCCCTGGTACGAGAAAAAGAAAAACGTGTGATTTTTCCAGATGGGTCCGCCAATGGTTCCCCCGAACAAGTTCTGATGGAATGGGGCAGGCGTAAGGGCAAAGTAGTTCTTCGTATTGAGAAAGGTGTCCCGGTAGAACTCGAACAGATCGCCGTGAAACGAGTTCGTCCCCGATTTGATGGCTGCGTTCAGAATCGCGCCCGAGTTTCGTCCATATTCGGCATTGATGGTGTTGGTCACCATGTTGAATTCGGCGATCGCGTCAGGGCTTGGAATCAACAATCTGTCATTCAGTGATATGTCATTGTCGTCGATTCCATCGATTAGATAGCTATTCTGCTGTGCCTGGCTGCCGTTGGTGGCAAACGTATCGCCGAAGCGATCGGATGTGCCTACCACTCCGGTTTGCAGCTGCTGCAACTGAATCCAGTTACGTCCCAGCAGGGGCATATCGACTATGGTTTTCCCCTGGATAACGGTGCCGAGCTGGTTGCTCGTGCTCTCAACCTGAACCGGATTCGCTTCCACTTCAATTGTTTGCGACGCGGTACCGATCTCCAGCTGGATCGGAAGCACATAGTTCTGATCGAGCGCTAGAGTAATGCCGTGGCTTTCCTGCTTTTTAAAGCCATCCTTGCTGGCGCTGACGCGATAGGTTCCGATGGGCAGCTGAAGGAACTCGTAGTTCCCATTGGCGTCCGTAATGATCGTGCGCGAAATGCCGGTCCCGATATTGAATGCAATCACCGTGACGCCGGGCACGACTGCCCCGCTGCTATCGGTAACCGTTCCATGAATCCGGGCGTACAGATTGTCAGCTCGCGCGGAGGGCATTGCCGATAGTCCAATGAGAAGTAGCAAGGCAAACTGAAGCACTATTTTGCAGAACAAAGAAAAATACTTCATGACATCTCTCTCCTGAAGGTGGGCGCTTGGGTGGACCCAGTTCGGACGCGGGGGCGCAGCTAGGAGTAATACCGAGGCTGGACGAACATCCGTGAACGAGGCCGGGTCAGGACAAATCATTACTGCACTAACTGTCAGGCCGTCCCGCTGCTGACGACAATTGGCGGCCGGGAATAATCAAGTTATTTGGGAAAATCGAGGTGCAATTTACAGTCCAACAAGATATGCGAGCGAAAAGATTCTTTCTTATGGTGTGACAATGACATAGCGTTGGAGACATTGAGGAGTGACGGAATGGCGTACGCGGTTACGGAGTTTTACATTGTAAACGTACGTTTTCTTGAACTGACGCGATCCAGAAATCCGGCGCGGAACGCGCGTCACGATCTCTCATACAGTTTCATCCGACGCGTGCTACAGTTTTTCCTGTACCGCGCCGAAAATATTCGTGTCGAGGAAATCGTTGCGGAACTTGCCTTGCGGATCGTACTTCCTGCTCAATTCAATAAATTCCGGCAGCTTCTCGTAACTGGAGTGCAGTTGCGCCGGGGCCATGGTGAAGAGCTTTCCCCAGTGCGGCCGCGCCTGGAACGGAGCCAGTTCCCTTTCAATCACCGGCAGCAATTTACTGACTGCAGGCCAGTCTTGTTTCCACGTGAAGTGTATGGTGACACAGGACTGCCGGTAGCAAGGACTCATCCAGAGGTTATCAGCGGCGATCGTACGGATTTCTGAAATCATCAGGTGCGGACCAACCTGATCGCGCAGCCGTTCCACCGCCAGAATTGCGTCCATGGCGTGCTGGCGGGGCACAAAGTATTCCGATTGCAGTTCCTTGCCCGCGCTGGGTGTAAAGCCCATGCGAAAGTGCGGCAGCCGTTCATACCACGGCCCGGGCACTCCCATCTGCTCGGTACAGTTTTCGGCGGAGAGTTCCGCGATGGGATGAAGATTCTTGGTAGCGCGTTTCGCCCCGTAAAATTCCGCTGGAGCATCGAATTCTTGTCCGGGCTCCACTCGAGTCTTGAGCCAGACTTCGTTGCATCGCTGCTTTTGCCAGTCGGTAAATAGGCTCACGCTGTAGGCGCTGGATTCGATCGCGTCAAAATGATTTTTCAGCTCGGCCATCGGAAGATTTTCATAAACATATTGCCGCATCATGAACCTGGGCTGAATCTCGAGCGTGACTTTTGTGATCACGCCCAGCGCGCCCAGTCCGACTACCGCTCCTCGAAACGCGTCGCTGCCTTGCCGGCTGGAAAGCGTTACCACGTCTCCCGCCGCATTGATGAATTCCAGCGCCCGCACTGCCGTAGACAGGTTGCCGTTCTTTTCGCCCGAACCATGAGTCGCAGTACTGCATGCCCCCGCGATTGAAATATGCGGCAGCGAGGCCAGATTGTGCAGCGCGTAACCCTGACCATCGAGATACGGGCACAGCTGACCATAGCTCATACCGGATTCCACGGTCACGGTCCGCGCTTCCGCATCCAGCGCAACCACCTTGTCCATCGCTTTCAGTGAGAGCAGCTGATGCGTGCTGTCTGCAATTTTGTTAAAGCAATGCCTGGTCCCGAGAACCTTCAGTCGGCTCTGTTTTTTCACAAACTCTTGCGCCAGCTGCAGCGAGCCCGCCGGATACAACTGTTCGGTGCTGTATTCGAAATTGCCTGCCCAGTTCGTCAGTTTGCCGCCCGTTGCCCAAGTCAACAGAGGCGAAAGCAAAGGACTGGCAAGCATGGCAGAGGAGAGTTTGATAAACGTTCTCTTGTTCACGGGCGCCCATTTTACACCCTAGCTCGTTAAACCTCGGGCAGCCCCGGTCTCGCGCTTTTGCAAGGAGCGGCGAATTCCTGCTTTGCCGCGGCGGGCGCAACGAGCCAGGGCTTCCCATCAAAGTAGGACGGCAGTTCCAGCCCGAAGAGTTTGAGAACGGTAGGAGCAACATCAACAATGGCGGGCTTTTCGGTGGCGATCTTGCGATTGGAAAACAGCACACCGGGAACGAGCCGCGGATCCACACAGTGATCGCCGCTCCAGGCTTTGAGATTGTCCTCGAAAATTGTGCCGGTCACTTTTCCCATGACTGAATCCCACGAGGCGCGGAAACCTTCCCCATAACCGACGATCAGGTCGGGCGCATTGTCCACATACGGTCCGGCGTAGACCGCGTCGCAGTCGAACATTCCGGTAATGCCGATCTTTCCCGATGCCGGGTCCATCAGCCCATCAAGCTTGCTGCGAAGTTCTTCCTTCAGCTCATCAGCTCCGGCGCCCGCTTCCACAATGCCTTCCCGCTCGCGCCCCTTCAGATTCAAATAGAGTCCGTTCAGCCCCATGGTGTAAGCCCGGGTGCGCGCCCAGTCCACGTCTTCGAACCAGTCTCCGCTCTCGCTCTTTCCGTCTTTCAAAGCCAGGTAGCCGTTCTGATGCAGCCACGCATTCAGATTCATGCATCGGGCAAATGATTTGAAGCCATGATCGGAGATCACCAGCAGCAGAGTTTGATCGTCTATCTGCTGCATGACCCGGCCGATCAGGCTGTCCATGCGATCGTACAGATCCTGGATCACGCGCGGCCGCTGAGCTTGCGGCACATCCTTGACCGCGGGATGATCCTGATCCAGGTAGCGCCAGAACATGTGCTGCACCCGGTCGGTGGTGTCGAACACGCAGGCACACAATCCCTGAGGAGTTTTTTCCAGCGCGTCAAAAAACATCCGCTCGCGGTCTTCATGATTGCCGTAGCACTGCGCCAGAAACGCCTGGTCGTCGAGGATTTCTTCGTTGAGGGCCCAGGTGTCTTCCGCCAGTCCCAGCGTGGCATAGGGGCCAAAAAGTTTCGCAAGATAAATCGAGTAGGTCACGGGGTGGGAAATTGGCAGGTCCGGGCGTCCAGGATCGATGTTGACCGGGGTTATGTACACTTCGACTTCGGGTGAGATTTCTTTCAGATAAAAACGGCATATGCCATGAGCGGTGAATCCCATGCCGGCCTTGAACTTCACCGGAATCCATTCCGAATATTCGCCAACTCTTACGGTGAACCTTTCGGAATCAATTTCAATGCGGGCATGATTGTGGTGGGCGTCAGGACGGAGTTTGAACTCCGCGCACAAATCGCCGCCCGTTCCCAAAGGGTTCTCCGGGCCGGGAATATGGGAATGGAACCATGCCCCATTGCGTTCGATCGGAATTCGTACGCCGCCCTCGCGAAATTTGTCGCTGCTTGCGCGGGTAGAACAAAAACAGAAAGTGCCCTGGCTTCCTTTCAGATCGGGGACGCACATGCCCGAAAGCAACACGCCGGGAAACTTTTCCGGCGGAAAGGTTACGGGAACCCGGATGACCGAGCAAAAGACGCCTGCCTTGCCGAGCAAATGCCAGAAGGGAGTTCCGCGGCGTAGGCCTTTGATCTCAGGCTTGCCGAGCGGCAACGAGTATTTGCCAATATGCAGGTGGCGTTTGGGCTCGCTGATTTGCGCCGAGGAAAGATATGGAAGGTAGTTCTTCAAATCTCGCGCCAGGAAATCATAGATGTTGTGTTTGCCGGGGTTGACTCCGGTTTGGAACGTGGACCATGCGACCGGCGAAATTGCGGGAAATGTAGTTCGCAGCGGACGAAAGGTTCCACCGTCACGCAGCCCGGCGAGGTTCGGCAGTCTTCCTTCATCCATGAAGCGAGTGGCTAGAGCGGGGTCCATCCCGTCGAAACCGACAATTACTACGCGTTTCACCTCGGCCTTGCCGTAGGCTCTGCGGCGGCGGAACAATCGCAGCAATTGGCGAATGGGCCAGGTCACCAGGGCATAGAAGGAATAAAGGAAGGCGACGAAGATAGTCCAGAAAGAAGACAAGACAGCAAATCCCGCCCCCGGGCCGGCGTAGGCTTCAGCGCGCGCGGGAAACAGCAAGACTAGGCCGGTGATCACTGCGAACACGAACCACGCGCCGAGTCGCTTTTGCGGGCATGGTTGCAGCTTCATACCTGGATTCCCAGAATAGTTTTGAAAACGAAACCCGCGATTAACGACACTATAAAAAACAGGACAATCCAGTTCCACTCCATCCAGGCAAAAGTGATAACCCGCGGCGGATAAGAAATCGCGATTGACTGAACCGGACTGTTATCCGCCAGCGGCGGCTCGCCGAACACGAACAGTCGCTCCCAAAAATTGTCGCGCAAACGAACCGGCGAAAGTTTCGCCAGCCCCGGCGAGACCACGACTTGTTTCGAAACCGTCTGCCCGGCTGCGGCGATGTGGATGTCGTATTGGCCTTTGCTCTGAGCCAGCACACGCCAGACGATTTCCTTTTCCAATGGAACGTGGACGGCCGGAGCCGAGCTCACCAATTCCGGAGGCAGCTGGAGCTCGACCTCGTTGACGATCGCCGGATCGTCCACCCGAGCCTCCACCAGGAAAGCCTGCGCTGGGCTTAGCGGAACCCATCCCAGATATCGATCCAACTGCACGATCAGAAAAGTTATGGGGAGAATCGCGACCAGAAAAGGAGTGAAGGCCAGACGAAGGTAGCTGCCCGTGCCACGAAGAATTCGCGCATAGGCGCGCATCACCACAGGAAGCTGATCCTGAAAAAGGCGGACGGCCAGCAGCTGTGCCTTTAATCGATCCTTAGCCCGGCCAACTGCTTTTTGATCAGAAGTGTAGCGAAACACGATTACCATCAACAGCCCGATCACGATGGAAATCACAACCACAAGCGTCGACGGGCTGCTGATCAACCGATCGATGAGGGCCAAGCTCGGCGTGAAGGATGCTGTCATACGCAATTGGGTAAGCACAATGCAAAACTCTTGTCATCCCGACCGGAGCGGAGCAAAGCGAGCGCAGTGGAGGAGCCTGCTTGTTTCACCATCCGTGAATGGAACTATTCGATATAGCCCAGTCCCTGCAATCGTTTCGTTACTTTCTCCTTGGACTCGGACGTACCCCCCTGGTCGGGCATCAGGCGTTTGACTTCTTTCTCAACCGTGTGCAGCACAAATTCGTCCACTGACGCGTAGCCGGAGGCTTCCGCGCACTGTTTGGCTTTTTCCAGCAAGTCACCCTCGATCTTGATTTTTTGTGATGACATCCGATGTCTCCTGTGTAGCTCGGCAATTCTGAGCCCTCAAGCAACGCACTCGCAGGCAGGCTGCACACTGGCTGCACGCCCGGTCCGTCGCAAGCTCGGGATGACCCTTCAACGGTGGGTCTTGCGCTAGAAAACCGAGTGTCCCATCATACTGCCCGGCTTGGGTATTCCAAATTCCGCAAAGATGGTGGGAGCGATGTCGGTGAGCGCTGGATTGGCAGCATCAATCGGCCGGTTGCTCAGCAGCACCCCGGGCACCAGCGTGTAATCCATGCAATGATCGCCGCTCCACGGGTTGGTGTTGTCCTCAAAAACTTCAGAGGGAAAATTGCCGAGAATGGTTTGCCATCCGGCGCGATAGCCGCGGTTGTAACCGACCAGAAGATCGGGGCCTTGCCCGGCGTAAGGCCCCTGATATACCTCGCTGGCGCGATCCACTCGCGTAATCGGAGTCTGATTGCTCCGAGGATCCCGCACGCCGAGCAACTTCTCCTTAATTTCTTTCAGCAACCCGTCGGCCTGCGCTCCCGGTTCAACAGTTCCCTCTCGTTCGCGGCCGCGTAAATTCAAATAAAGTCCATTCAAGCCCAGCCCGTAAGCACGAGTGCGGCTCCAGTCCACATTCGCAAACGCCTGGCTCGGATCAGGACTCGGCTCATTCTTCAAGGCAATGTAGCCGTGGTTCAGCAGCCATGTATTCAGGTTGAAGGAACGGTTGTAGGGCGCAAACCCGTGATCCGAGAGCACGAGAATCGTGGTGTGATCATCCATGCGCTGCAGGACCTCGCCCAGCACCTGGTCAATCTGCTGGTAGAACTCCGGCAATGCCGATCCATATTCAGCCGCCAACGAGGCGTCGTATTCCGGATGTTGCGGATCGATCAGCCGCCAGAGCATGTGCGAATTGAGATCCAGGCTGGAAAAATAGAAAAAGAAAACGCCGGCGCGAAACTTCGGAAACTCGGTATCAAAGATTTTGCGGTGTTCGGCCAATACCGTGCGAGCCTGCTCGAGATATTCCTCATCGTCAAGAACCCCGGCGGAGCGCGCCTTGGTGTCCTCCGAAATTCCTTGGGTATAGAACTCGCCAGCCTCTTCCGCGAGCTCGCGGGAATAATTCTTCGGGGTAGAGATCGGCAGCGCGGGATCGGCGGGGTCGATATTGATGGGCGAGACATACAACTCAAATCTGGGGTGCGTCTGTTTCAGATAGAAACGGCAGATACCTTTCACATTCCCGATGAATGGGATCAACTGAAACTGGATGTGGACCCAGTCGCTCCACTCTCCTTGGCGCAGCACAAATTTCTCGTCCTGCACTGTGAACTTTGCGACCGCCGCCAATGGATCGACGGAAACGGTGAAAGGCTCGAGCGCCGGAGGAGCTCCCTTGCGGAAAGTGTTATCCGGTCCAATCAGCTTGGCCTTTACCTGCGAGTCTTGCACCTCGACCGGGATGATCTGCCCGCCTTCAACCGCTCCGGCGCTTGCCATGGGATCATCGGTGTAAAAAGAAAAGCTGCCATAGCTGCCGCGCAAATCTGGCGTGCCCATTCCCGACAAGGTCCGTCCCTTCGAGGAAACCGGAGGAAAATTCGACGGCATGCGAAAGATTGAGTTGGGCACGCCGTGTTCGTCCAGAATTTCCCAGAACGCTTTTCCCTGGCGAAGTTGCTCCGCCCTGCCGCTGCCCAGGGGAATGACCCAGCTTCCCAGATGAATTCCGTGTTTTGGCGGCTCCACTCGTGACGCGGAGAAATAAGGTTGCAGGGTGTGAGGATCGCGGTGGATAAAATCGAAGATGCCGTGGCCACCCGCGTTCATGCCGGTGATCAGGTTGGACCAGGCCACGGGACTTTGCGGCGGAATGCTGGTGGTGAGCAGCCGAAACGATCCTTTTTGAGCCAGGATGGAAAAGTTCGGCATCTTGCCTTCCGCCATGAACTTTTTGAGCAGCTGCGGGTCCATGCCGTCGATGCCAAGAATGATCAGCTTGTGATCGCCCTGCCATCTTCTGGCCTGGCAGGAAAGCAAAAGTGCAACGCCGGCGCACAGCAGCAGAAAGAAACAAAGTCTGTGGATTCGTCGGAAGGGCAAGGTAGATCGTGATTTTCGACTCCATC
Organism: Terriglobia bacterium; assembly: GCA_963748935.1. GTDB lineage: Bacteria > Acidobacteriota > Terriglobia > Terriglobales > Acidobacteriaceae > JAIQFF01. Next base: position 17,344 of record CAVVLA010000009.1, read on the forward strand.
TCGATCGATGTCAAGCGACCGTATGGCCGCAGACCGTGTGGCCGCGGGCGACTCGCCCGCACTCGTCCTCCTCTAACTCTGCGGTAGACTGAGCCATGTTCCGGCGGAGCTTAGCAATCATATTCGCTGCTCTTGTTGTTCTTCATCCGTTTTCAGCGCATGCCGCCACCAAGCCGAACATCATCCTCATCACTCTCGATTCCACCCGTGCCGACCTCATGGGGTTTCTCGGTTCAAAAACGAAACTCACATCTAACCTGGATGGCGTTGCCGGCTCAGAGCTTAGTTTTTGAGCAGGCTTATTCCCAGGCGCCGCTCACCGTGGTCTCTCACGCCACCATCCTTTCGGGAACTTATCCTCAGACTCATCGGGCCAGTGAGTTTGGCGCGCAGCTGGCGCCTGCTTTGCCGTTCGTGCCAGATTTGCTGCGGGCGCGCGGTTACCGCACAGCCGCGTTTGTCGGTTCCATCGCACTGGATCCGAAGAATGGGTTTGCGCCTGGCTTCGAGCCGCGGCTTTGTGGTGTATGACGCCGGATTTCATCCGCCCGAGCGCGGACAGAATCGTTTCACTTCCGTTGAACGGCCCGCAGCGCAAGTCGCGGCTCGCGCCACGAACTGGCTGGCGCGCAATTCTCAGGGGCCATTCTTCTTGTGGGTGCAGCTGAATGATCCTGAGGCTGCTTCGGGCGCTGCTTACAATGCCGCGATAGCGGCCGCGGACGCCGCAGTCGGAAAGTTGGTTGCCGCGCTTCGAACCGCCAAGTTGTATGAAGATTCGCTGATCGTGATTGCCGCCGACCATGGCCAGAGCCTGGGGGCGCATGGCGAAGATAGCCACGGCATTTTTCTTTACGACGAAACCGCTCACGTTCCCTTGCTTGTGAAATTGCCACAAAACCAAAGCGCGGGAAAGCGGGTGCGAGCCCGGGCCAGTCTGATCGATATTGCTCCCACCCTCCTGGAAGTCGCGGGCGTAGCTATCCCGTCACAGATGCAGGGGCAGTCGTTATTGCGTATCGCGAACGCAAGTCCGAACGCTGACCGGCCAGCTTATTCCGCCAGCGAGCTTTCGCAGAGGGCGTTTGGGTGGAGCACGCTCGAGTCGTGGCGTGCCGGAAAATATTTGTATATCAAGGCGCCCCGACCGGAATTGTACGACATCTCATCCGATCCAGCCACGGCGCACAACCTGGCACAGAGTTCCAAAGCAACTCTGGAAACCATAGCGGCGCAGCTCGACGCTTTCGACCGGCGTTTTAGCGGCTCGGGCACTGCCTCTGGCGATCTTACGTCGAGCGAAATGCAGAAGCTGGCGTCTCTGGGATACGTGGGCCTGCAGAAATCCACGGCGCCAGCCGCCGCGGCATCCGGAGGAGTTGATCCTAAAGATGAAATCGCAATCGCGAATACGGTCTTATCAGCACAGCGTTCACTGGATGACGGAAAGCCGGACAAGGCCGTCGCTCTCCTTCAGCCCGTGATGGCGGCTGCCTCGAAGATGTATCTCGCGCAGTACGTGATGGGAGTAGCGCTGGCTCAACTGGGACAATACCCGCAGGCAATCGAACGATTGCGCAGCGCAATCGAGCTGATGCCAGACTCGTCGTGGGCTCACTACGAAATGGGATTCAGTTTGCTGAAAGGTGCTGACTATAAGACAGCCGCCATTCATCTGGAGATTGCATGCAGCCGCCTGCCCGATTTCGCCGAGGCCCATTCGCTCCTGGCGCAAGCCTACAATCACCTCGGCAGGCTCGATGAGGCCAAGCGCGAGCAAACGCGCGCCGCGGCATTGAAGAACTAAGAACCTGTTCCCGCGAAAGCCCACGTAGGGGCGGGTGCCCCACCCGCCCAGCCGGGCAAAGCCCGGCAGCTGTCAAAAGATAACGAACCCGCATCCGCCCCATCAAAGCAACAATGTCTATAAAAGTACTAGACTTATACCTGGCCTTTTGCTTATACTCCCTTCATGATGACCGGCCGAACCATGTCCACGTGTTGTAACACTGCCAGCTGTTGCTGCGGGTGTCGGAATCATCGTGGCCACGAGGATCGAATGTAGCCGGAGCAAAACATTCAAGTTCTCAAACGGCCGACGATGATCAAGATCGTTGGCCGTTTTCTTTTTAGCTGAAACTATTCATAGGGGATGCCAGTGCAGAAGACAGTCGTGGTCCTTGGCCTGCTGGTTTTTTTGTCGCTGCAAGGGTTGGCGCAGCAGGTCTCATTGCTCAATGTTTCGTACGATCCGACGCGCGAGTTGTATCAGGATTTCAACCAGGCCTTCGCTAAATACTGGAAAACCAAGACTGGCCAGACCGTTAGCGTCGAACAGTCGCATGGCGGATCCAGCAAGCAGGCCCGTGCCGTCATTGACGGATTGCAAGCTGACGTTGTGACCCTGGCTCTGGCATACGATATCGACGCAATTTCGAAGAACGCCGGCCTGCTCCCGGCCGACTGGCAAAAGCGGTTGCCGCAGAACAGCACTCCTTACACTTCGACGATCGTCTTCCTGGTGAGGAAAGGCAATCCGAAACACATCAAGGACTGGGACGACCTGGTGAAGCCCGGCACATCAGTGATCACGCCCAATCCCAAAACCTCGGGCGGCGCACGCTGGAATTATCTCGCAGCCTGGGCCTACGCCCTCAAGCAACCCGGTGGCACTGACGACAAGGCTCGGGATTTTGTGAGTCGCCTCTACAAGAATGTTCCGGTGCTCGATTCAGGAGCGCGCGGTTCGACCACTACGTTTGTACAGCGAGGCATCGGTGATGTGCTGATTGCCTGGGAAAATGAGGCTTTCCTCTCGATCAAGGAGCTGGGGCCTGACAAGGTGGAAATCGTCGTGCCCTCGCAGAGCATTTTGGCCGAACCACCTGTCGCGATCGTCGACAAAGTTGTGGACAAGAAAGGGACACGCAGTGTGGCCCAGGCCTATCTTGAATACCTTTACACGCCTGAAGGTCAGGAGATCGCGGCCAAAAATTACTATCGGCCCCGGCTTGAATCGGTGGCGAAAAAATATGCTGCAACTTTTCCCAAAGATAAAGCTGGTCACCATCGACGACGTTTTCGGGGGCTGGCAAAAGACGCAGCAGACGCAGTTCGCTGATGGCGGCATATTTGACCAGATTTATCAGCCAAATCAGTAGCTACTATCCTGATGAGTTTTACATTCAAAAAACGCAGCAACCTACCGGGCTTCGGACTGGCGCTGGGATTCACCGTCTTGTATCTCAGCCTCATTGTCCTGATTCCCCTGGCCGCAACTTTCCTGAAGGCATCGTCGCTCACCTGGGCACAGTTCTGGCATATCGTGGCGTCTCCGCGGGCAGTGGCTTCTTATCGCCTTACCTTCGGAGCATCGCTGATCGGTGCGCTGATCAATCTTGTGTTTGGAGTCCTGGTGGCGTGGGTGCTGGTGCGTTACACATTTCCCGGCAAACGGCTTTTTGACTCGTTGGTGGACCTCCCATTCGCGCTGCCGACTGCGGTTGCGGGCATCGCATTGACCACCATCTATGCGCCGAATGGCTGGCTCGGCAAGCCTCTCGCTTCCCTCGGAATCAAGTCCGCTTACTCTCCGCTGGGAGTGGCGATCGCGCTCACGTTTATCGGGCTGCCCTTCGTTGTCCGCAGCGTGCAACCCGTCCTGGAAGACATGGACAAGGAACTTGAGGAGGCCGCGGCCAGCCTTGGAGCCAGCCGCTGGCAGACTTTTTCGAAAGTTGTGCTGCCGACGATCCTTCCAGCTGCGCTGGCCGGCTTTGCCATGGCGTTCGCGCGTGCGGTCGGCGAATACGGCTCGGTGGTGTTCATCTCGGGCAATATGCCGATGCGAACTGAAATCACGCCTCTGCTGATTATCACCAAGCTGGATCAGTACGACTATGCGGGTGCAACTGCCATCGCCGTGGTAATGCTGGTGTTCTCGTTGGCCTTGCTTTTGCCCATCAATCTTTTGCAGAGGTGGAGCAGCAGCCGTAGAGAAGAGAAGCCTGTTGCATTAGTTCCTGACGTGATCGAGACCTGACGATGGCAACTACTACATTAGCTGCGGGAAGGCTCCCGGCGTCGCGTCGGGCGACCACTGCTGCGACCGGCGAATCGGCCTCGGTGCGCTGGACGCTGATAGGCGTAGCTGTGTTTTTTCTGGCGCTCTTTATTTTCTTGCCGCTGGCAATCGTTTTTTCCCAGGCCTTTGCAAAGGGCGCTGCCGTGTACTGGGCTAGCTTGCGCACACCCGACGCGCTTGCGGCAATCCGGTTGACCTTGCTGGCAGCAGGGATTGCCGTTCCTTTGAACCTGGTGTTTGGAGTGGCGGCCGCCTGGGCCATCGGCAAGTTTGAGTTCGTCGGCAAGAGTTTGCTGATCACCCTGATTGATTTGCCATTCTCCGTTTCCCCGGTGGTTTCGGGGCTGATCTACGTGCTGCTCTTCGGCCTGCAGGGATTACTCGGACCCTGGCTGGCGCGGCATGATCTGCAAATTATTTTTGCGGTTCCGGGAATCGTGCTGGCTACCATCTTCGTCACCTTTCCTTTTGTGGCTCGCGAACTGATCCCGCTACTCCAGGCCCAGGGACAGGACGAAGAAGAAGCCGCGCTGGCCCTGGGCGCGAGCGGCTGGCAAACTTTTTTCCGGGTGAGCCTGCCTAATATAAAATGGGGATTGCTCTATGGCGTGATTCTCTGCAATGCCCGGGCCATGGGCGAGTTTGGTGCAGTCTCGGTCGTCTCCGGACATATCCGTGGACGCACCAACACCATGCCGCTGCACGTCGAGATCTTGTACAACGAATATCAGTTTGCCGCCGCCTTCGCCGTGGCGTCTCTGCTGGCATTGCTGGCTCTGGCTACTCTGGTAGTCAAGACGCTGGTGGAGTGGCGAGCCCGCCGTCAGCTCGCTGAATCCGCGGAGTGGAATGGGGAAATTGCATGAGCATTGATGCTCGAAACATCAGCAAGCGGTTCGGCCAGTTTGCCGCACTCGACCAGGTGAACCTGAAAGTGCCGACCGGTGAGCTGGTGGCTCTGTTGGGTCCGTCCGGATCCGGAAAGACGACTCTGCTGCGCATCATCGCCGGGCTGGAATTCGCGGATTCTGGAACTGTGCTGTTTGATGGCGAGGACACCACGCAGCGCACCGCGCGCGATCGCCGGGTCGGCTTCGTGTTTCAGCACTATGCTCTTTTCCGTCACATGACCGTATTTGAGAACATCGCCTTTGGACTCAAAGTGCGGCCACGTGCCGTGCGTCCATCGAAAGAACAAATCCGCGCCAAGGTAGACGAACTGCTTAAGTTGATCCAGTTGAAAAATTTGTCCGGCCGGTATCCTTCCCAGCTTTCCGGAGGCCAGCGGCAGCGGGTTGCGCTGGCGCGGGCATTGGCCGTCGAGCCCAAAGTCCTGCTTCTGGACGAGCCCTTTGGCTCGCTGGATGCGAAGGTCCGCCTGGAATTGCGCCGCTGGTTGCGCCAATTGCACGACGAAGTTCACATCACCAGCGTGTTCGTAACCCACGATCAGGACGAAGCGTTAGAAGTCGCGGATCGGATTGCGGTAATGAACGAAGGCCGCATCGAACAGGTCGGCAGTCCGGACGAGGTTTACCATCGACCCATGACGCCTTTCGTCTACAACTTTTTGGGCAACGTAAATCTGTTCCACGGCCGCATCGACGAGGAGACTCCGGCGATCCACGACAACGCCACCGGAGAGCTGGTGTACGTACGTCCTCACCTGTTGGAGATAAACCGCCAGCCCAATGGTGGAAGCAATTTTCGCGCCACCATCAAACACATCAACTCAGCCGGCCCACTGGTCAAGGTCGAAGCCCTCACCGAGTGGGGCGCTCCGGTACACGTTGAACTATCCCAGGAAAGATTCCGCGAGCTTGAGCTGACCAAAGACGACGCCGTCTTCATCAACCCAAAAGAGCTAAAGGTATTCCACAAGAAGATCGGCTAGATGAGCCGCCTGTCACATTTTTGTTTTCCCTACTGCACAATCTCCACTGCGACTCCCGATCCCTGGGCCGAGTCCGGACTAATCCAGATGGTCGCGTTTGCGGGCTCGGCGGCAAACTGGTTTTGGTCGTTCCATAGGGCGAAAACTCGCGGTCCCAAAGGGAAGGTTACTTTTTTACTTTCGCCGGGCGCGAGCGATATTCGCTGAAATCCCTTCAGCGCCCGCACCGGTTGGGTCACACTCGTGCCTTGCAGACGTACGTAGAATTGAACCACTTCCTCCGCCGGTCGAGAGCCGGTGTTGGTAACTTCAGCGCTGGCGCTCAGGACTGGCTTCGCCTCCGCGGCAGAGACATGAAGGCCCTGGTTCAAAGCGGACGCCTTCAATCTGTTTCCGCTGACCTCGACGGCCCCGTAGCGGAAGCTGCTGTACGAGAGGCCGTAGCCGAAGGGAAACTGCGGGCTGGTCTGTTCGTCGATGTAACGCGATACGTATTTCTCCTCGCCGTTGGTCGGGGGATGGGTCAAATCCACTTTTTCCGCCGGACGCCCCGTATTGAGCGCGTTGTAGTAAAGCGGTTCCTGCCCGACGCTGCGCGGCCAGCTCACCACCAGCCTGCCGCTGGGATTGGAATCACCGTAAAGCGTGCGAACCAGCGCCGGTCCCGCCTGAATGCCTGGAAACCAGGCGGCCAGCACCGCCGGAACATGCTCGAATGCCCACGGCAAAGTTAACGGACGCCCGCTGAACAGAATAAGGACAACCGGTTTGCCGGTGGCGACAACTTTCTCCAGCAATTCCTGCTGGCGGCCCGGCAATCCCAGCCTGGTTCGTGAACCGGCTTCGCCGGTCATGGTTGGAGCATCTTCGCCGAGCGCGAGGATCACTACGTCTGCCTTCGCCACGCCCGCGACAGCGGCATTCAACTCTTCATCCGACCCGCCCGTGATGCCGACGCCTTTAGCTTGAAACAAATGCTGCTCTCCTAGGCGTTGCGCAAGCGCAGCCCGTAGAGTGACCGCATCTGCTGGCCGGCCTTGCGCGGTCCAAGCTCCCAGCATGTTTCCAGCATCGTCGCCGAGCGGTCCAATCAATGCGATCTCATGAACCGCATTGGAAAGCGGCAGGATCGGTGCGTTATTCGGTCCGGCGTCATTCTTCAACAGAACAAACGATCGCTCGGCCGCGGTTCGCGCCAGCGTGACGCTCTCCGGCCGCAACATCGCGTCGGCTTCATGTGCCTCTTCGGCATAGGGATGATCGAACAATCCCAGCGCGAACTTGAGGCGCAGAACCCGGCGCACCGCTTCATCCAGCTTTGCCTGCGGAACCTGCCCGGAACGAACCAGTTCGGCCAGGTGATCGTGATAAAGGCTGCTCACCATGTCCATGTCGACGCCCGCCAGAAAAGCTTTGCGGGCGGCTGTCGCACCGTCGTTGGCGATGCCATGCGGAATGAGTTCAGCGACTGACGTCCAATCGCTATCCACCACCCCGCGGAATCCCCATTCTTTACGCAAAATCTGCTGCAGGGTGAAGGGGTTGGCCGAGGCCGGCACTCCGTTGAGCGAGTTGAAAGCGCTCATGATCGTGGCCGCGCCGGCATCCACTGCGGCGTGAAATGGAGGCAGGTAAAACTGCCGCAGCGTGTGCTCGGAAATCTCCGTGGTGTTGTAGTCGCGTCCACTCTCGGCCGCGCCGTAGCCCACATAATGCTTCACGCAGGCGGCGATACTGTCCGGCGCATCCAGCCGCGAGCCTTGATATCCACGAACATAGGCTACTGCAATCGCCGAGCCCAGAAACGGATCTTCTCCGGCGCCTTCGGTCATCCGGCCCCAGCGGGCATCCCGGGCGATGTCCACCATTGGCGAAAACGCCCATCGAATTCCGGTAGCCGAGGCTTCCTGGGCGGCGACGCGTGCCGCCTGCTCCACCAGCGCGGGATCCCAGGTTGATGCCAGGCCCAGGGGAATGGGAAATTCGGTTCGAAAGCCGTGAATCACGTCCAGCCCAAACACGATTGGAATATGCAGGCGCGATTTTTCAACCGCCACATGCTGGAAGGCGTTGGTCTCTTTCGCGGTCGTGACGTTGAACAGGGCTCCGATCTGACTGCCGGCGATCAGGGTCTTGTAGTCGCTGCGTCCGGCGCCCGGACCAGTGGCCTGGCCCGGCGAGTACTGGACCAACTGGCCAACCTTTTCCTCCAGCGTCATCTGGCGCAGAAGGGCTTCCACCCTGGCATCAAGGCTGGGATCGTAAACGCCGGTGCGAACCGGCACGCCGGAGTTGGGAGCGGAGACACTCTGCGCTCCCAGTGGATACCGCACCAACAAAAGACAAAAAATGAGCGCTATGACTAGTTTTCGAATCATTTGGGAGGACCAGGGTTATCGCTAAAAGTTAATTTTGTGTTCGAGATGAATGAGAGATGGATTTCATCTGCTTGTCAAGGCCGGAATGCGGACTCCTACACCGGCACAGCCGTCTTTCTCTCCGGATTGAAGAACGGCATCTTCACCACCTTGGCTGTAGCCGTCTGCCGGACCGCTTCAATGGTGATTTCCATCTGCAGCCTGGTGCCGATTTGCGAATGCGCGGTGTCCACACTGGCCAGTGCGATCATCTTCTTCAGCACCGGCGACCACGTGGTGGTAGTCGCCTTACCCACCTGCTTGTCATCCAGATATACAGGCACGGCCACACGCGAGGCCTGGCTGGGAGCCGCCGGCGAAAGCCCGAAATTTTCGTAACGCTCCTCAATTTCGGGCCAGTCAATCTCGAGTCCCACCAGTTGCCTCGGCAAGCCCTGCTTCTGCTGCTCGACCAAAGCCGCCTTGCCAATGAAATTTTCTTTTTCCAGGTGCACCATTTTGCCAAAGCCCAACTCGTAGGGCGAGTATTTCTGCGAAGCAGTCAGCGCCTTCTTGCTGCTGGTGTAATCCACTTCGATGAGCAACAGCCCGGCCTCGACCCGGGCCACATCCAGCGCCAGCATGCCCGCGGCGTGGATGTCAAACTGCTTCCCTTTTTCCATGATCGAGTCCCAAACTTTCACCGCGTCCTTCCACGGAACCCAAATTTCGTAGCCCAGATCGCCGGTGTAGCCGGTGCGGGAAATGTCGACAAAGACGTTGCCGATTTTGCCGCGAGTCATCCGGAAGTACTTGAGGTTGGCGATGTCGGCTTCAGCGACCGCCTTGAGGAGCTTGCCCGAGGTTGGTCCTTGCAGCGCGAGCGCGGCAAGCTGTTCGGAAATATCCTCGACTTGAACATCCATATTCAATCCGTTCTGCCGGAACCAGCGTAGGCTGGGATCGGCAGCGGTCCAGCGGTATTTGTTCTCCTCCAGGCGAGTGATGGTGCCATCGTCGATCACCTTGCCTTGCTCGTCGCACCAGCAGCAGTAGATAACCTGCCCCACCCGTACTTTTGTGATATCCCGCGTGATTACGCGATTCACCAGCTTGCTGGCGTCCTTGCCAGTGATCAAGTACTTGTAAAGCGGCGTGATGTCGATGAGTGCGGCCGCGTTGCGGATGGCGTTGTACTCGTGCTCGTGATGCACCTCGTAGACGCTGACCGCGTAATATCCCGACCACTCGCGGTAATTCAGGCTCTGGCAAAGCGGAAAAGTTCTCTCGTGGAATGCAGTTCCGACTGGCAATGTGGTTTCCTCGTTAGGAAGAAAAACGTCGCAGTTGAATTATAAGCAGCGCGGATGATGTGACGCCAGTGCTATGACTGCAGGTCACGACTGACCTGGCTTTTATCGTCGCGTTGCGACTTTTTCAAACTTTGCGGTCAGAATCTTTAGCCGCAAAGATCGCAAAGAACGCAAAGAATGCGCTTGATCTTTGCAGACAGAACACAAACTTCCCGATAGAATGACATTTCGATCAGGATCGTTCATCCATGACATCACCCTGGAACGTCATTCTTACCTGGGCCGTCCTCCTCAGCGGGCTCTGAATCCGCATCTCTTCGCCGCATTTCGGAAGCTGTTAGAATCCTGGGCAATCTTTGCATCGCAAAAGCAGTCCATGTTCGCGGACTGAAAATTGAAAGCTGGCATGCCGTCTAATTCAAAGTACGACGCAATCATCATCGGCGGAGGCCACAACGGCCTCACCACCGCCGCCTATCTGGCACGCGCGGGAAAGAAAGTTCTGGTGCTTGAGCGCCGTCATGTGCTCGGAGGCGCGGCCGTCACGGAAGAAGTCTTTCCCGGGTTCAAGTTTTCAGTGTGCTCTTACGTGGTCTCGCTCCTTCGGCCGGAGATCATTCGCGACCTCGACCTGCCCCGCCATGGCCTGGAAATCCTGCCGCTCGACGGCACCTTCACTCCCATGCCTAGCGGCGACTATCTGTGGCGGGTGAACGATCACGGCAAGACGCATCGCGAGATCGCGCGCCACTCGAAAGTTGACGCCGAAGCTTACGACGAATTCGGTAAAGCGATGCAGGCCATGTGCCGCTTCGTGAAGCCGATCCTGAGCATGGTGCCGCCCGATCCCGCAACTCTTAATCCAAAAGAACTGATGAAGCTTCTGTTCATCGGCCGCCGCTTTCAGGGCATGACCAGCGAGGATAAATACAACCAGGTTCAACTGATGACTATGAGCGCCATCGACTTCCTGGATCAGTGGTTTGAGACTGACGTGCTCAAAGCCACAATGTCCGCGTCGGGCATTATCGGCACTTTCCTGGGCGTTCGTTCCCCGGGAACCGCCTACGTTCTGCTCCACCACTACATGGGAGAGATCGACGGCGCGTTCCGCTCCTGGGGATTCGCCCGCGGCGGCACTGGAGCAATTTCCAATGCCATCGCCGACGCGGCCCGCGAAGCCGGCGCTGAAATCCGCACCAAGGCCCCCATCGCCCAGATCATCGTGAAGAACGGCAAAGCCAAGGGAGTGGTCCTCGCTGATGGCGATGAGATCTATGCTGACATCATCTCGTCGAGTGTCGATCCCAGACTCACCTTCACAAAATTTCTCGAGGCCGGCACGCTGCCGTCCGGGTTTCTGGAAGACGTGAACCGCTACAAATATCGCGGCTCTTCCGGCAAAGTTAATCTGGCGCTTGACGCTCTGCCGAACTTCAAAGCCATACCCGGCCCGGGCGCTCATCTGCGCGGCGCGATCTCGATCTCTCCCAGCGTCGAATACATGGAACGTGCCTACGATGACGCCAAGTACGGCAACTTTTCCCGCCGCCCTTATATTGACATGGTCATTCCCACACTGACCGATCCATCGGTCGCGCCACCGGGCAAGCACATCATGTCGTGCTTCGTGCAGTACGCCCCCTACAAGCTACGGCCCGGCCTCAACTGGGACGACCAGAAGGAGGCTTTCGGCGACAACGTGATCAATACCATCGCCGAGTACGCGCCCAACATCAAAGACATCATTCTGCATCGCCAGGTGGTCACGCCGCTCGATCTGGAACGCGAGTTCGGCTTGAGCGAAGGCAACATTTTCCAGGGCGAATTGTCGCTAGAGCAGCTCTTCTTCTTGCGGCCGGTGCCGGGTTGGGCGCAATTCCGCACTCCCATCAAGAACCTTTATATGTGCGGATCGGCCACCCATCCAGGTGGGGGCATCATGGGCGGACCCGGCAGGCTCGCGGCCCTGGAAATCCTGAAAGACTTCAAGGGAGCGGCCTAAGCCCATGCCCGCAAACTCCAGCGGATCCACGAACCGCGATGTTGTCATTATCGGCGGCGGCCACAATGGGCTGGTCACGGCGTTCTACTTGGCCAAGGCCGGTTACAAGCCGCTAGTGCTGGAGCGCCGGGCCCAGGCCGGCGGCGCGGCCATCACCGAAGAATTTCATCCCGGCTTCCGCTGTTCCACGCTCGCCCACTCCGCCGGGCCTCTGCGGCCGGATGTCGTCCGCGACATGCAACTGGCGAAGCACGGGATGAAGATGATTACGCCGGAAGCTGAGCTGACTTCCCTCGCCCCCGACGGCCGCGCCCTCGTTTTCTACAGAGACCCGGAAAAATCCGCACAGGAAATCAGCAAGTTTTCCCAGAAGGACGCAGGAAAATATCCCCAGTTCCAGACCTCACTGGCCAGAATGGGGCGGGTGATAGGCAAGGCTTTGGCTTTGGCTCCGCCCAATATCGACAATCCAAGCTCCGGCGATCTGTGGGGCATGCTCAACACCGGCCGCGCCGTCCGCAAACTAGGCCGGAGGGATATGTACCGACTGCTGCGCTGGGGACCGATGGCAGTCGCCGACCTAGTGGCCGAGTATTTCGAAACCGAACTGTTGCGCGCCACCATTGCCGCCAGAGGAATCTTTGGGACATTCCTTGGACCGTGGTCAGCCGGCAGCAGCCTGGTATTGCTTATGCGCGCGGCCGCCGACGACCATCCTGCCGGCACGTCTTGGTTCGCAGCCGGTGGCATGGGCGCTGTGACACAGGCCATGGCCGCTGCCGCGCAACAAGCCGGGGCTGAGATCCGAAGCGGCGCCGAAGTAATTGAAGTTCGCGTGAAGGGTGGCATTGCCAGCGGCGTCGTGCTCTCCACCGGAGAGGAGATCAGCGCCAGAGCCACTATCTCGAACGCAGATCCTAAGCGTACTCTGCTGAAGCTGGTCGATCCCGCGCACCTGTCGCCCGATTTTGTGATGAAGCTGCAGCACTACCGCCTGCCAGGCACCGTCGCCAAGGTCAATCTGGCCCTTTCGGGGCTGCCGAAGTTCACTGCGCTCGAGGGCGAAGATCACAATCGTGCTTTAAGCGGCCGCATTCACATCGGTCCGGAGATTGACTATCTCGAGCGTGCCTTTGACGAGTCGAAGTACGGCAATTTCTCAAGGCAGCCCTATCTTGAAGTCGCGATTCCCTCGCTCACCGATCCTTCGCTCGCGCCCGAGGGCAAGCACGTGATGTCGATTTACATGCAATACGCCCCCTACAAGCTGAAAGGCATCGACTGGGAAAAGCAACGCGTGCCATTGGGCGACACCGTGGTCAAGACGCTGGCCCAATATGCGCCTAACCTGCCGGAACTGATTCTGACCCACCAGATCATCACCCCGCAGGATTTGGAAGAAACCTACGGACTGACCGGTGGGCACATCTTTCATGGCGAGCTGGCACTGGACCAGTTCTTCACCATGCGTCCATTGCTGGACTGGGCGCGCTACCGTACACCAATTCAGAATCTGTATCTATGCGGCTCAGGCACCCATCCCGGCGTAGGCTTGACCGGCGGCTCGGGCGCCAACGCGGCACGTGAAATCCTGAAAGACCTGAAGAGATAAGAGCAATGACGATTGCAGGTTTCGGATTGCAGATTTGAGATTGAAGACTTCCGACTTCAGATTGAACCGTAGCCACGGATCGGCTTTGAAATCAGCAATCTCAGATCCACAATCTTCAATCCCCAACCCCTCTATTGTGACTTTAGTGCCATCCCCTTTGGAAAACGATTGTGCGGGAAGCCAGGCATAAGCTTTACTAAAGTTAAACCTGTGTCCACTGCATCAAAGTAGGTGGCGTTCTCAGGAGCGACAACGTGGTAGAAGATCCGAAGTGGGAGCTAGCCATTCTGGCCACCGTGCAGGGCTTCTATGAGAAGCTCCTACAGGACCACGTCGGCGGCGAGATTCCGGTTCCCGCCGGGCTGGAAGCGATCTCCCTGCAACAAGGGGATGGCGAAGTCCGGACCACGCTAGACAAGATGCGGCGCTGGCTGCGCCTGCTCGATCAGGCCATCACTCCTGCCATGCTGCGCCGGGCGTTTACCTCGGAGATTGATCCGGAAATCGCAGAAGCTATGCTGCGCTATTACACCCGGAAAAAGGACGCCAGCGACGTAAATCGCGACAAAACCGACCTGGTCGCTACTTTCCTTTATCGTCACCCCCGCGTCCCCGGACAGTGGGAGCGCCGCGGCTATGGTCTCGACGGGTCGCTTCCGCTGTCGCCTTTCGAAATTGCCCTGATCGAAATTCTTGCCGACGCCGATGTGCCCTCGCTTTCCGAAGAGCACGTGCAACTGCTGCGGCGTTTCGATCCCCTGCAGCAGGAGGCTCAAAGCTACCCCGACCTGAATGCGCTGCTGGATTCGGAGATCATCGTTCGGGTCCGCGAGCTCAAACAGTTGCTCGATTCGTCTTTTTACCATCCTGGAGTGCTGGCCACGATCGCTCCCTACAACGCCGCCTTCGGTAAGCGATTCGACGAGCTCTTTCACTCCGCTACGGCGGAAATAAGGGAATTTGCCTCAGCCCTGCAGGAGCAGGGCGGCAGCATTCTGGGCAACGTGGAAGGAGTGGACGTCACTGTCGAACACGTCGCCAGCCTGGAAGAAAATGAGTTGCTGAAGCTCGATTACAGTATGGCGCTGGACAAGTTTCGCCGTGTCTCCAAGCTTAAGCAAGCTCTGCAGCGACGCCCTCCCATTCGCCGGGTTTCATACTTCGCGTCGGTGCCCACTCCCAATTTTGCCAAAAGCAATCGTTCTGGTGCTAAACCTGCGCCCGCCACGCGCCCCCGCCGGCCAGCAGTCGACGTCCAGGCCATGCGCGCGGCGGTTACACCTCAGCAGATTTCCACCGAAGAGTCCAAGGTCCGGCAGGTCGAGGAATCCATTCGCGTGTTTGTGCGCGTGGCCGACCCGAAATTCCGCCAGGTTGTTCCCATGCGGTTTTTCAATCTCACACTCACTCCGGGTGAAGCGGAGGCTTGCAGCGCCGACTATCTGGAAGAGAAAACCCAACGCGGCAGCGTCGCTCGCGCATTGTTGCGGATTGTAGCGGTTGTCGCTCGCATCAGCACGGAACTGGAAGAACTCAGGCGGGCTCAGAATTCGCCGTCGTTGTGGAGACTACATGCCGACTCGCTTCTCGCCTTGCTGGAAGTGGCAAGTGCTTTGTCGGAAAGTGCTGCCCGCGTCATGAGCGAAGCCAGCGCCCAGGGCAACACCACCGGCGCCGAAACCATTAACATTTCTTTGCAGAGACTTCACCAGCGGTCCGAACTGACTTCATCGACCCTAGCCCAGGCGGGCACCGAATCTCAAAGAGCCTGACCCATCCGCAAGCTTCCGACCGTTCCGTAACCCAATCCTAAAGCGCCCGTCCTGAATCAGTAAACCGGGCAAATCGAATTCTGGCTTGCCATATTCCCGCTGCCTGATGCACCTTATATGCTCGTCGACCTGAGGCGACGCGCATGGTTACTACTGATGACAAGTTTTACCGCGTCAGAATAGTCAAGCGCGCGGATTTTTCTTCCGATCTGTGGATGATCCGTGTCCAGGCTAGCGGCGAGTTCAAATTCGCTCCTGGCCAATATGCCACTTTGGGCGTGGAGCGCCCGGAGAAGCGTTCGGAGCGTCCGTATTCGATCGTCTCCTCCCCGTATGAAAATGAGATTGAATTCTTTTTTGAGCTGGTTCCTCACGGTGAGGTGACCCCCGAGATTTACAAACTGCAAGTGGGCGATGAAATGCTCATGCGCAAGGTTCCCAAGGGACGCTTTACCCTTGACACGAAAAGCGGACGCACCAATCACTTCCTGGTTTCGACCGTTACCGGCATTGCGCCCTTCGTCAGCTATATCCGCACCCTTTACCAAGACTGGAAAGAGGGCAGGTTTGCCGGGGAGCAGAAATTATTTCTACTGAACGGCGCCAGCCGCTCCTGGGAGTTCGGCTACCTCGAAGAACTTCGGAAATTCGCCCAGGAGGTGCCATGGCTGAAGTACGTGCCCACCGTCAGCCGCCCATGGGACGATCCCAAATGGACCGGCGAACTCGGCCGGGTAGATGATTTAATCCGCAAATATACCGATGCATGGGGGCTCAACGCCGCCAATTCCGTCGGCTATCTGTGCGGACATCCCCAGATGATCGAGCACGGCAAGGGAATGCTGCAACGAATCGGCTTTACCAGGGAAGTACTAAAAGAAGAAATCTACTGGATCCCCGGCAAGGAAGCCGTCTCGCCATAAAAGCCGAGAGCGGATGACCTTCGACGCATGTTGCTCCTTCGCCCTCGACATTGCTCCCTCGGCCTCGACATTGCTCCCTCTCCTTCGACATTGCTCCTTCGCGACTTAGTCTTACGGCTACCGGACAGAAGCCGCGAAGCGGCGCAAGATTGCAGCCCCGGGCGCAAGCCCGGGGTGGAAAACGAGAAACGACCAAGCCCTGAAAGGGCGAAAGCCCCTTACGGCAAAAGCTTTTTAACCGCAAAGAACGCGAAGAATACCGCGAAGGACGCAAAGGCACCTAAGGCCCCTGAGGACGCCCACACGCGACATTAAGAACTGCTAGCCTGTATATTCTTTTCCCAATGACTCGTGAGACCGCAATTGATTCGCGGCAGGACATCCTGCGAACTGCCGCCCGGCTTTTCCAGCAGCAGGGCTACGACGCCACTTCCATGAACGACGTGGCCGCAGCCCTCAAGCTCAGCAAGGGCGGCCTCTATCATCATTTCCAGAGCAAAGACGAGATCCTGTTCAACCTCATGAATCATGCCCTGGACATCACCCAGGAACGGGTGGTTGACGCGGTGCAGGGCATAGCCGATCCCGAGGAACGTTTGCGGATGCTGATCCGCAGGCACATCGAAGTGGTCATGAGCGTGCGTGATCGCGAG
Source organism: Terriglobia bacterium (assembly GCA_963748935.1). Classification (GTDB taxonomy): domain Bacteria; phylum Acidobacteriota; class Terriglobia; order Terriglobales; family Acidobacteriaceae; genus JAIQFF01. The sequence continues at coordinate 33,957 of CAVVLA010000009.1, forward strand.
ATCACGGTGATGTTGCACGAGAATCATCCGCTGCCTCCTGCGATGCGGCGACGAATCAACGCGCGAAAAAAAGACTATGTGCACTATGTGGAGAATCTGATCGAGGAAGTGCAGCGTGCGCGCCAGGCCAAAAGGAACGTCAGCGCGAGGGCGTCGGCCTTTGCGTTGCTTGGCATGATTAACTGGATTTACCAGTGGTATCGGCCCGAAGGGTCTTTGCAGGAAGAAAGCCTGGTGCGGCAATACACAGAAATCTTCTTCGCCGGCGCGTTTCAGTAGATCGGTGATGCGTTATCCGATCGAATCTTAGGCGCGTGGAAGATTTTAGAAGCTCATTGGGATGGCGATTGCCTGCGGTAGGGGTCCTTCGACTGCGCCTCTGCGTTCGCGAGCGAACGCACCGGCTCCGCTCAGGATGACAATGGATAAGTCATGAATAAGGAAGCAGAGTTTTTTGAGATTGCAGCGTTAGAGAAAGAGCGCGAGCGGACGGGAAAATCGTATCTCGAGTTTCTGCGAACTCCGGCTATGAGCGTTGGAGTTTATACCTTGCCAGCGGGAGGAACGGATTGGCAAAAGCCCCATCGGGAAGACGAGGCGTATTTCGTGGTGCGCGGGCGGGCTCGCATGCGAGCGGGAGGGGAAGATCGGGCAATATGCGAGGGCACCGTAATTTTTGTGGCAGCGGAAGTAGAACATCGTTTTTATGACATTGAGGAAGAGCTGGTCGTGCTGGTTTTCTTCGCGCCTGCGGAGAGTTAAGGTTCAAGCCGGCGGTGCGGCCGGCATCGGTTAGCGAACGTAGCTCGATGCGATAAATACGGTCGGGGCCTCTGCTCGCCGAGCTACAACAAAACCGAAGTCCGATCGCCGCGCCGAGGTTCCTAAGATGAACCGTTCTCTGTCATAATCTTTCTCTCATGGATCTAAAGCACCGCAGCCACGGCATCACCGACGGACGCGACCGCGCCCCGTCCCGCGCCATGTTCAAGGCAGTCGGATTCACCGACAGCGATCTGGCCAAGCCCATCATCGGCGTCGCCAACACCTGGATTGAAACCATGCCCTGCAACTTCCATCTGCGGCGGCTTTCGGCCAAGGTGAAGGAAGGCATCCGCGCCGCCGGTGGCACGCCCATGGAGTTCAACACCATCGCCATCAGCGACGGCGAAACCATGGGCACGGAAGGCATGCGGGCTTCGCTGGTCAGCCGCGAACTGATCGCCGACTCCATCGAACTGGTCTGCCGCGGCCAGATGTTCGACGCGGTGGTCTGCGTGGTGGGCTGCGACAAGACCATTCCCGCGCGGCGCCATGGCGCTGGCCCGGCTCAACCTTCCCGGGCTTCGTGCTCTATGGCGGCACCATCGCCGCCGGCAACTACCACGGTAAAGACGTGACCATTCAGGATGTCTTCGAAGCCGTCGGCGCCAACGCCGCCGGAAAAATGTCGCGATGCCGATTTGCACGAACTGGAAAACGTCGCTTGCCCGGCCGCCGGCGCATGCGGCGGCCAGTACACGGCCAATACCATGTCGACGGTCATGGAAATGATCGGCCTGTCGCCGATGGGCTTCAACAGCGTGCCCGCGATGGATCCGGAGAAAGACCAGATTGCGTATGAGTGCGGCGAAGCTGGTTATGAACCTGCTGCGCAAAGGCATCGCTCCGATACAAATCCTGACCCGCCCCGCGTTCGATAACGCCATCGCGGCCGTAGCCGCCACCGGAGGATCGACCAACGCGGTTCTGCATCTGCTGGCCATCGCACGCGAGGCCGGTGTCCCGCTGCACATCGATGATTTTCAGAGAGTCAGCGAGCGCACTCCCGCTGCTGGCCGATCTGAAACCTTCGGGCCGCTTTGTAGCCGCAGACATGCATCGAGCCGGTGGCGTTCGTCTTCTTGCTGAGCCGGCTGCTACAGGCCGGTCATATTCACGAGAATGAGCTCACCGTCACCGGATCGACTTTGGGCGCCGAAGGTAAGACCGCGCCGTCGAAACTCCCGGCCAGGAAGTGATCGCGCCTCTGGACAAGCCCTTGAAGAAGACCGGCGGGCTTGGTGATTCTGCACGGCAACCTCGCGCCCGAGGGCTGCGTCGCCAAAATCAGCGGCCACGAACGTCTGAGCCATCGCGGTCCGGCACGCGTTTTCGAGTCAGAAGAAGACGCCATGAACGCGGTAACCGCCAAGCGGATCAAAGCCGGCGATGTTGTCGTGATCCGCAATGAAGGCCCGAAGGGCGGTCCCGGCATGCGCGAGATGTTAAGTGTTACGGCTGCGATTGTCGGCGAAGGCCTGGGCGGATCCGTTGCCTTGCTGACCGACGGCCGTTTCAGCGGCGCTACCCGTGGCCTGATGATGGGACACGTTTCACCCGAAGCCGCCCTGGGTGGCCCCATCGCCGCGGTACACGAAGGCGACACGATCCACATCGACATAAACCAGCGCATCCTGGAGGTCGAAGTCAGTGACGCAGCATTGCGCCAGCGTCTGGCGCAGTGGAAAAGCCCGCTCCCCAGATATCCCACCGGCGTGTTTGCAAAGTACGCCTCGTTAGTGTCGTCCGCTTCGGAAGGGGCGATTACGAGGCCGCGATAGGAAAGTAGTGCGGCACCCCGGCGAGCTTCCCACCTGCCAATCGACGGACAATAGCTCTCCGGAATACCCGACAGGGCTTGGCCCTGGGTTGAGTAAAGTTTTTCGCCGGCTTTGCCGATAGAGGAGGCGTGACCACTCCTGGCATGGCCAAAGTTGTTCCTCCGCCTAACGCGCGCTTCGTGGCGCGCCAGCCCATTCTTACCAAAGACGAAAAGGTGTTTGGCTACGAACTGCTGTTTCGCGATGGCGTGGAGAGCTACTTCTGCCCGGAAGATGCCGAAGCTGCCTCGCGCAGCACTCTGGACAGTTCGATGCTCATGGGTCTCGACGTTTTGTGCGATGGTCGCCGCGCTTTTATCAACTGCACTCGCGACATGTTGCTCAAGGACTACGTCACTTTGCTGCCTTCGAGCCAGACCGTGGTCGAGATCCTGGAATCCGTGTTCGCCCGACGACCTGGTGATGGCTGCCTGCCACCGCCTGAAAGAAGCCGGTTACATGATCGCGCTAGATGACTTTTCCATGAACGACGCCGAGAGAGCATGACCGACGTCGCCGACATCCTCAAAGTCGATGTGCGCGCCACCACGCCCGAAGAGCGCGCTCTCATGGTGAAACGCCACGGTCCCTGGCGCTGCCGCATGCTGGCGGAGAAGGTGGAAACCCGCGAGGAATTCGCGGCCGCCCAGAAGTCCGGCTTCGTTTATTTCCAGGGCTACTTCTTTCGCCACCCGGAAACCCTAAGTACCCACGACATATCGGGCAACCGACTGAACTACGTGCGTATGTTGCAGGTGGTCTCGAAACCGGAACTCGACCCGCGTGAGATCGAGAACGCCATCAAGGGTGAGGCCTCTCTCTGCTACCGCCTGCTGCGTTACTTGAACTCCGCGGTCTTTGGTTTCGCCAGCGAAATCCACTCGGTGCGGCATGCCCTTTCGTTGTTGGGCGAACGCGAAGTGCGGCGCTGGGTGCGGCTGGTGGTCACGCTGGCCGCTGGACAGAATAAGTCCAGCGAGCTGGTGCTTTCGGCCCTGGTTCGCGGACGCTTTTGCGAACTGCTCTCGCCCAAGATTCAGCATGGTGAGTCTGATTTGTTTCTGATGGGATTGCTCTCGCTCATGGATTCCATTCTGGAAATCCCCATGTCGGAAGTGCTGGATAACGTTCCCATCGACCAGGAGACGAAATCGGTGCTTCTGGGTGGAACCAGCCGGCTTGCGTCCTCTGTACCAACTCATGCTCTCCCAGGAGTCCGGCGACTGGCAGCATGGTGCCAAGCTGGCAAAATCTCTCGACCTCCGCGAGAGTGATGTGGCTGAGATTTACTGGCAGGCGATGCAGTGGGCCCGACAGGTCAGCGGAGGCTAGTTTCTTCCGCTGGCGCCGGCCGTCAGTCGGCAATTCCCGTCTGTGCACGAGTTTCTTCCAACTCTCCAGATCCTGAGGAAAACAGCTCGGCGGCTTCGCTGGAAGCGCACGGCTCGCATATCGTTTCATCCACGAAACTTTACAGAGCTTGAGTTTCATCGCGCCGCAATTCTGCAACCTCGGATTGTTGCGTGGCATCTGTGTAAGTGAACCATTAACTCTGTGAGTTGACTTTTCATAACCCGAGTGGCGGCTTATCACACTTCCTAGCAGGCTGCTTCTCCCACTTTTCCCAGGAGGAATTTGCAAAATGAAACCCATAAAATACGTAGCGATTGTTTCGACTTTGGCCCTACTCTCGCCGCTCGGCGCGTTGGCACGGGACAAGAACCAGCATTCAATCGATATTTCCGATCCCATTCAAGCTGGCACCACCGAGTTGAGGCCTGGAAGTTACAAACTGAATTGGCAAGGAGACGGTCCAACCGTGCAAGTGAATTTCTTACAGGATGGAAAGACCGTGGCCACACTGCCGGCAACGTTAAAGACGAACGACAACCAGGTGACACAGGACGAGATCGTGACCGACCCCGGGAACGCCAACACCAGAGCGCTCAGAGAAATCGACTTCGTTCATCAGAAAGAGGCCTTGATCTTTAGTCAGGGCAATATGTAACGATTCTTGTCGTTCCGAAGCAACGCGTAATAACCTTTGTCATTCCGAACGCCTTCACAGGCGCGTTAGCGCGCTGAGAAGATGTGCGGATCTGCTTTGGCAGGCGCCACGAAGCAGATTCCTTACCGCTAAGGGGGTTCGGAATGACGTAGGGCGGTTTCATCGAGTGCGGGCTCGCCCTCGGGCTCTGCTATCTTCTTTTGCATCCGGGCAGCGGCTTGGCTGCGATGGCCATCGTAGTCCGGTATGAGAATCGCCTGTCGTGGCCTCAGCCTTGCGTCCTGGAGTCGTGGGCTGTTCTCTGCTCTCCTGATCGCATCCCTTCCCCTGATTGCATCCGCCGCCGCGACGCCTCAAAGCAACTCTCAGTCACTCGGAGCCCAGTCACTCGTATCGAAGGTGGTCGAAAACGAACTCGAATCCCAAAAGCATCCGCGATATTGGATGTATCTGGACTCCAAAAGAAAACCTGGCCGAACCGAACTCTCCCGAGTGATCCAAATGCCCGAATGCTGGCTAACCTGGCCGGTCTCGATCGACAGCCATCCGCCGACACAGGAAGAACTGAAGCATGCCCGGGAAGAGATAGACAGGCTGGTGAACAACGACGATGCGAGGAAGAAGAACCGCAAGGAAATTGACGCGGATGAACAAAAGTCCGCTGAATTGCTGAAACTGTTGCCCCACGCTTTCCTGTTCACCAGGGCCGGCCATGAGGGCAGGTCCATCCGGTTGAAATTCCGGCCCAATCCGAATTATCGGCCATCCAGCAATGAAGCCAAAGTGTTCCATAGCATGGAGGGCGTGTTATTGCTTGATCCCAAACAAAACCGCCTGGTCAAGCTTTCCGGGAAACTGATCTCCGACGTTGATTTCGGATTCGGCATCCTGGGAATGCTTCGAAAGGGCGGAACTTTTGAAGTCGTGCAATCCCAGGTCGCTCCCAAAGATTGGGAAGTTTCTCTACTTGATGTTCAGATCTCAGGTCGAGCACTGTTCTTCCACTCGATCGGCGAACAACAGCACGAGGTGAGGACGCAATTCAAACCGGTACCGCATGGCCTGAATCTGGCGCAGGCGGCTTCAATGTTGACACAGAAAATGTTGACAGAGGGTTCGAAACGGATTCCCCACCCCTGAGGTAAACTGCGATGCGCTGTCGAGTCAGGTCAATCTCATGCAAATCAATTCGATCTTTCTTAGAAGTCAGGCGTTTGTGCTTGTTCTATGCTGCCAGGTATTAGCTCTGCCCCAAACCACCACGCCACCGTCGCACTCGACCGTGCCCGCGCAACAGCAGCCCGCTCCGAATGCACCGCCAGCCGCTAACCAGCCGGCAACGCCGCCGGCTGCTGATGCTCACCCGGTTGGTCCGAAAGTTCCCCAGCCAATCCGCGAGCAGGCCTGGCAGATCATCGAGGATGCGTGCGCGAGTGATAAGACTGGTGATCGCGCTATCGCCGTTCTGGTTCTGGGTTTGGTTCCGAATGATGCCAGGAGCGCTCGAATGGCTGAAAAGGCGCTTGCTGACGGCAAACCAGAAGTGAGGACAGCCGCCGCTGTCGCGCTGGGCGAAATGAGATCACGGGCGGGCCTCCCCAAGCTGAGAGCAGCTATAGACGACCCAGATCCTTCAGTCGTCCTGGCAGCCGCTCATTCCCTCGACCTGATGCATGACAAGGCCGCATTCGAGGTGTACTACGAAGTCCTGAACGGCGAGCGGAAAGCCAAAAAAAGCCTGGTCTCCTCGAAGGTGTCTCTTCTGCACGATCCAAAAAAGATGGCGCAACTTGGTTTCGAAGAAGGCATCGGCTTCGTCCCTTTTGCCGGTATCGGTTGGGGCGCCATCAAGGCAATCGCGAAGGACGACTCGTCTCCGATACGTGCCGCCGCCGCGAAGGTGCTGGCCAGGGACCCTGACCCCGCTTCGAAGAAAGCGCTCATCGATGCGACCGGCGACAAGAGCTGGATCGTGCAGACAGCCGCGATCGAGGCCCTAGCCAAACGGGGGGACCGGTCGGCGCTCAGCACAGTCGAAAAATATATGGCCGATGAAAAGAACGCGGTCAAATACACCGCAGCCGCCGCCGTGCTGCGGCTGACGGCGGTCAAGGGAACCACGCAAATCCGAGACTGGCAAAGCCGGCGGCTTCCATTAGTCCGCCGCCATCTCCTGGACCTGTTGTCCGGCTTGGGCGGCCGTCCGTATTGAGGATTCGGCGGCGTTTTCCTCTCTGTATTCTCCCCGCAGCTGCGCTTCCAGCGCCGCGAGTTGCGCTTCGATATCCTCCGCCGCTTTGCGTTTGCGAATCACTTCCTCGCGGTAGCGCCGCAGGAAGTAATCGATCGTCTCGACGCGAATCCTGATCGAGCCTGTGGGTTTGTTCTCGTCCAGATCCTTGAAGCAGAAATACGGCGTGCCCGACTGCTCGATGATGCCTTCGACGACGCCGTAGATCGGCGCGTCGTGGCCGCACTTGAAGCTGGAAATTTCGAGCGCCACCAGGTTCGGATGCCGCGCCGTAAACTTCGCCGCCCACACCTTGTGGTTCGTGCTGCAGGAGTATGAATTCTTCCAGGCATCGGTGATATCGAGCGGATGACTGGTAACACCCGCGCGCACTTCGTCGCCGAACAGCCGCTCCAGCAGGTCTTCATCGATCGGCAGCGTATTCTGCGAGAAGATCGGATAGCCCAGCTTCTGGAATTCGTCCAGAATCTCGTGGTTCAGTCCGGGATCGTGATGATACGGCCGTCCCAGCATGACGATGCCGATGCGGTCCTCGCGCTCCAGTTGATCGAGCACTTGCCGAGCCCGCCGGCGGATGCTGGTTTCGTATTCCTTCAGTGCCGCAAATCCGGATTCGACCGCGCGGTCATTTTCCTCAAGCGACAGTCCCAGAATTGACTGCCATGCTTGCAGCATCTGGTGGGCAAACAGTTTGCGGTCCGCGAAGTTCAGCACCGGATCGATGTACTTGACGTTGTGCTCGGCAAACACGTCGTTCTCCTTGGTGAACGCCGCCTTCACCGTTTCCGGCGTCGCGGTAACCGTCGGGCACGCATTCGCGCCCACAATCTTCACCAGCGGCGAATGCAGAACGTCGTACATGGGAAAGAAGATCGCATCCAGCGGCTTCTTGCGATGCTTCTCCTGGATCAGGTTGTAAACGTGCGAAATCCCGATCTTCGCCGGGAAGCACGGATCGATCGCGCCGCGGCTGGCGCCCGCCCGATACAGCTCCGAACTGGTGTAGTCGGAATAAATAATGTTTTCCGGCGCCACGCCCAGGCTTTCGAAGTACGCATTGAATAGCGGAGCGTAAGTGTAGATGTTCAGCACGCGCGGAATACCGATGCGGACCTTGCCCCGATTCTCCATCAGCGCACGGCGGTCCTTCGCGCCTTTGCTCCAGCCCGCCCATCCACGTGTGGGCAGCGGATCAGCTACGCTCTTGGCATTCGTCGGCCGGAAAACTTCTTTCGACGCGACATCCACAAAATTCGGGTGCTTCTCGCGAATCTTGTCCAGTCCATCCTTGATGTCCTTCATGTCGTTGACATCTTCGACGGTTCCCTTTTCGCAGGTGGCGATGATCAGGCGCTGCTCGCCCACCATCAGCGGAACTTTCGTGACCTTCTGAATCGGAACAAAATTCTTCACCGGCTCGGTGCGAACGTCGATGAAAGTGCGCAGACAGTTGTTCTTGCAGAAATAGCAGCGGGTTGCTTCGTTGCGCGTGGTGCGGTATTCGATCTTGCGCACCGCATCGAGACCGACAAACGTGGTCTGCTGCCCGTTGCGCCACAGCCGCAACGACTCCTGCGCCGCGCCGATGGCTCCGGACTCGCCGCAGTGCTCGTGGACGATGATCTCCGGCTGCTTGCCGGTAGCGCGGAAGCTGTTGCGGATGAAATCGACTTCCGCCTTCACCACCGCGAGGTTATTCTGCGTTCCGCCCTGCAGGACAAAGCGCGAACCCAGCGCCGCCAGATTCGGAATGCTGGCCACGTACAGGAAAACGTTCTTCGGCAGCACCGCCGCCAGTCCGGCAAGAATCTCTTCCGCCCGCCATCCTTGGCGCTGGAAGTTCACGATGTCCGATTGCATGAACACCGCGCATCCATAGCCAAACACCGGCATGGACTGCGCCGAGAACGCCAGATCGGCGTACTGGTTCACGCTCAGACCGAAGCCTTCCGCGGTCGATTGCAGGAAATATCCATTCCCCGCCGAGCACTGCGTGTTCAGCTTGAAATCCTTCACGCGGCCATTGTGCAGAATGATGATCTTGATGTCCTGCCCGCCCACGTCGACGATCACGTGCGGATCTTCGTAGAATTTCAGCGCCGACTCGGTGTGCGCCACGGTTTCGACCAGCGCCACGTCGGCCTTGAGCACGTCTTTCAGAATGTCCTTGGCGTACCCCGTCGTCGCCACGCCCAGCACTTCGAGTTTGGCGTTCTGCGCTTCCACCTGGCCGCGCAGGTTCTCGAACATCTCGATCGTGTCCTGAATCGGATTACCGTTCGAGAGCTGATACGACTTGCAGAGGATGTCGCCGCTTTCGTTCAGCAGCACGGCTTTAGTCGACGTCGATCCTCCGTCGATGCCGATGAATCCGCCGACCGTGCTGCCCTTCTGGAACGTCGCCGGCGTAAACTTCTTTGGTCGGTAAGCTTCCTTAAACACATCCAGATCGTCCGGATTCTCAACCAGCCCCTTGCCGCCGGATTTGGCCTTTTCCTCCTGCCGTCCAAACTCGATGTAGTGGATCAGCTGATCGTAGCCGCGGTAGCAGCCGATGCAGTCTTCCTCGCTGCGGCCGAACTCAACCGCGCCCAGGGCGGCAAAGTACTGCGCGTTCTGCGGAACCTTGATCAGTTCCTCCGGCTTCGCTCCCTCGGGAACCGCAACCTTCCGCTCTTGCCACATGCGCGGAATATTGGCCTGCCACGCCTCGCGCATGCCGCGAATGAAGCTGTTCGGACCGCCCAGCAGCAGCACGTGCGGCCGCAGAGTGTGGCCGCGCGTCAGCACGCTCAGGTTCTGCAGCACGATCGCTTCAAACAACGACGCCATCAGCTCATCGGACGGAGTGCCGACTTTTTGCAGGCCGTTGATGTCGGTCTCGGCAAATACGCCGCACTTGCCCGCCACCTTGTGGAGCTTGATCCCGTGATACCTCTGTTCGCCAGTTCAGGGTCGGAATTTTCAGCTTGGCGTTGATCTTGTCGATGACCGCGCCCGTGCCGCCTGCGCACTTGTCGTTCATCGAGGGAATCTTTTTCTTGCGCCCGGTCTCGTCGTCATCCTTGAAGACGATAATCTTCGCGTCCTGCCCGCCCAGCTCGATGACCGAATACACTTCAGGATGCAGCTTCTCCACGGCCAGCGACACGGCCGTCACTTCCTGCACAAACTTGGCGCCGATCTGATCGGCAATGCCGCCGCCTCCCGATCCCGTCAGAAACATGCGCGTATTGTGGCGATCGATGCCGACCTCGGCCTCCATCCGCTTCAGAAACTCCAGCGTCTTCTCCGGCTGCTTGGTCTCGTGCCGCTGGTAGTCCTGCCACAACACTTGGTCCGTGGCGGCTTCCACCACGACCGCCTTCACCGTGGTCGAACCCACGTCGAGCCCGACCATGAATCTGGTCTTGTGATCGTGCGGCTTCTGCGCGAGTGGCACCGGCGGCGGCGCAAGGGGCAGGATCTGAACTAATTGTGTTCCCTTCTGGTCGTGCATGCTTCCTCTTTTCGGGCTATGAAACGCTAGGACCGGATGTTCCACCGCCGAGAACGCCGAGAGCGCCGAAAGAACAATTAATGTTTTTCTCTGCCCTCTTGGCGAGCTCGGCGGTGAATGACTCTAATCGCCGGACACTGCCGGAACCGCATCCACTCGCACCCGCGACTTCTTCCAGAACCGGGTGTCTTTGTCGATCCGGTCGCTGACGTGCAGAATGAACTGCGCCGCCGTGCCCGCAACTCCGTCGCGGTGCGGCACGTGATAGAACGGACGTTTCAGTTCGGGATGCTCCTCGATGTATTCGCGGATTTCATTCATGCTCTTGCCGGTCGACTTGAGGCACTGCTCGAACTCCGTCTTGGCTTTCACCTTGGCCTCGCCCAGCGCCATCTGCACGCGGCTGTGCGCGTTGACCTCGCCTTCGCCCGAAGTCTCAATGGGCAGGAAGATCATGTCCTTGAACTTGTTGATCACGGCCGACTGCACTCCGTCCGATTGCGACGACGGCATGCAGCCAAACGGTTTCAGCGCCAGCACCATGTGGCAAAGCTTGTGGATGGTGTAATACACGTTCTTTCCGACTTCCAGATGTCCCTCGCCACCGCGCGCGAACTGGTTGTAGAAGGGATGGGCCAGCTCGGCCAGTTCGGTCTGCGGCACCAGTTCATGCGTGATTCCGCCGAGATGCTTGATAGTGCGGTGGTAGAAGAAATTCCACATGCGTTCACCCGCGCCAATTCCCCACAGCTTCTTGCGCAAGCCGATGTAGTTGGCAAACTGCTTCTTCACTTCGTACCACTCCGGATCGCGATGCGGGCGGTTGACCGGCCACTTCGCCTTGGCATGCGCCTTGGCCTGATACATCAGGTAGGCCACCCAGGTCGCAATCGGCTCGACCAGTACCTGCGCGCCTTCGCGCTCCAGGAAATCGAACATGTGGAAATTGCCGTCGCCTTCGGTGATCTGGGCCCAGAATTCTCCGGTGATCTTGACCAGCGGTTTCACCCGGGTGCGGTCGACCTCGATCGCGTCCATCTTCTGGCGTGCGGCGTGCAGAGCATTCAGATAGTCCTTGCCCCACATGTTTTCGTGCCATTTGCCCAGCACATTGAATGTGTTCCGCAAAACCTTGTTGTTTTTGAACTTAGGCTTCGCCCAGTTCGGGGCGCGTTCCTCGATCTCAAACGACTTGCGATTTCTCAAGTCGTCGCAAAGCCCGTCGACAGTCTCTCGAAAGACGCGGTCGGTTTCGCCCGGATTCACTTCGTAGGGACGGATCTGATAGATCAGGTCGTTAAACACGTCACCCAGATGCATGGCGTTGAGCATCCCGAAGCCGAAATCGATGGTGAACTTGAGGCCAGGCTCGCCGGAGGCGGCCTTGATGCCGTCGCTGTCTTTGAAAAGCAGGACGCGGAAGCCATCGAAGCCCGCATTCTTCAGCGCGAAGCGATATTCAGCTTCGTACATGCCGAAGCGGCAGGGACCGCACGAACCTGCAGTGAAGAATACGAAATTGTCCAGAATCTGTTGACGCGGAAGACCTTCCTTCTCCAGGAACTGCAGATACTGCACAAGGTTGCCGACCGTGAAATACGTCGGATTACACTGGCCGTTGTTCCCGAATTCCTTGCCTGTCTGGAAGGCGGCGACGTTGGGAACCGGCAGCTTCTCGCAGCGGTATCCACATCCCTGGAACACCGCGCGGATCAGGTCCTCGTGCTTCCATGTAAAGCCGCCAAACAGAATGGTGACCCGGCTGCGCTCGTCGGCGGTAAAGGCCCGCTCTACAGGGCGGTGGAAGTGAGTGGGCTGGTCAAGTCCGGCAATCTTGCGCAAGCGCATGCGTTCAGCTTCCAAGCGCTGCTTGATTTCGGAGTCATTCTCAATCTGCACGAAATGCGTCGCCATGACTTCCTCCTCTGGATGTTGGTTTTGGCGATGTTTGTGGGGTGGGGGCTACCGACGGATATGGCCGAAGCCGAGCGGACTTAATGCTGCAGGTGGTGCTGACACACTTAGGGCGGGAAATCCTGACAACCACTTCAGGCCGCTTACGGAACAACATCCGAAACTCCAAAACGGGACTAGGAGGTTCGAAGCCTTACACCGCGGAACTCCAGGGGAGCTCCTGAGGCGCCGGATCTTGCAGAGTATCATCCCTCGGTTGCGTACAGCTCACGAGCCAGTTGCCCCGCGAACAGTCGCCCCGCATAAAAACATTTGATGATATCAATATTTTCTAGCAGAGATTGCACTTCGGATCAAGAGCGAAGAACCGTTGGCATCCGTCTGAATTTTTTATAGTTCGTATGATGAAATAGTCTGACAGTGTCCCGGTTTTCGAAGCTACGGTCCCGAGATTCCCATGAGCTTGCGGTTTGTTACGGGCTGATAGTGTCAGTGATCTGGCCTTGCCCACGGCATCCTGGGCCTCTGCATAGCGATTTCAGTGCCGGATGTGGTGACTCACCACATGATGGTGGGAGCAGGCTATCTGCACTACAGGCAGTGAAGTCTCACTCTGCTCATCGAAACCACAGGGACCAGATGACATCCACCAGAGTATGAGTGGTCGCCGAAGACAGGATTCTGCGCCGATCATGCCAGGCGCGACCGTAGAAGAGTCCGGCAATGGTCGCCAGCGACACGTAACGCCAGTTGAACGGCAGTGGCTTGTTGAAATGGGAGAGCCCAAAGACTACAGCGGTGACGAACAGCGAACCCACGTAACCGATGCGCGGCTCGAGCAGGTTCTGGAGCAAACCGCGAAAGAAAAGTTCTTCCGGGATAGCAACGAAGAAGAATGTGACCAGCAACGCCGCCAGCCCCGATGAAGCAGCGGGCATACCACCGTGGGGAACGATAAAGCCAATTGCTATGCCGAGTGCGATGGCAATCGGAGCGAAGAAACTACACTCGCGCACTCCAATCACCAGGTCGCGGACGCGGGCTCGAAAATCGTAACCCACACCTTCCAGCCGGCGCACCACCAGAAACGCATAGAGCGTGGAATCCATCAGCAAAATCTTCGGTAGCGCGCTCAGCCCTGGATGCGGGAAGCTTCCTCGGATCCAGCCGAACTCCACCGGAAGGCCAACCAGCGCCAGAACCACAACGTCCTGCCAGAACAATTTTCCGACAGCCGGCCGCACGCCGCCGGGAGGAACAAACTCGAACAGTGCCGCGCTCGCTACCGGAATACTGAACAGCTCGAGCGTGTTAATCCAAGAAAACTCGCCGCGAGGCACGGAAAAAATGAGGTAGGGTACGACCAGAAGCCCGCCAACCAGGACGCGCACAACGCGGCTGCTGAGCAACTGTTGAAGCATCTCAGCCGCGCCGAATCCGAAGAACCAGTATGGGGCAAGCAGCAGCGCGAAGGCGGTAAAGCTGCTGGCCATATGCCCATGAATGCGGCCCTCAATGCCAAAGTGGCGACCGACAAACCAAAACGCAACCAGCAACAAACCGTATGACGCTCCGGCCACAAACATTGGGCGAGTGCCCGATCCGGTCGCGGGGACAGTCATCTTGCCCATGGCTTCGCCACCCCGATTTTTTCATTGTTTCAGCCGACAAAGATAGATGTCCAGGCAGCTTCGGCGCTACCTGCGCAACGGCACAACCGGGCCGGGAATCTCGGGGACACACGGGACCTTCCCAAGTTTCCCTACCCAGCTGCACGAGGGCATAAAGCCGCTTTACGGCCTTGGAATCTCGTGCGCAGTAATCGGTGGTATGCTCCTTTCCGCGGGAACAGCTCGGGCGAAGAAGTAAGAGGCCGCCTGTCGCCGCATCGGGGCTTCACGCCTGCCTTTAGTTCGGGAATGCATTCCGTACGTCTGAATTGCATTGTCATCTGTGTTTGAAATCAAAGGCTCCAGAGATGGGCACACCTCACCGTCAATGCCGCCGGTATCGCCTTGATGGGCGAGTCAACCTCACGGTCTTTCGTTCGACTGGAAGGTTTGATTTTTGGGGGCGAATATCGGATGTAAGTGAAGCGGGGATGGGAGCCATGATTTCCGGTGAACTTGAGCAAGGTGAATTTGTTCAACTACGATTCTCTCTGTCGTCCTCCTCGCACGTTCTGGAACTCCGTGCTCGTGTCTGCCACCGCCGCGGATATTATTGTGGCTTTGAGTTCCTGGTTATCACTGACGCACAGCGCGAGCATATCAAACTCGCCTGTGAAGCACTCCCAATCAAGGAGGGTCAGGAAGGCAAGAGAAATCCCTAGCCCGCAGATACCGGTTCCGAATTCTTCTCAAGCGGGATTGCTGGATTGGGTTGACTGGCGGAATTGCAGTTGTGCCTCCAGAGAATCCAGCCAGGCGCCGAAGTTCGAACGACATTCCGGTGCGACGCGAAGAAAGCGTAGCCCCACAGCATGAGCATCATTCCAGACCACCTCCGCCCTCGCCTTGAAGGTTTGCGGCTCTGCACTGGGAAGCTCGAATTGTACTGTGACTACTCCCTGGACCGGTGCAGGGCCAACGGGAGCCAGCGCAAGCCCGCCTTCGCTTACGTTCATGACCTTGCCCGCGAAGGACTCACCTGTGTTGCAAAAGAGTCGGATGGGCACGCTAAGTTTGTGGCGGAAATATCTTCGATGCTCGCGTTCCATTCTGCCGACAGCCAGGTCGAGAAAACCGCGCAGCACCGTATCCTGGACTGGCTTGGCCAGTGCGAAACTCGCCCCCGCCTTAAAGGCTGCCTCTATGCCGCTTGTGTCGTTCACAACCACGAATACGACCGATCGCTGGTTGGAGCCACTGCTGCGTATTGTGGGAAGGACATCCCGCGCCCCCGACACATCGTCGCGGTCAATCACGAAACCATCGATGTGACGGCGAGCTGAGAGCTCGATGACGCTGGCAGCGTCTGTGCGCAGTTCAAGATCGACCCTGGCGGCACTGAAACTGTTCCGCATCACCTCCAGCAGCGCTGCGTCGCTGGTGAGCAGTAGGCACGTCAGTCCCATGTTCTGAATGTATTCGCACGATCTGGATTCGCAAAGTGACGGAGGTGCACTGGGCTCGCGTTTTGATCCGCACGGATCTCGGAGTCATTCCGGCTGTCGTGCCTCTTTCCCAACCAACCAGTCCATTGCTTCCTCGCGCGTAGCGAACCTGCGGAATTCGCGCTGGGAGAATGTCTTCAGCGCCTCGAAGTAGACTTTAGGGAGACTCTGGGTGCCCACAAGCGCTGACCGTTTCACGTACGGCCTGTCGAGTACGGCGACTTCTTTCAATCGGATGACCGCAGCCCGGCTGAACTGCGCCCCCGAGAAGTCGCCTAAGGTGAGCACAGAGTCACGCGGTTGCGAGGTCACAATCCGCTGTGTCTCAGTCAGCAGTTCGATGACTTCCTCTGCGCTGCGGTTCGTTAGATCAACCAGGAGGATCCGCTCACCCTGGTGGGTCATAAAGTGAACGCGATCCATACGGGCTCCTCTTTCCCGCTGGCTACGCCGAGAACATCCCCCAGGCGGAAGGATAGGGAAATACACGCTCGCTTCCGCAAAACCCTTACCACATCAGGCCGCATGTTCCCGGAAGGCTGCGACCGCCTCGTCGTCGTTCCGGTAAACGGCGAATACTTGATCCAGGGTTGTGCGATGCAGCGCACTTTGGACATGGCTGTTAGGGGATACCAGCTTGAGTTCACCACCTCGATTTCTTGCCGAGGTAAAGAGACCTACGAGAATTCCGAGTCCCTCGCTGTCGACGTGTTCCACGCTAGCGAGGTTAACAACAATCTTAGGGCTCCCCTTCAGAAGATTCCGTACTCTTTCGCGCAGAGCAGCGCCTTCGTCACCAAACACGATGCGACCGTCGCAGTGAAGTATAAACACGTCACCAGATACCTGCGTCTGTAATGTCAATGCCATTTCAGACTGCTCCTTGTTACCGAAAATCTGCCTCAGGCCTGGTCACCCACTTCAGACCATTTCTAGCTTCTTGCACTTCGACTCTATGACTTCGCGGAATCGCTGCGCGCACCGCGCGCGTAGCTTGGCGATGGACGATAAGCAGAACTTTCTTGCCAGCCAAAATTGGTTGGCCACGAGGTGGCCACAGGCGATGCATAGGACACTCCGGAAACGAGCGCGCCCTCTTTCGGGAGGTGATTCGGGCAGAGTCTGCGCCTGGAGCACGCGGGAGTCAAGGAGAATTTAGAAGGCCTGAAACGAGCGGGGCGCCGTTAGTCGGCCACTCCAACCAGCCGAGGCGAACGCCCTGCTCGTTCCGGTCTCCGAAGCTGGTCAGTACTGCAAACAGATCCGCAACTGTCTATCAGCTTCGTCAATTGCCCTGATGGCATCCGCTCGATGCCCCTGAAAATCATGCGCGGCATGTTCGAGATGCATCTTGGCATTGTGCAGGGCGCGGAGGGCGTCTTCGATCTCAGGATGCTTTTCGAAGGCGGGTGAAGGGGACGAAATCGCCAGAAATATCGCAGTCAGCGCGATAGAACTCATCAATTTTCTTTTCACGGATTTCTCCTTTGCGTGTCAGTTCGCCCGCACCACCGGCGTGAGCGACCGATCGGAAATTGATCTAGGCTAATCAACCGAGGTCCAACCCGCAAGTTGCAATATTGGTGATATCTCGTGCTCGCTTTTCGCGGTTCCAGGACTCCTGCCACAATTCACGACCACCATTCGCGACGCAGTATGGGGTTGTCAGGTCATCCGCGTGAAAGGAAATACTGCCTACGGCAGCTACTTCACGGTCAGCGTAAAAGTTGTGGAGTGACTGAAGCTGGCGTTTGATCCGATCATGGTCACCGTGACGCGGTGACTGCGTTGTTGGTGGTCGTGAACGACGCTTGGTACTTCAGATAACGGCTACCGTTGAACTGCGCCAGCGATCCACCGTTGGTAAAGAAGGTAGCGGCCGTCCCGTCCGGCCCGACGAAGCTGAATGGGCCAGATGTGCTGTTGCTGGCTGCCGCCTGGAATTGAACGTTGGTGCCGGCCGGAGTGTCGGCCGTCCAGGAAATCGTTCCCCACTGAGCGACTGAGAGAGGATCGGGATTGGCATCCTTGATCGAAGACGTGAACGTCCCGGAAGAAGCGAAGCCGGAATTGATGTAGGCCTTGAAACCGGCGTCGGTGGTGACGCCACCGGTAGTCGGCTTCGACCAGACCGTGCCGCTGGTGGCACCTGAGACCCTGGTGCCGCCGGCATAGACATCGGCGCCAACTGTAGAGGTGCCGCTCCGGGTGAGCGCATAGGTTCCCGGTGAAGGGTTCGCAGTCGGCCGGATTACCAGCGCATACTGAGTTCCCGCCGTCAGTGTCACTGGACTGCCGAAATTGGCGGTGAAATAACTTGCGACGCCGCCGTTGCCGAACCCGGTGATCGTGGCGGACACGAGGTCAGCGCCCGTAGGCAGGCCGCCGCTCGTTGCCCTGATCGAAAGGGTAAGATTGGGCGTTGTGCCCGTGCAACCGCTGCAGAACAGGTTGATGTCAACTCGCGTCAGCAGGCCAGTCACCGCCGGAGTGAACGCCTGTCCACCCCATGTCGTGATCGTGATTCCGACGCCGCTGGTTCCAAGCGTAGTGTTCTGCTGATCGATGGGAGAGCCATTCAACAACGTGACGTCGCCAGGGCTGCCGGTGAGGTCGCAATTGGTAATCGCGCCAGCCTGAAAGTCCGCCTGCGTCGTATCCGTCAGGCAGCCGCTGCTCGACGCCAAACTGAGAGAGAAGTCCTGCGTGGTGGTTCCGCCATCGGTCACCACAATCGAGGAATCTGTGACCGAGACGATAACCTGGATCGCTGGCCGTGATGCTGGGATACGTTCCTGCAGGAATACTCAAAAAGGTGTAGTTGCCGTTGCTGTCGGTTGTGGTTGTCCTGCTGCCGAGCGCGACAGTCACCCCGCTGATGCGGAGCGCCACCGACAACCGCGGTCACCGTACCCTGGACAGAGCCTCCCCCGCCCACCGGCGTACAACTCGGAAAAGCGAAACTGCCGATTCGCGTATTGAAGCTCAGCCCGCTGGACACGTAGTACATATTGGTGTACCAGAATGTGCAGCCATCGGGATCGAGCGTCATGGCGCTGTAATCTCCCCAGCGAGTACATGTACCGCCGCAGCTTCCCGTTTGCGTGCCCGTTCCCTGGATGAGCAACTGCTCAGTCTGGCTGAGGGTGTTGACCGGATCGGTCGCCAGTCGTCCCGCATACTTAATGGCCGGCAATGTGGTGCTGCTCGACGTGCTGTAGCCTAGCGCCATGTCTCCGGCGCGATCGACGGCCACACTCGGCATGAAACGGTAGATGACGTTCGCTCCGTCCGGGTCCCAGGTCGCGGCCTGCGGCAGGTTCGCTGCCACCGTGCCGCCGGTAACGTCAACCTGGTAATAACGCGGCGCGGCAAAACCGCTGGTGTTGCCACGGCGCACGGTGTGCGCCACCCATAGCGACTCGACCCCGCCAAGATTCGTGTACTGGTTCTGCACCATCGCCCGAATCCCCAGGGTGTCGAGGGCGTTTCCACCTTGCGACGGCGCGCTGGGCACAGTTGCGTTCGGCCAACTGGTAGCCGCCACGGGAACATCAGGTCCGGTAAAGGTCGAGAGGAGCGGACTGGCCCAGTCAACGTGAAACTTGTATACCGTGACCGAGTTTAAGAACTCCCAGGTAGCGATAAAGTAGTTCGGCGTGCCGGGAGGAGGCGTGCCCGTCTGTAGCCGCGCATTGCTGGGCAAGACCGCGAAGTCAGCGGCTGGAGCATCGAAGGTAACCACCTGCACGCTCGGCGCATTGGCATACATTTGCGCCTTATTGAGCGCCCATACTCGCGGATTCTGGAACGCCGCTCCCGACGGATATCCAAACACGTTGGCTGACATGTAGAGCCCGTCAGGCCAGACGGCGAGCTTCGGATAATCCCCCAGTCCCCCGCTGACACTAATGGAGAAAAAGTTCCACCCGCCGCTCACCGGATCGCCCGTCTGGGAGACCGCGAAGCACTGAAACGTTCCCGGCGGATTGACGATGTTACTCGAGCCGTCCAGCTGGAAAGCGAAATCGGTGATGATCCAGCGGTCCTCAAACGTGTCATAGAGGACTACCGGGTCGCCGAAATTGTTGGTGTCACACAGGTTGCCGAAACTGCCCTGACTCATGAGGGTGTTGAAGGTAAACGCTGCCACCCGAACACCGTCACTCTTTCTGTAAACCCCAATCGAGGTGTTGATGGTTTGAATGTAGTACGTCGGTCCCACGTCGCCATTGGTGTCAGGCGGATGGCCGGCGCCCCAATTGGTGAAATCGAGACCGTCGAAACTGTTACTGGGGGCTGGCGCCGGTACGCTGGGCATACTCTGGACCGGCGCAGACTGAGTGGGATTGGATGTCTGTGTGCCTGGGAGACGCGTGCGCGTTGCCTTCGGCTCTTCTCTTTCCGGCCGCTCAAACTTCCGTGGAGGTATCTGCGGCAGCGTCCGCAAGTCGCCATGAAATGAACGCCCGCGCCGCAGGTGTCCTTCGCGGGGACGACGTGTCCCCTGAGACTCTGGCTTTGACCAAGAAACGAAACCTGAACAATAAAAATGAGGAACATCACGGCACTCAGAGTGCGCGGGACGGAGTGGCCCACTTTGTGGTCCTCAGGAAGGAATCAAAGATTGTTTGGCGGCAACTGCACGTTTGCAGGCACCGCTTCTTTTACCTATCGGCGGGATTTCGGCATTACGTTATCGGCTGTAACCACGACATGCATTCAAGTCGTGGACGCATTTGCCGTTAGATTCTTGTAGGGAAATACTTGAACGAGGAGTCTCGCCACGCCATAGCAAGAAAGGCAAAGGATTAACCATTGACGGCCGCACCATGAGGCTTACAGTGACGCTCGCCAAAGAAGACTTGAAAGTTTTCACGCTCACCGCGGCTCACTCCCGAATCTAAGGAAATGCCGCTAAATCCGGCCCCCTAACCTCACACCGCCGCAGATAGGGTAGAGTTTGTAGATGGCAAAGCGCCTACCTGCCCGTCGACGTCCTCGCAAAGCTAAGGCCGGCACCAAGGGTCTCGAGCCGGCGGAGTGCCGGTTAGAACAAGCAGAAGGACCCGCCAAAGATGCCGCGGAAGCTGTGGAGAAGTCTGGGGGCTGCGTGGTTGGCCTCTATAAGGAACCGCTTGGCGGTCATCAGACCCTGCTCTCGATTCTGCCCATCGACAAGATCGAACCGACGCCGTTTCAACGCGATCTGTCCGACGCTCACCACAAGCGACTCGCCGACGTTATCAATAAGACTGGGCGCTTTCTCGATCCCGTCATTGCAGTCGTGGCGCCCGGCGGTGGCTTCTGGACCCCAAACGGACGGCATCGTCTGGAGGCCATGCGCCGCCTCGGAGCCAAATCCATCACGGCCCTGGTCGTCCCGGAACGCGAAGTAGCGTGGCAAATCCTGGCTCTGAACACGGAGAAAGCGCATAACCTCAAGGAACGTTCGCTGGAAGTCATACGGATCTACCGTGGCCTGGTCGACGAAGATGGCTCGCGACCCGAATCCGGATTTGCCTTCTATCTCGATCAGGCCGCCCTTGCCACTCTGGGCGTGTGCTACGAGCGAGTCCCGCGCTTCGGCGGCGGTGTTTACCATTCGATCCTGCGACGCCTTGAGGATTTCAGTGATGACCCATTGCGCACCGCACTTAAGCAACACGAGAAGCGGGCCTCCATGGTGCTGGACCTCGAAGAGAAAGTCGCCGCGGTGGTCAAAAAGCTCAAGGAACGCGGACTGCTAAGCCCTTACTTGCGTTCGTTTGTCGTGGCTCGCATCAACCCTCTGCGCTGGATCAAGGGCGATCTCCCGCCTCTCGAAGATGTTCTGAAGACGATGCGCGAGCGTGTTGCAAAGTTCAACATCGAGAAGATCAGGCCTCAGGATCTTGCCGGTGCCGCCGGCCCGCCCGACGACGACACCACATAGGAGAGAAGACCGCGATGACAACCTTATCGATCAGAAAACATGCCGGGCCCCGACCAGCTAGTGACCAGCCTCCGGTGCCCGAGCCCACGTTCGCCGAGCGTGCACGCACATTGGTCCACCTGGGCCGCATAAGCAGTCTTTCGACCCTGTCGCGGAAACAGCCGGGGTTCCCGTTCGGATCGGTGATGCCCTACGGGTTGGACGATCACGGGCGTCCCATCTTCTTAATCAGCACAATGGCCATGCACACGCAAAACCTGCAGTCAGATCCTCGCGCCAGCTTGCTCGTTACTCAGGGGGATGCCGGCGGCGATCCGCTCGGAGCATCAAGAGTAACGTTGGTAGGAAATGTTCTACCGGTACCAGACGCAGACGTAGCCGAGGCTCGCAAGCTCTATTTGGCGCGTTATGCCAATAGCGGGTATTGGGTAGATTTTGAAGACTTTTGCTTTTACCGCATGACTCTTGTGGACATTTATTACGTGGGCGGGTTCGGAGTGATGGGCTGGGTATCGGCCACCGACTATGATCGCAGCCAACCCGACCCTCTGGCTGACTCAATGGTCGAAATCATTCACCACATGAATGCCGACCACAAAGATGCGCTCGTCCTGCTTGCCAGGAAATTTGCTCGCATTGAGTCGCAGGAAGCAACCATGACCGCAGTCGATCGTCTCGGCTTTTATGTGCGCTTGAAAACTCTGGACGGTATGCGTGGCGCCCGCATCGCATTCTCGCGGGAGGTAAGCAATCCGACGGAGACGCGGAAAGTCTTGGTCGAAATGGTGCAACAGGCGCGCTCGCAGCCCGAGTGAACTCCAAACGTTCCAGATATCCAACTCGGCCACCATTCCAGCGAGTTCAGTCGGCCTTCATCGGATTAATGTGATCGAATGTCCTTTGCGTCCTTTTGCGGACCCCTTCGCGCTCTTTGCGTTTAAGCTCTTTGACCACAAAGTTCGCAAAGCACGCATTTCCTGCGACGATGTAACCTGCGTTATTGGGATACAAATGGTGACCGCTGTCGTAACTGGGCAGCGCGTACGATCGATTCCTGGCCAGGGACTTGATGGATTCGCCCCGCCAATCGCCCCGGGCATTTCAGGTTTTGCACGAAACTCAGTTAAGTTCGTTCGCAACGTGTGGTGCCGGGAGGGGGAGTCGAACCCCCAAGGGCCGAAGCCCGGCGGATTTTGAGGGCATCGAAATGAATTGCGCTCCAATGCTTCCTATTACTTCCGAGCGCGTTCGACGCGGTTTCAACGAATATGTAACTGCCGTCAATTGCCCTCCACATACGCCGATTGCGCCCGGCTCCGGTCACACGGGCGTCACAAAGAGGGTGGCGCTCAATGTCTGTTTGGATTGTGACTACAAAATTTACACGGTAGCGTGCGGTCTCGGTGACTATAAACGGGTGTTCTCAACGGTTAACTTCTGAGCAGCCCGCCAATGGGCGTGGATTTTTAGTTTACTTTGACTGGCAGCTTTGTAGCGCATCGGGCAGTGGATCCAGCACTTTGTCCCAAATCTCCCGCACGTCGTCCCATGGAAGCGAGGACGTTAACGAATAGCCAGAAAGATAGGCTAGAATCTGTTGCTTGATAGCCCCAGCCACACCAGTCGAACTAGGGAAGTTCTGTGCCTCTTCCGGAGTTGCTTCAGAAAAAGGGATGTACACCAACACCTTGTGTGCTTTGGATGCTGTAACCCAAGGCTCCGCGCTCGTTCCGTCCCGAATTGAGTCTTGAGCAACCCCAAGATGTTCTGACCACAGGTGCATTCGGAGTTGTTGTGCAAAAGGTGGATTCTTAGCTGAGGAAGGCTGATCGAATACAGCGGCAGCGGCCTCACTGTCCCCGACCCAGCCCCTCCGATTGCAGTTTGCCGAACCAATGACTGCCAATTCATCATCGAATATCCAGGTTTTCGAATGGACATACGAGTGGGGACCCTGCAGGCGATGAAACACGCGAGCCTTCTGCGCTGTGGTTTTGTCGGACCATAGCTTGTAAACAAACGCCGCGCGCGCAAGCTGGCTGTAGGGCAAGTCTGAACTATAGGGAATCAGGATGGTCAAATGTTGGATTCGCGGCAGAACTCGCTGTAATGCTTCCGCTATCTTTAGATTTGTTAGGTACTGATCCTCTAGGTAGATGAAACGTCGAGCGGCGTCGATCGACGCCATGAGACATTCTTCGACTGACAACTCATCAGCGCACCACTTTCCATTTCTGTAGGCGTTGAACGTCCTGGCTATTCCAACAAACTGAGTTCCCGTTTCTGCGAGATTTTTTCTTGGCGTACGATCATTGAGGCCGCGCAGGCCTCCCTTAGTCGCGTCGATTGATTTTGAATCAGGGTGTGATTGCCAGCGCTGCACAAAAACATCGAGGAGATCA
>CAVVLA010000010.1:0-186070 GCA_963748935.1 Terriglobia bacterium
CCGACCGTCCGTCTTCTGCCAAGCACCGATCTAGTCGAAGCCCGGCGGCGCTGTTGGAATCAATCTGGGCATGGTTGGGGTGCTGATGCTTTGCGGCATCTTTTTATATCCCCTGCGAAAGCGCTGGTCGTGGCTGCAAAAACAGGGTGACTCGAAACACTGGCTCGACCATCACGTGGTGCTGGGCGTGGCCGCCCCTATCTGCATTGCTTTTCACTCATCATTCAAGTTTCGCGGGCTCGCGGGTATTGCATTCTGGGTCATGGTGGCAGTCTCGCTGAGTGGCCTGATCGGTCGTTACCTTTACGCCCAAGTTCCGCGCCAGGTCGAGATTGACGAAGTGTCCCTGAGAGTCTTCGTGAGGTCTGGACCGCCAGGAGGTCCTCCCTCAGGCCGAACTGCGCCAGTCATTCCAATTACCCGCGTCAAACCAGGTGTCGCGATTCCAATTACCCGCCTCGAGACCAGGTGTCGCGCCGGACTGCCTTTGCTGCCCTGGCCTACATGGTGAGGTCCGACCTGCTCGTCCGTTTCGCGTAGCCCGCCTCAGGAAAAAGGTGATGGGAGCCGGAGCGAGCATTCGCTGTGTTATCGGATTGCGCCCGAGAAATGCCCATCTTGAAGGCGTGATCAGTCTTGCCCGCAAGCAGGCCTTGCTCTCCCGTCGTATCGCATTTCTTTCTCATGCGCAACGGGTGTTCAGGTTGTGGCACGTGGTGCACAGGCCGTTCAGCTACGCCTTCGCTGTGCTGGCGCTGGTCCACATTGTTGTGGCGATGCTACTCGGGTTTTTCTAAGGACACTTCGGATCATCGGATCAATGAATCGATGGATACTTTTACTGCAGGTATCGTTGCTGTCGCAATCGCCATTTTCTTCCTGCGCCGCTATTTGAGGGGCGTGAAGAAGAATGAAGAACTGGCGCGCCGGATCACGGAAAAAGCGAAATCATATTCCGAAGGACCCAAAGGACTGCATCCCCACATCGATGCGAATTCGTGCATTGGCTGCGCTACCTGCACCACAGTTTGTCCCGAAGGCGATGTTCTGGCGATGCTGGGTGGCAAGGCCGTGATTGCCGACGGACAAAAATGTATCGGGCACGGACTCTGCGCCGACGCCTGCCCGGTCGGGGCCATCACCATGATCATGGCAAGCCCAAGCATGGGTGCTGACATGCCCTATCTAACGGCGGAGTACGAGTCCACAATCCAGAACCTGTTCATCGTTGGCGAGCTCGGCGGATTGGCCTTGATCAAGAACGCGGTGAATCAGGGCCGTGATTGCATCGACATCATCACCCGGCGGCTATTAAGCAGACGGGCCCCCAGGTCGGTCCCGGGTATCTACGATGTCCTGATTGTCGGAGCCGGTCCGGCCGGCATCAGCGCGTCGCTGCGCGCCATCGAGAAAAAGCTGAGCTATATAACCATCGAGCGCGATGAGGTAGGGGGTACGGTAGCGAAGTTTCCACGGCAGAAAGTGGTGACAACCACTCCTCTGGAATTTCCCTTGTTCGGAAAGCTTAACAAACGGGAACTTTCGAAAGAACACCTTCTTGCCTTCTGGGACATGGTTCTGAACCGAGTCGAGTTCAATGTGGTAGCCGATGCCAGAGTGGACGACATCAAGAGAGGGATGGACGGCATTTTCACCGTCATGACTGCGACTCAGCGGTACCGCACGCGTACCGTGGTTTTGGCGACCGGCCGATCCGGCACTCCTCGAAAACTCGGAGTGCCAGGAGAACAGCTCCCCAAGGTGATGTACCGTTTGATCGAGGCGGATCAATATAGGAACAAGAGAATCCTGATTGTAGGCGGCGGGGATAGCGCGGTAGAGGCGGCCCTGGCCCTTGCGCAGCAGAACAACAACCAGGTCACCCTCTCATACCGTAGACAGGAATTTACCCGGATCAAGGAACGAAACGCGAGCCTCCTGACAGAGTGCCGGCGTGAAAACAAGATCAAGGTTGTCTTTAATTCGGTTCCGGTAGAGTTCAGGCAGGATTCCGTCATCCTCTTGGTGAAGGGAAAGTTGCACATGCTGCCCAACGATTTTGTCTGGGTCTTCGCCGGGGGCACGGCTCCTCATGATTTTCTCAAGAAAATTGGAGTCGAGCTGGGAATGCGTGATATGACGCTCGATCGATGAGGACGCGTAGGCCGATAGAGTATGCCTCCGATCCGCACGCCTTCCAGTCGCGGACCTGAGCCCGCACGGTATAGCATAGAAAGCGTGAATCTCCCTGTGAATCCGCCAGTCTTGCCCATGCTCTCCAAGCGAATTGACGAATTGCCGGCGGGAGACACATGGATCTTCGAACCGAAGTGGGATGGGTTTCGCGCGCTGGTCTTCCGCGACCGGGATGAGATCCTGATCCAGAGCCGTGATGGAAAATCGCTGAACCGCTACTTTCCTGAGTTACTCGGGCCGCTGCAGACGCAGTTGCCCGCTCGATGCGTGCTCGATGGCGAAATCGTCATCGCAAAGAATGGTGGGCTCGACTTCGAGGCGCTGCAGCTCCGCATTCATCCGGCGGCATCACGGGTGAAGCTTTTGTCCCAGGAAACCCCGGCATCAATCGTGTTCTTCGACCTGCTTTGCGAGGGCGATCGAGACTTACGGGGCGAACCGTTTCAAAGCCGGCGGCACAGCCTGGAAACTTTACTCTCATCTTCGACGCCGCCGATTCATCTGACACCTGCAACCTCTGACACCAGCGTGGCGGCGGATTGGTTTGGCCGCTTCGAAGGCGCGGGTCTCGATGGGGTCATGGCCAAGCCGGTTTCAGGCGTTTACGAGCCGGACAAACGCCTGATGCTGAAGGTGAAGCACGAGCGGGATTGCGACTGCGTGGTTGCAGGTTTTCGGTGGCACAAAAAAGGCGAGCGCACACTGGTGGGCTCGCTGCTGCTCGGCCTTTTCGACGATTCGGGAACCCTGCAGCACGTGGGCGTATGCGCGAGTTTCACGCAAAAGAAGCGCGCGGAGCTCGTAGAATACCTCGCGCCCTATCGCAAGGACGCGCTGGCCAATCATCCCTGGAAGCGGTGGGCCGAGCATGAACCCGCAGCTGGTGACGCCGGGCATCGGATGCCGGGCGGCCAGAGCCGCTGGAGTCAGGGCAAGGACCTGTCATGGGAGCCGTTGCGTCCCGAACTTGTCGTTGAAGTCGCCTACGAGCACATGCAAGGTACGCGCTTTCGTCACATGGCGCAGTTTCGAAGGTGGCGCACTGACAAAAAGCCGAGCGACTGCACTTATGCTCAGCTCGAAGTAGTTCCGCCGCAAGAGTTGATGGCGATTTTTGCCGGCGGCCGCTGAGGCCGGGCGGCTTATGGTTCCTCTTTGGAGCTGCGCTTCTTTGTCCCAGACGTCACGGAACCAGGCTTCCTTGACTCGCGCCTGATGCGCCATTCCCGCGTCGGATCCTCATCAGGATCCGGAGTTTCTTGCGGAGGTCGCAATTCCTCGGGCACATGGCGGAGATTCACTCGGATGCGGGTCCATGTGGATGACCTGCCGCGCATAGAGTCGACCAAAACGTCATCCACCGCCAGATGTTTGGCCACCTCAGCGTGTTTGCTCTTCCATCTTTCCAGACCTGCCAGCGCGGCTTCCTTATGGGGAGAATTCGCAACCACCAGAAGCGGCATCTTCGTCCGCGGCTTTTTCGTGGCGGCCTTGGCGCGCGAAGGAGCAACGCGCGGCGCTTCGCCCTCCATCTTGCGAAAATGCGGCGGCCAGGGTGCGTCACCAAGACCGGCTGCCTCATCTTTTGCCGCGAGTTCCAGCAACTTTTCGAGCGAACCCGGCGCAGCGTCCATGCCTGCGTGCGGATCGCCGGACTCCGCGAAACGCTTCGGAATTGTGAGCACGGTGAAGTCGGACGGCTCGCAGTCGGAGACCTCGTGCCAGTGCAGCGGCGTGGACACGCGGGCGTCTGGTAGCGGCCGCACTGAATACGCGGAGCAGGTAGTGCGATCCTTCGCGTTCTGGTTGTAGTCGAGGAACACACCGTGACGTTCCTCTTTCCACCACTTTGAGCTGGCCAGGGCCGGCGCGCGCCGCTCGACTGCACGCGACAGCGCGAGCGCCGCACGGCGAACCTCACCGAATGTCCAACGCGGCTGGATTCGCACGTTTACGTGCATCCCCCGTGAACCGCTGGTTTTGGGCCAGCCAACGAGGCCCATGTCCTCCAGAAGTGATTTCACCTCCAGAGCGACGTTGCGTACGTCCGCCCAGCTCACTCCAGGCCCGGGATCAAGATCGATCCTCAACTCGTCTGGATGGTCGAGATCGCCGGAGCGTACCGGGTGAGGATGCAGTTCGATGCAGCCGAGGTTTACGATCCAGGCAAGGCCCGCCGCATTATCGACCACGAGTTCTTCCGCAGTCCGACCCGACGGGAACGACAACGTGGTGGTTCGCAGCCACGGAGGACGCTCGGTGGGCGCGCGCTTCTGATAAAACGCCTCGCCTTCGGCGCCATTAACGAATCGTTTGAGAACGATCGGGCGATCCTGGATCCCGGCGAGAGCGCCCGGCGCGACGGACAGGTAGTAGCGGACGAGATCGAGTTTCGAGAGCTTTGTCTGTCTGGAAAAATAAGGCTTGTCCGGGTGTGTCACGCGGACTTCGCGTCCCTCGATCGAGAGCAGCTCGGTGGCTTCTTCTTTTCCCACGAAAACAGGCTACACCTTCTTGCGCCAATCTCAGCCAAGACCGCGCCCGTCCGGAACCATTTACATTTTTGCCATACGGGAGGGATGATCTGTGCGTACAGCGCAATGGCGCTCATGTGCAGAAGTTGCGAAAGCGACGCATCGCCCCTGTAAAGTATTTATGGCCGATTATTTGCGCTTCGTCCATCTTGGAAATATGTTCCAACTTTTTATTGGCAAAGAGTACATCAAGATATTTTGTTGAAAAATCGCAGCAATAGAACCCAGCTGCCTGCATCCGAGTAATGATCCGTCGTATCGCCGGAAGGTGTTCCGGATGCAGGAATGCATGGAATTCAACACAGATCTGCTTCGTGTGCGCAAAAATGGATGGTTCCACGCTTTCGAACAGATCGATCTCTGCACCTTCTATGTCGATCTTCAAAAGATCAACATCTTTTGCCCCTCCGGCCGCGTAAAACTCCGCAAAAGGAATGCCCTCCACCTCAACCGGCCGGGCCAAGCTTTCTTCGACAGCCAACAAGGAACCCGCTTCTGAATTTCCTGGGTCGATGAAGAATCGGACTGGACCTTTCCGGGCAGAGATTGCCAAGTTAAAGCATTGGGGGGCGCCAGGCTCATTGAACCGCCTGGCCAGAAAAGGATTCGCTTCCACGCCGACCACGTTGCAGTTGTATTGTTTGCGGATCGCGCGCGCGAAGTTTCCCTGGTTCATCCCCAGATCGACGACGTTGCCGCCATCCGTGAGCCAGGTCCTGACGAAAGTATGGCCTTCAATGCGATCTAGTGTCACTGGTGCGCCGATCTGTGTATACATGCCTGCGAAAGAAACGTCAGATCCTCGGCGTTTTCTAACCCCACGTACTCTTTGGCAGCTGCAACTCCCGGATCGAAATTCTCACCGCGAGTACAACTTGCGCAAACCTCGCAATAGAACTGGTGGAACCAGGTCCTTAACGAATTGCCTGAGTTTGGGCTCGCCCTGACCGTAGGATCTCGGACCGTAGATCGACGTGTGGGCCCTTAAGTCCTTGTCTTCGCGAACCTGCGCTGTGTGGTAGTACACGACAAAGCAGTTCCGGCTGCGACCCTTTGGGCATCGCACTATAGCCGGCACACCGTGGTAATTTTCATCGGTGACCTCGAAGATTGTCATGCGGTTGAAAATCGGTTCAATGATCACCTCGGGACGCTTTCCGTCCTTGCTCCATAGTTCCAACTGCCCTCCGTACTCGTGTTTCCAGTCTCTGTTCAGATAGATCAGAAGAGAAAGACGCCGAATGAGCCCGGTCGAATATGCAATGTTGCGGTCGAGATGAACATCGAACTTTCCGCCCCGCGGAATCATGTGATATCCGGCACCCTGCAAATACGGATCGGGCAACAAGTCCCGGATCCCGGTCACCTCCGAAAGAAAATAGAGAAATCTGGCGGAATGCAGAAAGGCAACAACTTGAGAACCCGCCTCTCCGAGGTCCGCGGCAGAACGCAGATTGAACTGCCGGAGGTGATCGTCGTCATGACGAACCCAGTGTGCGTCACCCAAAGGGGGCAGTTCTTGAGTGACGCGATCAAGCAAGTCTTCAGAAAACAGATTGTCGAGAATTAAATACGGGAACGGCGTTGCTGATCGATAGTCGAAACTGAGGGACTTGACGTTGGCAGGAAGCCGGATCGTGCCGGTGAGCACCCCTGCCATCCCCCTGGGCGCGGTCGCGCTGGCTACTGCCTTCCGCTCAGGCAGTACAGTTTCATCAATGACGTTGGATCCCCGGTTGTGGCGGTCACGCTTAAGTGCATTCATAACGCGACTCCTCTGCGATATTACGGACGCAATTTTTCAGCAAGTTAACCGCCCCAAGCCGCACACGCGGACCCTTCCAGAAGAAAACAAACTATGCCGAAACTAGTCCCGACACCAGTCGACATAGAGCTCTTTACAGACTTCCGACGAGCGAGAATTCACGTACCATTGCCAAGATTCATCGGCAATTCTTTGAAGAGTTGCATTGTCGAGTGACCACGTGCCTGAACTATCCAGGTAATGTGCCTGCGGCCGCATTTCCTCGACCGGCGAGCCGGGCCGGGGTAGCAGCACCGGAACCATGCGATGAGAAGAATAGGCGGCGAACACGCCGGACTTCGACAAAAGGTTCCGAGGATAGTACAGAAGGCCAAAGCGGCTTTGAAGGAATAGCTCGCTCACTTTCTCGCTGCTGAGATTTCCACACTGACGCCATTGCACCGTCCCAATGTTTGCCGGGGGTTGCCCACAGCGATCTCCGATTTCCAGGACCTCGTCTACGGAGAGCTTCTTAAGCGTGGGACCCAACATGGCAGAATTAAAGAGTGGACGGCGAGAGTGTGGAAGTCCAAACACCACGGCCCTATTTGCACGTTCCTTGAGGTCTGGTGGATCCGCTGGCTCGCCAATGTTTGAAATGACGGGATGCACTCCCGCATTCTTACCACGCTGCTCCAGCGCCCGTTTATAAGCGGGGGTGCTGGTGACCACCGTATCGGACAAGCTCGCGAGAGTCCGAAACAGAAAGCGCTGCAAGGGGGAAACATAAAACGTAGAAGTCCACGGCGGGCCAGATGCGTACAACTCGTGAAATACAGAAATCATCCGAAAGTGCCGCGAGGATCGAAGGGAACGAAGACTCCGAATCAACGAAATAGGGCAGCCACGTCGTTGATAGCCATAGCATACGTAGTGGACCACTAGCGTGCAGTCAGACTTCACCAGCCGATCGAGGAGCTGCTCCAATCCTCTGGAGTCTCCCTGCATCACAATGTTGTGGGAAATATCGACCTCAGCGGGGGAACGGGTAATCCCGATCTTGTCGATGGACGGTATGGGCTGGCCGGCGAGAGCGGCGACTATCTGATCGACATGATCAGACAATCCATTCGTGCCCGGCGCGCCGTAAGGCGTAAGCATGACGAGATTCCGCATCATTCACCTGTTACCTGTCTCACGGATAAAAGAGATCAGTTCCCCAGAGATGGTTTCAGAATCTGCGAATAAATCCGGCGATTTTCCATGCTCCCTCATCTCGCGGGGCCGTATGGGCTTGGCCGGATGCCCGTAGCAGATCATGCCTGGGGGCAAATCTCTGAGAACGGTGCTACGCGCTCCAACGATGGTGCCGCGCCCGATAGTGACTCCGGGGCCGACGAAAATGTCGTTGGGCAGCCATACTTCATCTTCAATATGGATAGGTTTTTGCTCGATGGGAAAATCAATTCTGGTGTAGTCGTGGAGTCCTGTGCAGAAGTACACGTCATGTGCGATTGCGACATTGGAACCGACGACGATTTCACCCAAATTGTAAAAGACACAGTCGTCGCCAACCCAGACATTGTCCCCTACGCCCAACTTCCAGGGATAGGTTATGCGGACGCTGGGACGGAACCGGACAGATTTGCCGATCCTTGCTCCGAAGAGTCTCAACAGGAAACTGCGCCAGGAGTATAAGACCTGGGGTGACCAGCGAAATAGAGTGCCTTGCACAATCCACCAAAGCTGGATGGTGGCAGCAGAACGCCCTCGGAAATTCGCCGGCATCCGAAACTGACTCAAATCCTGAAAGCGCACTCTCTCATCCATGGTGTTTGATCCAGTCGACTGTGGCGCGGACGCCTTCTCCCATCGTGTAAGGGCAAGGCCCGGCAACCGCTTGCGTGGGAGACATGTCGTATACCATCTGCGTGCGTAAATTCCTGAGGCGAAATGAAGTTAACGGCGGGTTCTTCCAGCCCAGCTTCCTGATGCCATCTCCCGCCCGGGCGAGGGTGTGAAGAACGGTGACCGGAACCTCCCGAACCGCGGGTGCTCCGAAAGCCTCGCGAATGGTCTCCGCCATCTTCCGAATCTCGACCGGCTGATAGTCAGCGACGTAAAAGACGCGACCATGTACGAACTCCGCGGGAGCCGAAAGAAATTGCTTTATCTGGTGAACAACATTTCCCACATAGCCATACGTCTTATAGAGGCGCTCGCCTCGGGGATGCACATATAAACCTTTGCGCACAGTATCAAAAAATCCTCGGTACGGAACTCCAAACCACGGGCCCCAGATGGAGGTGGGACGAATCAGCACCCAGGGGATTTCGAGGCCACTGGCGCGCACAATCTTTTCGCCCTCGGCCTTACTGGCTCCGTAAAAGGTGAACGGCGCGTACTCGGCATCCTTCTTAGGTTGCACACCGGTCGGGTGCACGTACCGTGATGAGGTAAAGATCGCACGCTTCACGCACCCGGCGCCGCGAATTGCCGAGATGATGTTTTGCACGCCGGTTGTATTGGCTGCATAGTCTGCCAAGGAGGACCCGTCAAGGTCGCAGCGACCGGCGAGATGTATCACCGCGTCGGGCTGGAATGATTGCACAGTCGAATGCAAACCTTGCTTATCGAGAATCTCTCCCGTCCGATGATGCGCCCGGTGCTGGGGATCAAGGGGCGCCTTGCAGTCGAAATTCAACACTTCGCAACCGTCATCAACCAGAGACTGCACCAGGTTGGTGCCGATGAAACCAGAACCGCCGGTTACGAATATTCGAGTCATATCAGATGGCAGGGTTAGTCAAAGGCCGCGGCCTCAGTAGGTGCCATGCCAGTCAAACCAGAAAGAGTACTTTCCATTTGACTTCGAGACATGCCAATTTCGTGCCCGCAGGAACGTGCTTCTTGCATCCTTGTAATTGAGCCAGGGGCCGGGCGTCATCTCACCCCACGGCCCGCTGCTGCCGTGCAAGAACTTGTATCCGTTCGGTTGAAAGATATGCCGCCCGGTCAAA
The DNA here is from genome assembly GCA_963748935.1 of Terriglobia bacterium. Taxonomy (GTDB): domain Bacteria; phylum Acidobacteriota; class Terriglobia; order Terriglobales; family Acidobacteriaceae; genus JAIQFF01. Next base: position 9,495 of record CAVVLA010000010.1, read on the forward strand.
GTCATTGCGATTGGTCCCAGCTTGAAAGCGCGCAGGCGACCGTGAGCCGCGCTAAGGGCGACGCGATGCAACCATTTCGGACCGCGAACATTGCCGGCGGCCCAAAACCGAACCTGCGAGATAAGCTTGAAGCGCTTGTACCCCGCTTCCCGGAGCAACTCAAGTGTGGTTAGAAGCTCAGCCTCAGTTGAATCGTCTGGATCCGCGCTGCATTGCGCTTCCAGTGAGATGTACTTCGGTATGGGCATTCCCAGCAAGCTCTGCACGCAAAGTCCATCATTGCCTTCAATGTCGATCTTTAAGTAATGTGGCACGCCACAATCGTCAAGGATCTCCTTGAACGTTGCGGTCTGGACTGTGAGCGCATGGTGCCGGCTTCCATTGCGAGAGGCAACGTTCCTGTCAAACGAGTTCCACACGGAGTTGTCGTCACAGATCCAGAACTCTGCACGCCCGGCTTTGTCCGCGATCCCGACGTTTAGGATGGTCAGTCTTCCTTCCCGAATCTCTTGCGCAAACCGCCCTTTTGCCTGTTCCACAAAAACAGGATCCGCCTCAATCGCGACCACCCGGTAGCCCTGGTGCAAGTAGAATGCTGTGTCGTTGCCATTGTGCATGCCTACGTCATACACCAGATCGGTGAAGACTCTAGGATTACGGGCCACACTCGCCATCTCCGTTACGTTACTCATACTTTCTCTCCAGGATCGAGCTTCGTTATTTGGCGCCGGCGGGGCTGGTTTCGGTCAGTGACTCTGGTCTTTAGGATCCGCAACAAACTTCAACGTGCCCCAGAGCTGCGGAGTCAGTTCGGCCTCGCTGGGAATGTCTGAAACCAAACCAGACGCCTTGTTGGACCAGTACACGCGCTGGGTGGTACGCAGTCCGTCTCCGCGCAACAGGCCCAGATCGCCTCGCAGCGTGGTTCCGGGGGCGGGTTTCAGGCCCAGCACCGCGAGCGGTATCGAGAACTCGAAGTCACCCGGCCGAAGCCGCCGTACCTTTTGCCAGGCGCACGTACTGGCTCACGTCTTCTACGTCGTCGAACTTTATGGTGCGCAGCGGAGACTCAAACAACGTGCTATTTTTTGCACCGGTGGAAGCAACCGGACGATAGAGCATGGCTTTCGGTTGGCCCTTTACCAGTGCCACCAGCAGACGTATATCTCCCGCTGTCGCAGATTTGCGGCGCGGGTCAGAATTTGGGTCGGTGGCGAGCATCACATCAAGGGCGCCGCCCGTCTTGAACAGGTTCTGCATCGAGGAGCCGGAGTTATCCAGGGCGTTCGCATCCCCGGTTCTGAAAGCGGCGTAGAGCCTGTCTCCAGCAATCCGCAATGCGGCTGTTGCTGGCAGCGCCGTATGTTCCCAGTTCCCTACTTGCTTTGATCGCTCGTCAATAGTCACAAACTGTTTCGGGTCCCACTTCGAAAGATCTCCGTCCAGCGTGAGCGGCTTCGTGCTGACTGGTACCAGAAGCGTGGCAGGCACCTGGTTTGCAGTTTGCCGGGAAAGCTCGGCGCTCCCGAAGGCGGTCTGCGCTTGCGCAAGCATCTCAGGGCTCACGCGAACGGTCGACGGAGCGATGCGCCGGATGGTATCGAGCCCATCCACGCGCACGATAGCGGGAAAGTTTGTGACCACATAAACTTCTCCCTGCTCGGTCTGAGTAATCGAAGGCCAAAAGTTTTCCTCACCTGTCGTGAGGTCGGCGACAGACATTCCCCGGATCGCTTTGCTGCGTTGCGTCCAGGATGAGGATGGCGCGCGGGAGTCCCTGAACAGGGTCGCAACAAATAATCCATCGGTCGTAAAAAGGTAGATGACTCCTTTGTTACCGTTGATCGCCCAAAGCTCAACCCCGCCGGGGTTGCGCAGCTGGAACGACGGGCCCAGCAGCCGGGTTGTGCCGATCAACTCTCCAGGAAACGCGGGCACCGGAGAGTTGTGCGAGGCATGAAGGCCCGGCCACAAACTGGGATAGGACCACTTTGCGACTCCATGTTCGGCGCCAGCAACCGACTGAGAGGCAAACGGCTTTGGGCCGGTGGTGAGTACGGTCCAATCGCTGGCCGTTGGCAACACCTGTTGGCCTCCGGTTGACGTAGGTTTCTGGGTCTGCGGGCAAAGGATAGTGGATTTGCTCAGATCATAAAGCGGAGCGCCGTTTTTGTTAAACCCTACAGGCTTGTAACTGGTCGCCGTATCGGTCACCAGTTCAAGATTCGCAGAAACCGTAGCCGCACGCACCGTTCCGGGCGTCATTGCGACCTCATTGGGTTCGGCGATTCCGTTGCCGTTCAGGTCCGACCAAACAAATGTGTAGGCTGAGAGATTTGGTTTACCCGCAGCAGCCCCGGTCGCGGATGCAGGGATGCGCGATCTGAACGCGGTATCCTGGAGCAACTGCCAGGAATCGGCCGCCCCAAATGCCGCGACCGGCACTGCGACTCCGGCCTTGTCGATCCACACTCCCACAACCGGCGAGCCGGTATAGGGATTGGAGTTGAACGCGTTAGTGAAATACTTGTTACCTCCCACGTAGATGGGAAGGTCCGGACTTTCGCTGGCGCCGGCGCCTTTGTAGCGGCTGCCTTTCTCCTGGAAGGATGCCTTTTCCGCATCCGGGTTATGAAACTCCGGCACGAGCTGAGGCTCGCCGTCCTTCGGGCGGTAGTGAATCGCGGTGAGACGGCTCTCACCAGTCGTCCAATCCAGCCGGAACGTCATTCCATCAAGATAAAAAGAGGTTTTGTCTTTGGGATCGAGATTGCCGCCGCCACCGTAAGTAACCGGTCCGTAGAAAGCTCGCAAGAGCTGCCCGTTCAGACTCCAGACGCTCACGCGTTTTGGCTGGAAGTCTTCTTCCGCAACCCACAATTGATTTCTGCTATCGATTGCGATTCCTTTGGGATGGTGCATCAGCTTCGCGTCATAGGGCCCCGATGCGGGAACTCCTGCCACACCGATCGCGCTTAGAAATTTGCCCTCAGGCGAAAATACTTTTACCTGGTTGCTTGTACCCCAGTCGCTGACGTACAGATTTTTCCTTGAGTCCATTGTGATTCCGTGTGGATCTTCAAGGCCCGTGCCGATGACAGTCTGCGGTTTCCCAAGGTCTGTAGCGGTGCTTACGCTATCCGGCAGAGTGATTTTCAAAACATTCTTCTGGCTGATGACGAATAAACTTCCGCTGCCATCCGCGAAAAGCCCGTGAGGATCCGGGACAGGCAGGGTGCCGATCACTCGTGACTGCGCGGCGTCCACCAGCAGAAGTTCGTTCAACTTCGTTAGGCTGACGACAACCAGACTGTTGTGCGCGGCAAGACCTCCCACGCCATCCATGTTCGGGCTGGGAAATTTCCATGACGGATTCAGTACAGAAGGATCTTCGCCATTCCCCAGCCGCGGGTTCCGCGGCGCGTTCGTCTTTCGCCGGCTGTCGTTTACCAGTTCATGCAGCCGCAACTCCCCTTTCAAACTGGAGGCAACATAGGCATAGAGTCCGGACTGGGCGCGAGGCCCGGAATCTCGCGCAATCTGCTGAGCGCCGGTCCAATCGCCTCCGACCCAGGTTTGTCCGTGCAATTTGTGACCGTCTAAGTCCACCCAGGCAAGGCCGCTTCCGCCCTCTGCGACATAACTTCCGATGAGCACCTGCGCGGGCGAACCCGCGTCGCGTTTGCCATGCACCGGCACCAGTCCCGGCGGAATGAAACACACCGAGCTGGGCGGAGTATGGTTTGTCAGCCACTCGCTGGAGGTGTCACTGGTGGCCCAGGGGGGCTGTCCCGGGTTGTAAACCGCGAACTCATATTTCAGATCAATCGCCTGGCGATACAAGCCGCGCACCGTGTAGGTGCCGGGAGCGACCAGTTTTCCCGGGATGTGGTACACGCCATGCGCGGCCGAATCCGGATCACGTCCCAGATCGTCCAGTCCGTCCCACCAGGCAACATTGTCGCCCGCCGGGAACCGGGTTTCGCTAACCAGATTGCGAACGCGCATACCGTGCTCGTCTTCGATGACCAGAGTGACAAATGCCGGCTGGTCCAGATGAAAACGCACAGCGATGGGAGGATGCGGTTGTGTTTGAGCCCTCAGGTTCTCCGAGAACGGAGCCAGGAGAATGGTGCAGGCTAAGATTCCTCGGAAGAGAAAGCGGGTGAGGCTCAGCATTTTAAGCTGGAACAAGTGTTACTCGTAGTCGCATGACGCAAGAGGCGGTCATACCATTCTGTTGCACAACGTCATTAGCACAATCGAGCCGCCACTTTCTCGACATGCGCTCTTCTCTCATTTGCAATGGTCGCTCTTCGCGCACCTATGCAGGCGTCGTAGGTCGCGCGACAGATATTCATGCGACGAACATATTCATCGTCTGACATTGTCTTGATGCATTCAACAAGTTGCCCAGGGTCTTGAAAATCGGTCAGATCGATGAATGATTTTTTAGGAAATGTCTCAAAGATTCTTGTATTTCCGCTCCAATAGACCGGCAGTGTTCCGGCCTGGATGGCGTGCCACAGTTTTTCCGTGCAATAGTAGTCTGCCGCTGTGTTTTCAAGACACAAATTGTAGCGATACTCAGAAAGAAGGTGCAGCTTACGAGTCCACCAATTGCGGTGTGAGGGATGTGCTGACTGAAAACCTGAGTCCTCTCGGCTGACTCCACGAGGCCATCCACCCCCGTAAACGTCGCACAAGCCCGCTCGATGTAGCGCTAGCGCATAGGTACATCGTGTTACCTCCAGATCCCGGTCAACTCCATCAACCGCGCAGGGCGACCTCTTGTCGCCAAGTCGATAAGTGAAGAATGTTGCCGCCGTTTTTTGTCTATCAAGAATCGGACTCACTTTCGATATGGGGCCTAGCTCAGCTTGCAGATCGATATCCAAGTTATTTCCAGGATCGAAGTGGTAAGACCCAAGAAAATGAAAATTATTCCAGAACACATCCCCAGTGAAGCCGTTCATTATTTCTATTTTCGGAAGCAGCGGCGCTGCCCGATAGGTTTTTGTCGTCAGATGTGAGTGGCGTGGTTCATTGGTGTAATAGAGAAAATGTTTAAATGGATATCTTATGGAGTATGCGGTGAGGAACCTTATTGAGCTAGCAACGATCCACTGCGCCTCCCTTGGTTCAGCTACTAACTGAATGCGGTACTCCGAGTTCAATGCCTGATCGTCGAGTGGACATACCGTGCCCGGCCTCACGAAAACTCTTGTAAAGTGTGACATCTAGCTACTCCCACGAATCAGCGGCGGTCATGCGGCCACTTGACATGACGCGAATGTTTCCAGTGAGTAAGTCGTGTGTTCTTGGATGGTATTAACATATTTAAAGCCGTATGACTCCAGCAATCGGCGACCATGGCTCGCATCGCACGCATTTGGATGAAACTCAATCACCAACATCTTAGTTCGACCTAGGAGATCCGGATAATTCTCCAGAAACTCGAGTTCTGAGCCTTCGATGTCACACTTAATGAGGTCGATCGGACCAGGGCCAACCAGTTCATCCAAGTCAACATACTGCGAGACTTCGGCGCGTCGGTTGAGCAACGGGTTCCTCGAGGTCTTGGCCCCGTTTTTGGCTACTTTATTGACGCAGGAATAAAATGCGGACGAGTAAATCATTGCCTCCCCGGATCTGCGCCCGACTAAACCGCACCGTACTTGAACTTCACTCTCTTCGGCGTCTATGGCTAGTCTATGTTGAAGGTCGGGCAGCAGACTTGGCGATCCTTCCACCGCAAATAGCTGAAACGGGAAGCGCTCCTGACCAGCGAGGTAGAAGTGGATACAGCGAAGGGAAAAATAGCCCACGTTCGCCCCGAGGTCAAGAATCCTGACCGCGTTGCCACTTGATCGCGAGGAAAATGCGTTTTGAATCGCAGTATCGTAATTGCGATCGACAAGCACTTCACTCATGATCTGCCAATCGGAATCACTGCGTACCGGGACCGAAATACCTGAGCTCAGAGCAATGGTAGGGTGCAGTATTTTCCAACAGGCAAGGCGAACCATGTCGTCGAGTTTCTTTCGCAACTTAGTCAAGGGTCCCCTCATTTTCATAAACACACAACTGCAGGACTCGACTAGGAGAAGATGCAGTCGTGAGCAATCTAGGAGGTCTCATGATTCCTACGGCGCGCCACACCTTCTTTCATGCCCTGGCCGCCGGCAGCCGCTGGCGGTAGCGCAGCATGAGTCCGATGAGCTTGCGTGCGGACCAGTATCTGGGCACGTAGCGGCGGGGCTCGGAGATGCAGCGGAAGAGCCATCCGAAATAGAAGCGGTCTGCCCACATGGGAATCTGAACCTGGTCGCCGCTGAGGAAAGCAATGGCGGCTCCAATGCAGTGGATGGCGGGCACAGGTTTGAGATTTCGCTTTAGATAAAGTCCCAGCTTTTCCTGTGTGCCTCCGCCCAGAGCGACGACGATATGGGCGGGACGGCGCTCGCGAACGGCTTGCAGCAGTACCTCATCTTCGATCACATTCTGGTAGAGAGGCGCGAGATAGACGTCCTCGGAAAATACCTCGATACCTTGTCGATGGAGCCAGAGCAGATTCCTGGACGCGCTCTCGGGATTGGGCATGATCCAGAATGTCCTGCCAGGCTGGCGCACATCGGCCCGGGTGAGCAGTTCGGCCAGATATTCCAGTCCGGAGAGGCGGCGAATATTGTCCCCCTGCATTAGATTCCAGAGCATCACCATCAGCGAACTATCGGCGATGGCGATATCAGCACCCAGCAGAGCTTCCCGGTAGGCAACGTCGTGGGCAAGATTCCTCAGGGCCGGGGCTGCCGGAACTACCAGCAGCCCTCCCTTGGACAAGCGTTCTACGGCGCTGCGCGCATCGCCGACAAAAAAACGCAATCCGAGAATCTGGCGGAACTCCAGGGCCGACCCATTGTCTTTTTTCATCATGCTGCCTGCGTTTCCCGGAGGGCGTGCATTTCACTTTCGATCCAGGCGTAGGTTTTGGCGAGTCCGTCCCTCAGGCGAATGGAAGGTTCCCATCCCAGATACTGCCTGATCTTAGTGTTGTCGCTGTTGCGGCCGTTGACCCCGCGGGGAGCGCTCAGGTTGTAAGTCCGCTTCAGCTTGACGCCGGCAATATCCTCGACGATGTCGACCAACTGGTTGATGGTCACCAGTTCGCTGCTGCCCAGGTTGATGGGTTCATGGATCTCGCTTTGGAAGATTGCTTTCACACCTTCAATACAATCGTCGATGTACATGAAGCTGCGGGTCTGGCGGCCGTCGCCCCAAATTTCGATTTCGTGGCTGCCTGAGTTTTTGGCTTCGAGCACCTTGCGGCAGATCGCGGCCGGAGCTTTCTCGCGTCCGCCGTCCCAGGTACCGTGGGGGCCATAAACGTTGTGAAAGCGGGGCACCCGGCACTGCAGGCCGAAGTCCTCTTCAAAGTGGCGGCACATGCGCTCGCTGAAAAGTTTTTCCCAGCCGTAGCCGTCTTCGGGCAATGCGGGGTAGGCATCTTCTTCTTTCAAGGGAATGACGTCGGCACTGACCTGCTTTTCGCCGTTGTAAACGCAAGCCGAGGAGGCATACAGAAAGCGCTCTACACCCAGATCCTTCGAGGCGATGAGCATGTGAGTGTTGATGAGCACGCTGAGCATGCACAGGGCGCGGTTGTTCTCGATGAACCCCATGCCGCCCATATCAGCCGCCAGCTGAAAAACTGCGTCCACGCCCGCGGCCGCCTGGTAGCAATTCGCCTTGTCCTGCAGATCCAGGGTCAGGTTGAGTGCTCCGGGCGTCCTTTGATACCACTCGTTCAAGGGTTTGATGTCCACGGCGCGGACCTCAAGAGCGCCGCTCTCCAGCAGGTCTTTGACCAGGTGGCCGCCGATGAAGCCACCGGCTCCGCAAACCAGAAATTTTTTTCCATTGATTTTCATGAATGTAAGAAACCCTTTCCGAGACCCGCTGCGAGGTCTCATTGCGACAATTAAGAAATTTCTGCCAGAGGTGAGGGACGGGACGGGTGGCGATGTTTGCGCAAGCGGGTGGAGTTGGTCTCCTGTATTACGCGCGGGCCGGGGCGATTCCTGGGGAGCGCAGCCAGACACAGCCCGCCGGCCAGGACCATAAAGCCCAGGTTGGTGGGCTGCGAAAGCTGCTCGGTCACAAGGCTGGGGCAGGCGTGCCACGCCAGCAGCCAGGCGAGCAGGTGTTGGCGTCGTGCGGCCCCGGCGGCGCCGACTGCGATGGTCCCAGCTATCCACACGCGATAGGCGAGGAAAGAAAATCCCAGCACCGGGCCGGATTCGAGTACAACCCGTGGCCATTCGTTTTCCGCCAGCAGAAATTGAGTTGCTCCAGTCATCAACTTGGATCCCACGCTTGTGCCCATCCCCAGACCTTTCCCAATGAAGCCGGCAGCGGGCAGCATATCGATAGGCTCAAGGAAAGCGTGGAAGAAGCGCCATGCCAGGCCATGCTGGGCGCCTCCCCAGGCCGCGTTGGCGCTATCCCAACGCGTCATGAACGCGGTAACGGCCTCCTGGAAAAAACTGGTAAAGGACAGCACCCCGACGGCGGCACCAATCAAAACCGCCATGGCAAATATGCGGTGTGCGCGCTGGGGGTTCATGATGGCAAACACAATTGCGCCCACAGCGATCAGCGCACAGCCTAAGACCAGAGTCCGGCTGCCCGACAGGGGCTGGACAATCGCCACACTGAAAAGGGCTGCGGCCAATAGCCAGCGCGAATAGGTGGCACGCCTCTCCGCCAATCCGTAGATCAAGAAGGCCGCGGCCAGAATGAAGAAGTGGGCCGCGCCGGTGATGAAGCTGAAGGTGCCCGCAGGCCGTATCTTGCCTTCTATGAAAGCGATCTGTTGCACATCACCCGTAGTGGCTGCGTTGATCCAGCTATTGGGCGGGGACATGAACTGCAGGCTCATCAGTGCCGCCATCGGAATGGACAAGATCAAAACCCATTTCCCCACCTTCACCACATCCGCGTAGGAAAACACCTCGGGAATCACGAATATGAGCGGTAGATGGAGAAAATCGGTTCGCAAGCCGTAGGCAGCTACCAAAGGACCGCCGCCAATACCGAGCACGATCTGAACTATCGCCAGCAAGGTAAATGGAATGACCAGAACAAAATACGTGACCATCGCCGCGTTGATCGGAAAACGTCCGCAACGGGCAGCCTGGATGTAGATCAATAAAGCCAGCGGATCACGTAGTACGAGGAATGGCATGCTCAGGGGCGGCACCCACTTGCGCACCGCGCCTTCAAAAATCAAGATCCAAAAATACACCCAGATCATTCGGCGGACCGCCGTGACGTGCTGCTCCACTGCAGACGTCTGCCATAGCGAGCTCTGCAACGAGCCCGAGCCCGTTACAGCTTCGACGGTGAGCTGGCGATTCAACATGCTTGCTCGCTTGGAACAGAAAGGGAATGGTCAACGGCCTGGTGGGGAGCCGAGCCTTCAGCAAGCGCTTGCCGGACTATACTTGCGAGGCGATTGCGATACTGCTCCCAGGACCGCTGCGCCGCTTTGCAGATCGCCGCCCGGCTCATAGCAGCAAGAAGCTCGCGATCGGATGCCAGCAATTCCAATTTTTCCACCACCGCTCCAACATCGCGGATGGGCACGATGAAGCCATCCTCACTGTCGCCGAGAAAATCTGACGCCCCAGTATTCGGAGTAGTGATTACCGGAACACCCTGCGACAGAGCTTCCAGAAGAACTAAGGCGCAACCTTCAAACAAAGACGGAAAGACCATCACGTCATGCTGCCCGATTTCTTGCAACAGGTCGGCGTGGTGGAGTGAAGGAATCCAACGATGCACTCGCAATGCGGCATCAAGAGCGCGGCTTTTGCCGACGCGCCTCCCGACGAGCGTCAACTCGATCTTCGGTCCAAGAAGTTCAGCCGCGCGAAGCAAGTAACTGATGCCTTTGCGCTGGGTGAGCATGCCCACAAAAATAACTTTGAGCGGGCGATCGGAGCCGGATGGCTGGGCCTTGACGGAGCAGGTTGGGGGCGCGCCATAGGGAGCGACGCTGATGCCTGCGTTCAACGGGCCGGCCTTGGTCAAGGTGCGCCGGACAAACTCGCTGGCGACAACAATGTGGTTTGACAGCGCGAGTTCCTCATCTTTGCGGTCACGTTTGCCGGTACTATCGGAATTCCCAGGTAACGTCATAGCCCATTCCGGCTGCAACTCGGCTTCTTCTTCCATCAACTCCTGGTAGCACCTCCAGTAACCTATAGGAAGCTCGTAGATGGTCTTGAAGCCCAACTTCCTGGCGGCACGAAAGCTGGCCAGCGCTCCATCTTCGTAGGCGTAAACGGCGTTGACGTTTTTCGCGTGTTGCAACCGGGAGGCGACAGCGGCGTCCAACCCTCGGTACACCGCGTCCACCGAAAACAAACCAACTTCATGGCGGGTAAGACCTGCGAGGTGAAACCGGTTGGCCAGAAGCCTGCCGGCTTCCAGCCAGGGATAACAGTGAACCTTATCCCGGTGCACATGTGTAAATGTGCGCCGGCGAAGCTCACGGCTGAGCGATCGCGGAAGCATCTTGGCCAGGGGATGTTCTGGATGCCACGCCAGGGAGGTCCAGAATTCTGCGAGCAGTCCGACCTCGTTGAGAGCGCGGACCGCCTGCCGGACGTTGGCGTTCCCGATGGGATGGCTGAGTATCAACATTGAGTCATCAACACGCTGTAGTTTGTGAGTTGGTAGAGCAGAGGCATGAGACCCGAACGCGATGCAACAGTTGGCGACGGAATTAGACGACAACGCTCGTTGGCGACCACATTTTTCTCATGGCAAGCCACACCGACAGGGCAATACTAGGCAGCCACGAATACATGGTGAGCAGCAGGACGCCTCTAACGGTAGAAAGGTTAAGTATCGAGGCGCATACTGCCTGCACGGCAATTGTGCATGGTATGAGGACCGCCGGCGACACGATCCAGGCGCGCGAAGAATTGATGGCCCAAAGTAATCCCGCCACCGTGGCCACGACTGCGCACGCAGCCATCAAGATACCGTCCGAGCGCAGGTCGCTATATTGCCTGCCCAGCACTGACAAGATCTGGCTGGGAAAGATCGCTATCACGGCCACTGATAAAGCGGAGATGGCCAGATAACCCGCAACGATCTGAAAGTAACGCCGCCGCAATTGATGGACCGACCTTATGCGGGCGAAGGCTGGCAACACCACTTCGATCATGACTGATGACAGAAGGGCAAAAGCCGCGACCAGTCTGCCGAGCGCGCCAACGTTGGCAACGTTCTCCGAATTGCCAAACACGCTGATCAGCCAGACTGTGATCTGTCCCTGGAGGCAGTAGTAGATGGAGTGCGGCGCTTGCCGTCGGAGAATGGCGACAATTTCGGAGCGTATGGCAGGATCGCCCGGTACACTTGTGTCAATCTCCCGCCTAACCCAACGGCGCAACATCCAGAACTGCACTGCGTATCCGACCACTACTGTCGCGATGGCGACAATGGCATTAAAGAAGATGAATAGCGCTATCCCGACAGCCGCAAGCTTTACGAATGCCGCTACCAACGCCTGGTTCTGGATTTGTCGAATTTCCGATCTGAGCCGCAGTACCACGGCGTAGACACGAGTGATCAACTCCAAGCCCGAACCTGCCAGCACTGCCAGGACAAGGCCGGCGGTCACAAACGCGTTCGCGCCATTTTGTACCAACAACCAAATCAGAACGGGAACGACGACCACGACCGTTAAGATAGCCAACTGGCGCCGCAACTGCAGTGCGGTAGTAAGCAAGCTACCCAATCGATGACTGTCTTGCCACACGCGTCCACCCATTGCTGTCAGGGCGCTACTTATGCCGCTGTCTGCCAGCAGAAGGATTGTCGACAGCATCGTATTCCCGATGGTGTAGAAGGCATACTCTCGCTTGGGTAACCCACGCACAATCAGGATACCTGCAGCGAAACCCAGTGCCTGTACGACTGCCTGAACCGACGTAAACTTCACCAGGACCGGCAACCAGCGTTGTACAGCAGTTGGTACGACAAGGTCTGCAGTTTCCGGAGCCAGGGCAATCTCAACTTCCATAAGCTCCGGACCCGACCGAGCCTCGCCGCCAGCCATGGCATCTGTTTGCATTGTGGATTGATACTGCCGGTGCGGTAACTTGCTCATCCATTGACCGGAAAGTAGGAGTAGTTTCCGTAGCCCGGGCGGCGCGGATCTAGTTTGTTGAGCGACATCCCCAGAATTCGCGCCCCGGCCGTTACCAGAACCCTTCTAGCACGGACCAGGCCACCGCGGGGCGTAGTGTCACTGGCTGCGACGAGTAAGACACCATCGACCACACTGGATAGTATCGCCGCATCCGTTACCGCGAGCACCGGCGGCGAATCGATGATGATGCACTCGAAGAACGAGCTTAAACTCTTAAGTAAGGCCGCCATGTTCGGTCCGGCAAGTAATCCCACCGGGTTTGAAGGAACCGGCCCTGACGTGAGCACCCAGAGATTCTTCTGTAAACAATGCCGCAGCACGTCTGAGACATTGCGCTCACCCGCCAGGATGGTACTTACTCCTTCGTTGTTTTCGATCCCGAGGGCTCGTGCAACCCCTCCCTTACGCAGGTCACAATCCATGAGTAACACCGGACCTTTGCGCTGCGCCAGCGCTTGCGCCAGATTGAGCGCTGTCGTGGTCTTCCCTTCGCCGCTGTGACTGCTGGTGATCAATAGTGTCTTGACCGAACTCGAGGGCATGGAGACAAAAGTCCCCAGCGCGCGAAAGGCTTCCGCCAAAGAGGAAGTTGGGTGTTTGGTCAGGCTCAGAGCTAACCTGTCCCCGCCGTTCTTCCTCCCGAGCGCCCGAGTCTTGAACCATGGCCTGTGCTCGAACGGGATGATTCCGAGCGCGGGCATTCCCATCAACGCTTCAGCTTCTTCTGCGGTTTTGATCGATGAGCTTACCGCTTCCCGGGCGAACGCCCCTATGACCCCGAGAACCAATCCTGCCCACAATGCGAGGACGATATTCAGCAGACGCCGTGGGCGTATTCGCCTGATGGGAGTCAGGGCGTTATCAACCAGGTGGATATTGGTCGATCTAAGGGCGGCTGAAACCGTCGCATCCTTCATGCGATGGAGCAAGCTATCGTAAAGCTGCTGATTCGTGTCGAATTCGTGACGTAGTATGTTGTCCTGAATCAGTAACTGGCTAAGTTTTCCTACCTGCTCTTTCTGGCCACTGACCCCCGCCAATGTCAGTTGTTCGCGATGGGAGGCTGCGTTGTAGTCGTTGCTCATTCGGTTGATAACACGGTTCTGCTCATTTTGAATCTGCTTTTGATTTTCATCGAGTTCCAACTGCAGGCGTTTGGCACTCGGGAAATTGGGCCCATACTTTGCTACCGCTTCGGTGTGCTGTTGGTTGAGCTCAGCGGCTGTCTCCTCTAGCTTCTCCAATAGATCATCGTGTACCAATGTAGCCAGGTGACTGCGATTCACCACCGCCTGGCGGTAGAGCGCTTCTTTTTGGATGCGATCACTCTGGGCATTAGTCAAGTCACGGCTTCGGTCGGCGAGCATTTGCTCGAGGACGTTTTGTTTATCGCCCGAGTTGGCGATCTGATTCTGCTGCTCGTAAGTGACAAGTGCCTGATGCGACTTCTCAACATTGTCTTTCAACTCGGCCAGCTGTTTTTCCATCCAGCCAGACCGTCGTATGGCTTCATCTTTTTGGCGAAAGTTATAGTCGAGGTAACCTTGAACCAGGCCGGTTGCTACCTCGGCTGCTAACTGTGGATCGTGGTTTTCAAATCCCACAGAAAGCATGCGCGTCTTGGGTATCGTTTCGACTTTGAGGTTGTCCTGAAAAGCCTGGATCAGTTCTACCTTGTGCTTCTCGATGTCCTCTTTTGTTGGTTTATCGGGAAGAACAACACCAAGCTTTTGCGCCAAGTCGAGTTGTTCGATGGTCTGCCACGCGAGAGTTTCGCTCTGAAGGACCTGGATCTGAGTCAGGAGGAAGGTGTCGTCGGCATCAGCTTTATGGTACGGGTCAGTTGAGGATTCCAGTTGCGGAGTCTCGGGCTCGACCTCCACCCGGGCCGTGGCCTTGTAGACCGGGGTCATCACGAAAGAGACCACGGCGACCAGCACGGTCAACGTGACAGTCACCGCAGCGATAAGCCAGCGCTGCCGGAAAAGGATGTACCAGTAGGCGGCGAGAGAAACATACTCCCGCGAAACGGACATCTCGTCGTACTCGGGCCACGGTAGTATGTTCAACTCCGCAGGTGCAGGGGAACGGCCAGGGCCGAGTACTTGAGGGGAAAGGGGAGGTGTTTTGCTGGCACTCATAAAGTGGATCGCCTTGTTGATAAGTTTGAATTCTACGCAGGAGGCCTATCTTGATGCTCCGCGCGGGTTGTAGAGGAACACTCTGAACAGGATCAGAAGCGAGCGCTGTAAATCGTGACACCGGTTACCGCTTGCAGGACCGACTCGAGGCCGCGATGGAGTGCGCGCTTACCGCTGCTATCAGGCACAAAAAGGATGTCTTCCGCTTGCAGGACCGGATCCGAACTCTTTCCACTTAGAATTTTCTTCAGGTCAACCGGGATTTGCTTGCGGCCTTCCGGCGATTGGGCATCATTGCGGATGATGAGGCTCTGATCCCGCTTGGCAGTTCCTTTAGTGTCCTCAGCGAGAGCGATTGCCTGAAGGACTGTCATCCCATGGCTACTCGCCCTCATGGCGAACCCGCCCGGTTTGTTCACTGCGCCCACAACGTAAACAATCGCCGCGCGCGTGACCGTAACTCGATCTCCGGGATACACATCTACATTCGAGCGAGCGTCGCCACTTTCGAGCAACTGCTTCAGATCAACCGTAACCGATGCCGCTGGATCTGGCTGCCCCGGCGTGGAAGTCTTGTTGTCCAAACCCAAACTGTGCATCGCAATATCGCCGCGGCGCACGATGGCGGTATTTCCGGCGTCGTCGGACAGACCTTCAGCCTGAGAAAGTAAATCCAGCAACGTCGTGTGGGTGAACACTGGATAGACCTGCGGCTTCTTTACCGCTCCGGTGATCGCGACCGCGTGTAACCGCGACTGGGTTATGGATGTGGTTATGTGAGGATCGCTGACGAGACCTGCCGTCTTCAGTTCGCTGGAGAGGAGATCAGAGAATTGTGACAGGGTTAATCCAGCGGCAGTGAGTGGCTTCGATAGCATCGGTATCGTAACGCTCCCGTTGGACTCGACGCGATAGTCTCGCGAAAGTTCAGGCACATCCATTATGTAGACGGTGAGCACATCGTCGGGGCCGATCAGATAGCCATCTATTTGTCCCTTGGGGACTGCCGGAGCCGGTTGGGCTCCATTCTGATCAACATTTGTATTTGTGTCCACGGACTTAGCATTCACGCGACCATCTATGGGCTTAACATCCACAGACGCAGAGCCTTGGGCTCGCGCGTGGTCAGGAAAGAGGAACATCAGCAGCAGCGCGAGGATAGTCACTCGCATCGTCCGTATCATCCGTCTTTCGCTTTTCGTCCTCTGAAGAGTTTTCATAAAAGATACCTTCCGCCCCGCGCTTCGTGACCATGATCCGGATACGCTATTCGATGTCCTTAGCCGGCGAAGCGCGCCATTGGCTGGTCAAGGTTCAACTAATTCACTCCGGTTACACTTTTCAAGAGAGCCAGTAGAGTCTCCACTGCTCGATCGATCTGGAATCGTTGCTCGAAGCAGTTGCGGGCTCGCTGCCGCATGGCCTGAGTTTCCTGGTCTGGCATCTCGAGATAGTTTTGCAAGAGGTCACAGGTGCCCTGCAAGGTGTCCTCGCCGACCATTCCAGCGCCGTCGGCCTCAATTTCCCGCCAAATGTTTACCTTGTTCGAGATGAGAGGAGGCAAGCCAACCGCCATCGCTTCAGCCACCACGACGCCGAAATTTTCCTGATGTGACGGAAGCACGAAAATCTCGGCCGCTCGATATGCGCCCCACTTCAAAGACCCGCTTATCATTCCTGTCCACGTAATTCGCGATGCCACACCTAGCTGCTCCGCCCGGTGGTTCAGTTTCTTTTGCCATCCGACTTGATCTGGACCGGCAATAACCAGGTGCCATTGGGAGTGAGGCCCCAGCACTTTGGCAAAGGCTTCAATCAGCAGGTCATAACCCTTCTTGGGGTGAATTCGCCCCATGGTGAGCACCAGCTTCTTGTTCCTTAACTCAGGATAGCGACTGAAGAACTGGTTTAGCTCCAACTCCGGATTGCCGCTTGGTTTGGCGGTGCCGTAGTTAACAACGATTTCGTTGCAGCGATAGAGCCAGAATGACTGGCGGGCTAATACACGCTCTTCTTCCGAGGTAAACAGCACCGCCTGTGCGTCCCGCAGGACTCGGTATTCCGCCCAGGGCCAGTACATCCATTTCTTGACATGCTTCAGCGGATACTGCTTTTTGAACCAGGGATCGAGCATGCCGTGAGTAAACAGAACGTAAGGCGTACTGGAATCGTGGAGGGCGCGCCAGGCTCCGAAGCTGTGAAATTGCCAAATTCCGTTCACGATGGCGGCATCGAACCGGCCATGATTGGCTCGTAGCCACGGAACAAGCCGGGCACTAAAGGCATAGCCGAGTTTAGCTGGTCCCAAAGGATGCACCAGCACCGGGCATTGCTTCACATGTGGCGCATCCGGCGGATCGAGCGAGACGATTTCAACATGGTGTCTTCCCGAAATTGGGGTCGTCCACAATTGCTTTACAACCTCGATCGGGCCCCCACTGGCGGGATTCACCGAGTTCATGATGTGGAGAATGTTCACGATAGCTCTTTGTGCCTGAAGGTCGCGGTCAGCGAAGCTGGAGAACGCGAATCAATGTACGGGCCCATCCGACCTATCAACTTTGTTCCGTGCTTACGCGCATAGGTTTCGTTGCGCACTTTCTCATACAACGACAAATAACTATCGATCATGGCAGAGACTTTAAAGCGTGCCACATTTGCCAGACTCGACTCCCGAATGACGGCACTATTCTCGAGAGAGCATTGCACGGCGGCCGCAGCTGATTCTGGAATTTCAGGATCAATGTAGATAGCGGCGTCTCCGCCAATTTCATTCATCGGCGATCGGTTGGATGTGGCCACCGGACAACCGCAAGCTTGTGCTTCAATGATGGGCCATCCAAATCCTTCTTGAAGTGAAGGAAAAATCATCATCGCGGCGGTCGAATAAAGCGCTCTCAGGTCTTCTTCTGGAAGCCCCGTGAGTTCCAATGTCGAGTCGGCCATGCCGTGCTCAAGAATGAAACGTCGCATCTCGGCAGTCCAGGGTTTGCCGACCATCACAAACTTGGGGGATGATCCGGCCATGCGCCTGGCGAGAATGGAGAAAATGCGTAATACCCCGAGACGGTTCTTGTACCACTGGTTGCCGCCGACATGTAAAAAGAAAGGCTGACTCGGATCGACGCCGAGTTGTCGAATCCGGAATTCGGCCTTGTGCGCCTCCATGCGCGAATAGGGATAATTAAGGGAGTTGTAGGTACGCGACACACGACTTTCAGGAATATCAATCACCCGCAACAGATCTCTTCGCGTAGCTTCGGATACGCATACGATGTGCTGAGCGCCAGTCAACCCCTTCACGATCAATCGTTGAAGGCGACGCCCCGTCCAGCCAGTCTGTTTCTGCGGAATGTCGCCCTGCGCGCTTCTTATGGCCAGGAGGTCGTGACAGGTGACAATGTGCGGAACCGACCTCATGTACCTCGTGTAAAAAGAATTCGAATGGTCGCAGATATGCACTACGTCGGCCGACTTCACGGCTGATCGAAGCAACGGGGGAAACACGCCGAACTTGTCAACATATCCCAGCCACTTTCCGAAGCCGTGGGCAGAAGGGTGCAACTGGCCGATACATGCCGGCGGCCGCAAGCTCTGGACTTCGTGACCAGCCCGCAGCAAACCGCGCGCCATCAGCGAAGCAAAGCGCTGCATACTCTCCTGGCCGTCATTCGCATAGTTGGCGAGCAGCAATACCTTCATATCCGGGTTTTACCTAGAAAAGACATTCCTGGAGAATGGTTTGGGATTTCGACAAACATCATGCCGCGCCAGTTCCACGCCACACGGCGGGCACGGTCTGCGCAAGAATTTTGAAGTCCAGCCACAGCGACCACTTGTCGATATATTGCATGTCGAGCTCCATCCACTTTTCAAACGGGATGGAACTGCGCCCGTTAATTTGCCAAAGGCAGGTGATGCCTGGCTTGACGCTGAAGCGGCGCCTTTGCCAGTCCTGGTCGAAAAGTTGATAGTCGCGCAGGGACATCGCCCGCGGTCCCACCAGACTCATTTCTCCTTTCAGAACGTTGAACAGTTGAGGCAATTCGTCGATGCTGGTTTTCCGCAAGATTCTTCCGAGAGGAGTAACCCGCGGGTCATTTGTGATCTTGAACACCGGACCTGCCATCTCATTCAGAGGAAGCAGTTCGTCCTGAATCTGTTCGGCATTGGCGATCATGGTCCGGAATTTGTAGATCTGGAACTGCCGTTTGTTCAAACCGACGCGGGTCTGGCGAAACAGTACCGCGCCCGGCGACGTGCATTTGACCAAAACAGCGACCACCAGGAACACTGGAGCCAGAACAACCAGAAGGAGTCCGGAGAGAACACAGTCAAAGACCCGCTTGACCACGGCCGGCCATATCTCCGGGGACCCGGCGGTCGACAACGCCTGGGGACCGTCCCAGTCGTGGGCGTGAGAATTTGAATGCTTCAAATTGAAGATTTGGGAGTCGAACCGAATCGCGGTGCCATGCTGTTCACATAGTGAGACGAACTGGGCGGCATGTTCGTAATAAGAACGCAGCGGCAGATACATTGCGGCTTCGTCTACGACTGTGTGCCTGAGAAAATCTGCCAGGCCGGAGAAATCGCAGCAACGAACGAGTCCGGTGGCTTCGAATTTCGTGATCCCGCTCCAGTCGTCATCCACGAACCCCACGATTTCGTAGCCCAACTCGGGATGCTTCGCGACCTCCTGTGCGAAATCGACGGCGCGATCGTTGGTACCCACGATCAGGATGAATCGTCGGTTCCTTCCGCGACTGCGCAAAGCCAGAAGAAGCCAACGGGCTACAAGACGGCCAGCAATCATTCCAGCAGTGCAAAAAGTCCAAAAAATGACGACGAATGCCGGAGTGCCGAGGTGAATCTTGAAAATCCTGATCAGAACCGTCAGCACAACTGCAGCCAGCAATGTAGCCTTGCAGACTTCAAGAACCGCCGCCCCTAGAGTCGTCAACCTCTTCGACGTATACAGCCCACATACGATAAACAGGTTGTGCCATAGGAATAGAAGCAGCCCGAAAAGCAGAAATTTGCCAAGGTTGATCCGCAAGGCCATGAACTCGGTGAAGGTCATGCCTCCGGACAAAATGAAGCCGGCACAAATAAAAGCGGTAGTCAAAATGCAAAGATCGAAGACCTTAGCAAGATATTTCATAAACCGGTTTCTGCCCTGAATCACGCATGCTCCTAGCGTAAAAGGAACTTGTTGAACAACAGCCAATGTTGAGCGGCCGCCTGGCCAGTGACCGCGGCAAGAATTCCGAAGCGGCGGGAAATCAGAAAAGCGGAGGGTTTTACTGGGTCTGCTGTAGCGTCTGCAGGGCCCTTGGGTTTACAGGTTACAAGTTTTCCGGTTAAAGAGGCTCGACTCCATAACCGTCAATCCGGATGGCAAGCGACCTCTGAATGCTGTTCACGGAAACGATCAGGCTGCGATCGTCATTGATGGCTGAGAGTATTCCGCAGATGCCGTCCAGGCTTCCACCCCGGATCCGGACTTTCTGACCAACGTTGAGGAACGGATGCGGCGAAATCGGGATTTTTTCACGGACAATCGTCCGCAGGGTTTCGATCTGTTCGTCAGGAATGGGGCTGCCCACGCCTCGCACGCCTACAAAACCGAACACACCATTTGTCTGCAACACGTAGATACGGGAACTGTGCTGCCGGCCGATTCGAACGAACACATAGCCAGCGAACAACGGAAGCTCGACCTTGCGCTTGCGGTCGCTCCACTGGTGCACTTCCGTGGATAACGGAAGAAACGCAACCAGGCCTTTTTCTTCCAGCTCGGCTGCAACTCGCTTCTCATGCCTGGCCTTGGTCTGCACCGCGAACCAGCATCTTTCACCATCGGAAGCCGCTGGCTGCGGAATCAAACTACCTCGTAAGAGCGTGGCTTCGCCAGAATGAGTCACAACGTTCTTGACCCCTGGGAAGCCTGGTCTCCAGCGTAATGGTGCCAGGAAACCGCAAACGCTATGTTGGGATGCCTTCCTGCGAGGGAGGGTTTACCGCAATTCCGGCGTCGCGGCCGTTTGAAAGTCTTAAACCGTGATTCGATACTGCATTTTTTCGTCTGTGTAAAACAATTCATAATTTTTATCACCTGCATTAGGGGTACCGAGTCGTACACCTGAACGCGTCGGAATTTCGACGGCTGAGCGCTCAACTCGAAACACAGCTTCGCCCTCTCAGTCCCATGAAGAAATGACCTAGTGTGGTGAAATAAATTCTCAGTTTCCCGCATCGAGCGACTCGCCAACAGATTCACGTCCAATCTGATCGGCTTGCAATCCGTTGACGAAGCGCCCGGCAACAGCGAATCCAGTGAGCTGACAACAAGTTTCAACCCGGCTCACGCGACCCACGCACTGAAGCCGCGTCGACCGCTGTACCACGCCAAAAGCGGGCAAAACAAATTCCACCTCTACTTCCATTCCGAGGGGCGGAGTCTTGGCTGCGATTACGAACATTCCGCCGTGACCAATGTTTACGCAGTGTCCGGCGTCATAGTGATCCGCGCGGTCGCTCCAGCGAAGCAAAAGTGGCAACGCTATCTGAAACCGCCGAGAATTCCTGCGTTCGATCGATTGATCCACATTCGTACCCACATTTCTTTTTTTACGGACTCCCTCACCGTATCGACAACCCCAAAGCCCCACAAGCAGGCGACCGTCCTAGGCAAGACGGAGTCGCATGCCAGTTTTGCCGGGTAACCGGTTACCACACTGTGACTAAGTTTGAGGTTCAGGGGGAAACGGGCCGCTCAGGACAAGAGAGGGCCATTCGTACCTGGATGGGGCCGTCCGTACCTGGTCTAGAGAGACAGGTTGGAACTGGCTCTGATCACCAGTGCATGCGGAAAAAACAGTTTTCTCGAACAACCGTTTGCGGTAACGCCTTATCTAAGAGACAGTTTGCGTCAAGATTTCATTTTCTTGATGCAAATTTTCTTTCGCATGTATGAAAAGTTCGCAGCGTATTGCTACGCTTTCGGCTTGTTCGACCCCGACTGTTGTGCGAGACTGAACAGACTCGGGCCGAACGCCACTTTTGTTTCGTGCGGGCGACAAAATGCACGAATTTATCGCCTTGAAACTTGAAACAGGACGGTCCAATCATGCGTTTGCAGTCCTCCCCGAGTTTGAGCCCTACGCAGTCCATCCGTATCTTGATTGCGGACAGGAACCGCATGGGCAACCAGCTTCTGGCAGAGTCGTTAGGGCGTGATCCGCGGTTTGAGGTGGTTGCTGCGGCTGCTCCCAAGGAAATTTTGTCGGTTGTCACAAACCTGCAACCCGACTTGGCATTGATCAGTGCGGATTTTGACGGCGCCGCAAAAAAGGGTCTGCAACTTGCCAGAACTCTCAATAGCCGGAACCCCTCTGTAGGGATCGTAATTCTGCTGGAAACCAGCACACAGGAATCAGTGATCGCGGCTTTTCGCTGCGGCGCAGCAGGTGTGTTTAGCCGGACAGAATCGCTGGCGGAGCTTGCCCGGTGCATCGAGCGTGTCAGCCGGGGCGAGATTGGGGCCAATAAGCACCATTCCGAGTTTTTGCTGGAAGCTCTGAGAAGTACTCCATCCTGCGAAGGCATTGGGGCCGGAAAAATCGATCAGCTCTCTCCGCGCGAACTTCAGGTGGCGGAACACGCCGCACAAGGCGAAAGCAACAAACAGATCGCGGATCGGCTCGGACTCAGTGAGCACACCGTCAAGAATTATCTTTTTCACGTCTTTGAAAAGCTCGGGGTGTCGAACCGATTTGAATTGCTTTTCCTGTTGTTCAAGGAATGCAACAGTGCGGCTCCGGATCGGACTTCGCTCACTCTGGCGCTGGAGTCGGGCCATCCGATTGAAACTTATTTGATAGCTGCGGAGGAAGGGTCCGCTGCGGCACAATTCGTTGTCGGACTGGCGCATCTGGAGGGGTATTGCGTCGAGAAAAACGGCCTCTCTGCCTATTACTGGTTAAGGCTGGCCGAGGCCAGCTCCCGCGAACTCGGGCACCGTAGCCGCGCTCTGCTCGAGCAGCTACGAAATGGTGTGGAGGCGCATCAAATTGAAGATGTGGAAGAGCGGATTTCGATCGCAGTGAAAAACAACAAACTATTCCAAAGTCAACGTCCGGTTGAATTTATCAAGCGGAGCGCCGATTCCCTGGCTTTAAACATCGCAATCTAGGGAATCGAGACCTTCTGTGTCAGAGGGAGGGGCCGCTCTTTCCGCGGGGATGGAAAATGTTTTGATGCAGTAAACGATTGTAGTTTCGCTACGAATTTCTAGAATCCTGAGGGTGCTGAGGTATGAAGGAAGTTTACGAAGTTCTGAAACAAAAGGAGATTGAGCTAGCAAGGGTGGCAAATGAATTGCAAGCCTTGCAAGTAGTAGCCCCTCTTCTATTGTCGGACGATGAGGTGGGTGACGAAAACGAAGTAACATCGGACGCTTCGATTAGTCGTGACAACCTGTCCAGCTTCTCCAAGCGGTAAGTTATTCTTCACAACCCGCGGCGGCGCTCCTGCAGACTGACAGCAGCATGTCGTAACCGATGGAATTTATTTTCCTATGCTGGTTGTGCGGACACCAGCCACAAGACCTGAAAACTGTCGCAACTTTTTCCACACTCCACCGGTTTATTTAACGAACATTCACAAATATTTTACGCGAGAGTAACGTCGGCCCTCCAAGCTGGGCGGTATCAGGAGCCTCCACTTCGAATCCCGCTACCATGGAGAAAGCCGCATGAGGTTTGCTGGTTTCACACGCACGTCGTTCCGCAACTTCGGCCTGGGTGCTGCATTATTTTCCACCATCTTTAATCTGGTGGAGACACCCGGCCTCGCCGCCCAGACTTCGCCCACTGCCACCTCGCCGATCCAGCACGTGATCATCATTATCGGTGAGAACCGCAGCTTCGATCACGTCTACGCCACCTACAAGCCCAGACACGGGCAAACAGTTTCCAATCTTCTCTCTCGAGGCATCGTCAATGCCGACGGAACACCCGGCCCGAATTATCTGGAGTCGGCCCAGTACAGCGCGGTCGACACAACCAGCTTCGATCTCGCTGCCGACGGCAAGGCGATTTATGGAAACATCCCCCCGCCGCTCGCCGGCGGTGCAACTAAAGCCAGCGACACGCACCCGGCGCCGTTCGCAACTCTGAAAATTGCCAAACTCGCAGAGCCGGACTTGGCTCGTGCCTATAACAAATTCCTGATCACAGGCGCTACTGGCCTGGATTTCGGCGTCGTGGACACCCGAATCACCAACGTCAACAACCTCGGGCAGGGAGTGTTTCAGCTAACTCCAGGAGTGAAATACGACGACTACGCCAACAGTCCGGTTCACCGCTTTTACCAGATGTGGCAGCAAACGGATTGCGATGCAAGCCATGCCACACCGAACAACCCCAGCGGTTGCCTGAGCGATCTTTTTCCCTGGGTGGAAACTACCATCGGCGCGGGCAGCAACGGCAAGTCGCAGCCCACACCCTTCACTAATCTCACCACCGGCGAAGGTTCGACAGCAATGGCCTTCTACAACGTTCAGCAAGGTGATGCTCCCTACATGAAGGAGCTCGCGGACCAGTACACACTGAGCGACAACTTCCACCAATCATTCGAGGGGGGAACCGGAGCCAACCACATCATGTTCGGCTACGCTGACGCCATGTGGTATAGCGATGGCAAAGGCAACGCCGCAACGCCGCCAACCAACCAGATTGAGGATCCCAATCCGCAGGCCGCGACCAACAACTACTACACCGAGGATGGGTACGGAGATGCAGACGGAACGGGCGGCGGAAGTTACAGTGCTTGCGCTGATATCAGCCAGCCCGGGGTGGCGCCGGTGGTCAACTACCTGCAGTCCCTCGCATCCCCCATCGATCCTCGTTGCGAAGCAGGACACTACTACCTGCTGAACAACTACAACCCGGGTTACAACGGCGACGGAACTTTGGCCAGCCAATATTCACCGTTCACCATTCCTCCAACTTCGCAAAAACACATTGGGGACTCGCTCGCAGCGGCCAACCTCTCCTATACGTATTTCGGCGAAGGCTGGAATCTATACCAGACTGATCCGACCGGCGCGAATCCTTACAACGCCTACTGCAACATCTGCAATCCGTTCCAGTACGCGACAGACATCATGACCGACCCAACCCAGCGCGAAGCCCACATTCAGGATACGAGTACTCTGTATGAAGACATCGACCTGGGGAGTCTGCCTGCTGTTTCTATTGTGAAACCGAGCGGTTTCGTGGACGGCCACCCGGCGTCCTCAAAGCTCGACCTGTTCGAAGGATTCACAAAGAAAATTGTTAAGGCCGTGCAGGCCAACCCTACGCTGTGGCAGAGCACTGCTATCTTCGTGACTTTTGACGAAGGTGGTGGCTACTACGATTCGGGCTACATTCAACCGCTTGATTTCTTCGGCGACGGCACCCGCATTCCGCTGCTGGTGATATCGCCCTATTCGACGGGCGGCCACATAAATCACAGCTATGCAGACCACGTATCTCTCATCAAGTTCATCAACAGAAACTGGAATCTGAAGCCAATTACCAGCCGAAGCCGGGACAATTTCCCGAACCCGGTGACAACCGCGAAAAACCCGTACGTACCCACTAACAGCCCAGCTCTGGACGATCTCTTTGACGCGTTCAATTTTCCTCAGGCCACAAGCAGCTTGAAGAGATAAGAGCTGTTCGTCACGCAAAAAACCCCGCCGGCCAGAGGCGAGTTGCCCCTGGTCGGCCAGTCATTCAGAAAGAATTTATCGAAAACCCTCTAGTTCAGGAGATATCCGTGAACAAGTGTTCGTTCCCTGTCATTGTCCTTCTGCTCTCTTTGGTGGTTTGCGTGCCGGCCATCGCCCGCGATGGTTCGACTGAGAGCCCGACTGCAAGTGTGACCGGCAAGTGGCTGGTATCGTGGCAGGCCCGCCTGGGGACTGAGCAGGCAACCATCGAATTGGAACAGAACGGTTCCGCGCTAAGCGGAAGCTTTCACGATCCACACCATTCCTGCTCTTTATTGGGCACGATAGAAGGCAAGAACATCTCGTTCGAGGTTCCATTTCCAGGGCCTCGCCCCTACACCATCGCCTTTAAGGGAATACTGGACGGCGACAAGATCAGCGGCACGTCACAGGCCAAAAACATGGGAGGCACCGGAGCCTACCTCGGTCACGGTGGCGAGATCGTGCAGCCTGAACATCCCTGGTCAGCAACTCGACAGGCAGACCCTCCGAGTTTGAGAACTCAAAAAGGAAAGCCGGCCAGGTCAGGCAATTCGAATTAGGACGAGGGAGGACCGTAAACAGAGAACAATTGGGACAATGAACCGGCGCGATTTATTACGAACGGGTCTTTGCGCAGGCGCCGGAATGTTCGCGTCCACACTGCGTGGGTTTCGGTTATTGGCCAGCACAATGGATGAGCGTCAACCACCGGCAAGGCTTGCGAGCTATGTCGATCCCTTGCCGATTCCCGTGGTCATTCGACCTTCGCCAACTGCGGGAGATGTCGTTCAGGTACGAATGGGCGAGTGCAAGCAGAAGGTACACCGTGATCTCCCACCGACTCTTTTTTGGGGCTACAACGGAATATGGCCTGGACCCACGTTTGAAGTCCGTCGCGGCCAGCATCTGTCCGTGAGCTGGATCAATCAACTTCCGGTCAAACATTTCCTGCCAATTGACACGACCATTCATGGTTCCGAAGAAACAGTTCCACAAGCTCGCACGGTTGTGCACGTTCACGGCGCCCAGGTTTTGCCGGAAAGTGACGGTTATCCCGACGCGTGGTTCACATCTGACGGACAAGCCGGCCCGGTCGCCGGTGCAAATACGGGCCACTACCCTAACCAACAACGGGCCGCGACGCTCTGGTACCACGACCACGCCCTCGGGATCACGCGTCTGAACGTCTACGCCGGGCTGGCGGGCTTTTACCTTATCCGGGATGAAGAGGAAGATTCGTTAAACCTGCCTGCCGGCCCGTTTGAAATTCCCTTGCTGCTTCAGGACCGCAAATTCAATCCGGATGGATCATTGCTTTATCCCGCGGCTCAGAACGGTACCCATCCGGTCTGGATTCAGGAATTCTTCGGAGATACGATTTGTGTCAATGGCAAAGCAACGCCGTTTCTGGAAGTTGAACCCAGAAAATACCGTTTTCGCATGGTCAACGGTTCCAACTCGCGTTTCTATCACCTGACACTGGTTCCCGCGGACGCAGCCGGCAAGCCTTCCGACAGACCCGGAGACGCTCCGCCGTTTCATCAGATCGGGACAGATGGCGGGCTTCTGCCCGCGCCGGTGACACTCCACTATTTAATCGTGTCGCCCGGAGAACGTTTCGACCTGATTTTAGACTTTACGAAACGTGAGGATGAAAGCTTTGCTCTGATTAACGACGCGCCTGCTCCATATGCGCGCGGCGGAGAAATTGTTCCATCCGATGTGATCCTCTTCAAAGTAACGAAACCGCTGTCCGGCCCGGATACCAGTTCACTCCCTGAGACGCTCACGCCGGTATCATCGTTGAACCCCAGCCTTGCGGCACGTGAACGAATTCTTGCGTTGACCGAGATGGACCGTCCGTCCGACGGTTATACGATGATGGGACTGCTCGGCCAAAAGCACTGGGGTGACCCGATTACCGAAGATCCCAGGGCTGGCTCCATAGAGATCTGGTCATTCGCGAATGCTACCGGCGATGTCCATCCCATTCACCTCCACCTCGTGCAGTTCCAGGTATTGAACCGCCAGGCATTCGACGTCAAAACCTACTTGCAGACTCAGAAGCTGGTGTTCACTGGCGTCCCTATACCGCCAGAGTCGAACGAGCGCCCAGGCTGGAAGGACACCATCAAGACCTACGCGGGCTACGTGACCCGCGTAATTGCCAAGTTCGATCTTCCCGAGGGAGCGCAGGCGGCACCGGGACGGGAGTTTCGTTACGTTTGGCACTGCCACATCCTCGAACACGAAGACAACGAGATGATGCGGCCATACAAAATCGTCGTCTGAAGCCTCGTCCTAAACTCTGCTACTTGACCTTATTGTGCTGCCCTGACGGCATCGAATATAGTGATGCGGCTTTGACTTGTGCAACGATTCTTGTTTTCCTGGTTGCAAAAATCGTTGGGCAGAATGCGGAGGGTTGCGCCATGAAACGCTACGGATCGTTGATCGGGTTGAGGCCGGAAGCGCTGGACGAATACAAGAAATATCATGCCGAGGTGTGGCCCGAAGTGCTCGCCATGATTCAGAAATGCAATATCCGCAACTATTCCATTTTCTTGAAAGACGGCCTGCTCTTCAGCTACTTCGAATATCACGGCACAAATTATTCCGACGACATGGCGAAAATGGCCGCTGATCCAAAAACGCAGGAGTGGTGGGCGATCATGATGCCCATGCAACGTCCTCTTGAAACTCGTGGCCAGGGCGAGTGGTGGGCCAGCATGGAAGAAGTTTTTCACCTCGACTAGTACTGATACGTTCGATGCCAGCAAACACCACCATGCAGATTATTGATACGCACCAGCATCTGTGGGATCCAGATCTGTTCCGGTACTCGTGGTTGCAATCCGTCCCCAGCTTGAACCGTCCCTTTCGTATGGCTGATTATCTTGAGGCCGTCCACGGTATGAACCTGGTGAAATCAGTGCACCTGGAAGCAGATGTGGACGAACCGTTCATGCTGGACGAAACTCGTTATCTGCTGGCACTGGCCGATGAGCCGGATAATCCACTGGCCGGAATAGTGGCCTGCGGACGTCCCGAGAAGGACGGCTTCAGAGCTTACCTCGACAAAATTGCGGGGCATCCGAGGTTAAAAGGAATCCGCCGGGTGCTGCATACGCAACCCGATGATGTGGGACAGGGTAGAACTTTTGTTGAGAATATCGCCAGTCTCAAAGACTATGGACTTTCTTTTGATCTTTGTGTGCTTGCCCGCCAGTTGCCAATCGCCATCAATCTGGCGTTGACGTGTCCGGATGTGATGTTTGTTCTTGATCATTGTGGCGTTCCGCAAGTGAAGGAAAGAATTCTTGATTCTTGGCGCTCACACATTGCTGAAATCGCCAAGCTTCCAAACGTACACTGCAAAATTTCCGGGCTGGTGGCCTATGCAGACCCGGCGCAATGGACCGAGGGTGATCTTCGGCCTTATATCGAACATGTGATCTCCTGCTTTGGCTGGGACCGCGTACTCTTTGGCAGCGACTGGCCGGTGTGCACCCTTTCCGCGAGTTATAAACAGTGGGTCGAGGCTTTATCTTCAATCACCCGATCAGCGGGCGAAACCAATCAAAAGAAACTTTTCCACGACAATGCCCTTCGCGTGTACCGCCTGGGCTAAGCTAACTTTTGATTTTCTGCTCGATTCAAATTACAAGCGAGACCGGTTGGCAGTTCAGTTGGGAAATTGCGAAGGGGAAGAAGGGGCCTGGATTTCCTCCCGCAGGTCAATGACTTTGAAACCGGCAGGCGGTGCAAACAGCTTCGAATCTGGCTGGCCGAGAACAATGTCAGAGACTTCGAAATTCTGTGTACCGAATCGCGGATCCTGCCGCTTGCTTATGAGGTTGACGCCAAGCTGCGGTGAATACCAATATTCCCGTTTCACCATGATCGGACTGTCATTGCCAATCGCGCCACTCTCGATGACTGCCGTCTCCAGCGTGCCCACGGTCTCCACTCCGCCGAGTAGTTGCTTACCGAGATCCTGCCGGCTCAAATTTTCCGGCTGATTTGGAGTCGCGCCGGCTGATGGCGGAGGCGCAAATCGGGGCGCGGAAAACTGCTCCAACTGGCAGACGCGCTCCCTGGGAACGCAGATGTAGAGCTTGTGCGCCACCGGGTCGCTGATCTCAATCTGGGTAACAACCGATTCGTGCCGTCCGTCGTCCGGGACAAGTAATCGACGCTCCTGAAAAATCCGGCCCGCGTTGTCACGCGCGATGGCTCGGTGGTTCTTGAGCGTGATGGTGGTGCCGTCCGCTAACTGCCGGACCGATTCGGTATTCACGGTGCCGGCAAACGGCGCGTTGGCAAGCGACGGGATAAGAATACTGATCAGGACTTCGCGGGTGCCGCCGTCGGGAGGGCGTTGCGGCCCCGGCATATCCTGAGCGACGGATACATAGCCTGGCAGCATGAGGCATCCCGCCATCAAGAAAGAGAGAATCCTTTTCGATCGGACCGGCATTTCCTCTTTAAGCGAAAACACCAGGGATTCTACACCTATCCGTGAAGCAACCGCGGTCGGAAACAGGAACATTGATTCTGCCGTTATGGGTGTACTGGCACTGCGGCTAACGCTTTGGCGACGGCGGTCACGACTCGCTGAACATCCTTTTGGGATGTAAGCCAATTACTCACACTCACTCGCATAGCACGCCGCCCATGCCAGGTTGTCCCGCCAAAGAACGCTTCCCCAGTCGCAAGAATAGCGGCAATCACCTGATCGGTTCTGCGATCGTGATCCGCCTCCGACGCGCCCTGATTGAGGTCGAGAAACCGCACCAGGCCTTGATTGATCACGGGCTTCGAAACAACTTCCGCGCCGGGCAAGCGGCCAATCTCCATCACGAGCGAGTGTGCATGCTTGCAGCAACGTTCCACCAGGTCACTCACTCCGTCACGGCCAAGCTGGCGCAATGCCGCGTAGGTGGGAAATGCGCGCGCACGACGGGACCATTCCGGCGTCCAATCCATCTGATCACGAGCATCTCCATCGTGAGTCAAATACGAAGCGTGGCTCGTCATGGAAGCGCGATGGGCATCGGGGTGGGCAACAAAAGCGTATCCGCAATCGTACGGAACGTTGAGCCACTTGTGTCCGTCCGTAGCCCAGGAGTCGGCTTCGGACACGCCCTTCACCAGGTGACGATATTCAGCACTGGCGGCAGCCCATAAACCGAAGGCGCCGTCCACGTGCACCCAAGCGTTGTATCGTTTCGCTATCGGGATCAGCGTCTCGAACGAATCGTATTTTCCTGTGTTCACATCCCCGGCTTGCAGAAGAACGATGGTGGGCGCCGAGCTATCTGCCTTGAGCGCCCGCTCAAGAGCGTCCGCGGGAAGTTGCCCATCAGAATCAGTCGGCAAATATTCCACCCTTTCCAGACCCAGCCCGAGCAAACGGATTGCGCGGTCGAAGGTTTCATGCCGCGCGTCGCTGGTCAGGATGCGTATGGGGGGTGCAGCGTATAGACCTTGCTTTTCGGGATCCCAGCCTCGCTTGGCCAGGATCGCGTGCCGCGCGGCCGCAAGGCAGGTTACATGCGCCATCTGGCAGCCGGTGACAAGCGCGAAACTTGCACGGTCCGGAAGCCCTAAAATCTCCTTTAACCATTTTCCGGCAACTTCTTCCACCACCGCGGCCGCCGGCCCGCAAGAGTGATGCCCGCTGTTCTGATCCCAAGCCGAGGTGAGCCAATCCGCCGCCAGAGCAGCAGGCACAGAGCCTCCGATCACCCAGCCAAAGAACCGTCCTCCCGCGGAACCGAGAATGCCTCCTTCCACGTCTTTCACCAGATCAGCGATGACTTGCTCAGCAGGAACGCCTGCTTGCGGGAGCATTTTGTCGATGCGGCCCCGCAAGGTAGCGACGTCAACCGTAGCAGCGACTGAAGCTTCATCGAGGCCCTCCAGGTGGGCCATCGCGTTTTCCAGCGCTGCTTCCAGTGGCTTTCGAAATGCGGATTCTACTGTTCGCATAGGTTTACTTCATCGAAATCTTCGTTTGTCATGGGAACGAAACCATGCTAATTCTCAAGTAATCTTCAAGCCGTCCGGGACCAACGGCAGCGAGCGCAGACGGACTCCGGTCGCATGAAAGATTGCGTTTGCGATCGCCGGCGCAAGGCCAATCATGGGGCACTCGCCCGCTCCAGCCGACGGAAGGTCCTTGCGGTCGAGCAGCACCGTCTCGATCACCGGAAGATCGCTGAATCGCGGTACGCGATATTGTGACAGCCGGCCATTGAGGATTTTTCCGTTCTCAAACTCGATCGCTTCGAACAGAGCTCCTCCCATCCCCTGGACGTTCGAGCCTTCGACCTGATTGCGGAGGTTCCCGGGATTGACGACGGCTCCGCACTCGAAAGCGGAAACGATGCGAGTAACTTTCACTGCTCCTGAGTTGCGATCGACGTGCACTTCCACGAAAGTCGCAATGTTCCCCAGCTTTTCGTAGCCCCCGCCCATGCCAAATCCCTGGCCGGGCGCAGCCTTCTGTTTTCCCCAGCCGAACTTATCCGCCGCAGCCTGGAAAACCGCGCGCAGCCTCTCGTTCTTCAGGTTCTTCATGCGGAATTCGAGCGGATCCATTCTCAAGGCATGCGCCAATTCGTCCATGTGGGACTCACGTGCAAAATGGTTTGCTGTGGCCGCCAGTGCTCGGTACGATCCCTGGCGCAACGGAGAACGCGCAGGGTGGAAGACGATGTGCTGGTTCGGAATTTCATAGTAGGTACGAATTCCAGCAGAGCCGGAATTGTAGTTGTGGAATTCCCATGCCGTGAGCGTGCCATCGGCCTGAACACCGGCGGCAACGTCAATCACTCCGGCAGGCCGGAAATATGCCCAGGTAAACTCCTCTTCGCGCGTCCATACTACCTTCACCGGACGTTTGGCGGCGCGAGCCAGGCGTGCCGCTTCGATAGCCGTCTCCCCGGTATGCTTTCCGCCGTAGGCAGAGCCGGTATCCGGCATGAGTACCCGCACCCGATCTTCAGGAATCCGGAAAGCCTCGGCCAACTCACCGCGCACGCCAAACGGACGTTGGGTTCCAGTCCAGACCGACAGGTTATCGCCGTCCCACCTGGCCAGTGCGGCACGAGGCTCGAGGGGCACGTGCGCGATGTAAGACACCGTATAGGTCTGGCTCAGACGCACGCCCGCGGAGGCCAAGGCCGCATCCACGTTGCCAATCTTGAAGGTGTCGCCGTCGCCGGAAGGATCCGTTCCCTCATCGGTATTCTTTTTCAGATAGTCGAAAAGCTCTTTGCTCGATGGTTGTGGCTCAGACTTCCATTCGGCATGAATAGCGGCGACCGCCGCCGTAGCCAAGCCGGAACTCGGCGCGGCTACACCAACAAAATTACCGTCGCGAACCACTGTAGCGCCCATCTGCTCTGCTTTTTTCGAGTCCAATGAGAGTAGCGTTGCTCCGTAGGAAGGCGGACGAAGTATCTTGCCGTACCACATCTCCGGCAACTTCTGGTCAGAGGGATAGCGGTGTTTGCCGGTAACAAAATCGACGCCAATCATCTTGGGGACCGATTGGCCCATCACCGTCCAACTCGCCGCTGGGATGAGCGGATCCTCGGCCGGTATGCTTTGCGCAAGCTGCTGTCCCTTCACCAGGGTCGCGTATTCTACCGATCGCCGACTCTTCGGATCCGTGACCTTGCCATCGGCAGCAACCAGGTTCTGGCGATCCACATGCCACTGGGCAGCCGCAAGATCGATGAGCAGATCGCGCGCAGCGGCAGCCACTTTGCGCAGCTGCAGATTCATGGTGGGCGTAGTCCGGCTCCCGAAGGTTCCCATGTCGAAGGGAGTGAGCTGGGTGTCGCCCATCACCAGCTCGATTTTTTCGACGGCGAGGTGAAGTTCCTCGGCGACACCCTGGCTCAGCGAGGTGCGAATGTTCTGACCGACTTCCACCTTTCCCGTGTATACCGTGATCTTGTCGTTCTCCCCAATGTGTAACCAGGCGTCAATCTCCTTAGGCAGCGCATCTCCGCGCCATGGCCTTGCCCTGCCGGATTCCTGCGCCTCAGTGGTTTGCCGAAGAACCGAAAACACCAGAACGCCGGCGCCAAGAAACTTAAAGAAATCGCGGCGGTCGAGATCAAAGTGGTACCGCGGCGCTGCGCTAAGTTCGTACCGTTCAGGCTCCCAGGGCGCCGGAACGTGTGTTGTCTCCCTCATGGCCTGCTTCCCTTCCCCTGTTCTGACTCGGCCAGCATGTTCGCGGCCTTCTGCACTGCGCTGACGATGCGGGAGTAGACACCGCAGCGGCAGATGTTGCCGTCCATGAAGTCGATGATTTCGCTTTGCGTGGGATGATGATTGCGATTGAGCAGGGCAACCGCAGACATGATCATCCCCGGAGTGCAGTACCCGCATTGCAGCGCGCCTTCCTCAAGGAACGCTTCCTGTACCGCATGAAGGTGTTCCCCGCGCGCCAGACCTTCGATAGTGGTGATTTGTTTTTGAACTAGGGTTCTCGCTGGTGTGATGCAGGAACGTTGAGCCCTTCCATCGATTAGAACCGTACAGGCTCCGCACTGGCCTTCTCCGCAGCCGTACTTGGTTCCAATCAGATCAAGGTTCTCGCGCAATACAGTGAGCAGGCTGGTTTGAGGATCGGCGTCTACCGTGCAAGGACGCCCGTTGACAGCGAGGTTAATAGTAGCCATTGAGGCCTTCTTGAACTATTGCTAAGAATTAAGGTCGCTGCCTGAAATGATATATCCAGCGGTAAAACTATTGAAAGTTGCAGGGTAAGGGAATTTTCTCTATTCGGTCACAACCTGGTCCAGCAACTGTCCTACGGCGCGCTCGGCTTCAAGGATCGAACTGCGATGATCCATGATGCCGGCCAGGTCGGTATTGGCGAACGCAATACGCCCGAAAGGCGCGGCCCGCAGAACTTCGCTGGGGGCAGGCTTTCCGTTCGTACCAAAGAAAAAACCGGGTTGCGGATTGAGATAAGCGTGACCCCAGCGATTCAGGATGATTCCCGCAATGTCACGCCGCGCGTCGAATCCCGTGCGAGCAAACATATCGGTAAACTGCTGGCGAATTTGTCGCTCATAATCCCTGAAAGAGGTTGCCAGCATCTCTCCTCGTCCACGGTGTCCCTGGTCGGCGGCCGGCAAACCCGGGATAGGAATACAAAACTTTTAAAGGAAGCACTACGGGAGAATCCGGGCTGATGGTGGTCGAGTCTGCGCCGATCAAAGCTGTCTTCCGCACCTCCGTGTAGTTGCCAAGGCCCTCGAACCAACGAAATCCGCTGATGCCCATGTTGTAGAGGAAGCGCCAATTCCGGACTGCGACATTCGCCATCATGCAGGGTGACCGGTAAAACTGGCTGTAGGCCTCCTGCTGGGCTTGGGGAAGATCGCGAACCACATGCTTGGTCGTCCAACCACCGCCCGCCATGACTGACGGTGCGCGCCTTCAGCCGATATATCTTCCCGTCGCGCGTATAAAGGATGGAAACAAACTCGGACTTCTCCGGATCGCCGTCATGTTTTACCCACACGGCGGTGGAGTTCAGACGAATACGCGCCGGTGAACCCGGCTGATCGAGCGCTGCAAAATTAATGTCGTTGCGGCAGACCGCTTCCATGCTGCCGTCGCCGGCGATGGATTGTGGAATAAGGGTCTTCACCATGAGTCGCGCGATTCCCGTGTTTCCGCCAGGAAACATCTGGTCGGTATCGTCACTTTGTAAGGGATGAAGCAGGTCCGCCGCGTAGTCGGCGTATGCCGACAGAGCATCCGGGCCCAACCCCGATCCGCCGCCATCCACCGGTGAGAGAAAAGTCCGGATGGTCTCGCGACTGATGCCGAAGCGCTGCATCATGTGCTGCTCAAGCGTGATCGAGTCGAGATGCCGCGAGATTTCGTCTCCGAAATACTTTGGCCGTTTCTCCTCCTGCTGCGGACCCATCCGCCACTTCAGCAGTTCGGCGCGCGCACTCGCTGAAATGGGAGCGCCCTTCGAGCTTCTTTCCCCAGGGATCAATCAGCCACATGCCTGGCTTCCGGCCAAACTTCGCTCCGAAATACAGTCCGTAGGTCGCGGGCTCGCTCCCCACCATGTCGTAAGGAGTCTTGCTGAGCGGCATTTCCTTCGTGGGACCCGCCCACTTCTGATATTGGAGTTGAGGCGTTTTCAAGCCGATCGAGTCGTAAAAACGCCCGAGAAAACTATGAGGATATTGAACGAAGAACATCGCTGAGCCCTGGTGAACCATCAAGCGGTGGCCGTCCACCATAAACTCATTGCGCTTGGCTTCCCCGCCGAAGACAGGATGATTGTCCAGCACAAGACAGGTACGATTCCTGCCGCCCTTCCGTACAAAGAACAGCGCTGCCGCCAGCCCGCTGATGCCGCCACCGACAACAACGCAGTCAAACACTTCAGCCGGTGTCAATAACGTTCTCCGGTAAGCGGTCGAACTCGCCGTCACGAATGCGGTGGCCAGCGGCCAGCACCTCTAAAGTGTTTCCGTTGGACTTGCTGTAGTCACCCACGCCGCCATAGCCGCGCCAGTCATCGTCTTCGCCGAGAAGTTGACGCGGTGTAACTGAGGTCAGCAGAAGGCTGCCCGAAGCGAGCAGCGTGGAATTGAGAAAATCGCGCCGGGAGATGGGCTGATCCATACCCAGCGATTTGTCGTCTCCCCGATTATTTGGTTTAGGAATACGCATTGCGATCTCTGTCCCGCGCCGAAAATCACTACCTACGCAGAAGATTCTGATGGAGACGGACTCGTGGTTACGATCTTGCTGTCGCTCCGGAAGAAGAGCGCGATCAGGAGCAGGATAAGAAACGCGGCCAAGGAGGAAGAGAGCCAGAACGACCGCCAATTGCGGGCCAGGACTCCTGCGACGGTGTGGGTGAAATAATCGACGGTTCGGCCGGCAATGAGCGAGCCTATCAGCATTCCGACTCCATAGGTCAGGAACGTGATCAATCCCTGAGCGGCGCTTCGGAGATTGGGAGGAGCTTCCTGGTCCGTGTAAAGCTGCCCGGTCATGAAAAAGAAGTCATAACAAATACCGTGGAGCAGGATAGCCACATAAAACATCCAGAGGCTCGCATCCGGATTACCGTAAGCCAGCAGCATGTAACGGACCGACCAGGCCAGCAGGCCCATGATCAAGATGCTTCGAACCGTGACACGCCGCAGGATGAAGGGCATGAGAAGCATCATCACCACCTCGGAAGCCTGTCCCAGGGCCATTTTGCCCGCGGCATTCTCGACGTGAAGTTCATTCAGGTAGGCATTGGTAAAGGAAAAATAAAACGTGAGCGGAATGCAGGCCAGGATCGAGGCCACGGCAAAAACCGCGAACGAGGAACGCTTGAGCATCACCAACGCATCAAGTCCGAGAATTCGCCGAAGGGTAACCGTCTGGCCTTTGCTGGGCGGAGGCGTGTGCGGCAGAGTCAGGCTGAAGATACTCATGAGCACGGACGCTCCCGCGGCCAGAAGAAAGGGGACTATGGACGTTTCCACGCCGAGACGTCCGATGGTCACGCCGATCGCGATCCATCCCAGCGTGCCGAAAACGCGAATCAACGGAAAGTCACGCCCTGGATCTTTCAGATGTTGGAGAGTGAGCGAATTGGTGAGAGCGATCGTAGGAAAGTAGCAAAGACAGTAGAGAAACATCAGGGCATAGACCGGCCCGAAGGTTGTCGCCTTGGTGACGAAGAAGAGGATCACCGCACCCAGAAGATGTAAAGCCGCTAGAACTCGCTCCGAGGCGAAGAACCGGTCCGCAATCAGCCCCACAAAAAAAGGAGAGATCATGGAAGCCAGTGCGGTGGTTCCAAACACCGCGCCCGCCTGGGTTCCGGTGAACTTCAGGTTAATCGTAAGATACGCGCCGAGGGTGACGTACCATGATCCCCAGATCACGTAATTGAGGAACATCATGAGGCTCAGGCGAATTCTGTCTGCGATGGGCATGTCAGCGTGTACCCGTGGATGAATTTGTTTGACTCATTGCTGATGGCTTTTCATTCGCCGCGGAGTTGCTCACTTCCGAGCCAGGCCGTTCAGCCAGAGGTCGATAGGCTTTTTCACCGCGGGCGCCTGGAACGGCAGGACTATTTTGCGGCCCTCGCCGGCAGAAGCGTAGCCCGCATAGAGCGTCTGCATTACCACCAGGCCGTCTTCGCCAGTAATTTTCGGAGTTTCTTTTCCGCGAACGCAACGAGCAAAGTGGGTCAGCTCCTGCGGGGTGCCGTAGTTCCAGAGTTCCTCGAATACCGGATACGTCCAGCCTTTCGTGGTGGGAGCTTTTTCGACGGCGTAGCCGTAACCGTTTTCGCTATAGGTGGGCAGGGCGTTGCCCATGTGCAGGTTGGCGTAGCTCAGGCCATGGGAGCCGAAGACCTCAAGGCGATCGTCCATACCTCCACGGCGCGCCCAGCTGTTTTCGATCATTGCGACCGCTCCGTTGGCGAACTCCAGAATGGATAGCGAATCGTCTTCAGCTTTGGTTTTGTCGGAGTGAACATATGTGCCCATCTGGCAATAGATCGATTTGATCGGGGAGCGGTCGAGGAACCAGTAGCAGAATGCGATGCCGTGACAACCCAGATCCATGAAGGCGCCGCCACCAGAGCGGTTGGGGTCCCAGAACCATTCACTGTGCGGGCCGAAATGTTTTTCGCTTTGCTTCACAAGATAGATTTTTCCGAAGGCGCCGGAGTCGGCCATCTCTTTAACTTTCAAATATTTCGGCGTGAACAGAAGTTCCTCTCCGTACATCAACAGAACGCCATGGCGTTTAGCGGCGGCGATCATCTCCTCGCCCTCAGCGATGGTCATGGCCAGCGGTTTCTCGCAGACAATGTGCTTGCCGGCGGCGGCACAATCGCTGGTCATTTGCGCATGCAAACTGTTCGGAGCGGCGATGGTCACCATTTCGATGTCTTTTTCTTTGAGCATCTCGCGGTAGTCAGTAAAGACACGCGGGATGCCAAATTTCCTGGCGAAGGCGGCGGCGTTACCCGGGGTAGGGGAAGCTACAGCAACGACTTCCGCCTCGTCCGGCATGATTTGCAGCGATGCGGCGTGAATATCAGCTTGAAATTGCGATCCGATGATTCCGACTCTTACCCTACCTTGATTCGCCATGCGCTCTCGCGCTCCTTGTATAGCGGGTTTGTACAGGCCGCTGTTTGTTTTCCATGAGGAACATAAATCAAACAGCGCAAGCAGTGGCTAGGGCTTTACCGGCGGCCCGAGCGGTTTAATTTTGATTTCGCGGAACCAGATTTCGGAGCCCTCTGCCTCCAGTAGAATTCGCCCGCTCTTCAGTGGGATCATTCTGGAAGGATTGTTGGGGTCGGGCCGCTGGATGTCACGCGCGCTATTCACAATCCGGCCATTTACCAGGTGCGTAATGCGGTCTCCGTGAATGATCACTTCCACGGTGTTCCAGCCATCGCGGTTCTCGAAGTCTCCGGACTTCAGCACGCGGCTGGAATGGCCTGGCAGGCTCCGGACAGGAGTACCAGCCTGCATATCGTCGTCGTATACGGGCATGTTGGGACTTATGAAGAAAGCGGTCACCGCTGCGCCGTTCACAATCCACAGATCGCCGACGTCGGTCTCTTCAATCTGACACTCCAGTGACGTGGGATAGATCGCGTCAGGACCCACGGCAAGGTAGAGCAAGCCGCTGTTTCTCTTGCCTTCGCGAAGAGCGTTTGACGCCCCATTTGTACTCGGCATGAATGCGAACATCCGCGAAATCCTGATTGGTGGCGAGGTAGCCATTGTCAGATCTTCCATCGGACATGGGAACGTCCAGGATATGGATCATTCCGTTTTCTACCTTGAAGACGGCCTTCGGATCCTTGTTCTTGCCGCTGGATTCAAGATAGGTATACCAGCCATTGAAATCCTTGCCGTTGAACAGGGAAATCCAGCCGTCCCCTTCTGCATTCGATTGTGCAAGGGCGGACGATGAGACAAGACTCAGCATAGTGCTCACAAGAATCCAACAAAAGGACGAGCGCAAGATCGCCGATTTCAAGTGGACCTCGTATTTAATTAGTTCACGCGATTAAGACTTCGGTACAGGATCGTCACAGCCAACATACTGTGCCAGCATCCGATTGCCCTTATATTCCAGTTCGTCGTGAATTCCGATTTTGGAGGTGTAATACCCTCGAACGGTCAAGTGCTTCAGGTCGCGAAAGAATCGGACTTCAGGCAGATCGGTCATGTAATCGTTGTCGGAAAGAACAGTAAGAACCGCGATTCTTTCCTCGGGGCTGGAAGCGACGAAAGATTTTCCGTTGTAGTGCTGGCTCATGAGATCGATCAGGCGAAGGCCCTCGCGCCAGGTGGATTTCTGATTCTCGTCGGTCGTTTCACCCAGGACCTGGTCGATGTAGTCGGCAACCTTGGCGGCTTTCGCTCCACCAGAGTGGCTGTCGGCCGGGATGATGGTTTCAGACAACTCTTCGACCAGCGTATGTTGCGCAGGAGTAAAGAATCGCGCGGCGGATTTGTTTTCGCCGGGCTGCACATGGGACGCGACAGGCGCGGTTTCCGCCCGCGCCATTTCTGTAGCCATGGCCGGCAACGGCAAGAGCGATGCGCCGAGAACCGTGGCTGAAGTTTTCAGCCATTGCCGGCGATCCTGTTTCAGGTTGATGGGGTCGTTTTTGGACATTTGCTCTCCCTACAGATTGCTTTTGCCCAGCTCATCCGCAAGATAGTCGCATGAACGCCAGCACAAAGACATGATGGTCCAGGTGGGATTCTGGCAACTGGCATTCACGAAAGCGCTGCCATCCACCACAAACAAATTCTTGACGTCATGCGACTGTTGAAATTGATTGAGCACCGAGGTCTTCGGGTCGGTTCCCATGCGCACGGTTCCGAGTTCATGGATAGACCAGCCTTCGGTGAGAACGCGACTGCTCACGTGCACGATCTTAAAGCCTGCGGCTTCAAACATTTCCTGGGCCGTTTCCCTCATGTCCTCGGCCATGCGGTGCTCGTTGTCACCGAACTTGTAATGAAAACGCAAAGCGGGAATGCCCCATTTGTCCTTCACCACGGGATCCAAATCCACGTAGTTCTCGTAGCGCGCCAGGACCTCGCCGAACGCGCCCATGCTGATGTAAGAACCCTGGTTCTTGCGTATCTCTTCTTTGAATGACGCGCCGAAGCCGGGCTTGTCTGTGCCCTCCGGAAACATCCTGGCGCCGCTTCCACCTTCAAATCCGTAGCCGCGGATGAACTTCGGGTGTTTTTCCGCAAGATTCCGGAACCGGGTAAGGTAAAACCCTCCGGGGCGGCCATCATCGAGGGTGGGAGGTTTGCCCACGAGATCTTGCGCCTGGCCAACCACTCCAGGCCCCATAATGTGTTCGCAGAAATTGTGGCCAACGTGGCCACTGGAGTTTGCCAGGCCGTTGGGATAGAGCCGCGATTTCGAGAGCAACAGCAAGCGGGCAGATTCCAGCGTCGAGGCCGCCACGATGACCACCCGGGCGCGGACGGTGTAGTCCTTCATGGTTTCGGAATCGACGAACTGCACGCCGCTGGCCTTGCCCGTCTGCGTGTCTACCGTGATTTCTCTGACCACAGCGTTGGTACGCAGCGTCAACTTGCCGGTATCCATGGCCGGATAGATCAAACCGGTCGGAGAGTCAAATGCCGCATGGATGTCGCAGCCACCTTTGCGCTCACAGGCGCCGCGTCCGAAGCAGCGGCTGCGATACTGGTTGTGCTTTAACCCGTCGCTGGTGACGCCCGCGCGATACTGGGTGAGCGTCCTGCCCATTTTCTGGAGGCTCTGCTTGAGAGTGACTTCAGCGCAGTTCAGTTTCGTGGGACGTTGAAAGATGCTGTCCGGAAGATAGGGAAGGTTCTCCTTGACACCTGTGATGCCAAGGTACAAGTCCACCTTGTCGTAGTAAGGGGCGAGGTCGCTGTAACTGATGGGCCAATCTTCGCCATAGCCATCACGGCTCTTGGCTTTGAAGTCATAGTCGGAGAGCCGCAGCGCCAGGCGACCCCAGATATTTGTCTTGCCCCCGAGGCACCGTGCCCGGACCCAGGCGTAGTTAGTGCCGGTAAAGGGATTCTCACGCTCATCGACAACGATGTTCTTCACGTAGTCGGTGCTGCCTACGTAGCTGTGGAGGTGCTTGGCTTTTTCAAAGCCTGGGCCATAGGGAGGCCTGCGGATGGTGTATTCGTTAAAGGTAAGAGAATGGCGGTCGGGCGGAAGCGCTCCCCGGTGAGGATTGTTATAGGGCCACTCCATCGACCGCAGTTCTTCCTCGATGGGAAGTTTCTTTCCCGCCTCGAGCATCAGGACTTGCAAACCGTGGCTGGTCAGGACATGCGCCGCCATTCCGCCTGCGGCCCCTGATCCCACGACGACCGCGTCATAGGTTTT
Organism: Terriglobia bacterium; assembly: GCA_963748935.1. Taxonomy (GTDB): domain Bacteria; phylum Acidobacteriota; class Terriglobia; order Terriglobales; family Acidobacteriaceae; genus JAIQFF01. The sequence continues at coordinate 51,094 of CAVVLA010000010.1, forward strand.
CTTCAGATCGACTACCGGCTCCGCCATTCGGGAAACTCTCCGTCCATGCGCAGGCGCTCACTGGCGTCTGCGTTTGTCAGGATATCGCAATGGTCGGGTTTGCGCCGGCGAATGTCGCCGAAATTTGTTCGCGGACACGCCAAGACCCGCATCTGCGCGGCTATCCGCCTTCGGCAGTAACCGCGCCGGCGGTGGTCGCCCCTCTTGTATACAGAACTGAGAACACGCAGGCCGGGATGGCTCTCGGTGGCTACGCCACCCTTCTAGCTGTGTCCTCTAGAGACTGCCATTCTGATTCGCTTAGTCTCAATTCGGCCGCTGCAACATTCTCTTCCAGATGTTTCACTCGAGAAGTGCCCGGAATTGGGAGCATGACCGGCGAACGCCAGAGCAGCCATGCAACCGCCACTTGCGAAGTTGTGGCATTGTGAGCTTTGGCAAGCCGATCGAGAACGCTTCCTCGCTGGGCCAACTCTCCGGCTGCCAAGGGGAACCACGGAATAAATACGATCTTGTTGTTCGTACAGTAATCAACGACGTCTTCGTAAGCCCGGTCAGTGAGGTTGTACTTGTTCTGAACGCTAACCACTTTGACAATCTGCTGGGCTCGCTGAATGTCGGATAGAGAGGTCTCTGAGATTCCAATGTGGCGAATCTTGCCTTCTTCCTGCATCTTCTTCAGTTCTCCAAGCGACTCTTCCACTGGGACTTTCGGATCGAAGCGGTGGAGCTGGTAGAGATCAATGCGCTCAACCTTCAGGCGGCGCAGACTCATCTCAACGCATTGCCGCAAGTACTCGGCACGCCCGACCTCGGCCCACAGGTTTGGACCTTGGCGGGTAAAGCCTCCTTTGGTGGCAATGACCAGATCTTTGGGATAGGGATAGAGAGCTTTGGCAATCAGGTTTTCGCTTACTTCCGGGCCATAGGAATCCGCGGTATCGATGAAATTCACGTTCAAGTCGAGCAGGCGTTTGAGGACGCGCTTGCTCTCAGCCGGATTCCGGGGATCGCCCCAGATTCCCTCGCCGGTGAGGCGCATGGCGCCAAATCCAAGACGATTTACGATGAGGTCTTCCGCAATAGAAACTGTGCCAGCATGAACAGCATTGGGAGTAGTCATAATAATCTTGGATTCGGAAGGAGACCTGGGGGATTCCAAGAAAGTCTGGCCCCATCCTCAGTGAATTGTCTGGTCGGGAGCAACGTCTCCGGCTTGCGCTGCCACGGGCGAAGGTCTTTGATGAGATGGTAGAGATGTGTGTGGAGCCGGGAGTTGCAGGGCTATTTCGCAATTCTGTTTCGCAGATCTAATTCGCAGATCTATTTCTCGCGGATCGATCTCTGGCAGATCGATCTCTGGCGGATCGATGGCGCGGAGTCACCCGCAGTCGTGGCGCAGCGAGGAGGCCGGACGGTAGAGGTTGTAAATTGTCCATGCCTTGCGGGACAAACCGTTCGCCGTAGCGATCGTTAAGCAAGCGATAGTCGGGGAGGGCTTGTCCGGCCAGAGAATTGATCGCCGTGTTGCCGACGACAATGCGCAGCTCATTCTTTCCCGCTTTAAGGAATGGGGTGAGATCGATGGTGTACGGCGGATGCCACACCACGCCCGCCTGCTGGCCGTTGACATAGACCTCAGCGGCTTCGCGGAGCGGCCCTTCGAGGAAGGCGCGCATGTTGAATGCAGGTAACGGATCAGGCTTTGCCACTGGGGTACCTTCTCCGAACCCGAGCACCAGAGTAGTCCCTGCTCTGAGATCGGCTGGGAGGTCGACGGATTTTTCATAGGTGACTTGCCCGGAGTAGTATTTGAAAGGTTCCTCTTCACTCCATGAGTGAAGAGTGTCCATGTGAATGGTCCGATTCAACCCGCCGAAGGTAAGGTTCCAGTTGGTAGAGAGATCAATGATCGTCGAATGCGGATCTGAAATCCATGCGGGCTCTGGCTTGATGCCGTAATTTGAAAAGAAGATGAGGCGCGATTCATACGGTTGCAATGAGAGTTCAATTTTCGCCGCGTCCTCCACCGGCAAGACTTGGCCGTTAAAGGGATCCCACCACTCGGCGTACCTGGAGGATTGACGGAACTGTGCCACTACGCTTCGCGGCTGATTGCTGGTGTTCGCGACAAAGTACAGGTCCCCGGCACTCAGTTGGCGATGGATGAACCCCATCTCCGGCGCCTTCGGAGAAAGAACGACGTCCGGTTTTAAGTACTTTGCGACAACCGACCCAAGCTGCCGGTCATCCTCTACAAAGTGCCCCGCCGCGCCATTATCGCGGAACAACCGTCGAGAGATTTCCTGGATTTCTTTGCTCTCGCTCTCCGCGTTCAAAAACCCCGGAGCGGTAGAAGGTAAGCGCCGGGTGGCAATCACAATTCCCCCGTGCAGCGCGTACTGTTCAATCTTCTGATAAGTGGAAAGAGGCAGGCGATTGACGCCGGGCAGGATCAGCACGGGATAACGAATGCCCAGAGCGTCGATGGCATCGGCGTCAATAAAATCCAGGTTGAAACCCGCATCGAGAATCTGCGGGATCACATTGTCTCCCAACAGTTTTCCCATCGATTCATCGATGCTCAGATCTTCGCCGCGGGTGTTGAATCCGGTTTTTGTAGTTACGGACGCGGAGGATTCGCGCGGGACAGTAAAGCCGGCCCATGCATCGTCGTTCGGCAGCAGCATTACAACGTCGTTGGCGGGTTTGCCCTGGCGTAGGGCGAAGCTTACGCGCTGCAGATATGCGGCCAGGTCAGGCATGGCGAACCACCATGGATTATGTGCGTCAAAGGCGCCGGCGGCGTACATGCGCCATCCCGGCTCTCCGGCACTGTGCGGCGAGTAAGGCCAGCCGTGTCCAACCAACTGGTTGATGCCCTGCAGAAAATGCAGATCGGCTTCGGCTTTCATATCGAGCGGAGTGGCGCGAAAGGCCGGGGAATGCAGCCAGGTCCAGGTTTCCGAGGAGATGACGGGTTTGCCGAAGAGATGGCCCGCCGACGCTGCCCAGCGCGTATCCGAAAACTGACGCCACATCAGCAGGGTGGCCTTGCCCTCGCCTTCGGGGAGATCTGCGTAGCGGTTGCTGAACAAAGTGACAGGAGGAAATCCGTAAGTTTGCGAACGGAGCAAGGTGCGATGCTGCAGCGCCCATGCGTGCAGAGGTGCGAGGAAACGCTCGTTCGTAAGATCGGTGAGAGTCTTGGACCAATCGTGCCGGATGGCGGCCGCGTCCGGACCGGTTTCGGCGATCAGTGCCGGCAGATGAGGGGTGAGATCATAGCCGCGGCGCTGACGAAATTCTTGCAACAGATCGCTCGTCCAGTTGGACCCGTAATCTTCCAGGCTGTCGCTGAAAATGGCGTACGGAGGATGATCGTCAAATGCTTCCAGCAAGCGGTCACCGACGGCGTGAAGGTGGGTCTGGATAGCATTCTGATCGTAGTGGTCGAGGACAAAGCCTTCCGCTCCAACCGCCGGGCGTTTGACCATCATTCCGGTTCGACTGGCGATAAAGAAAACTGCGCTGTACGGACCATTCAGTTCCGCGGAAATCCTAAGGCGGCCGTTTTCTATCACAGGCGCTGCGACCTGGTTCGCTTCTCCGAAGTTAAGTCCATCGCCTGACCCCGGGACCATAAAAGTGGCAATCAGTTGCTCACCCGTCGCAATGTTGGGCAGCGCAATCGACCGCGCTCCTGGAGGAATTTCAACTCTCTCAACTCGCATTTCACCCGCAGCCTGGGCTATAGGTATGTGCGGACCGCCGAAGGGCCAGCCGCTTCCCAGGGTGATGTCGATTCGCATCCCCAGGCTTCGGGCCTCGGCGGCAGCAAAGTGCAAGGCATCGATATATTCGTCCGAAAGATATGGCAGATTGCGGAATCCGGCTTGAGGGTCATCCAAGGCGAGCGGATACAGGGTGGCGATCTCCACGCCTCCTATGCCGGCGGCCTTCATCTGCTCAAGTTCCAGCTTGATTTCGGGTTTTGTAACCGCGGGGCCGAACCACCACCAGCGCATCATGATCCGGCAGTCATCCGGAGGATGCGCGAACGACTCCCGCAGCTGAGACAGATTTGCGTCGGCCTGAGCAGAGCTTGCGGGGACTGATAAGCAGGAAAGAAAAAGAAGAACGCCACTTACTGTAGTCCGGGTCAAGCATCCACCTCTGTGGTGTGTAGTTCGAACTTGCGATGAGTCGCAGGTGAGATGTTAAGGACGTCGCAAAAGAAGGTCAATCACGGCAATCTGTCACGCGAGGGTGAATAGCGATCCGCGCCAGATCACTTCGCAAGACTCAAAGATCACATCTACGGAGAGCTGTGGCCGGCGCATTGCAACACCCCAAGATATGCGATCCACGGACCCACGGCATCCCGGTATTGGAGGGCCATCACCCTTGAGATTTGGTGCAGGTGAGTCAAGTCATGAGTTGCCCAGGTCGCCAGCAGCTGCGAGAGAGTAACTACTCCGAGGGAAGGATGGCGTCCGCGCCGTTCGAGGTCCTCTGGGCGCAGATTCAAGCCACGCAGTGCGCCCAGGTTTTCTGACCGCAAACGGGCGAATTCATCCAATAACTGCTCCAGGGACTTACCTTGAGACACCCGGGCTTGTCCCCAGCGATCAAATGGCTCGAATGTCTGACTCTCGCCGGATTGCAACACCATTCTTACCCGCGGCATCCAGTCCGTACGTTCCCCGTGAACCAGATGACCGACGACATCGAATGCGCTCCAGGTGTTTTCCCCTTCGTTTCGCAAGGTCCACTCTTCCGGCAGATCGTGCAGAAGGGCATTGAGCGCCACGGGAGTCCGAGTAAGCAGTGATATCGTTTGTTGCAAGCCTTGTTCCATGGTCCCCTCGATTCGAATACGCAATCTTGCAACACTAATTGTATAGCTGCGAGGACAGACGTGGTTCTGCTCAGCAAATCGCGTAGTGAGTGAGTCTTACGACACACCTTAAAATCAGGAACCGCGAAGGACACGAAGTATCACGAAGGCTTAAGACTCAAGGGTTTCCTTCGTGCACCTTCGTGTCCTTTGTGGTTAAAGGTTGGGATCCCTACCGCAAATCGCGCAAATCATAAGGTAAGTGAGTATTTATCATCACGGAGTGTCAGACTGACCCGGAATTCCAAGGCAAATTTTGACCAGCCTGTGCAAAACCATGCCACGAAAGATGTTTCAACTGAAATTGACAGTGTATAATTCGCACCCAACCGGAGACTTTTGTTATGAATGCTCCTGGCCGGAAGGCCCTTGCCCAGGGGCTTGCTTCTGCTCTTCTCACCTTTGGATTGGCGGGATGGCTTCCAGCGCAGAACGGCAAAGCCATTGACTTCTCCAAACTGGTGGTCGTAGGTGATTCTCTGGCCGCCGGAGTGGAAAATGGATCGCTTGAGATTCGCAGCAGCTGCATGGATTGGCCAACGTGATTGCTCAGCAACTGGGCACCCCGGCGGCCGCAATTGCAGGGCGTTCATTCTGGCCAATTTGCTCCCTTTGCGCGGCTTTGGTATGAACAATTCTGATTTCTCAGACCACTGAAATGACACGAAGGAAGCACAAGATAATGGCCGCCGCCGCACTCTGGGGAGCGTGCGCCTGGTTCGTGAGCCTGGATTTGGATGTTTTAGCCACGCATCTGCGGAACGCCCCTCACTGGCTGCCCCAGGTTTTTCGGGCTCTGTTCATGGGAGTCAGCGTCGCCATTGGCTACGCGATATTTCGGATGTATATGCTTGAAATGCGGACCCGGGTCGAAAAATATGCCGAGATCCGGGCGCAGATTCGCCGCCTGCTCGCCGATTTGCTCACCACGCCCGACGAAGATTTGATCCGCGAATTGCATCGCGCGATCCAGCGCATTGAGAAGGTGCTCAAGCGCTACGACCCCGAAGCCTCACCCTCGGAGGGGGAACGCAAAAAACCTAAGGTTGCATAGCGAAGCAACGGAGTCTTTGCGACGACCCGGGTTGAAGAAGTGCCTCGGACAGGTTACACATTTCCATTTTCCCATGAAAAAGGCCCCGAGATGCGGGGCCGGAAGTTTTTGTACTGCGGTGTGATCATCCAGCGGCTGCGGCGCGCACTTTTTTCTTGAGGAGTTCTTCTTCTGCGTGGAGCCAGTCTTCCACGTCGTGACCATCTTCTCCTCCGCGGTCCTGGTAAAGTGCAAACGCACGCAGGCGAATCTTGGATTCGAGGTCGTTGTTGTTTTCACTCGTCCGGGCGGGCGATTTCTTCGGGGGATTTGACTCCATCTGAAACCTCCTTTCGTGCAACCGTACGCTTGAAGCAAAAAGGGGTCAATTCCCTAAGAGTTGTGCAGGTCGGTGTCGAATGTGCGGCCCACAAGTCATATCTGTGAGGCAATAAATTATGAGGCAATAACATTATGGATGCGGATTTCAGCTCCCAACAGCCTCGCCGGACCGAGACAGCCGGCAATTTCCCTGTCAAAAGCTGAGTTGCAAGAGACCCGGTGCAACCTGCATTCTGATATCCATGCCGGAGCTGCCGGATGTTGAAGCGTATATGACCGCACTCGAGTCGCGGATTGTCGGCGAGCCCCTGCAACGGGTGCGGCTGGCCAGCGCCTTTCTCCTGCGAACCGTGCAACCACCGGTTGCCAGCGTGGAGGGCCGAGTAGTCCGCGAACTGCGGCGAGTCGGTAAGCGCATCGCGATTGGACTAGACAACGATCTCTGGTTGGTACTTCACCTGATGATCGCCGGCCGGCTGCACTGGCGATCACCCCAGGTAAAGCTATCGGGACGAAACCATCTGGCAGCCTTCGACTTCCCGAAGGGTTCTCTTGTACTCACCGAGGCCGGCGCAAAACGCCGGGCAGCGTTGCACGTTCTCCAGGGCGAAGAGGGATTGCGTTCGGTTGATGCGGGGGGAATCGATGTCCTGTCCGCCGATCTGGCCTCGTTTCGTGCCGCGCTTTCCGCGGAAAACCACACTCTAAAGCGCGCTCTCACCGATCCGCGCTTGCTGAGCGGCATCGGCAATGCGTATTCGGACGAGATCCTCCATGCGGCGCAAATGTCCCCAATGGCGTTAACCCAGAAGCTGGATGCTCAGGGGTGGGAGCGCCTATTCGCTGCGACGCGCCAGACGCTCGAATCCTGGACGGATCGCCTGCGGCTCGAGGCGCAGGCTGGTTTTCCGGAAAAGGTTACTGCGTTTCGCAAAGGCATGGCGGTGCATGGGCGCTACGGGGAGCCCTGCCCACGGTGCGGCGAGAGGGTGTTGCGGATTCGTTATGCCGATAAGGAAACGAACTACTGTGCCCGCTGCCAGACCGGGGGCAAAGTCCTTGCGGATCGCAGCCTGTCCCGGCTCCTCGGCTCAGACTGGCCTCGCACCCTGGAAGAACTGGAAATGCTCAAGCGAAGATGAGTTCGAGGCCACTCCTCTAACTACTCAGAAGCAGTCCTCTTCGCCTTCGCTGAAAGTGGCGCTCCGAGTGCAACTGCAATCTTGCTCCCCTTTGGCGTTCCCAGACCGGTGCATGGATCCCAGCTCTTCTTCGCTTTGTATGCGCCATTGTTGCCGGAGGTAATATCGTTGAAATCCGCCTCCGGATCAGTGCTCTGATAGAGAACCGGATTGAGATAGCCGGCCGGCTTCCCCAGACTCTGGTTGATCAGCGCAACTAAGCCTGCCCACAATGGAGCGACAGCGCTTGTACCTCCGATTACATCGGGTTGCCCGTCGACACGAGTTACATAGCCGGTCTCCGGGTCCGCATTGCCGGCAACATCAGGCACTCCCCGCCCGACGTGCTTGCCCGGATTCGCGGATGGCGGTATATGGGCTCCACTTTGCCAGGCAGGCAGCGGAAAGAAGTCGCTGATCCCGCCTCCGGTCGCACCTTCGTTCGGAAGCTCGTTCCATACTTTTTCGCTTGCAATCGTTGTCCCAGAACTCTGCAAACGAGTTCCGCCACAAGCCAGTGCATAAGGGCTAGATGCCGGAAAGTCGACGTGATTCAAGCCGTCAGTCACGCCGTCAGTCGACCCGTCGTCGCCGGCGGCGACGCAGACCGTTACCCCCACTGCCGCGGCAGCCTGGAATGCCTCGTCCATGGCTGTCATAGCCTGCGAGGTCCAACTGGACTCGGGCCCCCCCCAGCTGATCGAGACGATGGAAGGCTTGTGAGTCTTGTCGTGAACGGCGGTGGTGATTGCATTCAGGAAACCGGCGTCTGTATTTGGTGCAAAATAAACCACGATCTTCGCTCCCGGCGCGATCGAACCTGCAACCTCGATGTCGAGCATCACCTCGCCGTCTGGTCCATCAGGATTGCCGGTGGGCTGATTCTTGGCCTGGTTCACCGAAACCGAGGACATGCTCGGATGCTTGGACAGGTTGAGCTGATTGAAATAGGCGCTCAGGTCTGCGGGCTTATAGCCGCCGCCCAGTTCGATCAGTGCGATGGCCTGGCCCGATCCGTCAAGTCCTGTAGGGAAATCGTACAATCCTGCTAACTGCGGCGGTGTGTAGGAAATCCCGGCGGATTGGGCGTGAACGCCTGGCTGGCTGCGCCGGCGACGAAAATGCGGCTTAGCCTGCGGACGGTTATCCAGACCGAATACGCCCTCAACTACATCCTGTAAATCCGAAGGAATGTGAACCGCGCCGGTGCGGCCGCGATACCTTCCGCCGGGGTGCTCGTATTCCTTAAGCTCGACGCCGAACGCTGTGCTCATAGCCGCTACGTCGCCGGAGAGTACAACCGTGCGGCGTGCGGCGCTGGTGTCAACCACCTTAAGTCCGTGGTCGCGAGCGAACTTCTCCACCCGGGCAATACTTGCCGGATCTGCGCCGTGCGTCTTTTCGAAGTCGTCGCGGCTCAGAATGGGGCGCTGGCTGGGAAGCTGCGAAGCAGTTGCGGGATTGAATATTGGTTGCCGCCCGGCGCGAGAGCATAGCCGAACGGTCACCTCGAACGTCTCGCCAGGATTGGCGGGGCCGACTTCGCGCGCGCCCGCCATGGGCGAACGATCGCTACCCGCTAGAGGGAGCTGTTTCTTGGGTGTGGCCATAAATCTCCTTTCTCTATAACTCGGGCGAAACGGAGGACGGCAGAAGTACTGAAAGCGGCTTCGGTACGTTCACAACGCAGTTAGGAGAAGAGCCCAGCCACTGCAATCCCATCGATTCGGCCCAGGCGGAGTGACAGCTAAAGACTAGCACCATGCAGGTTGTGAATAAAACAATTTGTGCCGCAGGGTCATGGCGAACTTATCGGGAGTTCGTGCTTTCTCTCGCAGCAGATGCTGCGGGTTCTTCCAATAAGGTTTCAGCGAGTTAACGCTTCAACTCCAGCGCCTCTTCCAATATCTGCTCAGTATTGCTGCTGACACTGGAGACCTGTGGGCCGAGTTGCCGTTCCAATTCTTTGCGGATTTTATTGGCCGCAGCCACGTCCTGATCATTGGAATCGGGAGGCAACAATTTTTTTGACTTAAGCAAACTAGCGTAGGCAAAACGCGGAGGAAAGCCCGCGCTTCGCAGGAACACCGCGTACATGTACCAATCGATCGCCGCGCTGTGGCGGTCGCCGAGTTCAGTATCGATCTGGAGCGCACTCTGATAGAGCGGCAGAGCCTTGGAGGTTTGGCCGAGGCTCGCCTGCAGTGCAGCTTCACCCACGTCGGCGAAGCTCTCCAGCTTTTTTTGCCCCGTCTGAGCGGCGAGGGTGCGCGCCATTTTGTAGTATCGCAAGGCCAAGTCGGGGTGACTGGCTCGGGTGTTGCACTCTGCCAACTTCAGCGCCACGCCAATCAGGTTGGCCGCGGGCGGAGGGGTGGATCCAGGCCGTTGCGCCACCATCATGAGGTAGGCCTCGTAGTGATGAATCGCGTCTTCGAGCTGGCCTTGCTTCTCCAGACCCGAGGCTAAATAAAGATCAGCATCCGCGCGAGACGGGTCGAGCATGAGAGCCTTTCGCCAACTCTGCTCAGCTTCGTCGGTGTGTCCGAATTGCTGCGCGAGGATGCCATGATTTATCAGCAGGGCGGCGTCTCTGGGAGCAAGCTTGAGCCAGCTGCCGGTAAGCTCGTACGCCTCATCGAGCCGATTCTCCTGGGTCAGGTATTTCAGCCAGGCATCGCGGGGAGCTGGATCGGCCGGGTCGGCCTGGATCGCGTACTGCCAGGCAGTGACAGAATCCTGCGGGTTGCCTTGCTCAAGCGCTTGCCGTGCCAGGCGTGCCTCGAGGGGCGCGTCGTAAGGAGCCAGTGATGCCGCACGTTTCAAATCGCCGAGATTACTGCTGTGCAGGGCGAAGTAATAATGAGCCTGGTCTACGCATCCCCAAAGCAGCAGCACACCGGCGGTTCCCACTCGCAGTTTATGCGCCAGGGAGCTCGGTCCCGCCAACCAGCGCAATGCGGTCATCGCCCGGCTCCCCGCCCGGTTGGTGCCTTCAGCAATCTGAGCACGTGAATTCACCAGCAATGCGGCGATGCGTCCGTCGCGCAATTTCCAAATCGCACCGTCGAGGATGAAGTGGTGAATGTTCACCAGGGCGGTGAAGAGCAGGAAACTACGCGTGAAATCAAAATGGAATACGAGGCTTGACAGCCAGGGTCCAGGGATAAAAAGGGCAATGCCGCCGACAACGAGAATCGTGAAATAGGCATAGGGACGCCACGGCCGGCCGGGCGTAGTCGCTGCTTCCCGCTTGGCGTAGTAACTGGTGATCCAGAGATATTGCGCCGAGTGCATTACGGCAAGCACCCCGGTGCTGTAGCGGCTCTGCGGAACCTGGAATCGGTCGACCAACGAAAGCAGGGTGGGAACCAGGAACCAGATGCATTGTGTGGAAAAAAGGGTCAGCGACGGAAGCATTTTGCGAAGCGTGGTCTGCAACACAAGCCGCGAAAGACCGAAAGCCGAGCACGCTACAAATGCGATGGCAAGGACGGCCTGCGCCCGCAAGCTTATTGCCTCGGGGATATTGAGTGAGACGAACAGAGGATCGGCAGAATGCCCGGTGTGGAAGTTCAGTAAAAGGACTGCGTATGAGATCAGGAATGCCGCATAAAGGGCGCGCCGCTCGCGGGATGTCGCCTGAGCGCCGGCGCGGCGGGCAAACATCATGAACAGGCCGTAGTTCTGTCCGCTATAGTGCCAGGGGCTTGCGGACAGGTAAATCGTAAAAATCCAGGGCAAAGCGCGCAACCAGAGATGCGACAAAACCACAGTCAGCGCCACCAACAGCGTGATGTGGACGGTAAAGATCCGGTATTTGTTGAAGTCCTCCTGGGTGTGGTACGCGCGATAAATCGTCGCCATGTAATGCGGATAATTGAAGAAGAATGCGAGGACGTAAAAAACGATTGACCAGGTGAGGGTGCTGGCAGCAGATGAAAAATAGGCGAGCAGTAATAGAGGAGCCGACCACGCGCCGCATCCCACGATCAAATCCAACCATGGGTGATAAATCCACACGGCTCCTACGGGACCCGCATTTTGCCTGGTGCCGGGCATAGTAACTCGCAAGTGCGTTAACTGTACGCAGGTACTGTTCCTCAGAATTGTAGGTTGACCTTCCACAGGGTTGGATATCCATAAAGGTTCGGTCGGAGTAACTTTTGTCACGGATCAAGGAGACTTCCCGCTTGACTTCAAAAAGTCTCATCGCTCAACGCAGCGTCGGTGCCCGACGCTGCTCGCTTGGGTTAGCACCGTCACGGAACCGCTATGCGATCGATTGGCGGCGTGTTCATTGCATCGCTGTTGCATTGTAAGCAATCGGAAAATCGCGCACGTGGCCGATTTGCCCAAGACTCGAGGATTCACTCAGAAGGAAATCGGTGTGACGCGATCGAATGTCAGCACGCAAAAAAAGAACGTGGGGAATTGGAAACTTCAGTTGGCAAGCTTTGGCGCTGGCTTTGAACCCGCTTCTTCACGCAAGAATTGGCCACATGATAGTCGTAGCACTGGTCGCACAATGAATCTCCGCAGCACTCCGTGCGGCAGTCGGAGCAGATCGAAACTCCGCAATCAGCACATTCGGCGACAGCAGCCCTGCCGCAGGGCACAGTGTTTGACTTGCCGCCGGAAACATATTCGATCTGGCACAAACCCAACTCCTCGACGAGTAAAGGAATGACAAGTTTGAGCGCGCCGATTTCCTTGCGGAGCCGGGCAACTTCAATCTCCTTTTGCTGTAGCTCGGACTCTCGGCGTGCCTGCGTCAAAACACGCTCGTATTCCATGAAGGCGATAGCGGATTGGGTGAACTTGTTCGCCGCCTCGTTGTAAGTCGCCATCGTGGCGGACATAGTGGCCAGGGCGTCATCCTTCTTCCACAACCGCTTGACCATGCCAACGGGATTTTCGAGGGCCACCGCGATTTGCTTTCGCAGGGAACGGCGCGGGGGCGGCATTCGGAATGCCATGGGTGGTGATTGTACGCCTTCTTTACCGGTTGTAATAGGCACGTTTTGTGACCACTCTCTGTGTCCCGGCCCATCTTGGCGAATCGCCTTAGATGTGCTAACTATCAGAGAACACGGTAGTTCATGGCGCCGGAAGTACACGGCAATGTGGATTGCTTGCCCAATCCTGGGTTCGACCCTCTATAATCTCCGACTCTCGGGTCAATCGAATGAGTCTTGCACCGGAAACGCTGCTGGGCCCCTACAAAATCGTCGCTCCCCTGGGAGCGGGCGGAATGGGAGAGGTGTATCGGGCCCACGACACTCGCCTGAACCGCGATGTCGCGATCAAGGTCCTGCCTGACCATCTGGCTCAGAATCCTGAGCTCCGCGAGCGCTTCGAGCGTGAAGCCCGCGCTATCTCGCAGCTCTCCCATCCTCATATATGTATGCTGCACGATGTCGGAAAGCACGAGGGCGCCGATTATCTCGTCCTCGAATATCTCGAAGGCGAAACCCTGGGCAGCCGTATACGCAAGGGACCGCTCCCGCCCGACCAAGTGCTGAAGTACGGAGCCCAGATCGCCGATGCCCTGGATAAGGCCCACCGCCGCGGCGTCATCCACCGTGATCTCAAACCCGACAACGTGATGCTCACCAAGGCTGGCGTGAAGTTGCTTGACTTCGGGCTGGCTAAGCCCCGGGCTACGCCGGTGGGCAAGTCGACTTCGATCGCTGACACGCTCACCCACAGCCCCCTCACCACCGAAGGCACAATGGTCGGCACCTTCCAGTACATGGCTCCGGAGCAGATGGAAGGAAAAGAAGCGGACGCGCGCAGCGATATATTCGGACTGGGTTGCGTACTCTATGAGATGTCTACCGGCAAGCGCGCCTTCGATGGTAAATCCGCAGCCAGCGTCGTGGCTGCCATCATGAACTCGGTGCCCGCGCCGCTGTCGAGTATCGCGCCTCTCACTCCACCGGCTCTCGAGTGGGCTGTCGGGAAATGTCTGGCGAAAGATCCCGAGGAGCGTTGGCAAAATGCCGGCGACCTGGGGAGCGAGCTACGCTGGATCGAGGAAGGAGGTTCACGGGCCGGGGCTGTAATCCCCTCCGCGGCTCGAAGCCGTCGCAAGTTCCTGCGCTGGGGGGCTCTGGCGTTCGCCCTACTGGTTGGGGCTTTTGCGGGCTTCTTCCTTAAGCGGGCGCCTCAACCCGTGCTGCGGGTCGCGATCAATTTGCCCCCGGGCACCGACCTGGTTCCTGGCAACGCAGGCGGCTTGTCACCCGACGGGCAGCGTGTCGCGCTAACTCTAGCCGATGCTCAAGGCAGGACCAAGCTCTGGGTTCGGCAGCTGTCAACCGGCACTGCACTGCCGCTCGAAGGCACCCAAGGCGGAGTCTATCCCTTCTGGTCGCCGGACAGCCGGTTCATCGGATTCTTTTCGGTCGATGGAAAACTGAGAAAGATCGCAGCGGGCGGCGGGCCGGCTGAAGCAGTGTGCGACATTTGGCAAATCTATGGAGGTACCTGGGGGCCGAACGATGTGATTGTCTTTGCCACCGGAAGCAAAGGCCTGTACAAAGTGTCTGCATCTGGAGGGGCACCCGTCCGAATTCCAACTCCTGAAAAAGACGGCTCTGATTTTCGACAGCCAAGTTTCCTACCCGACGGCAAGCATCTTCTGGTCACATCCAACTCTGCATCCGGCGGCATCTTTCTGGTTTCAGTCGATAGCGGGGAGGTGCAACCGCTTCTGCCTTCCGAATCCAGTCCAGCCCAATATGCCGACAAGGGATATATCCTGTTTTTGCGGGGCGACACCCTGATGGCCCAGCCTTTCGATACGCGCTCGCTGCGCGTTTCGGGGTCGCCCCGGCGAGTCGCTGAGTCGGTAAACAACTCTCCGCTGAGCTTCTCGACTGGGTCTGGCGGTCTCCTGCTTTATCAACACGCCTTCCAGACACAGCTTACCTGGTTTGACTCGGACGGCCACAAACTGACCATGGTCGGCGATCCCGCCAACGTGTCATCTCCCTATATTTCGCCGGACGCAAAATATGCGATGGTGACGGTCACCGACCCGCGCCAGGGCCGGCAGAAGCTCTGGCTCTACGACCTCATACGTGGAACCACGAGTCCGTTCACTTTCGGCGACGGCAACGATCAGTATCCCGCGTGGTCGCCAGACGGTCGGCAGGTCGCATTCTCTTCGACCCGGAATGGCCAGGAGGACATCTACGTGAAGGGAGTGGCGGGCGGGAGCCAGGAGCAACTGTTGCTGGCTGATCCAGGTAATAAGGAACCTGATCAATGGTCTTCCGACGGGCGATATATCCTCTTCGACTACGTTGGGAGAAAGGACACCGGAACTGACATCTGGGCCCTGCCATTGTTCGGCGATCGTAAGCCCTTCCCCGTGGTTCATGGCCCAGCCAATGAGAACTGGGGGACGCTTTCGCCTGACGGCAAGTGGGTTTCCTATTCTTCCGATGAATCAGGACGCGCGGAAAATTATGTTGTGCCCTTCTTCGGTCCCGGTGGCAAGTGGCAGATATCCACGACGGGGGGTATCAACTCCTATTGGCTGCCGGGCAACAAGTTCTTCTACGCCACCCCAGACGCAACCCTCATTGCAGTTGACATCGGCACTCAGGGAACGAACCTGGTAGTGGGCAAGTCTCGTGCGATTCTGTCAGGACGCGCGTTGGGAAGCTCTACCAGCTTTAGCGTCACCCCCGATGGCAAGCGCTGGCTGGTTGCGCTCCCGGTTGCCGAACCCAACGCTTCGCCTCTGATTTTGACCACGAACTGGACCGCAGCCCTCGAGCACTGACGCTGATATAGGTGCAGGCCCATTCGCCCGAGACCTGGCTATGAATGCCGCAATCAGGGGCCTCTGATTCCTCTACAATAATGTAGTGATTCGCCCCCGACTCGTTCTCGTCATCCTCGCCGCCATGGCCGTGCTGGTCCTGGCGGCCTGGCATTTTCGCCCGACCAGCCGCGCCACCGGGTCGTCCGCTTCAAACGGTTCATCCCCCGTCACGCCTCCCAGTCCGAGCGGATCAGAGACCGCGTCCGACTCTGATCCCACCAATGTCTATGCCCACAATCTCATGCTGCGGAAAGGGCCGGACTTCCGAATCTATATTCGCTGGCTTCGGGGACAGATGATGCGTACCCGTCCCGAGGTCAATCCTTCGTTCGACGATCCCGAATCCTTTTTTCTTAACGTTAAAAATGGCGTGATTCGGGCGAACATCGGAGACATCAGCAATTTCCTGAACTCGAATGGTATCGCCAACTCTCCCCTGAAAAACATTACTCTTTCCGGTGACGGAGACCAGGTGAAGTTACGCGGAAGCCTCCGGAAGATCATTCCACTGCCGATTGAATTGCTCGGGACAATCTCTACAGCCTCGGACAATCGGATTGCGATGCACGTCGTTAAGCTGAGTATTTTGAAAATTCCTGTGAAAGGCCTTCTAGGCACCTTCCACGTCGACCTCTCTGATCTTTTCGATCCTAAAGGCATCCCCGGCATTCAAGTTTCCGGCAACGACATCGTGTTTGACACCCACACCCTGCTCCCGCCACCCCGCATACGAGGGCAATTGACAAGCGTGCGTGTGGTGAATCCTGATTTGGAGGAGATTTACGGAAATGGTCAGGATAGCGTCACCCGAGTCGAGCAATGGCGTAACTTTTTGAAGTTAAGCGAGGGAACCATCGACTTCGGAAAGCTCACCATGCATCACGTCGATTTCATCATGATTGATTTGTCGAATGACGCCTGGTTCGATCTGGATTTAGTTCACTATCAGGAGCAACTGGTGAACGGCTACACGCGTATGACCCCTCAAGCCGGCCTGCAACTTTTTATGCCTGACCTCGATGAAATCCGCTACAAAACAGGAAACCAGAACATCAGTATGGAATGGCTCAAACATCGCAACACTCCGCCTCCGCCGGAGGTCACCTCGAAATAGTCGGGCCATCGCGCCCGGCTTTCTTTCGTGCTGTTTTATTCGCTTTTCATTCGCCTAAGTGTGGTAGCATGTTCCGGTCATGGCCCGGCGTCCCCAACCCCCTGATGAGGTGCTCGATCGAACAGAGTTGGCTCAACTGCGGCGGCGCCTTTCGATGATGGGTATCTCTGCGGTCCAGGATTTTTACCGGAATGCACACACAGTCTGTCGCATTGGGCCAGGCCATTTTCCCAGCTCGAAGGCGGTTCAGGAACTGGTTCAAGCCTGGAAGCAGTTGAGAAGGTTGCGCTAACTGCCAGAGCAAAGGCACTCGATTGGGAGGTATATGAAAGTTCAAAACCTGACGACACTCATAGTCCTGCTATTCGCGGTCAGATTCCTCGCTCTTGCAGAGGATCACCCGATGAAGCAGCAAGGCATTCCAAAAAACAAACTTCAAGTTTTTTTCTCTGAGCTGGAAACTCAATGGCTCAAAGCAGCACAAGATAAAGATCCAGCAGCTCTGAATCGAATCGTCTCCGACGATTTTCAGCAGCAAGCACCGGACCCGTCCGGGAACTCGATGTCCCGCTCGGACTGGTTGCTCGCAACTTTTGGCCGCAGGGTACTGTCCTTCCAGGTGCGCCAACTGGCAGTGCGTGAGATTAGCCCAACGATTTCAGTTGTCAGTTTCGTCCAGACCGAGACGTACAAAGAAACGGCAACGGCTCAGACTGACGAACAGTTCGTCGTGGATATATGGATCAACAGTGGCGCGGGTGATAACTGGCGATGCGCCGACCGATATGTTTCGGAGATCAGGGGCGTTCCTCAAAAATAGACTCCGCACCTAGCGGGAAACTGCAAACGTTTGAGTAGCATCGGGTGAGGTTGGACGGCGTGGCTCTGCTTCGTAGTGAACTCGGACAGAGGGCCGAACAATATGCCCGAGCTAACGGGTTGCGGTACAGCCTCAGCTACGGGCAAGCCCCGACGGTGTGCTTTGAACGTTACGATGACGATTCGCGGCACGGCAATTTCCTGCCCTCAACCTACAAGGCTATCCTCAAGAATCCAAATTGGCGGCATCGGTTGCAGAAGGTTCACCCTCAGGGCCGGAAGTCTTTGCCCCGAAACGAGCACGGCACCTGGAGGGAGCTTGACGCTTGCACCAGCTCGGACGCTCTGCTCATGAACGTGTTTTGCCATCCCACCACTTTCCGGGACGGACGTGTGTACGCTTTGCTTAATTTGAAACCTGGGGCGACTCCAGAGTTTGGATTTCGGGCTCGGGTTCGACTGGCGAATCTGAAATTCGATCGCACCGAGGTGGACATGCGACTCGGCGATCTGCTGGTTGAAGCCAAACTGACGGAGAGCGACTTTCAACGGGCCCCTAAAACAGCTGTCAATGCCTATCGCGATTTCTCCGACGTATTCAGCGACGACGATCTGCCCCAGACTTCCAGCCATTATCTTTCATACCAACTGATCCGAAACGTCCTGGCGGCGCACGCTTCCAACTGCGCATTGTGTGTGCTCACCGATGAAAGGAGGCCGGACCTGACCGAAGCCTGGTATGCAGTGATGAAATGTGTGCGCCCCGTCGATCTCCGAACCCGATGCAAGGTTTTAACCTGGCAAGAGGTGGCGAAAGTGCTGCCGAGAAAACTACGGCAATTTCTGAATTTGAAGTACGGTATCGACTAGAGTAGCTGATTACGGAAAACTACAGGCGCAGGATTTCGTCGATCAGACTTATTTTTGCAGCGTGACCTGTAGGCCCTTGTTCTTGTTGTCGCAAACGATCCGGAGCAGGCTGTTGTTATCGATGGAGGCGTCGGTGATAATACTGGATCGATCATAAGAATCTGCTGCCGATTGAATTCTTACCCGCACTTCGTGCTTACCCGGAACGACCGGCACCGCCTCAACTTGTCGTCCCTTTGCCGTTCGGAAGAGAAGCGCGCGTTTCCTAGTGTCAGCGTGCAGGGATTGCGTGTAGACCAATCCGTTGTCCACCCAAATTGAGGCCAGCGCGTCTGTAAAATGGTGCTCGATTTGTATCTGCAGCACAGCATTCGCGAGCCCGGCCCGGGTCGGGCTTTTTGTGTTGCCGACGGCAGATTTTGTCTGAACGATCACGCTTCGAGAACGGCGTGGCGCCGTCTTCAACTGTTTATTAGCCGTAGCTTCGCCCTGCCCCCTATTGTCAACCACCGTTGTTCTTTCAACCGGTGGCGGTGCAGCACTGGTGGGCACGGTATCAATCGCGACTGTCTGGGCCGGATCATTGGTTAGGTTGGCCTTGTGCACACTCCGGAAGATAACGCCTGCTATCGCGACTGCCAGCAGGCTGGCGGCAACAATTGCTTTCGGGATCCTTTTCTGAAGTTGTGCCGCCTTGGTTTTCTCGACTGCCGCTCGGGATCGCGTAGCTGTGCGCTCGCGGCTTGTCCCTTCCAGGTTCTGAGCCACGAACTCGCTATTTTCTAACAGAGCCTGCATATCCGAAGCCATTGCCATGCCGGACTGATAACGTTGTGCCGGATCTTTCGCCATGGCCCGCGCAACGATCTTGTCGAGTTCGGGAGGAAACTTCGATTCAAACGCCGATACCGGCAGAGGCTCGTGGTTGACCAGCTTGAAGCACACAGTCGTCGTACTATTTCCCTGGAAGGGTCTGTGGCCTGTGAGCATGTAGTAGAGAATCACGCCAAGGGAAAAGAGGTCGGAACGTGAGTCTGACGATTCATCACTCAGTTGCTCCGGGGCCATGAATGCAGGACTTCCCAAAACTTGCCCAGGCAAGGTCAATTCAGTCTGGTTCAATTTGGCAATGCCAAAATCTGCAATCTTCGGTTGGCCGTCCACAGTGACAAGAATGTTTGCCGGCTTAATGTCGCGATGCACCACGCCTTGGGTGTGAGCATAGTGAAGAGCCTCTGCCAGGAGCTGGATCAAACGTAGCGTCGTGCTTAACGGAAGGGTACGATTCTCCCGGCTCAGGAGCTGTTGAAGAGACTGCCCTTCGACGTACTCCATCACCAGGTACGGCTCGGCTTCTTCTTCTCTGACATCGAATATGGTCACAATTCCCGGGTGTGAGAGCCGGCCTGCAGCTTGCGCCTCAACCACGAACCGTTTCCGATACTCCTGTTGTGCATCCGAGTCCAGACCTGTTAAAGATACGGTTTTGATGGCGACGGTCCGATCGAGTTTCGGATCGCGAGCGCGATACACCACCCCCATGGCCCCGCGTCCAAGTTCGGCGTCAATTTCGTAGCGATCGAGATTTGTGCCCACGCGAGTTGTCACGGTTCAGGAACGGACCCCGGAAATATGTTATGAGGAGAACCCACTTCTGTCGGTCCATGGCTCACATTCCTGATTACGAACGTCACTTGGGCTTGTCCCCGCTGGTGGCGGAAATAGGCGGCAGTTTGCGATGCGAGACCTATAGCCTCGGTACGGCGGGGTGCCATTTACGGCCGTTTTATTTGGGGGGACTTTCTTTAGCGGCAACGATTACACCGACCAGCCTTTCATTCATGTTGTCCGACAGGGATTGCAATTGCTCGGGCGTGGTCCCGCTCAGTACTTCGAAACCCAAGGTAAGGGATTTGAGGGAAGGGATTGTGTCATGAAAAAGTTCCACTCCGATGTAGGGCTTGTCTTCATCCGAGCGGGCGACGACAAACCTGCAGGCGCTGCGCTCTTTTCTCAGAGTCATTTTGTAGGGCTTCCGTATGAGGCGTATCGTTTCCGTACCGGGAACCGGGCTGGCAACTTCCGCCGAAGGGACCACGCACTCATGCTGATCCAACATTACATGCGCCTCGTCCTCGCCGACAGCGCCAGAGGTTCGACCACATCTCGCGCAATACCATTCTTTTGTGCCTGGATTCCATCTGACGTGTTCGTGTTTCATCTTTTCATTCGCGACTCTGAGATGAACCTTTCGCGCGCAAGGATGTCTTCCACGCGAGTTTGAACGCGGGTGAATACGCATTTCTGAATTTCATGATCAGTGACGCAGCGCGTCAATGCCGCGAAAACCTGCGGTCACAGAGAGGTTGCGCAAGTTCCAAACCTCGGCACCGCGCCGACAAGCCAAGCTCGATGACTGGCTGGATGAGGCTCGGCGGGGCTAGGATTGATTGATAGGCTGTGGGCGGGTTACGGATTTAATCGCCGGAGCCCTGAGCGGAAGGCGTGGCAATGTATAGACAAAGCTTCAGCGCTCCGAGCGAAAAGAGCGCATTGTCGAGGACTTGCCTTTCGCGAGTATCGTTGCCTGAAGCAAACAGCTTACGTCTTCGGTCGGCGATTGCAGCCCGAGCCTCGACGATTCTCTGTGGCAGCTTCGTCCTGTCCTTCTCAAACAGAGCCGCGACGTAGAGATCTCTCCAACTCTGTTCCATGGCTAGAGGACTATGGCTCATAAAACACTTCCAATTCGTTCACAACGGCAATACGGTCCGACGGCTGGTCAGCCGAAACTTACAAGCCTCTTTCGCACGCAACAATCAGGTGAATCATGGAGTAACTCGGGGATAACCTCTGAGAGCGTTCGGAAAACTGGGGCTCGCTGAATCGTGCGGAGGGCAGGATGCCTTCCGCACAGCCGGCAAGATGCCGGCGCTGCGAATTCGTTCAGCCTGGCGTCCCGGGCGGTCGGTTGGGGTCAAACAATTTCCCAGCGCATGAGTCTGCCTGGGCTGCTCTCGCCAGTGAAACGGATCACCTGGCCTGAGACACGCAAAGGGCTCGAAGAACCGTTGATCCTGATTTCGCGCATTCGTCCCGCTTCTGAACCGGAGAGCCTGAGTTCAATGTCCCAGCGTCCAGGGGCGGCGGGTGCGTACCACCCGCTATAGCTATCTTTGGACTTCTTGAATCCTAAAAGTGGAGAAGCGAACTCATATTCTTTCAGAGGGAGATCCGGCTGGAGGTTGAACCCGCTTTCGTGGAACTCGAGTCCCAGCAGTTTCGCTGCGCTGTACAGAGGCCAGGCATGCGGATGCATATTCATAACCGGGAAATCAGTCCAATTGAATCCCAGCTCGGCTTGCACCTTGTAATCGTTCGATGGAGCTTCAGCGAACATAGTCTGACCGGGATATCTGGACAGCACCGAGTTGTAATAGTCTGGACCACTCCAGATTCCGTACCAGATTTCCGGGTAAGCGTCAGCGTGCATGGCGAGAGAATTCTTCTTCCATTCATCCCATGCCAATGCGCCGTCGGTCAGGGCCAGCGCCCAAATCAGCGTTCCATTGATCGACGGCCACACTCCTCCGTTGGTCAGGACTCCAGCCGGACTCGCCATGGCGGGATCGCCTTGGCTCAACAGCATCGCTCCGATCGGTGAAGGTTTGCGTACAAGCTCGTCGAGGGCGCCGACCAGAGTCTTGCTCTGCTCGGGCGTGGCCGCGCCGCCGACAACCGCCCAGGGCTGGGGCTCCAGCCAGAGCTGATCTTCGCCGATCCAGCCGAGATGTGAGCCCAGCCACGCCCGACGAAACCAGCGTCCCGCCCAATAGGCGCGGACCGCTTGGCGTTGGGCCTCAGCTTTCGCATGCGCTTCACCTGCGGCTTTTGTATCTCCGAGATACGTCAGCAAGCGCGAATAGTAGTCGAGAACATAGCAGGCCATGGCCGCGTTCAGAACGCTCTCCCCTTCCCGGCGAACTTCTTCGGCCTGCGCTTGCGGAACATGGCCGACCACAACGTCGTCGTTCCAGTCGCCGTTGGAGAGGCGCATCAAACCGTGCTTCCCCACGCCGATCCCTTCCACCAGGTGCACAAAAGAGCGCCTGAGCAACTCGCGCACGGTCGGATCGGTCGGAGATGCTGCCTGACGTGGGTAGCCAGGAATTTTCTCGTCGAGAAAACTCTGGTCGCGCGTTGCCAGCACATATTCGCTGGCCAGCCAAAGCAACCACATTTCCAGGTCGCTGGGATGGTAGACGACTGGCATGGGCACCCCGCTGCCCACGATGCCGTAGGGAATGGATCCATCCGGTTGGATCTCCTTTAACGTATAACGAAGGACTCCGCGAACCACCGCCGGATTGCTGAAGACGAAAGGCAAAGCGTGTTGTAGGGGATCGCGGGCCGCACCTTGAAAACCGATGACGTACTGGTACACGTGTCCCTGTGACAGGATGGGCTCGCGGAAAAAGCTATCGTAAGTAAGGTTGCTGCGAAGGTAATAGTTATGCCACGAGGTCTCTCGTTCCACCCAGGGCTCGGCCGGCACATTGAATCGAAGGCCATCCGTTTTCCAGGCTGCGCTGGAGTGCGACCATGCCTTGACCGGATCGAGTTTGTATTTTGCTACCAGTTCGTCAGCCGTAAACCCCGATGGTGTGTAGCCATACAGAAAGCAGAGAGTTCGACTTTCTTGCGGCCGCAGTGCGAGATGACGTTCCAGCAAAAACGCGCTTGCCGGGCCGCTCGAACTGAGATCGTTATTCAAAATCGTATTCGCCTTGCTCGACAGTCCGGAGGGGTGATCGACACCGCCGCTGCCGAAGAAGGTCGAAGCGTCGGTCGCAAAAGCGTCCACGGGGCCCTCGAGGGAGGCGAGAAAGGTGACGGGAGGGTTGAGATCCTCCATGATTGCTCCGGACGCCAGATCGAAGGGGCCACCCAAGAAACTGGAAGGATTCTTTTTCAGGTAGGCTTCCACCTCCTGCCAGGCCTGTTCATCTTCCGATGAGCGGCCAAGAAATTTCTGGGTTTCGACTAACCCGGCGCGGTTGGACATTGGCTGAAACTGGTGCTCAAAGCGCTCACTGAACTGGCGGCGGCGCTCGGCGGCATTGACCCTGGTCTGCACTACAGCTTGCATCCATGAACGATACGAAAACTGGTAGTTGACTGCGCACCAATATTCGATCCATCGCAGATTCGCTATCTGGCTCCCATGATTGGTGATGGTCGCGGTGGAAACCAGCACGGGATCGTTCCCAAACGGAGCAAAAATCACCTGGTCAATTTCATACTGCTGTCCTTTCACGATCTTTCTCAGATAGCCCTCACCCATAACCCGGTCGAAGGACGTACTCTTGCCGGGATAGTAAGTGCTGAGAACCGAGTGCCCATCGCTGAGAAATCCAATACCAGCCCCATAGCGTCCACGTTCGGGGCAGTAGTCGTTCAGAAACTTTGGCGAGCCCTCGTCCTGCCGGACCTGCACATATCCATAATTGGATACGGCCGCGACCAGGCGGTCGTTGCCTACCTGGTGGGTATGGTCAGTGGCGGCGCGCCACTGCGAGTGCACCGGAGTCAGAGCCTTGGGATCGCTGACCTGGTTACAGGTATACCGATAAGCCGGTAAGCCAAACTGATCGGCAATCCATTCGCCAAAGTGGCCGGCGCCGTTAGCTTTCGAGTCCCTTGTCTGCGCCGACGAAGTGAGATTGGACGCACCGGTTCGAAGTGCGGCATTAAACTTTGGCAAGCCGAGTTTGTGGAGCGTGCCAACACCCGCGCCCACAATTCCGAGAAAACGGCGTCGATCCATACGTCCTCTCTCAACTCCGATTTTCGTAGGCCCGTGAACAGTTGATACTACCCGATTGGAGCATCTTCCCTGGCAGCGCCCCGACACCTCAATTCCAGACGCTGAATTCTTCCCGGTCAGCCTGCACTCTCCGATGCGATATTCGCACGGCGTCCCGTTTGGAGCATACAGACGGGTAGACGGAATAGTAATATTTTCGCGACGGAGGACTCGCGTTGAGAATCACTTGCCGTGTTCTGTCCCTTTTCGCTTCTCTCTTGTTAACCGGTTCATGCGCCCGCACCCAAGAGTTGCCCGCCAATCTGCAAGACCAGGCCAGGGCCGCGGTTTCGGTGATTCGAGGAAAGATGAAGGTTGCTGGGCTGCAAAAGCCGGTGACTGTGATGCGCGATCGCTGGGGCGTGGCCCATATTTACGCGGCAAGCCAGCACGATTTGTTCTTTGCGCAGGGATTCGTTGTCGCCCAGGATCGATTGTTTCAGATGGAACTGTGGAAGCGCTCCGGCCAGGGACGTCTGGCGGAAATTCTTGGACCTGCCGCATTGCAGCGTGATGTTAACGCCAGGCGGCTTCGGTATCGCGGAGACATGGACGCGGAATACAAGAGCTACGGGCCTGACACCAAAGAGATTCTGGAAGCCTTCACCGACGGCATCAACGCATTCATCGCTGAACGCCAGAGACCAAACGGGTCCGGATTGCCGATCGAATTTAAGCTGGCTGGATTCAAACCGGAAAGCTGGAAGCCCGAGGATTGCCTCAACCGCATGGCGGCATTCTCCATGACCGGCAATGCTTTTCGCGAATTGCAACACGCTCAACTGATCACGACCGTAGGCGCCACGGAGGCCAGGAAGCTTCTCGATCTCGACCCTTTGGTTGAGCTGGACCCGGCGAAGAACCTGGACTTTACTGGACTCTCCGAGAGACTTCTCAGCGGCCTGGTGGGCAGCGACACACGAATCGAATTTCCAGGAAAGGCTCTGGCGGAAAGCAACAACTGGACCATCTCCGGCAAGCTCACGGAGAGCGGTAAGCCCCTGCTGGCCAATGATCCCCACCGCATCGTCGCCGTCCCTTCTCTTCGCTACATGGTTCACCTGGTAGCGCCGGGATGGAATGTGATTGGCGCGGGCGAGCCCGGGCTGCCCGGAGTCGCACTGGGACACAATCAGGATATTGCCTGGGGCTTCACCATCTTCGGCCTGGATCAGCAGGATCTCTACCTCGAAGAAATCAATCCCGCTAATCGGCTTCAGTACAAGACAGCAAGCGGCTGGGAAACGATGAGAGTCGAAAGAGAAACATTTTCAGTTCGCGGACAGTCTGCCGTTACCGAAAACCTGAAATTCACCAGGCATGGACCGGTGATGTGGGAGGACGGAAAACGAGCGCTCGCCATGCGTTGGGTAGGAGCCGAGCCGGGCACTGCAGGTTATCTGGGTTCGCTGGCCATCGATCGAGCACACAACTGGAACGACTTCGAAGCCGCCATGAAGGGATGGAAAGTACCTTCCGAAAATA
This sequence comes from Terriglobia bacterium, assembly GCA_963748935.1. GTDB lineage: Bacteria > Acidobacteriota > Terriglobia > Terriglobales > Acidobacteriaceae > JAIQFF01. The sequence continues at coordinate 76,544 of CAVVLA010000010.1, forward strand.
TCGTCTATGCCGATCGCGCGGGCAACATCGGCGAACATTCGATCGGACTGGCGCCGCTGCGAAGTTGGACCGGCCTCCTGCCTGTTCCCGGCAAAGCTGATTTCGAGTGGTCAGGATTCCTGCCGGTCGACAAGCTGCCGCACTTCTTCAATCCGGCAGCGGGATTTGTGGCAACCGCCAACAATCGAATGACACCGGACGGCTATCCTTATAAGGTTAGTTTTCAGTGGTACTCGGTCTATCGGGCAAAAAGAATCAAGGAAGTTCTGGAACAGGCGAGGAGCTCGGGGAAAAAGCTGAGCGTAGAAGACATGGAAAACTTGCAGAATGACTTGCTCTCGACTCCGGCAAGAGAACTATTGAGCCTGCTGCAGAAAGCTGCGCCAACTTCCACCGATCCTGCGATTCAACTGTTGTCTTCGTGGGACGCCCGCGTCACTCGGCAATCGGCCGCCGCTGCTCTTTTTGAGTTGTGGATGCAGGATGTAAGCGACGCAGTCCTTCACAAAGTCGCGCCGGAAAATACCTGGTTGATACTCGAAGAACTGGCTCCCAATCAGGTGATCGACATTCTCACTCACCCGAGCGCAATTGTATTCGGTACAAATCCTGAAGCTGCCCGCAACCAGCTGTTGCTTGACAGTCTGAACTCGGCGACCGAACGGCTCCGTAAACTCGAGGGGCCCGATCCCAAAAAATGGGCATGGGGCCAACTCCACACCATCCACTTCCACCATCCACTGGACCAGGCGAAAGACGCCGCATTCATGGACCTCGGTCCCGTAGCCAGGCCGGGAGACGATGAGACTGTGGACGCCACCGGTTACTCCGGCAAGTCTTTCGCCCAGGTTTCTGGCGCCAGTTACCGCGAGATCATGGATACCGGTGACTGGGACAAATCCGTCGCGATCAATGTTCCCGGCCAGAGTGGGCAGCCTGAAAGCATTCATTATTCCGATCTGTTGCCGCTGTGGACCGAGGGACGATATTTCCCCTTGTCCTACTCCAAGACCGCAGTGGAGAAAGCAGCGACGGACACATTGGTTCTCGAGCCATAAAAGCTCTCGATCGAGGAAAGCTTTTGATATCAGCTAACGTTTAACGTTCTTCTCTCCACACTCTGTTCTCTTCTTGTTCAGAAGGGCCACAACACTACCCGCAACAGTTGTAGCCCGTTTCCATCTGCGATGACAATTTCGATGCGGCACCTCCTCGGGCGCGATGGACGCGGCTTCTACATAACACATATCGACTGATGCAGTGTTTTCGCGGGTATTCGTACGTGATCCCATAGCGAAAAGATGAGCGGCGTCCAATTTTCAATATTAGTTTTGCTCTCTGCTTCACAACCCCACGTGGATACGTGTCTTCAGCAAACAGTGTTTTGGAATGTGAGTTGCTCGTACGCGTTGGCGCTGCTCGATCGGTCGACTGCACCTAACGAACGAAGACAGTGCAGTCGTCAACAGCGTCTCAGAAAGTGTTTCGTTGTACTTGGTTTCACACTTTCAGTTTGGGGAGAGAATGTATGAATCGATATCTATCGATGTTGAAGACGACAGCCTTCGGGTGTGAGGTTAGTTGTGCTCGCAGCGCTAGTTCGAGCGGGGCATACGGCCAAGCTATTAGCGGCAACCTCGTAGGCACGGTCATCGATTCTTCTTCCGCGGTGGTGGCGAACGCGAGTGTCGAAGCGACGAAAATCGACACGGGAGTAACCACCACGACGGCACCGGCAGCACAGGTGCATACCGTTTCGAAAACCTTCCGGTAGGCACTTATAGGATCGTGGTGAAGAGCAGCCGGTTTTAAGACCGCTATTCAACAGGTCGATGTCGTGCTCAACCAGACGGGCACTCTGAATTTCACGCTGGCACTGGGTGCGACCAGCGAGACCATTGAAGTCTCTGGCGTGGCTGCGACCATCGACACGACCTCGGCGCAGCTGCAAACCACCTATGATTCGCGGTTCTCTCAGGACTTGGGCATTACGTCTGCCGGAGGAACTGGCGCGGGTGTGTTGAACCTTTCCTTGCTGAGTCCAGGAGTCACGCAGTCGAGTTCGCTGGGAATCGGAGTCGGACCGTCCGTGGGCGGCCAGCGTCCGTACAACAACAACTTCACGGTCGAGGGTGTCGACAACAATAACAAGGCAGTGACCGGCAACCTGATCACGGTTCCAAACGATGCCGTAGAAAACTTCACGCTTACTGGCGAACCAGTTCGACACCGAGTTTGGCCACTCCTCCGGCGGCCAGTTCAACACCACGATCAGGAGTGGGACCAACACTTTCCACGGTTCGCTTTACGAGTACTTCAGGAATCGCAACCTGAATGCGGTGGACAACGCTTTCGTGCTCCAGGGTTTCACTTCCAACCCGCGTTTTGACAGCAACCGCTACGGCGCCACGTTTGGCGGTCCCGATCATCAAGAACAAATTGTTCTTCTTCACCAATTTTGAGCGTCAGGGCATATCGCTGACAGCCACTGCGGGCGGCCAGGTATTGACGCCTACGGCGGACGGCTTGGCGGCGATCGCCACCGACCCGAACCTCAGCGCCACCAACTTCGGGGTATTCAAGCAATATGTGCCAGTGGCGCGCCACTGCGAGCGATTGCCTCCCATACTCGTCGGCTCCGGCCAGCGGTTCATGCGCGGCTGGGACAGTCCCGATCGGCGCGGTTTCAGTCGCAAATCCCGCATTCCAGAACTACGAAAACTACGTCCAGAGTGTCGACTACAACATTTCTTCCCGCGATCAGCTGCGCGGCCGCTACATTTACAACAAGGTGGACAAGGTCGACCAGGCTGCAAACCTTGTCGGCCTTCTACACCATCGAGCCCTTCCGGTTTCACCTCTTTACCCTGGGCGAGTACCATACCTTCAGCCCCTCGGTCATCAATGAGTTCCGGGTCGGCTTCAATCGCTACTTCAACACTCTGCCCGACGGGGACTTCAAGTATCCTGGCTTGGATGCCTTCCCCAATCTCATCCTGTTGGACCTGGGTGGCAACGGCCTTCAACTCGGACCTGATTCCCAGGCTCCGCAGTTCACCATTCAGAACCTCTACCAGGGCGTCGACAACGTCAGTTGGACCAGGGGCGCTCACACTCTGAAGTTCGGAGGCGAATATCGCTGGTACATTTCGCCGCAGAGCTTTACTCAGCGTCAGCGCGGCGATTACGACTACAACTCCACGCAGCTCTTCCTGGAAGATTTTTCGCCGGACAACTTTGGTGAGCGCAGCGCGGGCTCAGTCACCTACTACGGTAACCAAAAGGCGGTTTACTGGTACGCGAACGATAACTGGAAGGTGAATCAGCACCTGGCACTGAATCTGGGAATTCGCTACGAGTACACCACGGTTTCCACCAGTGAGGCGCAGCAATCGCTGAACGCCATTTCGAACACCCCGAGCATTATCGTGCCGGGCGCAGTGAACCAGCCCCTGTTGTTCAGCGCTCCGCGGGCTCCCAAGAACAACTGGGCTCCTCGGGTTGGTTTCGCCTACTCGCCGGGGAACAACGGAGCCACCTCGATTCGTGGAGGTTTCGGTTTAGCCTACGACGTGCTTTACGACAACATCGGGATCCTGGCGGTGCCTCCTCAGATCGGCGCAACCCATGACGTTCCCGACCTAAACCATCCGACGCCGGGATTTCTGGCGGGTGGAGGGTTGCCAGGGGGCGGGTCAGGCATTCAGGTTCTCGATGAACCTACGGCGCGAGCCTCTACGTCGAACTGGATACCACCTGACGTGAAGGATCCGTATTCCATCAACTGGAATTTAGGAGTACAGCACTCTTTTGGCAAGGACTTCACCGCCGAGGTTCGTTATGTCGGAACCCGCGGCGTCCATCTGGATGTGCAAAACAGAATCAACCGCAGGTCGTTGGTCTCTCCGCAGGCCTTCTTGCCGACTTTCTTGCAGCAACCTTCGCAGGCTGACTTGGACAGTCTTACCACTACGCTGGCTGGCCTAAAAGCGCCGGGTTCGTTCATACCGGAGTTCGCCAACGCCGGCTTCAACCAAAACAACATTGTGGCGGATTCACCCGACGGCTATTCCATCTACCACGGGCTGCAGACGCAACTCAACCGGCGCTTCAGCAACGGGTTGATGTTCCAGGCCGCCTATACCTACAGCCGCACGATCGACAACAGCACCGCCGATTTCTTCTCTACCAGCCTCACGCCTCGTCGTCCACAGGACTTCCAGGACTGGGACGCGGAGCGGTCCGTGTCTCCTCTGTCCCGAACCCACCGCTTTACCCTGGCGGCGGTCTATGACCTGCCGTACTTCAAACAGGGCAACTGGTTTGTCAGGAACATCGTAGGCAACTGGGGCTTCAGCCCTGTCTACACCTACGAGTCCCCGCAGTGGGCGACCGTACAGTCAGCCACGGATTCCAATTTGAACGGCGACTCGGCTGGGGATCGGGCAGTGTTCAACTCTCAAGGAGTCCCGGGGACAGGCAGTGGCGTAACTCCGCTGCTCAACACCGCCGGCGACACCGTCGGCTATCTTGCCAACAACCCCAATGCCCAGTACATCGTCGCGGGTCCTGGCGCCCTGGCGACCAGCGGCCGCAACACGCTGGCGACAGCGCCAACCAACGATTTTTCACTCGCAACCTATAAGGACATAAACATTACCGAGCGGGTCAAATTCCGCTTCGGCGCACAATTCGCCAACCTGCTCAATCACCCCCAGTACATTCCTGGTAGCAATCCTGGTCAGGGACTGGGCGTGAACGACGTTACTTCGTTCATCACTGGCCCGAACAGTACGAGCTATTTGAACTATCTGACTCCTGGCAATGCCATCTTCAACAACCCGAAGGCGGTATTTGCCAGCAACGCTCGCACCATCGGACTTGTGGCCAAATTCACCTTCTAAGGCAGAGCAGCGGGGAAAGTGACGGAACAGCTTGACCGGGGCCCTTCGGGGCCCCATTTTTCGTGGCGGCAAAGTGGTCAGGTCGTCACTATATGTTGATGCCGTTCTGATCCCAATCCGGACCACGGTAGTTGAATTCCAGGTAGCGATCGGTGATTCCGAATGTATTCATGTCACCCGGTTCCGTAGTCTTCCAGATCGTGACTTTATCGCAGCCGCGGTCGGTCATATTCGAGTAGAGCGAAGTGCGCATGAATTCCAGATACTCGCGCGCCGCTTTGGGCCGGCAGAAGTATCCTTTATTGAATCCGCACAGCACCAGCGCAAGGCGTCCGGGGTGAGTCGCCAGAAATTGAAAAACCGCCTGGGTTACCTGGGGATAGCCGGGAGAAAAGAAATCGTCGAACACCGCGATTCCCCGTTCTGACAGCAGATGGTCGGCGATTTCCAGGTCGTTAATCACCGACTGCCCGCTGTGTTCGCCGTCCACGTGAATCCACCGGAATCCACGGATGGCTTGCGAAACAAATGGGTGCCGGGCAAGAAACTGGGATTGCTCCTGCAGATAGTGGCAGGTGACTCCAGGCACGGCCTCGCTGATGCTTGCCTTGGCTTCGTCCAGAGGCATCGCATCCACGAAAACGCAAACGTCGCCGGCCTCGCAATGCATCGCAGCCAGGCCAGCCGACTTTCCCTTCCACACGCCGATCTCGAGCAAGTTCCCTGATATCCGCTGTTCCTGCTGGTAACTCAGGAGGCTATCCCAAATGGCGATGGCCGGAGTTTGAAACCAACCGTCGACATTCGAGAAGTGCTTCATGTACTCGTCAAAACATTTCATGGCGACGCTCCATATTTCTTCCTGAGCAGTTCAGTATGGCAATTCTATGAGCGAAAAAGTCGATCGCGCGATGCGGCGGGCGGGGGGATCATCAATGACACTGGCGGTTCTGCTTTGATCTCAAGCAACGTGACCCGTCACAAAGGATTGGTACTCCGGATGGTTATCGACATATTCCCGCACAAAGGGACAAATGGCGACGACCGTCAAACTATTTTGTCGAGCGTACTCCAAAGCAGCATGGGCCAGCTTAGTACCCAAGCCGTGTCTGGCAAGGTTCGGCGGAACTTCGGTATGTTTCAGGAACAGCCGGTGATTCTTGAATTGATACTCGAGCACCGAGAGCTGGCCGTCAGTATCAATTTCGAAGCGATGGTCGGCTGCATTGTGAACCACTGCGTTGGTGGAGCTGCTGAACTCACCGGGTTCGGCCATAACTTCTGATCCCTTCGTGCTTCTGATCCCTTCTTTTGATCGTTTCAGGACTGCCGGACTAAGCATCTATCTTGGACCAAAGACCAAAAAATAATCCATCCCGTCCTTGACGAAATCGTCTTGTTCGAGCAAGCGGTAGCCAGCCTGGTTCGCCTCCCGAATGACGACGTCCCGGGCAACGCCATGGTTCTCCCCATTTCCATTCCGGTCGATCACTCCAACTTTGGCCCCAGGCGCGAGCGATGGCCGCAGATTGCGCAACAGTGTGACTGGCTGGCTGATCTCGTGGTAGGTCTTCAACAGCAGCACGGCATCGACAGTTGCCGGCAGAAGCGGATTATCGGGTTTACCAAGGATCGTCCGGACATTGTGCAGGTTTTCTTTCCGTAAACGATCTTCGATGTAGCGAACGGCCTCGGGATTGATGTCGACGGCATAAACCCTCCCGGCGTCGCCAACTCTTTTTGCCGCTCGCACGGTGAACCAGCCGGAGCCGGCTCCGATGTCGGCAACATTCTTGCCGGGAGTAATTGCTAAGATATCCATCACCCGGTTGATCTGAAGTCTTTCGTCTCTTCCCGGCGAATCGAAGATCGAAAGGTCACCCGTATACGGAGTGCTGGTCTTGCGGCCTTGGGTCTCAGATGTAGCCGCATTCTGTGCGTTGGAGGTCGCACCTTGGAGAAACAGCGAGAAAAGGACCATCAACCCGAGACGCTTAAGCATAACGCCTCCGATTCTAATGCATGGCGAAGCGGCTTTCAGGTCGGCGGGGGAACTACGATCCAGGCAGTCCGCTTTAGCGGCAAAGATCGTGCGGACCCCGCGCGCTGATCCGATCGGCGCCGCCGAATCCGTGCCGCACCGAGACCCTCGTCAGGACCACCTACGGACCTTCCCGCAAAAAATTCCGGCAATACTGGTCGCTGGTTTCGCCGGGCATCGAGATCATTCGATGGATATCGCTCCGGCTGGTGCAAAAGGAAGCCGAAAGCTGTATGCGGCGTAGCCCGGCGACTGCGTACAACCCTGCCTTAAGAAACGAACCGATAGGTCAAGCCAGCCGCCAATGAGTGAGAGCAAGCCCCTTCCAACTTTTCCTACTCGGCTTCCGGGATAGCACGCAGGCCGTTCATCGAGGTAATGTCGATGCGAAAGAATACGGTCTCAATCGCCAGGTCGCTGATCTTTTCGCGTCTTTCCGCCAGCGGGTTTCTCCACCATTGGGAATGCTGTGCGAGTAGCTCCATCGCGTGTTCCCGCAGCGCAGGGTAGTGCACCTCATGCAGTTCCAGGTACGTTCCGGTCACAACTACGCTAGTCCAGTTCGACCCGTGTCCTATTTCATCCGCTTGCAGACAAACCTTGGGATTTTGCCGCATCCACTCAATTTTCTTACCGACCGTCGAGAACATATAGATGCAATCAGGCTCATACGAAAAGGCGACCGGCACTACATACGGTTGATCGTTCAATGAGCATGCCAGCCTTCCAATGGACACTCGTTGCAACAGCTCGCTGCATTCTTGTTGGGATACTGCCACGATTCGCATGATGCCTTCTCTCCTCAATCCAAATCGCTTTAGATTTCTAATGAGTCGAAGGTTATCGGAAAAACTGCAAGTGAGCCAGCCCTTACCAGCAGGCTCGGCATTTCCAACCGCCTGACGCGCTATTGCTAACCTCGAAGAGAACCGAATCGGAAGGACTACAAGTACGAGCGGAGCGGAAATCGACCGCAAGGTAGAGCCGTCTGAGCCCGAAGGAGTGACGGGGGTTACGGCGCAGTGTGATCTCTGTCACCATCACCCCGGCCCCGATTCTGTTAATTGTTGGATTTCTGAACCTGTTTCACCCCAAAGTAAAGAGTTTTCTAGCTTCGCCGATAGGCTTGGGGATGGTCGACCCACGGGGCAGCTCGATGCGTTGTCACAATGGGCGACCGTTGAAAAAGTGATCAATTATGAACAGTTTCGGGAGGGCGACCGGAGTAACGTCTTGGGTAATTGGGCCTCCTTCGAAAACACAACATTTTGATCTGTGAAGTCTTTGCGCTAGCCCACAGCGGCTAGCTCGTTTTATCCGCGGAGAAACGCCGGATGACGCAGCCAAACACACGCAAGCGAACGGCACTGCCGCTGTTGGCGATCTGTGCCCTGATCTTGGGTCTGCCCGTCACGCTTAGCGCTGCGGATAAAGCCAAGTCCAATTCCGAATCGTCCGCCAAACACTATGAACGACCCACCGACCCGTCGCTCTACGTAGGCGCCGAGACCTGCAAGACTTGCCACGAAGATATCTTCAAGAACTTTGAGACCACGCCTCACGTTGTCACCACTCTGGAGAACAAGCGCGGGCCGGAGTGGCAAGGCTGTGAAGCCTGTCACGGACCGGGCAAGGAACACGTGGAAAGCGGAGGCGACAAGAGCAAGATATTCACCTTCAAGGGAGCGTCAGCGCAGCAGTCCAGCGAGCGTTGTCTGGATTGTCACAGCTACGGAGAAGAACACAGCAATTTTGCGCGCTCCGCACACCTTCAGAACAATGTCGGCTGCATCGATTGCCATTCTCCTCACCACGCCAAGGAGAGCCAGTTCCTAATGAAGGAGAAGACGCCACAGCTCTGCTATGGCTGCCATCTGGAAACGAAACAGCAGTTCAATCGTCCCTTCCATCACCGGGTTAACGAAGGAATGGTGCAATGCAGCGATTGCCACAATCCGCATGGCGGCTTCCAGACCCGGCAGCTGCGGGCGACTGCAGCCATGGATGTGGCCTGTATCAAGTGCCATTCGGAAAAAGCCGGGCCATTCGCGCACGAGCATCCACCGGTCAAAACCGAGGGTTGCGTTTCCTGTCATACCCCGCACGGTTCGGCCAACCCGCGCCTGTTGAAGCGTAGCCAGGTGAATCTGTTATGCCTGGAGTGCCACTCATTGACGGTCGATACCGGGGCTCCGGCCACTCCGACCTTCCATAACCAGGCGCAGAAATATCAGGCATGCACTTTGTGTCACGCGGCAATTCATGGGTCTAACTTCGACCCGTTCTTCTTCAAATAGGTGGGAACATGGGGAAAAAAGTCAGGACCAGACGATCAGCTCGGAACTCTCGACCAGCCTGGATCTTCTCCGGCCTGGTCACCCTGCTGCTTTTCGTCACCCTGACAGCGGCATGGCCACAACAAACCGCGGAAGAACAAGGTATTGATTCAGGAAATTACAATATCAAGCAGTCCTTCGAATTTGGCTACCGCTTTACCGACTTCACCGGCAACCAGTCCACTTACGACACTTTCGTGAACTTGCAACAGGGCCCACGCCTGCTCGACATGACCCTCGAGATGAGATCTCTGAACCATCAGGGCCTGATATTCGATCGGCTTTATCTGAGCAACTTTGGATATGGCGGCGATCCCAACAACGTCTCTCGTTTGCGGATGGGAAAGAACAAGTGGTACGACTTCGACGCCATGTTTCGCCGCGACGAAAATGTGTGGGACTACTCGCTGCTGGCCAATCCGCTGAATCCGGCGAGCACATTTGCCAATACGCCGCCGGGCTTTAATCCGATCATCAGCTCGTCACCGCACCGGTTCAACACGCGGCGCCGGTTGGGCGACTACAACCTGACTCTTTTCCCACAATCGAAGATACGGTTCCGGCTCGGCTACTCGCGCAACGTGAACGACGGGCCCGCGTTCAGCAGTTTGCATCAGGGAACCGAGGCGCTTTTGTTTCAGAATACGAGAAATACGGTAAACGCCTACCGGATCGGCGTGGATTTCAAATTTCTGCCTAAGACGAATATCAGTTACGACCAGATATTTAACTACTACAAAGGCGACACCGGATTGACGGACCAGAATCAGAATTTCGCCCTGGCGAACGGCACGCCGGTCGACATAGGCATTTCGCTCAACGCCGCTGCCAACCAGCCCTGTGCCGGCACCTTCCTGGCTTCGGGGGCAGTCAATACGACGTGTAATGCATTTCTAAACTACTCCCGGAACGGACGTGTCCGCACCAGCATGCCGACCGAGCAACTCAGCTTGCAGTCGAACTATTTCAAGACTGTCGATCTTTCCGGCCGTGTCAGCTACACCGGCGGCGACATGAACGTTGACGGATATCACGAACTGCTCACCGGCCGTGAAAGCCGTACCAACCTGAGAGATAACAATGTCTTTGGTCCAGCCTTCGGACGCCACGTATCTGCGACCGTCGATTTCGGCGCAACCTGGCACATCACAGACAAGTTCCGGATACTGGACACGTTTACCTTTTCCAGCTTTCGAGACCCGGGCACTTTCGACTCTTCAAACTGCCAGTTCTTCAGCCCAAACCTTACGACTGGACCTAACATCTTCACTCCTGCCTCTGCGCCATCCATCGCGTGCCCGAGCCCGTCCGATGGCGCCCTTGGCACGCCGGTACACAGCACCTCTTCAGGGCCGGACATTTCTCAGGCAATCTCCGGACTGCTATTGAAACAGGACGAGAAGACCAATCTCTTCCAGCTTGAATACGACTTCACACGGAGATTCGGCGCCCGGCTTGGCTACCGTTTTCGGCATCGCGCCATCGACGACGCCGACTTCGAACAGATCAGCGAAGCTCTTCTATCCTTCGAACGCAAACCGCGGAGATTGCGCGTTGGTTGGGGGCGTATTGCCGGAAGGTTGCACCGCCAATGGCGACGGTTCATTTACTTTTCGGACGCCCCAGCCCATCGAGACCGATACCGGCGAGACTCTGATCAACGAGCATTCCGGCCTCTTTGGCCTTTGGGCGAGGCCAGTCGACGCGTGGCGAATCAACTTCGACACGGAAATTGCCAGCGCAGATAATTCCTTCACCCGCATCAGTCCCCGGCAGTGGCAGGAATATCGCATGCGCACTACCTACAAGGTGGCAAGCTGGGTAAATTTGAGTGGCTCTGTGAATGTTCTTGAAAAACGGAACAATGTCACGGAGGTCAACAATCTGCAGCACAATCGCCTTTATGGAGGAAGCGCGACGTTCGAACCGAACGATCGCATTTCGCTGGAATTGGGATACGACTACAGCGACGATTTCTCGCAGATACTGGTTTGTTTTGTGAGCACCGTGGCGCCGGCTGGCATTGCGAAATGCCCTGGCTCGACCGTCCTGAGCCAGGATCTGTCCGTTTACACCAACAAGTCGCACTACGGATATTTCGATGTGATGTGGAAGCCCGTCCGCCGCCTGACCACGCACCTCGGCTACAACGTGACCAGCGCCACCGGCAGCGCTCTTTTCCTCAACCCCAACGCGCCTTCCGGACCGCTCGACTCGAACTACCATCGCCCGTACGGCGGGCTTCGATTACGCGATCGCCAGCAGGTGGACGGGCAAGGCCTACTGGGGTTATTACGGCTATCACGAAGACCCGAGTCCGGTCGCGCAGGATTTATTTGCTCCGCGAAATTTCCGGGGTAACATGGTCACGCTTTCGATGCGTTACGCATTCTAGTGTCCTTGCCTTGTGAACCTTGCAAAACTTTGTCATCCCGACCGGAGCGAAGCGAGCAGAGCGGAGGGACCTGCTGTTCCGCAGCTAGCACCACTCTCTGGTCACGTTCGGATATGGAGGAATCATGGCAATCGCGAAAAGAGGAGTTAGGCGCTTTTTCCTTGCGGCCCTGGTAGTGGCCATCGTCACCGCATGTGCGGCACCATGCTTGCCGCGCAAGACGCTGCCAGCCTGTACAAAGCAAAATGCTCCGCCTGCCACGGCGCCGACGGAAAAGGCGAGACCGCGATGGGAAAGAAAATGGGCATCCGGGATTTCGCCTCCCCGGACGTACAGAAAATGAGCGATGACGAGCTAACCACGGTCATTGCCGACGGCAAGGACAAAATGCCGAGCTACAAGAAAAGTCTGAAGCCCGAGCAGATAAAAGATCTTGTCGGATACATCCGTTCGTTGGCCAAGAAATGAGAAAAATGTAGGCGCGAGCGTCCGCGCTGGTGCCGGGTCGTCACTGGCTCTGGCGGCACGAGGGTGGACGCTCGCGCCTACACTAAGACTGACAATGCACTTTTCCACGACACTATTGCTCTCTCTGATCGCCTTTAGCGCGCTGCTGATTGGCGTTCTGGTGGCCCGACCCGGCCTGACCGCGACCCAGGGCGGAAAGATACTGGCCTTCCTCGTCCTGTTCCTGCTGCCGTCGCTCTGCATGACCATGGGCGTTTCTTCTGAACTTCAACGGTCCACCAGCACTGAGTTCTGCCTCTCCTGCCACACCATGGCGTCTCACGGCCGCAGCCTGTATGTCGATGACCCGACTTACCTCGCCGCCGCGCACTTTCAGAATCATCGCGTCCCGGCCGAAGAGGCTTGCTACACCTGTCATACCAACTACGCGATGTTTGGCGGATTCCGGGCCAAGCTGAACGGGTTGCACCACGTCTACGTCCAGTATTTCGGCAAGCCCCACGATCCCATTCGTCTCTACGAACCGTATAACAACCGCGAATGTCTGCACTGCCACCTGGGCGCCCGCTCGTTCGAAGAGGGTGCGGTCCACACCGCCGATCCCGATCTGCTTCCGGCAGTGAAGGCGAATAAAGTCTCCTGTCTCTCGAGCGGATGCCATGACGTCGTACACAACGTCGGACAACTGAACACCGTAAAGTTCTGGAAGGGAGCGCAGTGACAACGGCGATAGTTGGAACTCGAGAAACGACTCCGGCTGGCGGGCATTGCTGCTGATTGTCGGACTGCTGGTGGAAGCCATCTGTCTGCATCTGGGCCCGACCGCTGGCCTTCATTCTTCTGGTCGTGCGGTGGCGGCCTGCTTTGTGCGTCGCGGGATTGTTGTGTATCTCTATTCGCTGGTTTCCGCCGGCGAGGCAAACCCGGACCGATAAAGCACTGCGATGATCAAACCATTCAGGATTGGGCCTCTACCAGCGTGAACCAGGACGCAAAGCACAGCTCGAAGACTGGTTTGGATGCATTGTTTCTCCCGAATTCTGTGGCCCTGATTGGCGCCACCGAACGACCCGGCACGGTTGGACGAACGGTTCTAGAGAATCTTCGGCACCCCGCGTTTCAGGGTACGGTTTATGCCGTTAATTCGCGTCATTCGGAAATCTGCGGGCTCAAGGCATACCCATCCATTGGCGAGATTCCTGAAAAGGTTGACTTGGCGGTTGTGGCCACACCCGCGCCCACGGTTCCACGCATTATCGGCGAATGCGTCGATGCGGGCGTGAAATCGGCAATCGTGATCTCTGCCGGATTCAAGGAGAGAGGGCCGCAGGGTCTAGAACTTGAGCGCCAAATTCAGGAACAAATGCGTCGCGGCGCCATGCGCCTGATTGGCCCCAACTGTCTGGGGCTCATGAATCCGACGATCGGCCTGAACGCCACCTTCGCCAAGGAAGCGCCTCGGCCCGGCAACGTAGCCTTCCTGAGCCAGAGTGGAGCGCTGCTGACTGCGATTCTGGATTGGGGCCAGCTCGAACAAGTGGGATTCAGCGCGATTGTTTCAACCGGCTCGATGCTGGATGTGGGCTGGGGAGATCTCATTTACCACTTTGGCGACGATCCGAACACCCACAGCATTCTCATTTATATGGAGTCGGTGGGCGACGCCAGGTCATTTCTTTCAGCGGCACGCGAAGTAGCTCTGCAAAAACCTATTATCGTTATCAAAGCGGGTCGTTCGGAGGCTGCCTCCCGGGCGGCGGCTTCTCACACCGGCGCATTAACCGGAAGTGATGAAGTTCTTGATGCAGCCTTTCGTCGCTCCGGCGTGTTACGGGTGGGCGCAATCGCGGACCTGTTTTACATGGCAGAAGTTCTCAGCAAGCAGCCCCGCCCGAAGGGGCCGCGGCTGACGATTCTGACCAATGCCGGCGGGCCCGCAGTTCTGGCTACGGACGCTCTCGTCGCAAATGGAGGAGAACTAGCCAGTCTTTCCGAAAAGACGATGCAGGCGCTGGATGGATTTCTGCCACCGCACTGGAGCCACAACAATCCGATTGACATTTTGGGCGATGCGGACTCGGAACGCTATGCCAAAGCGATTGAGATCGCCTCGAATGATCCAAATAGCGACGGCTTGCTGGTTATCCTCGGCCCGCAAGGAATGACCGATCCAGCAGCCGTGGCGGAACGTTTGAAGCCATACGCCCGATCGTCCGGGAGACCCGTGCTCACCAGTTGGATGGGAGGCGCCAGCATCGCCCCAGGCGAGACCATCCTCAATGCCGCCGGTATCCCCACATTTCCCTTTCCCGACACGGCTGCTCGCGCCTTTACCTACATGTGGCGCTACAGCTATAACCTGCGCGGCTTGTACGAGACTCCGGTGCTGGCGGAAGGCGGAGAGCTAGACCCCCATTCCCGGCATCAGGCGGAAGCTATTATCGAAGCCGCCCGCAGCCAGGACCGCGTTTTACTGAACGAATTCGAATCCAAACAGGTCCTGTCGCACTACGGCATTCCCACAGTTGAAACCCAGATCGCTCGCACCGAGGGCGAGGCAGTTCTTTGTGCACATGCTCTTGGATATCCGGTCGTTCTGAAACTTTTTTCCCAAACCATTACGCACAAGACTGACGTGGGCGGGGTGAAACTCAACCTGGAGGATGAACCATCCGTCCGATCCGCGTTTCAGGCGATCAGGTCCTCTGTGGCAAAGAAAGTCGGGCCCGATCATTTCTCCGGCGTTACCGTGCAGCCCATGATCCGGCGTGAAGGCTATGAGTTGATTCTCGGCAGCAGCATTGACCCACAGTTTGGTCCGGTGATCCTTTTCGGTTCCGGCGGCCCCCTGGTCGAGGTCTATCGCGACCGTGCCCTGGCACTGCCCCCGTTGAATACCACGCTGGCGCAGCGGTTGATGGAGCAAACGCGAATTCTTACCGCTCTCAAGGGCGTGCGTGGGCGCAAGCCGGTTGACTTGCCCGCCTTGGAGAGTCTGCTCGTCCGCTTCAGTCAACTGGTGATAGAACAGCCCTGGATTTCGGAAATCGACATCAACCCCTTGCTTGCTTCACCTGGCCAATTCCTCGCGCTTGACGCCCGCGTGGTGTTGCACCCGCCCGGGACTGATCCCGATTGTCTTCCCAGGCCGGCGATTCGGCCTTACCCGTCGCAGTATGTTTCTTCGTGGATGATGAAGAACGGCGCTAGCGTGTTATTGCGGCCCATCCGTCCCGAAGATGAACCGCTAATGGTGAAATTTCACGAGACGCTTTCCGACCGCAGCGTGTACTTGCGCTACTTCTACACGCTCAGTTTGAGTTCGCGAGTAGCGCATGACCGCCTGGTGCGGATTTGCTTTGTCGACTACGACCGCGAAATGGCAATCGTTGCCGAGCAGCGGGATACAACCGGGGAACGTCGGATCCTGGCAGTCGGCAGACTGGTCAAATTCCACGCCAAAAACGAAGGGGAAGTTGCCGTTCTGGTATCGGATGTGTGTCAGAATCAGGGCTTGGGAACGGAGCTATTCCGGCGGGTCGTCCAGGTCGCGAGAGATGAAAAACTCGCCCGCGTGGAAGCGGAAATCCTGCCGGATAACCTGCCCATGAAGAAGATTGCCAAGCGCCTTGGCTTCCGTGCATCGGCTTTGGACGATCCAACCTCGATGCGAGCAGTCCTCGATCTTTAGATCTATCCCAGTGCGGCTGTGATTTCGATCACAATCTCAGGTACCCGCCAGGGCCCAAGGTTCGTGTAAACGGCTCCCTTGACCCTGGCTCCATTACAACCGGACAACAAGATTCAGTGGGACCACACGACAGCCTCGCTGAAGCCACTTGAAGACGACGAGCGATTGGCGTTCCAACAACTCGTTGCTCTCGTGCCAGGGCAACAAGGTTCGCGGCAGGTTACCGTGACCGGTCCACTAATGAAGAACGATACCGGATTCATTCTGGAGGTTCGCCAGGTTAAAGTTCCGAGTTTCTCGTCCCGGTGAATTCGGGGGAACCCCCGCTGTACCAAGTACCAGCGGCCGAGCGGGCAATTCTGTCCCATCCACAATCGTTGTCCACTTCGGCATCTGCCGATGCCACTTGAAATTTCGCGCTGTGTTAATGGGTGATTCTTAGAATGGTAGGCCCGAATGGACTCGAACCATCGACCTCTTCCGTGTCAAGGAAGCGCTCTAACCAGACTGAGCTACGGGCCTACATGTGAACGGTTCTGATTTTAATTCTACGGGCAGCGGGCAATTCCGGCAATGATTGGCTCTCGGCCCCAAGTATGCGGAATCACGGGCTGGTCACGGGCCGGAATTCTTGGGGGGTTCTTTCTAGCTGCATGGAAACAATCGTAGTCAGGTAGCGCTCTACCCAACTGAGCCACGCGCCTACAACAATTTAGGAGTTTTGGAGGGAACATTTGGGAACGGAAGCGGTGAACACTGGTTCGACTACTGCTGATTGGTTCTCCGGCGGGCAGATGGGCTAGAGTGGCCGCGGGCAAAAGCACAGGGGTCTTTTTCTCCGGCAATTGCCTCACTTCGGGAGTCGCCAAGCTGGGGGAGTTGCAAAACTGGGCTTGATGCGGCGACAATCTCCTGTGCAACCAACCGATCCGCACAATGCCGTGCCTGTCAGCGGTGCGAATCCGTTTCAACCCGGCGCCATGGTGCTGGTTACGCTGGGCAATCCTCGTGAAAAATTCTGGGGCGTCGTTCTCGAGCTCACCATACAGGGGCTCAGCCTCTCAGGGGTTGAACTGGCCTCTTTCGAAGACTTGGTTTCGATGATCAAGGCGGGTGATTCCGCTGCCCCCGGCATCGTTTTCTTCCCTATGCATCGCATTGAGCGGGTGGAACTGGATCAGTCCGATGACAACGTTCCTTCCCTTTCCCAACGTTTTGCCATCCAGACCGGGCTTGATCCGGTTTCTGTATTCAGCCGCCATCTCGGTGGTCATCACGGTTTGCCGGGAGAGCAGAAGTGAAGCTCTCCCAACTGCTCACAGCGCCCAACCAACTCACCCTGCTGCGCATGGGGTTTGTACCATTCATCGTGATCAATCTGGTTTCCGGCCACTACAAGTGGGCGCTCCTTTTGTTTGTTCTGGCGGGTTTCAGCGACGGGCTCGATGGACTGCTGGCGCGAACGCTTAAGCAGCAGACCACGCTCGGTCAGTATCTAGATCCCATTGCCGATAAGCTTCTGCTCAGCACCATGTTCATGGTGCTGGCTATCCTGCACAAGATCGCCTGGAAGTATACCGTGCTGGTATTCAGCCGCGATATCTCGATTCTGTGCGCAAGTGCCGTGCTCTACGCGATCGCGGGCTTGCGCGATTTCCGTCCCAGCATCTTTGGTAAGGCCAATACATTTGCCCAAGTGGCCGCGATTTTTTTTGTGCTGCTGTTTCAGGTCAAACACGACCGCTGGGTCTGGATTACGCAGACTACTTTTCTCCATGCCACAGTTGGTTTCACGATTGTTTCCGCGGTTCACTATGTATTTCTTGTAGGCCAGCGCTTGCACAGCACCAACCATGCTTCCGCGGAAAATTCGAAGGCGACGGGGTCCATTTGACCCTTTTTCGCGTGGCCCCCTAGAATTAGAGGTTCTGTCCGCAAGCTTCCCTTCACCCTGATCATGGCACTGAACCTCTACAATACGCTCTCCGGAAAGATTGAAGAGTTTCATCCGCTGCAAGGCAAGGAAGTTCGCCTGTATGCATGCGGGCCTACGGTTTACGATTACGGCCATATCGGCAACTTCCGCACTTTTGTTGCGGTCGACATTCTGCGGCGTTTCCTGCTACAGAGCGGTTTTACCGTGCGGCACGTCATGAATATCACTGACGTGGATGACAAAATCATCCGCAACTCGGCCCAGCAAGGACTCAGCGTCAAGGATTACACGGCCAAATATGAGAAGGCTTTTCTCGAAGACAGCGCCACTTTGAACATCGAGCAACCGGTTCTGGCGCGGGCTACCGACCATATTCCGGAGATGGCGCGTTTCGTTGCCGAGCTTGAACAAAAGGGATTTGCATACCGGGCTGACGATGGCTCCTACTACTTCCGGATTGCGAAGTTTCCCGGCTACGGCAAGCTCTCAAAGAAGGATTTTGCGGGAATGGAAGACGGCGCGCGCGTGGACGTGGACGAGTACGAAAAGGACAGTGCCCGGGACTTCGCACTGTGGAAGGCGCCAAAGCCGGGGGAGGCGTTTTGGGAAAGTCCGATCGGACGCGGACGCCCGGGCTGGCACATCGAGTGCTCAACCATGTCCATCGAAGAGCTGGGCGAGACCTTCGACCTGCACGCTGGTGGTGAGGATCTCATTTTTCCGCATCACGAGAACGAAATTGCCCAGTCCGAGGCGCTCACCGGAAAGCCATTCGTGCGCTTCTGGTTTCACGCCCGCTTTTTGCTGGTGGAAGGCGAAAAAATGTCCAAGAGCGCGGGAAATTTTTTCACTCTGCGCGATCTGGCGCTCAAGGGCTTCAAACCGTCCTCGATCCGGCTGCTGCTCGCCTCGGTCCCTTACCGGCATCAGCTGAACTTTACTTTCGATGGATTGAAACAAATGGCGAGTAACGTCGACAAGTTGCGAAATTTTCAGCTGCGCCTCAAAACCGGACAGTTCCCCGCCGGCGCCAGCGATTCCACACTCGCCGGTGAAACCATGGAGCGCATGGCTTCGGCGCTTGATGATGACCTGAATACTGCGCAAGCCCAGGCCGCAATTTTTGATATGGTGCGCAAAGCCAATGTGATGATCGACGGCGGCCAGATCAAGAAAGATGATGTCGCACCGCTGCTCACAGCGCTTGAAAAATTCGATGAAATCTTCGCCGTTTTACGGGACGACGATGGACCCAAGATGAAAGCCATTCTCGACTGGGCGAAGGCGGATGGCCGTGAGATGGATGTCAGCCAGGAGTTGCTTGATGCTGTCGGGGCGCAAAGCCTGTCTAACGCTGAAGTCGAGAAAAAGATTGCGGAAATGGAAGCTGCACGGCGAGCGCGCGACTTCAAAACGTCCGATGCCATTCGCGGCGAACTAACCTCCGCCGGGTTGCTGGTGGAAATTACCAAAGACGGCGTGCGCTGGCGCAGGAAGTAGCTCAGGTGCGACGCGGGTCCTCACACGCGTTCGGGGCAACCATCACCGCACCAGCGGCCAGTTGGAGCGGCTTCGAGATGCGCTGCTTGAAATCCACTCGATCGGCTTGAGTGGGCTCAAACCATGCGGGCGTAATGAAATCCGAGACCAGCACGCCGTCGATCTGGTACCCCAATTCGTCGGCCTCCACCGCGTCGCAGACTTCCAGGGCATAGACTTTTCCATCCGATCCCTGGGCGCACCAATTGATCCAGGGGGCAGCCAGCATTTCGAGTAACTCGTGGCTTAGGGTTACCGTCCACGAGCCCCCACACTGAATATCAAGCCCGGCAAATACTTTACCCAAAGGGGTTCCATGGCTGGTTAGTTCGTGATAGCCAAGCGCGCCGGCCTGGTCAGGATTATCAACGACAGAAATCTGCCACCATCCGCTCGTGAGGGCGTCATTTTTGGGCAGAAGGATCAACTGGCAATCCAAATCCCAGTACGCCCGGAAGTCCAGGCTGACCTGCCGCTGCAAGGCTGGAACCGCAGCTTCCACCTGTGCGTCGGTCAGACAGGTGGAAGCATTCGTAATGGCGATAACCGGTAGACTCATTGCGTAATCCATCCGAAAAATGAAGACTGAGAAGCGGGAGTTGATTTCTGATTTCTGATTTCTGATTTGTACTACCGCAACACTCTCGCGGTGAGCGCGGCGTCCAAGGTGGAGTTGCCGCTGGGTGCATATACCTGTTGGTTCCACTGTTTCTTCAATTCTTTGGGACGAGGAACAATGGTGTTCTGACGCACGGTCCGTGCGGCTGAAGACGGGGCCTGAGGAATCAACGAAGCGAAACTGCTTACGGTGGTCAGAATCAGATCGACCGCTGCCGCAATCCGGGTAGAGAGCGCAGGATCGCTGATATGAGCCGCCTGCAATAGGGCCGGCAAGTTCTGGCTAGTGTCCTGGATGAGAACTTCGATCTTCTGCAGAGTGTCCACGGTAGGATTGGCCTTGTATTGGCTGTACAAAGACTGCATCAGGGCCAGATCCTTGCGCGCTTCGGCGGAGATGTTCTGGATCGCAACGGATTCGGCGGGGCTGAGTTGCCTGCCAGTTTCGAGTGTCGGCCCCAGCGCAGCGATGTTTAGTGCCATCTGGGTCAGAACTGGCAAGTCCGCCAGGGCGACACTGATCCACTGTGCACTACATCCGGTGGCAGCCAAGGAAATGCTCAACACTATGGCCAGTATGATTTGGCTCGTAGATCGGGTCATTGATCTTGCGGTCAAAGATCTTGCAGTCAAAGAACTTGTAATCGAATTCAGATTCATGGATGCTTCTCCCTATGAAGTTTTTCGTCGATTGAATTGCGGATTGGATTGTCGCGGGCCACGGCACGGACAGCCGCCCCCGGCCGTCCGGCCGAATGCGGCCGGCGCGCCATGGCCCGCAAACAAAATCGCCACCGGCCGAGGCCGATGGCGATTCTTTTGGTGGAAATCTTCGAATTATTTCAGCGTAGCGCGGGGCATTCGCCCGTCTATCAGTTACGCTGCGTTCTCGCTCGCGTGCGCAACTCTCAAAATCGTGCTCTCGTCAAAATGCCGTCCCAGAATTTGCAATCCGATAGGCAACTTATCTTTGGTTTCGCCGCACGGCACTGAAATTCCTGGAATGCCAGCGAGATCCGCAGTGACGGTGTAGATATCCGCCAGATACATGGCCAGCGGATCGTCCACTTTCTCGCCCAGCTTGAATGCCGCGGTTGGACTGACAGGCCCAACGATGGCGTCCACTTTTTTGAACGCCTCTTCAAAATCCCGAGTCAGCAAGGTGCGCACTCTTTGCGCTTTCAGGTAATACGCGTCGTAGTACCCAGCGCTCAGGGCATAGGTGCCCAGCATGATGCGCCGTTTCACTTCCGCGCCAAATCCCTGATCGCGGCTGCGCCGGTACATCTCGGAAAGCGTATGCGCATCTTTTGCACGGTACCCGTAACGCACCCCATCAAAGCGCGCCAGATTCGAAGAAGCCTCGGCGGTGGCCACGATGTAGTAAGCGGGAATCGCGTATTTGGTGTGCGGAAGCGTAACTTCAACAATTTCGCACCCCTGTTTGGCTAGCTTCTGAATGGCTGCCTCGACCGCATTACGAATTTCCTTGTCTAGGCCCTCTCCCAGATACTCTTTGGCAACGCCGATCTTCAGCCCGCGCACCGGCTTCTCCAATTCTGCGACATAGTCCGGAACCGGAACCTCGGCGGAGGTTGAATCCATGGGATCTCGGCCTGCTATGGTTCCTAATACGATGGCCGCGTCCTTCACCGTTTTTGTGAGCGGCCCGATGTGATCGAGCGACGAGGCGAACGCGATCAGTCCGTAGCGTGAAACCCGTCCGTAAGTCGGCATCAATCCGACCACGCCGCAAAACGAAGCGGGCTGGCGAATCGAGCCACCGGTATCGGAGCCCAGCGCCGCGACCGCCATGTCCGCCGCCACTGCCGCCGCCGAGCCTCCCGAAGAACCGCCGGGAACGCGGCTAAGATCGCGCGGATTGTGCACCGGCTTCCAGGCCGAGTTCTCGTTGGACGAGCCCATGGCGAACTCGTCGCAATTCAATTTTCCCAACACCACCGCGCCCGCCGCCTCCAGGCGCGCCACCGCGGTGCAATCGTAGGGCGGAACGTAATTGCCCAGAATCTTTGAACCAGCGGTGGTGCGAATGCCCTTGGTGACCATCACATCTTTGATTCCAACCGGCACACCACCCAGCGGCGGAAGCTTTTCGCCTTTGGCCGCCATCGCGTCCATCTCCGCCGCCTTGGCCATCGCCCGTTCTTTTGACAGAGTCAGAAATGCGCCAATCTTCGGATCATCGGTTTCAATCTTGACGTAGAACGACTCCGCCAGCGCAGACGCGCTAGTCTTGCACTCCTGCACGGCGGAGCGTGCGGCATCGATGGTGAGAGAAGTTAAATTCACATACTGGCCTTTAGCTTGAAACATCTTTCCTTGGGATCCCAAAATACTTGGCTCCCGTATTTATCCCATAGTCTTTGCCATTTGGCTTGAAGGGCTTGCCTGCCGTGTTTTCTAATAAAACGATGCAGCTGATCCCAGGAAGGCAGACCGTCATCAGGACCCAAAAGCTCATTCCAGCCAGCACCCGGCATCGTCGACTTTGTCCAGTCCGCGTTCAGAAAAAGATCCTCTAACGTGCAAAAAGCAATATCGCCGATGGCCATACCGGGCCAAAAGCAAATGATCGGTTCTTCTGTCTTTATCATCCCGGTGTCGGTGATCATTCCAATCAGGACTGGCACAGACTTCGGCCCCATCGCGATGATTTGGTTCATCACTCTTGATGGATAGTCTTGCAATCGCCCTTTGTCCTCGCAGATCTGGTGGCCATCGAGCACCATACCGATCTTCGAAAGGTCAAACTGAGGTTCTCTTCGAGTCGTTGATTGCGCATAGCACATCCCGGCGAAGAACATGCAAGATGTAATGAGATAGGCTCGTTTCACTCTTGGCGTCTATCTTTCAATCACTTTCGGCACTTTAAAAAACGTTCCATCCGAATCGGGGGCATTCTCCAGCGCTACTTCGTGTGGCAGCGATTTGCGCAGGCCTTCATGGATGTCTTCCCGACTGGCGTAGGCGAAGCGATCGCTTCCCTGTTTCGACTGATCCACACCGTAGCGGTCCGACACCAGGGCCATGGGCGGCACATTCGTGGTGTCCAACTCGTTGAGGCTGTCGATGTGGCCAAGAATCGAGTTGAGGTCTCGCACCATGCGCGTGCGTTCTTCCTCGGTCAGTTCGAGATTGCCGAGGTCAGCAACGTAGGCAACATCTTTTTCGGTAACTTTCATAGTTGCCTGGCCTCGGTCCCTGTGGCGCCTGCGCTTTTGTACGGGATCACAAACTCAATCCGCTTCACGCTTTCGGCTACGTAACGGTTGATCACCGCGAGATACTGCGGCGCCAATGCCTGCAACTCAGCTCGCCAGCCCCAGTCCGGCACTTCCACCCGCAGAATGCCCTGTACGAAGTCGAGAGCCCGGGTCCGAACCGCGACGGCATGACCGCATGCCAGCGGCCATGCCAGCACGGGCCCATGTCCCGCGGGCGAGCGCTTCAAGGTGCTGGCAACGACCCGCTCCAGTCCGGCGCCGGCTTGTTCCATGGTGCGAATCATCAGTGCAAGTTATCCGCAGCTCAAACGCGTTGGCTCAAATTCTAGTGGGATGGGTTTTGATTTTAACATTCCCGGAGATTTTCAGACTGGAAAGTCTATATTTCGAGAATAGCAACTGGCGCGGGTGAAATGGGACATGAGGAGAAGAAATATATTCCGTTTGCGCTCAACCTGTTAACAAGGAATCGACAGGGAGTGGGCCTTGACAGCGATTTGCCGCAATCAGCTCTGCACGGTTGTATCGGCCTCCCGGGGAAATTTCTGCCTCACAAACTCCATCGCGCCTTCCGTGGAGTTCAGGCGTCCTTCGAGTTGGGCGTCCTCCACCTGAGAAAGTATTTCCTTGAATCGCGGTCCGGGCACGTAGCCAGCAGCGATCAGGTCGTCGCCGCTAACCAGCGGAACCGGACGAATGGCCTCGGGAGATATGGCCGCGATCCGCTCGCGAGTGAACTGATAGGAAGTAAGGTCACCGTGGCTGGCCTGACAATCCATCCGATGCAGCTCGAGGTGCTCTTCAAAGCGCGGCAGGCGCACAAATCTCTTGAACGTCGAATCCTTCATCTGCGGCACGTGCGTGAAACGCATGTGATTGGCGATTAGAGCGAGAATCTGTTCCGTGTCGTCGTTGGCGAAACGCAGGCGCCGGCAAATCTCTTCCGCCATCTTTACTCCCACATCGACGTGATTGTCGAAACGGATTCGATCTGGCGCCACGCGAAACGTTGGAGGCTTGCCGACGTCATGCAATAGCGCTCCCCAAGCCAGCGCCGCAGGACAGGGATGAGGCAGGTTTTGCAGCAAGCCCAGGGTGTGCACGAACACATCGCCCTCCGGGTGAAATTCCGGGGGCTGTTGCACGCCCTTCATTGCTGAAATTTCTGGCAGGATTTGCGGCAAGAGCTCAGTCTCATCAAGCAGGAGAAAGGCTTCGCGAGCCTGGCCCTCGATGAGCATCTTGGTCAGTTCATCACGCACCCGCTCGCGGGAAACCTGACGAATCCCGGCGGCCAATTTTTGGATTGCCGCGAATGTATTGGGCTCAATGCCGTATCCGAAGCGCGCGGCAAAGCGGACAGCGCGCAGCATCCGCAGTTTGTCTTCGGCGAAACGCACCTCGGGCGGCCCGATGGTGCGGATGATTTTGGCATGCAGATCCTTTTGTCCTCCGACATAGTCGAGCACCCGCCCGGTCACAGGATCGAGTAGCAAGCCGTTGATTGTGAAGTCGCGGCGTTCGACGTCCTCCTGGGGACTCTTGCTGAATCGCACCTGATCGGGATGACGGCCGTCGGAATAGCCAATGTCGGACCGGAAGGTGGCAACTTCAACGTAGCCAGCCTTCGCTGAGGCGGTCTGATTTTCTTCTCCGTCAACTGCGGAGGACGCCGAGGATACAGAAGACAGGCCCGGCACTGGCACCAGCACAACGCCGAACTGCGCGCCCACGGCGTAAGTCTCGGGAAAGATTCGCATGACTTCATCCGGCGTAGCGTCGGTGGTAACGTCGTAATCGGCGGGCTCGCGGTCGAGCAGAAGATCGCGCACGCACCCGCCCACGAGGTAGGCCTGGTGGCCTGCGTCGCGAAGGACTCGAACGATCCTCTCGGCTTGTTCTTTAACCTCAGGCATTGTTCTATCTTCACAGCGTCGCCTGCAGCGAACGGATTGTCATCTCCGTCGGCGCACGCGCTGAATCTACCGTCGCCCCCATGATCTGTTCAGGCGGATCTGTTCAGAGGCCGGCATTCCATTCCCTGCGCAGGCTTTCGCGCTCCGACTCACTCAGACCGAACCATGATTCGGCTACATCCCGAACGCGTTCCAGTGCGGCCTGCATTTCGGCGTGCTTGCGCTGGAGCTGTTCCGCATCCGCATCAGGCGAAACAAAGATCAGCGGAGCACTTACGATTACGGCGTGGGAGAAAGCGTGCGGAATCTGCATCTTGTCCCAGGCTTTTTCCAAGGTGTGCGCTTTTTCGACTCCAATATGAAACACATAAATGGGACGTCCAGTTTTTCTGGCCAGCATTACCGGTCCCGGCTTGGCGACATAGCGAGGTCCGCGAGGGCCGTCGATGGTGAACGCCGCGTCAAAACCTTCTTCCAAACGGCGCGCCATGACCGCCAGCCCGCGCAGGCCTCCCCGAGTGGAGCTACCTTGGGCCGTGCCAAAGCCAAAGTGCTCAATCACCCGCCGCGTCCATTGGCCATCGAAGTTAGTAGTGTTCATTACGACCGCACCGCCGTTGCGCCAGTACCAGGTGGCGGAAATGATACAGCGATGCCAGAAGGCGGAAATCACCGGCACACCCCGGGCGCGGGATTGCCGGTAGTGATGCATACCCAGTTCTTCGAAACGCAGCGTCGGTCCGAGCATCCGAATGATCGCGATCACAACGGACGAGATGAGCGGAATCTGCATTCGCCGCCAGCGCGACAGTTGAGGCAGGCGGGTATCGTAAAGCGGGCTGATCGGTTCGTTAGCGGATTCGCTGCTCGGGGATTCGCGCTGGGATTCGCTCGGTGCTCCGCTCTGGGGTTGGCTTCGAGGTTCGTCTGATGTTCCGCTGGACATCACTGGACATTGTAGTCGCCCTGCAGGCGAGCGGACAGTCGGGGCGGATGTCCCCACGTGTTCTACTCGCCGCGGGACGCTCGCGCCTGCATATTGTCATTATTGTCATTTCGAGCAGTAGCGAGGATCTGTCCACCCGCTTTTTCAAATAGACTGTTGATATGGGTGCTTACATTCTTGGCATTGAAAGCTCTTGCGACGAGACGGCGGCTGCTGTCGTCCGGTCGGGTGAGAAACTGCTTTCCAATGTTGTCTTCTCGCAGGTCGCCGCGCACCAGCCTTACGGCGGCGTGGTGCCGGAGCTGGCCTCGCGGGAGCATCTAAAGGCGATTGTGCCTGTGGTCCGCAAGGCTCTGGCCGACGCCGGCCAGAGCTATAACTCGATCGACGCGCTGGCTGTGACGCAAGGTCCGGGCCTGGCCGGCGCCCTGCTGGTCGGTATCAGCTACGCTAAGGCCCTGGCCTTTGCGCTCAGCAAGCCCCTGATCGCGGTGAATCACCTCGAAGGGCACATCCATGCGGTGCTTCTTGAAGAACGGCAGAGAGAGAATCGCGAAATCAAGTTTCCGGTGCTGGCACTGGTGGTTTCAGGCGGACACACTCACCTCTACCTGGCCCGGCAGAAAGCAGACGGCTGGTCTTATCAGAACATTGGCCACACGCGTGACGACGCCGCCGGCGAAGCTTTCGACAAGGTGGCGAAGTTGCTTGGCCTGGGATATCCCGGCGGGCCGATCATCGACCGATTGTCCACGCACGGCGATCCCATGGCGGTGAAGTTTCCGCCTGCCCAGCTCAAACATCGCGACCGGAAAGATAAAGTTAAGGGCGACGTCGGCTCCGAGCCACGCTTTGATTTCTCCTACAGCGGAATCAAGACCGCGGTTCTGCGCCACGTCGAAGTTCACGATCTGCGGCCTTCGATTCAGGCACGGCGGAATGTGCTGGCTGGAATCGAGAACCCGAAGCTCGAGGACTACCTGCAACATTGCGACAGGAAGACGTTGAATCTGGTGGCTTCGTTTCAGCGGGCGATCGTGGAGGATCTGGTGGCGAAAACTCTTGCTGCGGCGCGCGCTTGCGATGTCGCGACTCTGTTCGTCACCGGTGGCGTTGCCGCGAATAATGAGTTGCGCCAACGCTTTGAGCAAGTTGCGGCCATGGAAGGATTGCCAGTGTATTTCCCGTCACGTCCGCTTTCCACTGATAACGCAGCCATGATTGCGGCCGCGGCCTATCCCAAGTTTATGGCGGGAGACTTTGCGGCGGAGGACTTTTCTGCACAGGCTTCTATGAAGCTCTGATCCGGCCCGTTTGGAGTGTTCGTACTTCTTGGACAGAATAGTTTGAAGCAGTTGCCAGTTTTTGGTTCTCGGTTCTCAGACTGACTTGGCTGCGGCTTTGCCTTTTCCGGCGCGGCTTCCCAGGACCGCCTCGAGAGCTTTTTCCAGTTGGGATTCGATGTCGATGTCTTTGAAGATAGCGAAGTTGGCCCGGTGTTCATGGGCGTCAAATCCGCTATTCTTACCGGCTACAATCACGATTGGGATGGTTGCGGTCTCGGGCTGGGCCTTGAGCGCGGTGATGAGTTCGGTGCCGCTCATTTTCGGCATCTGCATGTCGGTAATGATGATGTCGGGTTGCAGGCGTTTGACGATGGGAAGCGCTTCCTCGCCGTTAGTGGCCGACTCCACCGTATAGCCACGCTGTTCGAGAAAACGGCACACAGTGTGCCGGATGAGCATCGAATCGTCCACAACCAAAGCTACCAGCGGCGTTTGACCTTTTGCAGGCAAAATATTCCCCGGGCGACATTAACAAAGTGTTACGGAGGCAGCAAGGCTAAAGGGCGTAAGCCCGGTTACCTTTGTCACGCGCCGGGATCGGATTCGTTTGCCGGCTTTTCTTCGATGGCCATGTCTCGAAATTCGCTGGATTCGAAAATTTCACGACACTCCAGGCATTCCACGAATTCAGTGTCTTCTTCGCGGGCCACGATTTGCACGCGAGGGTGCTTGCAGGCTGCCATGTTGCTGCTCTTCTCGGGAGGTAAGGAAGACGAGGTTGGAGTCATAAATTCCGGACGCTGGATTTCCTGGTCTCTCGGTCAAAGGAATTCCACCGGAAATTGGCGGTATTCTGAGACGGGCTCGCTTGCCTTGTCAAGTCCCTCAGTTGATCTTTCTTTAGACCCGGCAGAATTCGGACGTGGGCGACATAACGGTTAACCACCAGCCAGCCGCAACTTGGGGGAGTTTTTCGACCATTGCCTGTAAAGGCTTGCGTTGGAGCGGGTTGACCCCTAAAATAGAGATGTCCGACTAAAAAGGTCGGCTTTCTCCAGGCCATGCTCAAATTGACCAAGAAGGCGGATTACGGGTTGATGGCCATGAAGCATCTGGCCGAGCATGCCGAACTGGGAGCGTGCAGCGCCAAGGACGTGGCCGACGCCTACCGCATTCCTCAAGAAGCGCTAGCCAAGATTTTGCAGCGCCTTGTGAAAGCTGGATTGCTGCATTCGCAGCATGGAACGAACGGCGGTTACACGCTCGCTCGCGATCCGGGGACGATTACGGCATTCGAAGTTATTCGGGCAATTGATGGGCCGCTTTTTATCACCTCTTGCGTAACTGTACGGGGTGAATGCGATCAGAGTGAGCGCTGCAATATTCGCGAACCGCTGCGGAGGGTAAGTCATAGCATCGAAGAGGTGCTGCGGCGCATCACTATCCTGGAGATGAAGGAACAGGCGGCGGAATCGGACGACAAGGTGAAGACTGCGGCGGAGCTAGTAAGGATTGGTTAAGTTTTACAGGTTCTGAGGAGAGCAATTATGAGCACGGATGTGAAGACGATCCCCCAGGGGACAAACGGACACGAAAGCGCGCCGGGGCAGGAAAAGCGAACTACGGCGAATGGAGTCAAGCTGCCGGTGTATATGGACAACCACGCCACGACGCCCATGGATCCGCGGGTGTTGGAGGCGATGCTGCCTTATTTCATGGAAAAGTTCGGCAATGCGGCCAGCCGCAACCACTCATTCGGTTGGGCGGGTGAGGAAGGCGTAGAGACGGCGCGAGAGCAGGTAGCCAAGCTGATCGGCGCCACTACCAAGGAGATCATTTTCACCTCAGGCGCGACCGAGAGCGACAACCTCGCCATCAAGGGCGTGGCGGAGATGTACAAGGAAAAGGGCAACCACATCATCACCGCAGTCACCGAGCACAAGGCCGTGCTCGATACCTGCAAGCGTCTGGAAAAGTACGGCTACCGCGTTACTTACATGGCGGTACAGAAGGACGGCCTGATCGATCTGGAAGAACTCAAGCGCATCATGGATGACAAGACCATCCTGGTGACGATTATGGCGGCCAACAACGAGATTGGCGTGGTGCAGCCGGTCGCGGAAATCGGCAAGCTTTGCCACGAGCGGGGAGTGATCTTCCACACCGACGCAACCCAGGCAGTCGGCAAGATACCAATCGACGTGAACAAGATGAACATCGACGTAATGTCGATTTCGGCCCACAAGATGTACGGTCCCAAGGGGGTTGGCGCGTTATACGTGCGGCGCAAGAACCCGCGCGTGCAGATTTCCGCGATCATCGATGGTGGCGGGCACGAGCGCGGCATGCGGTCCGGGACGCTGAACGTCCCGGGCATTGTCGGCTTGGGCAAGGCCTGCGCGATTGCCACGGAAGAGATGGCCAAGGAATCGTGCAAGCTGGCGGGGCTGCGTAATCGCCTGCGGGACAACATCATGGGCCGTCTGGACGAGGTTTACATCAATGGCTCGTGGGAGCATCGGCTGCCCGGCAATTTGAATATCAGCTTTGCCTATGTGGAAGGCGAGTCCTTGCTGATGGGCATCAACGATGTGGCGGTTTCGAGCGGATCGGCCTGCACCTCTGCGACCCTGGAGCCATCTTATGTATTGAAGGCTCTGGGAACGGGAGACGACCTGGCGCACAGTTCGATTCGCTTCGGGCTTGGACGCTTCAACACCGAAGCTGAAGTGGATTATGTGGCCGACCGGGTTGTGGAGACGGTAGAACGGCTGCGCGAGCTTTCGCCGCTATATGAGATGGCGAAAGAGGGCGTGGACTTGAAGAGTGTGAAGTGGGCGGGAGAATAGGGAAGGTCGCATCGTGCGTTATTGTCAGCGCGAAAGCGCGATGATGCGCGGCCGCTCCCTTGGGTGCGTCGCGTAAAATGCGGCGTGCTGAGGATGACGACTCGAATTTAGAACTAACAGGAGAGGGTCAAAATGTCTTATAGCGATAAGGTTCTCGATCATTATTCAAATCCGCGCAATGTCGGTTCGATGGACAAGAACAGTCAGGAAGTGGGGACTGGCCTTGTGGGCGCGCCGGAGTGTGGCGACGTCATGAAGCTGCAAATCAAAGTCAACCCGCAGACAAACATCATTGAAGATGCGAAGTTCAAGACGTTTGGTTGCGGGTCGGCGATTGCGTCGTCTTCGCTGGCCACCGAATGGGTGAAGGGCAAGACGGTGGATGAAGCTTTGCAGATCAAGAATACAGAGATCGTGAAGGAACTGGCGCTGCCTCCGGTAAAGATTCACTGTTCGGTGCTGGCGGAAGACGCCATCCGGGCGGCGATTCATGATTGGAAGAAGAAGCAGGAAGCGCCGGTGAATTCAGCAGTTAGCCGTTAGTCGTGGGTCGTTGGCTTAACCACTATGACTCCTGTTGCGGAACAAACGACGAAGACCGCGCCCGCGAAGGGCGTACAGGTCACGGAGAAGGCTTTGGCCAAGATTCGCACCGCCATAGTCAAGGAAGGTATCTCGCCTGAACAGGGTGGTGTCCGTCTGGGCGTTCAGGGTGGCGGGTGCTCGGGCTTGAGCTACAACATCCGCTTCGACACCCAACCCCGCGAGCGCGACCGCATCTACCAGTTTGGCGATGTGCGGGTGTTCGTGGATCCGAAATCATTTATCTACCTGCACGGCATGATTCTGGATTATCAAGAGACTCTGATGCAGCAGGGATTTGTCTTTGTAAATCCGAATGCAACGAAGTCGTGCGGTTGTGGAACATCTTTCTCAGGGTGAGGCGTGGCTAGTGTGGCGCGGGCGCCCTCGCCCGCGAAAGGCCTGGAGTGGCATGCCCTCCGCTGGAGCTTCGCTGGTCCAGCTTATCCGGTCGGTGACTTGAATTCCCCTGAGAGTTTTTCTGGTGCATGCGCCGGTCGCGGGCGAGGGCGCCCGCGCCACACAAACTGGGCCACATAAGGCAGGTTCATGGCAGTTGAAACTTCCAGTTGCTGGTCATGCGGCGATATGCGCGCGGCTCACTTTTGCCATGCCTGCGGCAAGGTGCAGCCACCGGCGCCGGTTGATTACTTTGCGTTTTTTGGAATGCCGCGGAAGTTGAATGTGGACGTGCCGCGCCTGGAGCGGGAGTTCTACGAACTGAGCCGGAAGCTGCATCCTGACCTGAATGCGCGCGCCGACAAGCGCGAGCAGGAATGGAGCCTGGAACAGAGTTCGCTCCTCAACGATGCTTACCGCACTCTGAAAGACCCGATCAAACGCACCCAGTATCTGCTCGGCCTTGAAGGAGTAGAACTCGAAGAGCAGTCTAAGAGCGCCACCGAGAAAGCGCGGGCCGCGGGAGAAGTCAAGAAACAGATCGTGCCTCCTGATCTATTGGAAGAAGTTTTCGAATTGAACATGCAGCTCGAAGAAGCGCGCATGAACAAGAAGATGGGAGAAGACGATCCGGCGCTGGTAAAGGACCTGGAGGGACATAAGGCCGCGTTCGAGAAAAAGTACGAAGAGCTCGCGCAAGAACTGAAGGGTCATTGGGATGAGTGGGATCGCGCGGGTGACAGCCAGAACGAAGAAGCACGACGCCGGGCTCTGGACGGGATGGTGGATCTACTGAACCGGCGCAGCTACATCAGGAACCTGGTTAGGGATGTGAATGAAGCGCTGGAGAACTAAGAGATTTCAGATTTTTGATTGCAGATTTCAGATTGGCAATCTCAAATCCTAAATCTGCAATCTGCAATTTTTCGTATGGCAACTGATCGCATTGTCGGCATTGATCTCGGGACCACCAATTCACTGGTGGCTTTCATGCAGGGGGAGAGCCCTGTCGTGATTCCAGGGGAGGACGGGCTGAACCTGGTGCCGTCGGTGCTGGCGCTGGATGACAAAGATCAGATTATCGTGGGAAATGCCGCACGAAAGTATTTGATCGAGACTCCTGAGCGCGCGGTTTACTCGATCAAACGGTTGATGGGCCGTGGCATTGAGGACATCGAAGAGGAACTGAAATTATTTCCCTTCCGGCTGGCGGAAGATCTCGAGGCGGGCGAGGTGCTGCGCATCCGGCTGGGAGAGAAGACATTTACGCCACCCGAGATTTCGGCATTTATCCTGCGCCAGCTTAAGCGAAATGCAGAGCGATTCTTTAACGCGCCGGTGACGAAAGCGGTCATCACGGTGCCTGCCTATTTCAACGATGCCCAGCGGCAGGCGACCAAGGATGCCGGGCGTATTGCGGGACTGGAAGTGCTGCGCCTGGTAAATGAACCGACGGCGGCTTCCCTGGCTTACGGGCTGGATCAGAGACAGAACGGCGTCGTTGCGGTGTACGACCTGGGCGGGGGAACGTTTGATGTTTCTATCCTCAAATTGCACGACGGGATTTTCGAGGTCATCGCCACCAACGGCGACACTCATCTCGGCGGCGACGACATTGACAACCTGCTGATCAGAATCGCGTTGGATGACATTCGCGGCGACCTGGGCCTGGATGTTTCGCGGAATGGCGAAATAGTGGCGACAATCCGGAAAGCGGTAATCGAGGCAAAGGTCGCACTCTCCTCACAGCCGGCGGCCAAACTGGAAGTTGAAGTGCCGGGCGGCAAGCAATATCTGCGGGAAATCACGCGGGAACAGTTCGAGCAGCTGCTTCAACCCATCATCGATCGCACGACCGGTCCGTGCAAGCAGGCCTTGAAAGATGCCGGACTGAAGCCGGAGCAGATCGATGAAGTAGTGCTGGTGGGAGGATCGACGCGGATTCCAAAGGTACGCGCCCTGGTGGAAGAAATGTTCCGGCGCGAGCCGCACACCGATCTTAATCCGGATGAAGTGGTGGCTCTGGGGGCAGCGGTGCAGGCCAACATTCTTTCGGGCGGCTCCGAAGCTACCGAAAACATGCTGCTGCTCGACGTCACGCCCTTGTCGCTGGGCATTGAAGTGGTCGGGGGGGTTACCGACAAAATCATTCTGCGCAATTCGACGATTCCGGCGTCCGCGACCCAGCATTACACCACCCAGGTGGATGGCCAGGCCAATGTTGCGATCCATGTGCTGCAGGGGGAGCGGGAACTAGCAAAGGATTGCAGGTCGCTGGCGCGCTTTGACCTCAGAGGAATTCCGCCGATGCCGGCGGGAATACCGCGGGTCGAGGTGAAGTTCCTGATTGACGCCAACGGCATTTTGCACGTTTCTGCGCGTGAGCAGCGCAGCGGGAAGGAAGCCGAAATCAAGGTCCAGCCCAGCTATGGCCTGACCGATGAACAAGTCGAGAGCATGATTCTCGACTCTTTCGATTCGGCAGAGGAGGATTTTCGCCAGCGCCAGGTGATCGAAGCGCGTAATGAAGCGGACACGATTTTGGCGGCGTTGGAGAAGGGCAAGACCAGTCCGGCGTGGGGGCAGCTCACCAGCGACGAGAAGAAACGGATTGCCAAGCTGGAAAAGGTGTTGAACCGAGTGAAAAGTGAAGACGACTACCAGGCGATCCGCAAAGCTATTGACGCGCTCAATCAGGGTACGATGCGCCTGGCCGAGCTGATGATGGATAGCGCGGTGTCTACTGTGCTCAAGGGCAAGACCATGGATGAGGCGGATTTGGGCGATGGTCCCGACGCGCCCCATCCCGTGGCCAAGGCGGATTTTGAATAGACCAGTTTTCAGTTACCAGTTCTCGGTTACCAGTTAGATAGGAGAGGTGATGGCAGAAGAGAAAAATCAGGGCGCAGGAACAGCTACGGTGGATCCTCCGGGGGAGAATACCGTCCAGATCACTTTTCTGCCCGAGGGCAAAACGGTGCAGTTCGAACATGGCAAGCTGCCTTACAAGGATCATGGCAAAGAAGAATCGCTGCTCGACGTGGCGCTGAACTATGGCGTCCGGCTGGACCATGCCTGCGGCGGCAACTGCGCCTGCACCACCTGTCACATCTGGGTAAAGGAGGGTGCCGAGAATATTTCAGAGATGGATGATGATGAGGCCGACAGGCTGGACATGGCCGCTGATTTACAGTTAAACTCCCGACTCGGCTGCCAGGCCGTGATTACGAAGCCCGGCAAGGTCGTCGTAGAGATTCCGGCCTGGAACCGCAATTATGTGTCGGAAGAACACTAGAACAGGTTTCTATTTTTGAAACTCGAAACCGGATACCAATAACTGATTGAGGAGCATCATGCCGAAAGAATTGACTTGGGATGATCCTGAAGACATCGGAATCTTGCTCTCTGAGAAGCATCCGGAAACGGACCCTTTGGCCGTGCGCTTTACTGAGCTGCACCGCCTGGTCATCGAAATGCCCGAGTTCAAAGACGACCCGAAGAAGTCGAATGAGGGCAAGCTGGAAGCCATTCAGATGGCATGGCACGCTGAGTTTCTGGACCGCACTCAGGCTTAAGCGCGAAATCTGAGCGGGTAGGCGGGTCTGTTGCGGGCTTTGGCGGCACCGCTGAAGGCGTGTCCTCACCGCCGGTTGGCAATCATTTTTTGGACTCAGACTCCCGATAGTATTTCTGCAAGACATAGAACGCCTGCTTGCGCTCACCCAAGTTCGAAATCAAGCCTTTGCGGTTGTAATAGTCCTGGACGCCAGATAACAAGCGGCGCGGGGAGTGGAAATCCATCAAGACCCAGGGCGATAGTCCAGCCAGGGATGGAATTTTCTTCAGCATCTCGATGTGATGCTGATAGATGCTGGCCTGGTACTCTTCAGTCCAGCGTTCCCTCGCGCCGCCATGCCGGCCGTAGGGCGCGCTGCCGCCGAACTCGCTCATGATGAGCGGCTTGTTCCATGCTGTCTTCCACTGCATGTGGTCGGCATCCTCGGGACGTCCCCAATACCAGCCTAGATACTCGTTCAGTCCCAGCACATCGAGATATTCGCCAAGCGGGTCGCTGAGGATGCGGGCGTCAGGTCCGGACTCGTCGACGTGATTCATCGCCGAAGTGATCAGGCGAGTTGAATCGAGCTGGCGAACGGTCTCGGCGAGTTGGCGCAGGAATGTGAGACGCTCCGGTTTGACCGGAGTTTCGTTCGAGAGCGACCA
Source organism: Terriglobia bacterium (assembly GCA_963748935.1). Lineage (GTDB taxonomy): Bacteria > Acidobacteriota > Terriglobia > Terriglobales > Acidobacteriaceae > JAIQFF01. Next base: position 111,919 of record CAVVLA010000010.1, read on the forward strand.
GAAGATTACCGACGCCCGATCGTGGTCGCGGGCAATCATTTCGTTGAGCTGGTTCTTCGCGTTTTGGAGTGTCGCGGGATTTTCCCAATCGATGTCCCAATAGACCGGAACTTCCGACCACACCAGCAGCCCCATCCGGTCGGCGAGGCGGGTCATGTTCTCGCTGTGAGGATAGTGAGTCAGGCGAACAAAATTGCAGCCCAGTTCATGAGCCCATCCCAACAGGGTTTTGGCGTCCTGCTCGGTGAAGGCTCGGCCGCCGCGGATCGGAGCTTCTTCGTGCAGGGAAATGCCTCGAAGAAAGATAGGCTTGCCGTTAAGCAGAATTTGGGTGCCACGAGTTTCGATGGTACGAAAGCCGATGGAATCGCGCACCTTGTCGGCACCCGCCGACAATGTGACCTGGTAGAGGCGGGGATGCTCGGGCGACCACAGGTCGACCTTGGCGGGAAAGCGAAATTCCGCGCGCCCAGAGGCATCGGTGATCACAGCGTTCTTAATTCCTGCTTCCGGGATTTCGATCGTGACTTGCTGGGTTGAGCTTGGGCCGTTCAGTTGCACCCAACCGGCAATCTCCTGGCTCGATCCTTTGGCCAGTTGGACAACATAGTCCTGGATGAAGGTTTCGGGCTCTTCCAGCAGCGCGACGTCGCGAGTGAGTCCTCCATAGTTCCACCAATCGGTGTTGAGACCGGGGACGCCGTCGCGACGGCGGGCGTTGTTCACTTCCACGATCAGGAAGTTATCGCCTTCGTGAATCTTGGCCGTGACCTCGAAGTTGAAAGGTGTGAAGCCGCCTTCGTGCTCGCCGAGCGCTTCGCCGTTGAGATAGACGCGGGAAAAGTAGTTGGCAGCTCCGTAGGAAACGAAAACCCGGGTGCGCTCGCGCTTGTGATAGGAAAATGCTTTCTCGTACCATACGGGGCCTTCGTAGAAAAACAGCTCCTTTTTCTGGGTGTTCCAGTCACCGGGCACATTGAGAACGTCCGCCTTATCGAAGTCGTATTCGATGAGGGCGTTCTTGTCCTCACTCGTAGGCTTGGCATTCGCGTAGAAGCGAGCTTTCAAGCCGGTTTCATAGGGGTCGACAATGACGTGCCACTGGCCGTCGAGGTTCATGGTGGTGCGGTTGGCGAGGTTGTTGATGGGGACGGACGGATTCGCGGCAGCAAAGCCAACTCCGGCGAGGATGAAAAGCGCGAAAAGCAGGCGTCGCATCACAGTTCGTTCAAAATCAGATTTCGTCAAACCAGGTTCCGGAAATCAGGCAATGGCCCGACTTCCCTGCTAACCGGTTTTTGAAGACAGCGGCTCTTCATTGAGCACGTTGGCATCACGCAGGAACTTTGCCGCTTCTTCCGGGGGCGTTGGGTTGATATAAAAGCCGGTGCCCCATTCGAATCCCGCGGTCTTGGTCAGCTTGGGCATGAATTCTATGTGCCAATGATAATGATCATTGACCGGGTCCTGAACCGGCGAAGTGTGAATGACCAAATTGTACGGAGGATTATCCAGCACGCGCTCGGCCTTGGTGAGTAGGGCTTTCAGCGCCCGGGCCAAATTTTCGAACATGTGGGTGGAAGAATTCTCGAATGCCGACTCGTGCTGCTTGGGCAGGATCCAGGTCTCGAAAGGAAAACGCGGGGCGTAAGGCGCGAGCGTGATGAAGTCCCCGTTCTCGGCAACTACTCGAGTCCCGGTTTCGGTTTCCTGGCGAATAAGGTCGCAGAAGACGCAACGCTCTTTGTAGATGTAGTACTGCTTTGCGCCTTCGATCTCTTCGGTCACGTAAATGGGAAGAATGGGCAGCGCAATGAGCTGCGAGTGCGCGTGCTCCAGCGACGCGCCGGCGGCTTCCCCGTGATTCTTGAAAATCAGGATGTACTTGAAGCGACGGTCTTTTTTGAGATCGAGGATGCGGTCGCGGAAGGTCCAGAGCACATCTTCAATGCGCTTGGGCGGAAGATTCGCCAGGCTGGCATTGTGGTCCGGGGTCTCAATAATGACTTCGTGGGCGCCGATGCCGTTCATGCGGTCGAACATGCCCTCGGCCTGGCGGTTGAGAATGCCCTCGATGCCGAGCGCCGGAAATTTGTTGGGGACTACGCGGACGGTCCAGCCCGGAGAGTCGCGCTGCGGCGGAGGACCGCCGTTTGGATTTGGGCGATAGGCCTGAATTTCAGGGGGAGTTTTAGACTCGTTGCCGTAACAGAAGGGGCAGAAACCGCCTCTGATTTTTACTCCATCGCGAGCGAAGTCGGAGGGCCGCTTGGCTCGATCGGTGGAAATGATGACCCAGCGGCCTACAATGGGGTCTTTTCTAAGCTCAGGCAACTCAATCCTTTCCGCGGCGCGAAGCGAACAAGATATTTTACGTCAATTGGGAAACATTCCGGAACAGCTCGATCTGCGGCTGGCTTGATTGCTGATCATAATACACGCTGATGACTTCGAGACGCCACTGGCAGGAAGCTGGCAAGTGGCGCAGATATTCGCGGGCGACAGCAAGCAGATTATGGCGTTTGTCGCGATCGACGGCGGCTGTCGGCGGGCTTGCAGGAAGTTACGCGCGACCATTACCTATCCCAGCTTTCGTAAGTGGAAGTAGGCGGCTTCTTCCCCGCGGCGCCCGGTACGCAAGTGATCCGGCAGGTTGGCGGGCGGCAGGGTCCTTCCGGAGATCCAGTCAAGGACGCGAACGGCGGTGAGGGTCAGGTGGCCGGAGAACATGTCGAGTCGCGGAACATGATAGCTACTTTTCTTAATGCTGGCTGTGACGGATGTCACCTGACTGGAGGTTGTTTCGGAGTAAACCCCTTTGCGTCCCTTTGCGAACTTTGCGGTCAAAAGCTTTAACCGCAAAGGACGCCACGGGATTCCGCAAAGAGCGCAAAGAATTGGCCACTCCCGGAACTGGCTTCTGATTTTAATCAGGTCAGTGATCTTCGCGAGCGCGCAGCCAATCCAGAAACATCTGTTCGATGGGCTTGTCGTAGGTCATCAAGACGTGGCGGACGGTGTGTCCACTGACGAAATGGCACACCTCCTCAGCCAGGTTTTTGGCGTGGTCACCAGCCCGTTCGAGGGATTGGGTCATGAAGATGACCTGCAAGCTGGATTGACGCTGCAGATTTTCGGGGTTTTCGATGTGGCGCAGAAAGATGAGATTGCGGAGCCGATCGATTTCGGCATCAGCGCGCAGCACGTCGACGGCTTTCTTCACGTCGCGATTGGCGAAGGCGGCGCCGGCGTCGGCCAGCATCTTCTCGAGGACTGTGGCCATGTGGGTAAGGTCCCGAATGTCCTGAGGATCGAGACGGGCACAAACGGATTGCGCGCTGCCGGAAAAACTAAGCAGGAGGTCGCCAATGCGCTCCAGGCTGATCATAAACTTCATGCAGGCCAGCAGTTCGCGGGCTTCCGAATCGGCAACCTGGGTGATGATCTCGGTGACGCCTGTGTCGATTTCCATGTCCAGGCGGTCGAGTTCTTGTTCTTGTTCGCGAAGTGTACTTAACAGCGCCGAAGATGCGGTCGCAATGCCTTCGGCGGCGGTCGCAGCCGCCTCCTTGGCGACCCGGCACGCCTCAATGGTCTGCTTCACCAGATGCGCATAGGGAGACTCGGGTTCGGGGCTTCTCAAAATCGCAGTACTCATGCGCGCATTCCTCTCGGAAAAGGCCCGCGTTGGCCGCGGCAGACTCTGTCTAGATCTCCGGTGGCTGGCATTGATGGTCAATGCACGAGAATAGGTTGTTTTTCCAATGCTTTGGTTAACAGCACGTAAATTTATGGGGTCGGGAACCGAAACTGTTGAACCTTCGCACCGCTGGACAGCCGGGTCGGCTATTCCGGCGCGACCCGTCAGGCCAGGGGAAGAGTGAATAGGAAGGTTGATCCGTGATTGAGTTCGCTTTGGGCACGGATAGAACCACCGTGGGCCAGGACGATGTGTTTTGCGATCGCCAACCCTAAACCGGTGCCGCCGGATTCGCGGGAACGGGCTTTGTCCACCCGGTAGAAGCGCTCAAACAGGCGATCAAGGTGCTCGGAGGGGATGCCGGGGCCGAAATCCTGAACATAGAATTCGACCGCCTTGGAGACCGGCCGCGCACCCACCACAATTCGTCCGCCCGCTGCCGCATATTTCAGCGCATTCTCCACCAGGTTGGAGAATACTTGATGAATGGCCTCAGGATCGGCGCCCACCAGTGCGGGGGCTTCGCCTTCGACCTTCAACTCTACATTTTGCGCGCGCGCAAGTTCGCGAAAGCTCTGCACCGTTTCCTGAAGAAGGTCAACCGGCGCAACCGCCTGGATGTCGAAGCGCTGTTCGCCGGATTCCACCCTGGCCAGAGTGAGCAGATCCTCGGTGAGGCGCGACATGCGAAGAGCGCTCTTGCGAATGATGTCGAGAAATTCGCGGGTATGGTTGTTTTCCGGCGCGCTATCGAGCAGGGTCTCGGTGTAGCCCTGAATGGAAGTCAGGGGAGTGCGCAGTTCGTGTGAGACGTTGGCGATAAAATCGCGGCGCGTTTTTTCCACCCGCTCGGTCTCGGTGAGGTCACGTAGCACGGCTACAGCCCCGCCCCCGGGCATAGGGGCAGCGGTCACGTCGAAGGTGCGACCCGGCAAGATAGATGCCGCCCGCGCGGTATACACCTTGCGTTCTTCACTTGCTTCCCGCACCGCAGTAAGGAAATCGGGATCGCGAACTGTCTCGACCAGGGGAGCGTTCTTGCGCGCGTGCTGAGGGACGAGTTTGTCCATAGCCTGGTTCGCCCACAGTACGCGATCATCCGCGCTGACGGCGATGACTGCATCCTCCATGCTGTTGAGCAGGGTTTCGAGCTGGCGCTGGCTGGTCTGAAGAGCGACGAAACTTTCCTCCAGGTAGAGTGCGGTCTTGTCCAGAGAGGCTGCGACCTGCCCGATCTCGTCCGCTGACTCTTCATCGATGCGTGCGCTCAGGTCTCCGCTGGCGACGCGATCGGCGAAGCGCACGATCTGGTGCAAGCGGTGGCCGGTCAAGCGCCCTGCTATGGCAGAAATCAGGATCGCCACAACAAAACTTGCCAGCAGTCCCAGCCAGAGTCTTCCGCTGAATTGGAAAGGAAACGCGGCCGCTGCGATCACGATGGCGAAGGCAGCCAGCAGCTTCAGGAAGACGCGATTCCTCACTTCGGCGCCTCGAAGCGATAGCCGGCGCCGCGCACGGTCTTGAGGTAACGCGGGTTTTCAGGGTCGGGCTCGATTTTTTCGCGAATACGGCGGACGTAAACATCCACCGAACGCGGCGTAACGTAGGCGGTATCGCGCCAGACGGAATCGAGCAACTGGTCGCGAGTAAATACCCGGCCGATGTGGCGAGCGAAATAATCGAGCAAGCGGAATTCGGTGGCAGTCGTGGTCACCAGGCTGCCACGCACGGTAAGAGTCATCGCGCTGGGATCGATTTCGATGTCGCCGATCTTGACTGGTGCCTGCGATAAAGGACGTTCGAAACGCCGCAGCACGGCCTTGACTCGCGCCACCAGTTCGCGCGGGCTGAATGGTTTTGGTATGTAATCGTCGGCGCCCAATTCCAGCCCGAGAATGCGGTCGGCCTCGCCACTCTTTGCGGTCAGGAAGATCACCGGTGTGGCCGCGAGCGCCGGAATTTGGCGTATCTGGCGGCAGAGTTCGAGGCCGTCTTTGCCTGGAACCATAATGTCCAGGATGAAGAGTGTGGGACGCTGCCGTTCCGAATCGGCGATGACGGTGTTGCCGGTGGAGAACACCTTCACCGCGAACCCGTCCGCTTCGAGATGGTGCCGCACCAGGCGGGAGATATCCGGATCGTCTTCGACGACGAAGATGCTGGGTTTCATGGAGGTATTGTAGCGGTGAAGCGGGCGGAGCACATAGCTGGCTTTCCCGATGAAAGCAAGTGCGTGGTGGCACGGCTGGACTGCCCTTCGCGCTCTCCCGGCATTCCGCTTCGCCGCCTGTCTATGAAAGGTCAGCGCGAGGAACCAGACAATTCAACTTCTTTCAATCAACAGATTTCCGCGCTTATCCAGCCGAAAAATACTGCCGGGAGGCACAACCGTGGTAGCGCTGTATTCCGTCACGACGGCGGGACCGGCATATCTTTTGCCGATCTGAAGGGAGTCGCGGGCGTGGATTGCGGTCGCTACCTTTTTGCCGGCAAGAAAGACTGGCATGCGGTCTGGTAATGCGCCGCCGCGCTCTGTTCGGCCTGGACGGGCGGAAGCGTCGGTCTCAACGTGGCTTAAGGCTGTCGCCAATCGTGCTTGAGTCGACTTGATGGTCGAGCGCAGGCGAAGGGTCACGAGTTCTACAGGTCTCTCGGGATAGCTGTAGCCATAGCGGCGCTGGTGCTCATGGCGGAAGTCCTGAATCAGATTGCGGGTGTATGGGACGTTCAGTTCGTATCCCTGGCCGCGGTAGCGGACGTCTACGCTGCGCAGGTGGCTGATTTTTCCATTCCAATTTTCGTCCCGAAAATTTCTTTCGGCGCGACGACGCAAGCTGGCAAACTCCTGCTCGAGCTGCGGCACGGGAAGTTTCGCTTTAACAGGCCACAACACGGTGCGGGAATAATCCTTCACGACATCGCTCACCAGGATACCGAAGGCTGAAAGCGCGCCCGGCAGAGCCGGGATCATCACCCGCGGAATGCTTAGCGCTTCCGCCAGTTCGCAGGCGTGGAGGCCTCCAGCGCCACCGAAGGCAACCAGCGTGAATTCGCGAGGGTCGTAGCCGCGTTCGATGGAAACTACCCGGATCGCCTTTTCCATGGTGGAGTTGACAACACGAGTGACTCCGGAGGCGAACTGTTCAGGCGTCAGCGTGGCCGCGTGGCTTTTGAGCCACTCGGCCACCAGGCGCTGGGTGCGATCCAGATCGAGGGCGAAGTCTCCGCCCAGAAAGCGCTGCGGTTGCAGCCGCCCAAGAAGCAGGTTGGCGTCAGTCACAGTGGGCTGGGTGCCGCGCCCATAGCAGATGGGGCCGGGATCGGCTCCGGCGGATTCGGGGCCGACTCGGAGCGCGCCGGCGGCATCGAAGCGGGCGATGGAACCGCCACCCGCGCCAACCGTGTGAATGTCGAGCATAGGCACACCAATGGGCAGGCCGGCAATCTCGGATTGGCTGCTGGCACGGGCTTCACGGTTCACCAGGGCGACATCGGTGGAGGTTCCTCCCATATCGAACGAGATGATGCGGTCGAACCCACTGCGCCGCGCCATTGCAGCGGCTCCGACGACTCCGCCGGCCGGACCGGAGAGCACGGTGCGTACTGGTTCGCGAGCCGCAGCACCGAGGCTGGTGATTCCACCGCTCGATTGCATGACGAAAATGCGAGGCCGAGCCGTGCCGGTTGGAGAAAAGCTTCGCGCCCGGCCTTCAAGGTTCTGCAAATAGTGCTGCATCACGGGCTGCAGATAGGCGTTCAGCACGACCGTACTGGTACGTTCGTATTCGCGGAACTCGGGAAGAATCTGGTGCGAGACTGATAACGGTACGCCAAGCTTTTTCAGCGTAGCTGCGACGGTAGTCTCAGTCTTCGGATTAGCGAAGGAGAACAACAGCGAAATTGCAATTGCCTGGGGGCGCTTTTCGCGAAGTTTGTTTGCCAGCGACTGCAGGTTCTGCCGTGACGGAGCTTCCAGGATTTCGCCGTCACTCGCGGTGCGTTCCTTCACGCCGAAGCGGAGATGGTCAGGAACCAGCGGCTCAATACGATCAAAAAAAAGGTCGTAGAGCTTAGAGCGCGCCTGGCGCCCGATCTCGATCGCATCTTCAAAACCGGCTGTTGTGACCAAGGCCACGCGCGCGCCCGTGCGCTGCAACAGGGTGTTGGTGCCGACCGTAGTGCCGTGTAGAAGTATCAGTGAACCACTCAGGTCAATCTGTTTCAGGACTTCGACGATCGCGCGGGACGGGTCGACAGGCGTGGAGAAGACCTTCAGCATGCGGATCCGGCCGCGCTCGATCCAGACACAGTCGGTGAAGGTACCGCCGGTGTCTATAGCGACCTGGAGAAGTGGTGTTCGTGAACCCTGAGGCATGGAGCTCAACCGGGAAGATTAACATTATGCATCGGGTAGAGCGATTTCGAATTGCCGGGAACAACTCAACACCGCAAAACTGCCGAGCTGCGCTCGGCTGGGCAGACGAGGGCGTCCTGCCCCTACGTGGTCAGGGCCAGAGTCACCAGGGTTTTTTGTTCTACTTCGTGGGCCTTGGCAGATCCGGTGGCCGGGCTGGCGCTGGCGGAGCGCTTCACCGATAGGACGGAACGGTCGCCCGCGATGCGACGAAGGCGAGGCAGCATGTAAAACAATGCGCCCATGTTGGCTGGCTCTTCCTGCACCCAGACAATCTCCCGAGCGGACGGGTACTGGCTGAGGACTCGCTCCAGTTCCTTCTCGGGGAACGGATAGATCTGTTCCAGAGACACAATCGCGACGTCCTGAACGCTTTTCTTCTTGCGTTCACCGCGCAGTTCGTGACCGATCTTTCCGGTGCATAGCAGGATGCGGCTTGCGTCGCTAACTTCGGTGTCCGGCAGTACCGTAAGAAAACGCTGGTGAGTGAAGTCTTCGATTGGAGAAGACGCGTCCGGGTGGCGCAGCATGCTCTTGGGAGTGAACACTACGAGGGGTTTGCGCCAGTGTCGCAAGGCCTGGCGACGAAGCAGATGGAAATATTGCGCCGCGCTTGACGGTTGGCAGATCTGCAGATTATCGCGGGCGGCGAGCTGCAGGAAGCGTTCAATGCGCGCGCTCGAATGCTCCGGCCCCTGGCCTTCATAACCGTGCGGCAGCAGCAGGACCAGCCCGGAGAGCAGTCCCCATTTATCTTCGCCCGCGCTAATGAATTGGTCGACCACGGCTTGCGCGACGTTCACGAAATCGCCAAACTGCGCTTCCCACATGACCAGCGCTTCTGGGTAGTCGCGACTGTAGCCATATTCGAAACCCAGCACCCCAGCCTCGGAAAGCGCGGAGTTGTAGATTTCACAGCGCGCCTGTTCCGGGGAAACATTCTCCAATGGCACGTACTCCTGCTCGTTTTCGATGTCAAGCAGCACGGAATGGCGCTGGTTAAAAGTGCCGCGCCGAGTATCCTGCCCGCTGAGTCGAACCGGCACACCCGCTTTCACCAGGCCTCCGAGCGCCAGAGCCTCAGCCATGCCGTAGTCCACCGGACGTTTGCCGGTCCCCATTTCGGCGCGCTGCTCGAGCAGTTTCTTGACCTTGGGGTGGATGTGGAACCCCCCAGGATAAGTCGTAAGCTTGGCGGTTATTTCGCTGAGTTCCTCGAGTGTAAGGCCGGTGTCGACCTCGTACTCGGGCTTGTAACGTCCGCCTTTGAAGTCATTCCAATACTGCGGCAAATCGCGCAGGGAAGGCTTCTTCCTTAGGGACTTGGCCTTCTTTTGGGCGGCTTCGAATTCGGCGCGGACTTCGTCCACCCGCGCTTGCACGTTCTCAGCGCCCGTATCTTCAGCGTAGATCTCCCAGAGCGGTGGATGGTCTTTGATGGCTTTGTATAACAGCGGCTGGGTGACGGTCGGATCGTCGACCTCGCTGTGTCCGTGGCGGCGGTAGCCGATCAGGTCGATCACCACGTCGCCCTGGAAGGTGTAGCGGTAGTCGAGCGCCAGACGGCCGACTCGCACAACGGCGTCCACATCTTCCGCGTTGACGTGGAAGATCGGGATGGACTGGCGGCGCGCCAGTTGGGCGGAGAAACGGGATGAGTGTTCCTCGTTGTACAAGGTGGTAAAGCCAAGCAGATTGTTGGCGATAATGTGGACCGTGCCGCCCACGCTATAGCCCTTCAGGTCAGACAGATTGAGCGTCTCCGCCACGATGCCCTGGCCGGCGAACGCGGCATCGCCGTGAACCAGCAAAGTCAGGTATTTCTCCCTGCCTGATTCTCCGGCGCGATCCTGCTTGGCGCGGGTGCGGCCCACGGTCACGGGATCTACCGCTTCCAGGTGGCTGGGATTGGAAACCAGGTGAATATAGATCTTGGCGCCGCCACGGGTCACGTATTCGCCAGTAGCGCCCATGTGATATTTCACGTCGCCGCTGCCCAGAACACTGCGCGGGTCTACATCCTCAAACCCTGCGAATACCTCCTCGGGGGCGCGCCGGGCAACATGCACGATTACGTTCAGCCGGCCGCGGTGGCTCATGCCCATCACCAGGTTCACCGCCCCGCGATCACCGGAGGCTTCAAGAATTTCATCGACCAGGGGGATCAGGGCAGTCACGCCTTCGAGAGAAAAGCGCTTGTTGCCAAGATAGCGCTGCTGCAGCACCTGCTCGAACAAATCAGCCCGGATGAGCTGGTCGAGAACATGTTGCTGATCGACCACGGGCTGCGGACCCTCCAGACGTTCCTCGATCCAGCGGCGGCGGACCGGGTCGGTGATGTGCATGAACTCTGCGCCGACGGTTCCGCAATAAATCCGGCGAGCTTCCTGGGCCAGTCCGCCATCCGCCCGCAGCTGCGGGTGAGACACCGACGGCAAGAAGCCCAGCGGATCGAGGTCGGCTTCCAAATATCCCCAGTGCCGGAAAGGGTCGAACACGCGCTCGCGGTCACCGTTGGGAGCCTCCAACACGCTGGTCGCCGCAGTTTCAATAGCAGGTTTAGTTCGGGTTGACATATATCCACCACTAGAATAACGGATGACGCGGGATGTGTGCTGGATTCGTCTCCCGGTGCCCAACAGGACGGCCTTCACCGAACTACGCACTTTGCGCGGCGGTTTTCGGCAAAGCCCTCATAAGCAGGCCATTCAACAGGATCGTGATCACGGAAGCGGCCAGGGTGGCGTGATAGACGTCGTCGGTGACGAGGTGGGAATCGCGAGCCACCCGGACCAGGACGTAGGAAAACTCTCCAATCTGAGTCAGTCCCACACCCACGAGAAGAGCAGTTCGCGGAGGATAGCGAAACAGCCAGACCACGGAGGTCCAGATCACGAATTTGCCCAGTATAGTCAAAATCACAATCATGCCCCACAGGGCAGGTTTGGAGATCAGGATTCGCGGATCAACCAAAGCTCCGATGGTGACAAAAAATAGCGCGACAAAGGCATCACGCAAGGGCAAAAGTTTATCCAGCATCTTGCGGGTCGTGCCCGACTCGCTGACGATGAGGCCGGCCAGAAAGGCCCCCAACGCCAGGGATAAGCCGACCGCCTGGGTGATGGCGGCCGTAGCAAAGCCCAGGGCCAGCACCACCAGCAGGTAGAGTTCCTCACTTTCCGCCTGGTTTAGACGCTTCATCAGCGGTGGCACCAGTTTGGCGGCCACGAACATGACCGGCGTCAGAATCAGGAGTGCCTTGCCCACAGCGATTCCCAAGGTGAGAAAATGACCTCCGGTGAGATTGGTCAGCGACGGAAGCAGCACGGTCAGGATTACGACTGCGAGGTCTTCGACCAGGGTTATGCCGATCATGACGTGACCGTGCGGCGAGCGCAATTCTCCCCGGTCGGCCAAGAGCCGGGAAAGCACCATGGTGCTGGCGACGGAAACAATAGCTCCGACGGCGATCCCCTGAGTCGTATTCCAGCCCATCAGCCATCCAGCGGCGACTCCGAGTCCAACAGAAAACACGATCCCCAGCGGGGCTCCGAAGATCGCTACCCACTTCACTTGCAGGAGTTCGCCAAATGAAAATTCCAGGCCGATCGAGTACATCAGCAGGATGACGCCGATCTCGGCCAGGACTTCGAATTGATGAACCTCGGATAGAACGGGTCCAGGGGTAAATGGACCGATCAGGAATCCGCCGAGGACATAACCCAGGATCAGCGGTTGGCGAAGCGCTTTGGCCACGCCGCCGCCCACGAAGGCGGCGCCAAAGACGTAGGCGAGATCGCGAAAGAAGGTGGTTTCCATTTTTGGCAGCCGGCGCGAGACGCTTCAGTCTAAACGCGACTTGCTTTGAGTGTAATTCCCTCCGATGGGACCTGTATTTGCTCGCAGATGAGGATTCAGTCCTGAAACTGAACGGTTCTCCATCTGAACCGATAGTTTCGTCATCTTTCCGTGAGCTGCTTGCCTTCCGCATGTTCCGCTGGCGATCTCCGATGTAGGAGGTAGCGACAGTAATAAGTCAGTATGCAGAGCACAGGGTCCGCGATCAACCTCGCTCAGATGCAACTCCTGCTGGTGGGAGACAACAAAGACTTCAGTTATTTGCGCGAGCTGCTGAGCCAGGATGGGAACGCACATTTGGGTCTGGATTGCGCAAAGTCGCCGGAAGAAGCGCTCGTACGCCTGGCTCAGACTCCTTATGACCTGTTGCTATGCGACTACAACTCGGGGGATGGCACCGCATTGCGCCTGCTGCACGAGGTTCGTAAGGATGGCTCTGGCCCGCCTGTCATATTTCTGAGCGACCACAGGAATGAAGCCGCCGTAGACGCCGCCCTGAAGAGCAGAACCGGCGACTTCGCGCTGGCCTCGAATATCGAAGATCCATCAATCGCGCGCACGATTCGCTATGCCATCGACGTCTACAGCAAAGAGCGGCAGCGCCAAAAGGCTGAGGATACGCTGCGGAAACTTTGGCACGCGGTGGAGCAGTCGGCCGACCTGGTTATGATCACCGACCGCACTGGTGTGATCGAATACGTAAACCCAGCTTTTGAAACGCTGAGCGGTTACTCCGCCGGAGAATTGCTGGGAAAGACTCCGCGAGTTCTAAAATCGGGCCAGCAAAGTTCAGAGCTTAACACCGAGCTATGGCAAACCATTCTCTGCGGCAACGTCTTTCGCTGCACGATGGCAAACCGGAAGAAGAACGGGGACGTCTTCGTTGCGGAGAAAACCATTACACCTCTGCGAGACGGCGAGGGCAGAATCACCCACTTTATCTCCAATGACCGGGATATCACGGACCAGCGGCGGCTGCAAAATCAGCTCCAGCAGGCGCAAAAGATGGACGCGATCGGGCGATTGGCTGGCGGAGTGGCCCACGACTTTAACAATCTGCTGATGGTCATCAGTTCCTACGCCGAGCTGATGCTGGATTCGCTGGCGCCGCAACACCCCTTGCGACGTAATGTGGATGAGATCCAGAAGGCTGCCCGCCGCGCCACCGATCTGACCCGGCAATTGCTCGCCTTCGGGCGTAAGCAGATGCAGACCCTGCAACTGCTCGACTTGAACTCCATGATCGAAGAAATCAACAAAATGTTGCCGCGACTGATCGGAGAGGATATCGAACTGGAGTTTGTTCCCGGGAACAAACTGGGAAGAGTCAAAGCGGACCCGGTACAGATCGAACAGGTGCTCATGAACCTGGCTGCCAACGCGCGCGAAGCTATGCCCGAGGGCGGGCGGTTAGTTATCGAGACCGCCAGCGTTCGCCTGGACGAAGCCTATATCCAGGCTCACTCGATCGTCCCTCCCGGAGACTACATTCTGCTGACGGTTACAGACTCGGGCCAGGGCATCGCGCCTGAGCATCTTTCTCATATCTTCGAGCCTTTCTACACCACCAAGAAAGAAGGCGCTGGCACCGGACTTGGCCTGGCTACCGTCTATGGGATCGTGAAGCAGAACAGCGGCTTCATTTGGGTTTACACCGAGCCCGGCCTGGGAACAAGCTTCAAGATTTATCTGCCTCGGGCAAAAGATGCAACCGTCGTGCCCCAGGCTTCCCCGCCGGTGGAAGGCTATTCCGGAGGATGCGAAACCGTGTTACTGGCGGAAGATGAGCCGGCAGCTCGGCAGTCCACCCGCGAATTTCTCACCTTGAATGGCTATATTGTTCTGGAAGCAAAAAACGGAACGGATGCGCTGGCGATTGCACGCGAATACAAGGGTACGATTCATTTGATGGTCAGCGACGTGGTCATGCCGCAAATGGGCGGAGCGAGGCTGGCGGCGGAATTGGCGATCGAGCGCCCGGAAATGAAAGTGTTGTTCGTGTCCGGCTACGCCGAAAGCACAGTACAGCGCCACGGGGCGATCGACGTAACCGCACGCTTCCTGCAAAAGTTTTTCTCGTTGCGAACCCTGGCTCACAAGATTCGGGAGATTCTCGATCCTGAAGTACCCGCCCTGGCCGCGGCGGCCTCTGTGTAATCCGTTCGCCGGATGGAACACTGAAGACTGGTTTCAATCTGAAGCTGCTGCTGTGCCTTCTCGTATAATTGCCTGCCGGAACCTTGGAATGACCCTGTCCGCCGCGATCATCAACCTTGTCCTCGTCCGCGGGGAGACACCGTGACCGTCACTACGGTGGTTTGGGGCGTGTTGCTCGGGATTGCGCTACTCGGCACATGCAGTTCCACGATTTTTCTGTTTATGGTGCTGGTTGCGGCGATTCGATGGCGCCACGAAGCCAGCGCAGCGCGGAAGACAGCGGTCTCAACCCTCGCATCATCGTTGCCGGCTGTGACCATTTTCAAGCCCGTACACGGGTTGGAAGCCCGACTGGAAGAAAACCTGGAAAGCTTTTTCCGGCAGGACTATCCCGCGTTCGATGTAGTCATCGGCGCCCGCGATGCCAACGACGCGGGCCTGCAGGCGGCCGAGAAAGTCCGCCAGCGATACCCGCAGGTGAAGAGCCGCATAGTCGTATCCGGGCCACCTACCTGGCCCAACGCGAAAGTCTTCTCGCTGAGCAAAATGATTCCGTTCTCAACCAACGATTACTTTGTGATCAGCGACAGTGATGTGCAGGTCGCGCCTGACTTTCTGCGCAATGTGATTCCAACCCTTCTGGATTCGAAAATTGGCCTGGTGACTTGTCCATATCGCGGCGTTCCGGCCGGCGATTTCTGGTCAACTCTGGAAGCCCTGGGAATGTCGATTGAGATGCCCTCTGGAGTTATGGTCGCCGACATGCTCGAGGGCATTCGCTTCGCCCTGGGTCCGGCGGTTGCCTTGCGTCGTGACTCGCTGGAAAAGATTGGCGGCATCGCGGCCACGGCGGACTACTATTCGGACGACTTCGTTCTGGGCAACCTGATATGGGCGGCGGGGTACAAGGTTGTTTTTTCTCATCACATCATTCAACACGTGCTTACCCCCCGCTCTTTAACCCGAACCTTGGGCGACCAGTTGCGATGGATGAAAAGCACTCGCTTCTCGCGTCCGCTGGGGCATGTGGGCACCGGCCTGACTTACGCTGTGCCGTTCGGAGTTCTCGGGCTGGTGGCCGGAGCGGCAACGGGTCATTTGACGCTAGGGGTCAGCCTTTTTCTGGCTGCATGTGTGAACCGGATGGTTCAATCCATCGCAGTGGGATGGGGAATTATGGACGACCCGCGGGCGTTGTACTTGGCGTGGCTCTATCCGGCTCGCGATTTTCTGGGATTCCTTACTTGGGCAGGCAGCTTCGGCAGTCGCACTTTTTTTTGGCGCGGAGAAACTTACAGGTTCAGCAGGGGCGGGAGAATCATTCCGCAGAACCGGCCGGCGGAGAGCGCGGTGGGAGCGAAGCTTTAGGGCTCTTTCAATCAGGCGGCAACATTCTCCGAGATGACGAGGACACTCCTGATACGGG
The DNA here is from genome assembly GCA_963748935.1 of Terriglobia bacterium. Taxonomy (GTDB): domain Bacteria; phylum Acidobacteriota; class Terriglobia; order Terriglobales; family Acidobacteriaceae; genus JAIQFF01. The sequence goes on from CAVVLA010000010.1 coordinate 127,474, forward strand.
TCAGATTTTTCGACCTCAACACTACCTCCGAGTCAGCTTGCCACCTTCTAGCCGGAATGAGTCGCCGCGCCAAACTACCGTTTTGCCTGCGAGGCTGGCAATCCAAAGCAGTAAGGCGATGGAATCTCGTGCCGGAAGCAGTGGCAGCAGAGGAGTCACGTTGGGATCACGCAAGACTGAGCATCCCACTACGAGAGCCACCGCGTATCGCAAGCCCATCGCGATTGCCAGCAAGCCCCAAGTCCAGAGAGCGCCGCGGCTGAGCAACAACGCGACCAATGCCCAGGGCAAGCCGAAGGTCACCACCAGTCCCAGGTATCCCCAACGACGTGAATCGCGCACGGTGCGGCCCCAGCGCAATTGGTGGTCGACAAATTCGCGCAGCGTGTAGGACGGAAGATAAGTTTCGACCACCACCTCAGACAACATGACCTTGAGTCCCTGCTGGGCGATGCGCCGGCCAATCTCGTAGTCGTCCGCCAGATAGTCGACAAACGCTTCGAATCCGCCGATGGCCGCGAGCTCGCGCCGTCGGAAGGCAAGAGTAGATCCCAGTCCAAAACGGATGCTGCCCTCGAGTTGTCGTGCAGCCAGCACTCCGGCGGAAAAATCCGTGCTGATGCCAAGCGATTCCAGTCTTGATCCCAAGGTCCGGGCGGGCACGCCGCGATAAAGACACGTCACCAATCCGACTTGACTGTCGGCCAAGGGAGCAATGACGTTCCGCAAGTAATCAGGCTCGACGCGAATATCGCCGTCGTTGACGAGTATGTGTTCGTACTTCGCCTCGATTAGCATTTGCGCTAAATTACTCACTTTAGTGTTGGCGCCCAGGTTTTTCTTGCAGAGCACCAGGCGAATTGTGCGGCTCGGAAACTCCTGCTGCAGGCGTTCAACGAGGTCCACGGCAGGATCGCCGGGATCGCTGACTCCAAAAATGATTTCGTATTCCCCGTAGTCCTGCAAACAATGACTGCGCAGGCTCTCGTACATTTCAGGATCGGTGCCTTTGAGGGGCTTGAGAATTGAAACCGGCGGTGCAGTCCGTGTGGGGCCGACTTCGGCTTCGACCGCGACAGCCCTGCCCAGCGCCTTTCGCTCGCGCAGAAACCGGGCGGCGCTCCATAGGCAGAGGGCGTAATATCCAACGCTGCAGGCTGCGAAAACTCCCGCGGCAGTGGAAAGGATGGTTGCGAGGCGGTGAATCAAATTGCGGATTCCCTCGTGAAATTCAGCGTCCCTGGCGGTTACGGAAAATCATTCAACCACCAAGGACACTAAGGTACACGAAGGAAGCTACTCGTATCTCAAGGACTCGATCGGATCCAGATTCGCGGCCTTCCAGGCCGGATAAATTCCGAACAGCAAACCCTCGGCGGCGGCTGCGCCCAAACCAAACGCGGCCCAGAACAATGACATCCTGGCCGGCAGCGAGCTCCAGATGGCGGGAATCGTCCAGGTGATGATCGCACCCAGCAACACGCCCAGCACGCCGCCCAGGGCGGTGAGGGTGATGGCTTCCAGTGTGAACTGCAGAAGGATGTCACCTTTGCGCGCGCCGATCGCTTTCCGTACTCCGATCTCCCGGGTCCGCTCAGTGACCGAAACCAGCATAATGTTCATTACGCCGACGCCACCTACGATCAGACCGACGCTGGAAACAGCAAACATGAAGACGAAAACAGCGCCGGTGACCTGGTTCCACACGTCGGAAAGCGAGTCCTGGGTAAAGACGGCGAAGTTGTCGGGCTTGCTGGAGGGCACTTTGCGACGGCGGCGTAGCAGCTCGCGGATTTCGTCAATGGCCTTAGGCATGTCGTCATGCGAAGTAGCCTTTACGCTGATCCAGAACTGTTTCAGTTCCGGATGAAGCTTGCGAAAGGTGCTGAGCGGGAAGTAGACGATATTGTCATCCGGGTTCTTGCCGCCGGCAAAGACGCTCTTGCGCTTGGCCGCGACTCCAATGACCGTAAACAACTGCCCGTCGATATTGATCTCCTTGCCTAATGCATCTTCATTCTGGAAGAGTTCTTCTGCGGTATCTGAACCCAGGACGATGACGGGCGAATGATGTTCCTGGTCAGTCTCATTCATCCAGCGCCCGGATGCGATATCCAGATCGAACACATCTTTCCAAGTGCCCGTATCACCCTCGAGGACGACATTCTTGACCTTACGACCACCATATTTGACCTCGTACGTACCGGTTCCGAATTCCTGGCGAAAATAACGCAGACCGGTAGTGGCGATCTTTACGTGAGGCAACTGCTGGACGGCTTCAAAATCTTCGTAGGTCAGTTCCTTTCGCGTGCGAATCTCCTCCGTAGGCCGGCCGAAGGTCAAGGGCTGGTGATAGGCGAACACGATATTCGAGCCCAGGCTGCTGATGACCTGGCTGACGTTGTCGTTCAGACCTCGCACCACGGATGAAATACCGATTACCACAGCAACACCGATCACTATACCGAGCACGGTTAGCGCCGACCGCATTTTGTTGGCGCGGATCGTGTCCAGGGCCATCTGGACGATTTCGCCGTAATCGCGTCTACGAAGCATGGGGAAATTTAGTAATTGGGTAATTTAGTAATTGGGCAACTGGACCGTCAACGAACTTAGCCTTCAAATTGCCCAATTACCAATTTCTCAATTATCCCAGTCCTTTCACAGTTCAAACCTCAGCGCGGCGATCGGGTCCAGGCGGGCCGCTCTCTTTGCCGGATACACGCCAAAGAACACGCCCACGCTGGCGGACACCAGCAGCCCGGCGCCAACCGCCCACAGTTTGATTTCCGAAGGCATGCCAATGATGGCGGTGATGCCCTTGGCGAAGGCGATACCGAACAGCACACCCAACAGGCCGCCGATGAGCGCCATGGTTCCAGATTCGATCAGGAACTGCAGCATGACATCCTGCCGACGGGCTCCCATGGCTTTGCGGATGCCGATCTCGCGAGTCCGTTCGGTGACCGAAACCAACATGATGTTCATGATGACTATGCCACCCACAACTAGCGAAATAGCCGCGATGGCGATCATGGCGATGAAGAACGTCCCGCTCAGGTTCGACCAGATACTCAAGAAGCTGGCGTTGGTCTCCGCGGCGAAGCTATCCGGACGTCCGGGAAGATCATGACGCCTGGCCCTAAGGACGGCTCGGGCTTCGTCAATCGCCGCTTCGAGCTCGGTTCCCACGCCATTTGCCTTGCCCGAAATGCGAACGCTGTTGTGCGAGCCGAATTGCTTCAGATACGTAGTGATCGGGATGGCCACGTAATTGTCGCGGCTCTGGCCGAGAGTTGTTCCCTGCTTCTTGCCCACGCCGATCACTCGATACACTTCGCCCTCGACGCGGATTTCCTTGCCCAGCGGATCTACCGTTGGAAAAAGATTGTCCACAATGTCGGTCCCGATCACTCCTACCTGCGAACGATTTTCTTCGTCGTTCTCGTTGACCATGCGGCCGGAGGTGAGATCAAGATCGAGAATTGGGGCCATCGATGGCGTCAGTCCACGTATCCAGGTATCGCTGATAGATTCTTCCCCATATCTCACATGGCCGCTGGTGTTGATCGTCGAGGCGCCAATCATGGCGCAATGCTTGCACGACTCCAACACGGCCTGATAGTCCTCCATGTTGAGATCCTTGCGCTTCTGGCCCTCAAGCAGCTGGTCGACATTGGTGATCACTGGAGTCACTTTGCTGATGATGAAAACGTCGGCGCCCAGATTAAAGATCTTCTCGGCCACGTACCCGTTGATTCCGTTAACGAAGGTGACCACGGCAATCACCGCCGCAACCCCGATCACCACTCCGAGCAGAGTCAACGCAGAGCGAAGCTTATTCGCCCAGAGCGACAGAAGTGCGATGCGAATGGCTTCGAGGGTGGTCATGGGTCGGTCGTCAGTCGTCAGTCTTCAGTTTTCAGTCGTCAGTCTTCAGTCGGCGGTCATTGGTCGATGGCCGGCATGCTTCACCTTTGAAGAAAACTGCTTTTTTAGTCTAGCAGAGCGTTGCTTGGCCCTGTCTGCGTGCGTGGAAATCGGCATCGTTTGGGAATTCGCACGCAGAGACATAACACGGTGAGGCTGTGATAAGGTTTTACCGCGATAAGCAGGAGGCTCGTGTGATTCGAATTGTTGGCATTCTGGTGTGTCTGTCGACTTTAGTTTTGGGGCAACAGAATGGTCCGTTGGATGGGCTGGCGAACCTGAGCGAAGCGGCTTCCAGGCGAGCGTCTAGCGCCGACCCCTCCGGCGGCAACGCGGACTGGGTTGAAGTGAAGGCCAAAGCTGCGGTCACGGTCGCGGATATAAAAGGCGCGGGCTCCATCCGGCATATCTGGTTCACCATCAATTCGCCGAGTCCATTTCATTTGCGCGAATTGGTACTGCGCATGTACTGGGACGGCGAAACCGAGCCCAGCGTGGAAGTTCCAATCGGCGATTTCTTCGGCACCGGCTTCGAGATGAACGATGACGGCCAGCAATACCACTCCTGGTGGTCCCTGCCTATCACCGTGCAAGACCGAGCCCTGAATTGTTATTTCGAAATGCCATTTGGAAATGGAGCCCGGATCACACTGACCAATGACGGGACACAGGACGTGCGAAACCTGTACTTCCATATCGACTACCAGGAGTATCCGGAGGCGCGCAGAGTTGCCGGCAAGGGCCGTTTCCACGCGCAGTGGAGGCACGAAACCACGCGCGCGATTCCGGAGTCCGAATCGGGCCTCAAAAATATAGATGGCCGGAATAACTACGTGTTCATGGAGACGGCGGGCAAGGGCCAGTATGTGGGAACGATCCTGAACGTCTTCGGGCGTTCCACGGGATGGTGGGGTGAAGGCGACGACATGTTTTTTATCGATGGCGACGCCGCTCGCGCCACCATCAATGGCACCGGCATGGAGGACTATTTCAATAACGCATGGGCGTTTCAGAAGGAGTTCAACTACCCGTTCATTGGATACTCGCAGCAGGGCAATCGCGATTGGACAGGCAGCCACACCATGTACCGGTTCCACATCGAAGATCCAATCTATTTTCAGAAGTCTCTGCGCGCGACGATTGAACACGGCCACGCCGACGACCGCGAGGATGATTACACCAGCGTAGCCTTCTGGTACCAGACCGAGCCGCACCAGAAGCTAATGCCGTTGCCGCCAGTCAAGGAACGCCTGCCTAACGCTTACTGGAAAGTCCAGAAGTTGGAGAAGAATCTACCGAACTGAAGGCCGCAAGAACCGAGCCATGGATCTACACGGATTTACACGGATCAGGGATCAGAAACAAAAGGTTTTGATCCCTGGGAATCCGTGAAAATCCGTGGCCGCGTTCTTGTGACGCCCGAGGATGCGACGCCCGCCGTCCGCTATAATGAATATGTTGGCAGCTGGACCGGACGGTCGCTCGTCGAAAGACGGGAGGAAAGTCCGAACTCCGCAGAGCAGTGTGCCGGATAACGTCCGGGAGGGTGCCCCGTGCGAGCTTTGCTTGGGCGGGCCATTCGACGGAAAGTGCCACAGAAAACATACCGCCCCGGCGGCAACGTCGAGGTAAGGGTGAAAAGGTGCGGTAAGAGCGCACCGCCGCCGCAGCAATGCGGCGGGCAGGGCAAACCCCACACGGAGCAAGACCAAATAGGGAGGGACCTGGGGCTTCGGCTTTGGGCACGTGCCGGCTCGGCGCGTCACAACCTCCGGGTAGGTCGCTTGAGCCGCGCAGTAATGCGCGGCCCAGAGGAATGACCGTCCCGCCGGAGCAATCCGGTGGACAGAATTCGGCTTACAGGTCCGGCTGCCACAAACATTGGACTTACTAGGGCTTTGCCAGCGAGTGTGGCGTTTTTGTGCCAATCGCTTTCGGAAACAATTTTAGGCCCTGTTTGGTATCAGCCCATTCCGCGCTTGCGGTTCGGGCTTCCTCTTGTCGCTTTTCTCACGGTGCGCCTGCGCTTTAAAACCCCCTGGTGACATCGAACTCTCTCCTCTGTGCCGTCCTGATCTTTAATACGGAGCCGTGACAACGCGGTCCCCTCTCTCCAAGTTCTGCCTCGATGCGAGGGTTGCCCCCGTGGATTTGAGAACAAACCTTCACCGGACTCCTTGCATCCACGTTACGACGGAGATGAAGGTCAAATGAGCAAGAAAAACGGTCTTGCCGATCCCACGCGCCTCAAACCCTTCGACGCGGATGACAAACAGATGCTACGGGTCGTGATCGAAACTCCAAAAGGAAGTCGAAACAAGTTTGCGTTTGATCCGGACGAGCACATCTTTGAACTAAAGAAGGTGCTGCCCGCAGGGATGACCTTTCCTTATGACTTTGGATTCGTACCATCAACCAAGGCAGATGACGGCGATCCAGTTGACGTGCTGGTGCTAATGGATGAACCGGCATTTCCAGGATGCGTGCTCAGTTGTCGACCGATCGGAGTAATTGAAGGCGAGCAGGACGATAAGAAAAACAAGGACCGTAATGACCGAATCGTAGCAGTCGAAAAAGATGCCCACAGTTGGGAAGATATCAAAACCATCGATGATCTAGGCAAACAATTTGCCCGCGAACTTGAGGAGTTTTTTGTGAACTACCATAAGCTCAGTGGCAAACAGTATCGTGTGCTCGGACTGAAGGGTCCAGATCAAGCTCGCAAATTGGTTAAATCAGAAAGGCGATGAGCGTTCCGGCTCTATGCTTCAGATCCTGATTCGATTCCTGGTTGGTGGCGTGGTAGTTTCGGTGTTCGCAGCTATAGGCGATGTACTGCGACCCAAGAGTTTCGCCGGACTGTTTGGCGCGGCACCTTCCGTGGCGCTGGCTACTCTTGGCCTCACGATAGCGACCGAAGGCGCTTCCTATGCCGCAACCGAGAGTCGCTCCATGATTGCCGGGGCACTCGCGCTGTTCGCGTACGCTTCCTTCGTGAGCTGGGTCATGATGCGACACGAACTCAATGCTCTATCGGTCACGACCATTGCGATCCCTTTGTGGTTAGGGGTGGCATTCGGTACGTGGTACCTCTGCATGAAATAAGAATGCGCGTCAAAATTGATCCTTCGGTTCTTTGCCAAACAAAGTGGCATGACTACGCAATCAGGTTCTTTTTTGGAGGCTTGATCACAGCGATCGCGGGAATAATCGCCAAGGAATTTGGCCCAGGAGTTGGTGGGGTATTTCTAGCCTTTCCAGCGATTTTCCCAGCCAGTGCAACATTGATTGAGAAACACGAAAAGCAGAAGAAAGAACAGCAAGGCGTCGATGGGACGGTGCGCGGTCGGAAGGCAGCGAGCATCGACGCGGCCGGCGCAGCGATGGGCAGCCTTGGACTCCTTGTTTTTGCCTTTGTCGTGTGGAGATTGGTACCTCGCCATAGTCACTGGATGGTCCTCGTAGCTGCGACCACCTCTTGGCTAGCAGTTTCTGTACTGGTTTGGAAGGCCCGAAAAGCCGCATAGACTCTGTAACAAGATCGGTTTTTCAACTTCGTAGCCCATCACCAGCCGTGGCTGGTAGCGATCCAGCAGACGCCCGAGGATCGTCCCGGTGACGACGCCGGAGAGGTCGAAGCAGAGGATGACGAGGCCCAGCGCCGCACCAGAGCCGGTCAACTGCAGCACGAACCAGAGCAAGGCGATGATGGTGAACTGGTCCCCGAAATACGAGATGCTCAGTCCCAGCCAAAGCCGCTGGAAAGCGGGATGGCGCAATGGAGCGCCAACAACGGTCCTTTCATCGCTTTTTGCTTTTATGTACTTTCGCTCGACTACCCGCAGACGCTTTCCTCTTCAATTTGATCTGATTGTAATCCACGGCGTCACAGATAAGATCTTTTAGAGCACTCTCATTAATCTTATCGCCCTCGAAAAAATCGATCGCTCGCCACGCGTTGCCTCTGAGGCCCGCGTTGAAAAGCTTGTCCGGATCTGGGAGGCTCGCCCCGTGGGAAAAGGTAAGCTTCACCTTATCTTTGTGGGCGTTGCCGACCGCGATGATTCCGTCGCGAGACCACACTGGGCTTCCCATCCACTTCCATTCCTCGACTATCTCCCGGTCGGCCTCAAGCATGCACTTGCGGATGCTGGCGAGCGTTTTGCCACGCCAGTCTGTGAGTCCTGCGATCAACTGGTCAATGCGTTCCGATGGATTCATTGGATCTTGATGCCTCCGAATTCTTGTCCCGTTTTTATGCGAGTCGTCTTATTGCGGCAGCGTCTTGCTAGGCCGATCTCTTCGAAAGAAGTCGTCGAACGACATGGCCTTTCCAAATCCACAATCCCGAAAGAACAAGCACAGGAACGAAGACAAAACGAGTGGCGGGGGCGTAGTTTGGAATTTGGTCAAACGGGCTATAAATGTAACCGAGTATCGGAATGCTAAAGACGAGGTGAATCCAGCGAAAGACCGAACGTGTGGTAGTTTTGGGAGTAGTCCTTGCGGCGACAAAGGCCGGCTTCTGCAGGGTCGATTCCATGGGGTTCTTCCTCCTTTTCGGTTATTTGTTGATTGATCCGTGCGATCGAGGTGGCGTTCGAGAGCATCTCTGTGAGCGGATCAGATCCGACGGAAAGGCAACTCGTTCGTACTACGAGGCCAGTTCTGGTAAACGGAGCTCCCGGAGTTGTCTCGATCCTTTCCAATAATTCTTTTGCGGTCCACCTCGATTCACGATTTTTGAGCCGCCTGAGGCGGCCAGTTGGGCGTTTCAATCCCGAACTGCTTGGCGTACTCGGCGTTCAATCGCTGCCAGGCGCCGAACTTCATGGCCTCGGGGCCGACCATACGGCCGATGGGAGTTCCGCTGAGAAGGTGATCCAGAACATCGAAACAAATGTGCCAGCCGGCAGCACCCATTGCGATAAAGCGGTGACCGATGTTGGTCCACAGGGTCAGGCGCGTGCCGCCACCAAAGGCTTCGAGTTCCCATCGCATATCGAAGCCACCCCACTTGTACTCAAGCACCTCGGGAGCGTCGGCTCGCGTCACTGTTGTTTCGGTAACGCGCGGCGTGGGCGCTCCCACCGTGGTGAGCTTCACCGTGGTTCCAACCATACCCAGGCTCCCATCGGCGTCGAAGGGAGCCCACTCGCGCAGATGTGCCGGGTCGGTAAGCGCCTGCCAGACTTTTTCCGGCGAGTGGCGCAGCTCTCTGACGAGAATGAGCGTCCACTTCTCTTCACCGTTTTGTCCCCGGTCCTTTCTTATCTGCGCTCCGCTGGCCGGACCCGGTGTGTACTGCTCACGAACGGTCATCTTCTTCTCCTTATGCCTAGCGTCAATAGCGCGCCAGCTGGGTTAGCTGAATGAGGTTGCCACAGGTGTCGTTCAGCATCGCAATGGTCGAGGCGGTCACGTCAGTGGGCGGCATGGTGAACTCGGCGCCGCGGGCCTTCATCCGCTCGTAGTCTCCCTTGACGTCATCGGTGAAGAACATGGCCGCGGGCTGGCTCTGTTGAAAGATCGCCTGCTGATACGCTTTGGCTGCGGGGTTGTTGTTCAGGGCCAACTGCAGCTCAGTGCCGTCCGGCTCTTCGGGTGAGGCCACGGTCAGCCAGCGATATGGCCCCTGACTGAAATCGGTCTTCTTGGCAAAGCCCAGTACCTCGGTATAGAAGCGCAGGGCCTTGTCCTGGTTGTCCACGTATATGCTTGTCACTTTGATTTTCATTCGTTTCTCCTTTGTCACGTTCGCGGTTTGGGCGGCGTCGTGTTTTTCTTAGTCTTCCGTTTCGTGGGTGTTGACGGATCCAAGCGGTCGAGGTGGCGTTCGAGAGCATCTATGTGAGCGGACCAGAAGCGGCGGAACTGAGCTAGCCAGGCGTCCACCTGCTGAAGTGGTTCAGGTTTCAGCCGATAGAGACGGCGCTGTGCGTCAACCGTGGATTCTACGAAACCAGACTCGCGCAGCACTCGCAGATGCTTTGACACAGTCGGCTGCGTCATACGAAGATGACGCTCGATCTCTCCCACCGACTGCTGGCACGAGGCCAGGAGACTCAGTATCGCGCGACGGTTCGGCTCCGCAATGATTTCGAAGACAGATTGCATTCGCTATATATACTCAACATGGCATATACTTGTCAAGGCATATTTAAACAAGGCGCGCCGCGGTAGTTAGGGTCGCGCCGCAACACGGATTCGAGCACGGCAACACTCTCCAGCGTAAGGAGATAGTCGGCGAGCTGACAGTATGATGCTAAGCAAAAAAGATAAAATTAGAGCGCTAATCTCGTTACTTGCCGGACTAATACTCTGCTTACCGCTGACAGGATTTATATACGGGGCTTTTGCTTGTAAAGATTGCACCAGCGGTCTTTTTAGTCAGACGATTGGAAGAGTCTTCATTGGCTTCGTTGAAGCAGTCCTCACAACCCTAACTTTAGGGAAGCCATGGGCGGACGAGGCAGGTCATCCAGGTAACAATTTGAGACCATACGTTATCGCGGTGTTTCTTTTAATCGCATTGGTTACTTATTTTATGCGAAGAAAAAAGGTTTAGTTCAAGCACTCGTCGCGAACCAGCATCGTGGTTTTGGCTGTTTCAAGGATGGTCGCCCAGCCTCAAATACTTAACAACTAATCACTTGATTTGACAGCGTATCGCGGCCACGCCAAGCTGCCGCATGATGTTTGTGACGCAGGTGTGACGCAAGACCTGTCAACAGTGGCTAGTTTGACTTCATTGCCATACTCAATCGGCGCGTCCCTAATCTGGTGAAGCTCGGCTAGTTCTTCTCTCTGGACACACAGCCGGGCAGATTCGTGGATGTCGGAGGTGAGCGCCACATGGTACCATTCCGGCGTGAGCGAGTCCGCTTGCATCCCAAGTGCTGTGTCGGCCGTCCCCGCCACGACGGTTACGCCGCGGCACTCTGCGCTCGTCCGGGTCACTCACTGGATCACCACCCTGTGCTTTTTTGCCCTGCTGGTCAGCGGATTTGAAATTGTGATCTCTCACCCTCGCTTCTATTGGGGCGAAACCGGCAATGTCTTGACCCCGCCGTTGTTCAAACTGCCGATCCCTTCGTCAAGGAAATTGGTGCCGACCGGCTACGAATACATCATGCCTGACCAGAACGGATGGAGCCGTTATCTCCACTTTCAAGCTGCCTGGGTGGTGCTATTGACCGGCTTACTCTATGTAATCTCCAGCTTTTTCACCGGGCATTTGCGGAAAAACTTGCTCCCGGGTAAGGCCGATCTTTCGTGGCGGGCGTTGTCGATGGCAATCGCAAATCACTTGCGCTTCGCGCGGCCGAGTGCGGAAGAAGCCTGGTCGTATAACGTGCTCCAGCGGCTCACCTACTTGTTCGTGATCTTCGTTCTTTTCCCGTTAGTAGTCTGGACCGGCCTGGCAATGTCTCCCGCCTTTGTTTCAGCGGTTCCGGCGACGGTCAATTTGTTGGGCGGCCAACAGTCCGCGCGCACGCTTCACTTCTTTGTCTCCCTGGCTCTCCTGCTTTTCCTGCTGGTCCACGTGGCGATGGTTTTGCTCGCCGGATTCAGGAGCCGCATGCGAGCGATGATCACGGGCCGTGCTGGTACAGATATGGAGCGCACATGAGCGAGCAGTCACCCCGCAATCTGTCACGCCGCAAACTGATCACAACCGGACTCGCGGCCGCAGCGGGCGTGGCGGGCCTGGGCGTGGCCGCGCGCATGGCGCACAAGTATGGGCTGGTTCCGCCCGATCACGGCGGAATCTACGGCCTCGGAGAAACCTTGACCTACTCTGCTCAGCGGCTGCTGACCAGGCACTCGCTGGCTCGCGAGTTCCCGCAGAGCCAGATTTCGAAGCCTCCCTTCCCGAACGAAATTGCGCCACTGAGTGAAGCCTTCCAGCGCCTTCGGGCCGGAGGATTCGCTGATTGGCGGCTCTCCGTCAACGGCATGGTCGCCCGGCCTGCTTCGTTTTCGCTTGACCAGCTTAGGAGCTACCCGTCCCACCGCCAGATCACTATGCTGCAGTGTGAAGAGGGCTGGTCGTATATAGCCGAGTGGATCGGCGTACCTCTCTCCCAAATCCTGCAAGCCGTGGAAGTCCTGCCGCAGGCCAGATACGTTGTTTACTCTTCGATCGATCCCGATTGGTGGGAAAGCATCGATATGGCCGATGCATTGCATCCGCAGACCTTTCTCACCTACGGGATGAATGGCAACGAACTTCCCGTAGGCCACGGCGGGCCGCTTCGCCTGCGGCTCCCCCGCCAGCTCGGCTACAAGAACGTAAAATTCGTCACCCACATGACGGTAACTGACAGTCTAAAAGGGTTCGGCAAGGGTCTGGGCTCCGCGTCTGCAGAGGGAGGCTATGCCTGGTATGCCGGCATCTGACCGGTTGGTTTCAGGTGAGTGGCGCATCTCTCATGAATGAATGACGGAAAAGTTTCGCCACTACAGCACTCATACCCTATCTCTATCCGGCAAGTGGAGCAGACAGCAAGCGAAGAATACCTCATCCCTGGTCCTGGGAACGTTCGCTTTCGAGGACATTGGCAATAAATTTCGAAGAACGTCCGGACCATTGAAAGCTTTTGGCAACCGTGGGGCGTGGAATTTCTCGGGCCTCTGCTCTGGCCGGACGGGCGATAAGGGTCCAGCTTCCGTCATAGAATCAACGGACAGATCCTATGCCCGAAAGCACGAGCGGGCCGCTCGCACCCACACTGCGAATGTCCCAGGCGAGGTCTTGATATAAACTAGTTTCGACTAACAGAATCAGGAGGACTTGATGTCCGCACCCAGCCGTCGTCCGGAAATTCGCCGTCGCCGTACTCGCAGCGAAAAGATTGCCAAACTGAAAAGACGCCATACGGCTGCTTCGACCGAAGCTGACCGCGCCCGGATTGCGGCCAAACTGCATCGTTTGGGGCTGAATTCTCCCGGGCAGCCTCTGCTAAAGAACGCCTGAGGCGGACTTCCAACTCAAGAGTTTACTGCCCGGGGCTTGACGGGTTCGTCCGCAACCTCGGTCTTTACAGTCCGCTTGTCCGTGACCTCGTGATATACACGGAGAATCTGGCGGGCGGAGGCGTCCCAGGAGAATCGTTTTGCCTGCTCGTAGCCCCGCTCCTTGAGTTTGTCGCGCAGCGAGTTGTCAATCAGCACACGGTGCAGGGCGCGCATGATCTCAAAAACATTTTCCGGATTCACCAGCACGGCAGCGTTGCCCACCACTTCGGGCAGCGATGAAGTGTTTGACGTCACCACGGGCGTGCCGTGAGCCATAGCTTCGAGAGGCGGAAGCCCGAATCCCTCATAGAGTGAGGGGAAGACGAAGATCTTGGCGGCGTCGTAGAAAATTCTCAGCACTTCGATGGGCACAAATCCCAGGAAACGCACGTCATTCTGCATCCTGCTGCGAACAACGGTGCGGCGCAAATCCGGGTGCTTGGAGAGTTCATCTCCGATGACGATCAACTTCAAACCGGGAAAAATCTTTTCTTTATCCAGTTCCGCTTTCAACGCCGAGAAGGCTTCGATGATTCGCACTACGTTCTTGTGCGGACTTATACGACCGGTGTAAAGCAGGAAAGGATGGATGACCAGGTAGCGCTCGGCCAGGAGTTGGCGGTCGGCCTCGCTGGCATGGCCTCGCAAGAATCGTTCGTCAATGGCGTTGTACACCACTTCGATACGCTCTGCAGGAATGCCGAACAGCTTCTCAACCTCGCTTTTGGTGAAGTTGGAAACTGCGAAGAGCCGTGCCGCTCCTTTCAGGGCTCGGTGGGTGAGAAGAAAATGCAAGGAGCGCCTGAATCCCGACTGATTACGCGCCCGATACATGTGTTCGAGCACGTCGTGAACTGTCATTACATAGGGACAGGGCAAGTTTCGCGGCAGCCAGAACAGGTGAGGAATATGGACAAGATCGCAATTCAGGCGCTTGAGGATGGCGCGAAAGTCGAAATAGCTTTTGATGGTGGTGTCGTTTCCCAGCAGAGGCACAGCATGAAAATTTGAGGACAGTGATCCGATCTCGGCCACCTTTTCGGGAGGGCCGATCAGGAAATACTTGTTCTCGCGATCGAGATGGCTCAGCGCTCGCACGATGTTGCGAGTGTAGGTGCCAACGCCGAATTCCGTCATCCGGCGGATGTCGATGGCGACTCTCACGGCAGGATTTAACCACAGAGGAGACAGGGGCAGACAGAGAATTCTTATTCCCGCCTGCAATGTTCCTTAGTGATCAAGATTGCTAGGCTCTCAGCTCGGCCTGTGCTTTGGCCCTGCGTTCAGGATATAGGGGGAATGCTTCCGCCAGAACCACAACCTGCCTCCGAATTTTGCCAAGCAAAGCGGGTTCGGTGCGATGGTGCAGGGCCTCGGAGATCCAGCGCCCAACCTGTCTCATCTCTTCTTCTTTCATGCCGCGGGTAGTGAGAGCAGGCGTGCCGATTCGGATACCACTCGGCTTCATCGGCGGGTTAGCATCGAACGGAATGGCATTCTTGTTGACGGTGATGCCAGCCTCGCCCAGTGCTTTTTCGGCCTCGCTGCCGAACATTCCTTTGGAGAATACATCCACCAGCATGAGATGAGTGTCGGTACCTCCGGAGATGATGCGGAAACCTTCGGACGCCAGAGTTTCGGCCAGGATTTTCGCATTGGCCACGACTTGCCGCGCGTATTCGCGGAATTCGGGCTGCATCGCCTCCTGGAAGCTGACGGCTTTCGCGGCAATGATGTGAACCAACGGACCACCTTGCATGCCGGGAAACACAACCTTATCAATGGCCGCGGCGAACTCTTGCTTGCTGAGAATCATGCCGGCACGAGGCCCGCGCAGGGTTTTGTGCGTGGTCGTGGTCACGATGTGGGCGTGCGGAACCGGCGAAGGATGGACGCCTCCGGCCACCAAACCAGCGAAATGCGCCATGTCTACCAGGTAAAGGGCGCCAACCTTGTCCGCGATCTGGCGCATACGGGCAAAGTCGATGATTCGAGGATAGGCACTCCCCCCACCGATGATCAGCTTCGGACGCTCCTTCTCCGCCAGCTTTTCAAGATCGTCATAATCGATCGTTTCTGCCTCTTTGGTCACGCCATAAGGAACGATGCGGTAAGTCTTTCCGGAAAAATTCAGGTGATGGCCGTGCGTGAGGTGTCCGCCGTGGGCAAGATTCAAGCCGAGAATGGTGTCGCCAGGTTGCAACACAGCCGCGTAGGCCTCCATGTTGGCCTGGGAGCCGGCGTGGGGCTGTACATTGGCATGCTCCGCGCCGAATAATTTTTTGGCACGCTCGCGCGCCAGATCCTCCACGATGTCGGCAAACTCGCAGCCCCCGTAGTAGCGTTTGCCGGGATAGCCTTCGGCATACTTGTTGGTGAAGACCGAGCCCATGGCTTCGAGGACGGCTTCGCTGACGAAGTTCTCGGAGGCGATCAGTTCCAGACCTTCATGCTGGCGGCGGACTTCGTTATCGATGGCGGCCGCTACCTGCGGATCGGCTTCGTAGAGAGAGCGGGACATGTTGTTGTTTTTCATGAGGCAGTTCTCAGTTTTCAGATCTCAGTTTTCAGTAGACATTCTAACAAGCCTAGGTGCTTTCGAAGGCTGTCCGCATGAACGAAGCCAGTTGCCAGCCGTCCATATATTTGTAGGGTGTTTCTCCCGTGGTGTAGTGGCCGCAGGGCAGCACGACAACCTTGTGGTCAAGGGCGTGCCGCGTAAACTCCTTTACCGCATGCCGGGAGAATTCGGGCAGGAACGTCAGATCGTACCTGGCGTAAACGATGAGGGATTTCTTCGGCCAGCGTGAGAACTGGTCGAAGTAAGAAATCGGACTGATGCCGCTCCACAGCGCGCGCAGCCTCTCGAGATCGATTTGAGGCTCGAGTCCCTGACGGATGTGGCGGGTGGACTGCCCGTGCCATACTACGTCTGCGACATAGGTAGCGGCATGATTGAAAGCGGCAACCCGGATGCGGGGGTCGTGGGCAGTGGCGAGAAAGGCATAGCAGGATCCCAGGCTGGTCCCGAGGATGCCCAGGCGGCGGCATCCCTTCTGCTCGAGCCAGTCGAGGCAGCAACGCACGTCAATTACCGCCTGGCGACATGCATCCAGCGTGCGGCCGATGTTGGCGGAGACGGCATAGTCGGCACGCCGCGTGTCCGCCGGCATGCGGATGTCGTGATATGGCATGCTCAGGCGCAGGACCGATATGCCCAGCATGTTCAGCACCCGGCACAGCCCGGAGTAAGCGACCGCATCGGAATTCCAGTGCGGAAGCAGCACGACAGCACGCTGTCCCCGAGCCGGAAACCAGCGGGCATTCACCAGGTTGTTTTCCGGGTAGGGCGTGCTCACCGGCGAGGTAAAGCGAAGAAAATCAGCATGGGTGCCGCGCACCTTCTTTTCCAGTGCTGGATCAGGCAGCTCACGCGTGCTGAAGACCTGGATCTGACGTCTCTCAAGTCGAAAATCCGAGGGAGTTTTGTAGGAATAGAACTCGTCGCTCGAGGCCACTATGCGCTGGTTATATTCCCGCAGAAATTTTTCGCTATCGATGTCCTGGTTCGAGTGTCCAGGTTGAAAGCCATTGCGGCAGGGCCAATCGCGCGTCCAATCGAGGCCCCACTCCAGCGGGCGCACTACGCGATTATTGTCGACCGAGGTGAGACGGGTTTCCCAGTCGTACATCCACTGCTGGTAGCGGGAAGGCATTGATAAGTCAGGATATCAAAGGGGACGCGAGTGGTCAGTGCGCCCGCAGCGAACCGCGTTTTCTGGACATCGGGTGGGTGACTTTTAGTATGTGGATGTGCCGCCGCGGGAAGAAACAGCCGGCGATTAACTGTACTTTCTGGGCACTCGCTTCGAAATTGCGCAAAGAATTTCGTAGACGTTTGTATTGGCGAGCTCGGCGTGCTCGCGGGCATCCACGCTCAACCCATCCAGAGTGCCGAGCAGGATGACCTCATCACCCACGGAAACACCGGGCAAACCGGTGACATCGGCCAGCGTCAAGTCCATCGAAATTCGACCCAGGATGGGAGCGTAGTGCTCGCGCACGATCACCCGTCCTCGGGAGGAGAGGGCTCGGTTCAATCCATCGGCGTATCCGACGGGAAGCACTGCAATTCGCGTCGGGGCTTTGGTGACGTAGGTTCCGCCGTATCCCAGGGCCTGGTTGGCGCGCACGTCGCGCAAAGAAAGGATGCGGGTCTTCCAGGTGAGCACCGGTTTAACTGCGAGCCGCAACTTGGCACCGCTAACTTCTCTCCCCGCCCGCTCAAAGGGCAAGTAGTAGCCATAGAGGGCGATTCCCGGCCTCACCATATTATTCCAGGATTCGCGCCGTGAAATAACGGCTCCGGTGTTGGCGGCGTGAATGAGAGGCGGATCGAATCCTTCGTTGCGCAGGAGGTTGCGAACCTGTTCGAATTTTCGCAGTTGTTCATCGACGGAGGGCGCATCCAGCACTTCGGAAGAAGCCAGGTGGGTGGAAAGTCCTTCCAGAATCAGGTGCGGCGACGACTTCAGGGCAGCGCAAACTTCGTAGAGATCTTCCGGATCGACTCCCAGTCGGCCCATGCCAGTGTCCACTTTCAGATGAACGGGGAGTCTCGGCAAATTCATGCCGGCGGCGGCCTTCTCCAGCAACTCTACTTGCCCTGTCTCCCAAACCGTCGGGGTCAATTGCAGGCGAATGATTTCCTCTTCTTCACCACGCCAGAATCCGGTCATCAGCAGGATGCGGGTATGAATACCGGCATCGCGCAACGGGATCGCTTCATCGAGCGAGGTCACGCCTAACCAGCGTGCTCCCTCGGCTTCGAGGGCGCGGGCGCATTCGAGGGCGCCGTGGCCGTAAGCGTCAGCCTTTACGACTGCACAGACGGTTATGCTTGCCCCAATGTGGCGCTGCACGACGCCGAAGTTGTAGCGCAGGTTTTCGAGCGAAACCTGAGCCCATGTGGGTCGCGTCGCGGTCCGCTTCAATATTTCAGCCGTGGCCACTACAGGCGATTATAGCGGGCGCACCAGGCAATCCGACGTTACCCCTGTGCTACTCCCGACCCAGCGGAAGGCTATTTGTTAGCCGCCGGACAAGATGAAACTCACTTTCACTTCGGTCTCCACTTCCACCGGCTCGCCATTGAGAACATATGGGCGGTATCGCCACTGCCGCACGGCATCGACGGCAGCCTGCACCAGCATGGGATGGCCGCTGAGCACTTGCAAGTTCTCAATCGTGCCATCACGGCTGATCACCGCGCGAAGAACCACGAGTCCCTGCACCCGCACCTGCCTTGCGAGCAAGGGATAGGCCGGCTGAACTCGAAGGACGAGATTCCCTTCCATCATGCGCGACACTGGCGGGTGACGGCCCGCGGTTGGAGGCGGTGGCGGCAAGACCAGATCGGAGCCGGGTATCGAGCCAAGGACAGTGCCCCGGGCATCGCCGGTCCCGTGGCTAACACCGAAACCGGTTACATCGAGAACCGGCGCCGGAGGCGCGGTCTCCGCCAGCATGCTGACATCGTGCGGAATCTGAGCCGGGCTGAGGAGCCTGGTTTCGATCATGTTGCTTTGGGCAGGAGGTGAACTGGAGTGCGGCGGCGCGGGATGGGGAGCCGGTGGTGGGGCAAGCGCGAGCACGGGCACCAGCAAGGCCAGCCTGGGCAGGCCTTGGGTATAGATCAGCGGCAGCAGAAGCAGGCCGATTACTGCAAGCGACTGCAGCGCGAACGAGGCCAGCGTGGTCCAGGCCCGATGCGAGCGATTGGCCCAGCCGGAATCACAAAAGGAATCGGCGAACATGGTGTCTCCTCCTCAGCTTGATACTTGCTATGAGTAAGGACACCGGCGAACGATTTCCCGAACAGCATTTCGGGCTAAGCAGGAAAAGAAAAAGGCCGCATCAAAATGCGGCCTGTGGAAACTCTTTCACGACTTAAGGTGTCGCGAACGTTATTTTGGTTGAGTCTGCGGTTTAGGCGCGGCCGGTGTCGTCGCTGGTCTTGTGCCGGATGTACTTGGCTTGGACCCGGCGGGCCTGGTGGGAGCGGGAACTCCGGACTGTGCGTTGTAGAGATCAACCACCGGCTTGGTGATGTCCACCGCGGGCCCAGCCCACAACACTGGCCCATTCGGCCACGGATTCGAGGTGTCGATGATGACGCCAAAACCGTTGTCAGCGGCGTACTTCACCAGCATCGGCCCCATCTTCTGCAGAATGCGTTGCGCGATCTCGTTCTGCTGGTTCTGGGCATCATCACGCGCGTCCTGCACCTGGCGCTCCAGGGACTTTTGCTTCTGCTCGATTTGTTTCACCAGAGTACCGCGGCTCTCGTCGTTGAGCTTCTCGCCCTGGGTGTTGAGTTGCTTCTTCAGGGCCTCGACCTCATCGTTCGCGCCCTTGAGCTCGTTTTGTTTGGGTTCGAGCTTCTTGCTCAGGGCTTCGAAATCGCGCTGGCCTTCGTTAGTGGCGAAAATGGCCTGTTCGACATTGACTGTCCCCATCTTAGTTCCGGTAGCGTTGGTGGCCAGGGGGGCATCGGCATTGTTGGCCGCGGCGGCACTAGGGGCTGCGGGGAGAGCGGCGGTCTGGGCCAATACCGAAACCGATAAAGCGAATACAGCAGGCATGAAAAATCGCACGAACTTGCTTGTCATGTGTTTGATTGAACTCCTTGGAATATGTCCCGGGAAATGGGTCAGATCTTTTCTGCAAGCCTGTGCTGGCCGCGCCTCAGCATTAACCCAACCGTTTGTTGTCAACGGAAGAGGCTGGGCCGGATTTCCCAGCGCCTCACGCCGCACTCGACCGGCGTGGTGACCACCCCGCTGGCTGCCCTCGCAGGGTGTGGATACGGCCATTATAGGTACAGGTCGGACACAGGTCAAACCAGTCGTAGTTGCCGGTCCTCAGTTGTCAACAGTAAAGTTGCGGGCTTGCGATAGCGGAGGACCGAAAGACTGACCACCCGCGACCGCCTCTAGAACGTCGTGGCCACGCTGAAGCGGAATGTCTTGCGCGGCTCTCGCAGCTGAAATTCGGGAGCAAGACTTCTTGCCGCCTGCTCGAAGGTGAAATCACCCGCCGCCCCGGGCGGAAACATGTCGCGGGTGATAGGTACGGGCCCGCGGGTGATGTTATCCAATCGGAGCGGGTTATAGGCCCAATAGACCCGGAACGGAGCGTTGACCACCGGCAGGAATACCTGCAGCTCGAGTCCGGTGGACATACGGGGAATCCAGTTCGTGGACTGCACAATCTGCAAATTCTGGGAAAAGGGAGGATTCTGGAGGTGTCCTCCCGAGCAGTTGAGAGCAATATCGAGCGCGGGGCAGCCGAAGACGGTCGCGTTGATGTCGGCAAGTTGACCGGGATTGATACGGAGTTGCGAACCTCTGACGATCGGATTCAGTCCCAGGTCCACAAAGGGCGCCAAGGCGACTGGACCCGCGATGGTAAACCGGTATTCCAGATTCGTGACCAGACTGGCATCCCCTCCAGGGAACACGATCCGCTCCACCGGAACGGGGATTGTATAGCTACCCCGCAGCGGGTTGCCGGGGTCTTTGGGGACCACGGTGCCGTCCGGATTGCGCAGGACGATTGCCCCCTTGTCAGGAAGAAACGCGACCGGAGAGACGGAACGAATATCAAAGCCGCGCAGGTCGTTTTCTCCGCCCATATAGAAACGCTCGAAAGGCGGCGCTACGACTCCGCCGTATCCGGCCAGGAAAGAGCCCTGAAGGTTGAATCCGATTGTGTTCCGACCTTTCTGCATGGGCTTGAAATGTTTGTACTGGACGATGGGGCGCACGGAACGCACGGTGCCTCCCAGGCCGGCAATTTCTCCCCCGAAAAATACGCTGGTGCCGCTCTTCGGCGAAATCGGGCTGTTGATGGTGCTGAAGGAGAAGCTGGGGACGATCTTGCTGGTGATGATTCCATCCAGGGAATTAGGACCGCTGATGCCGCGAAATGCAAGGTCGGTGAACAGGATTTTTGAGGCATCGCTGACCGCAACGATGGAGGAGCGGTCGAAAGAATACGTGAGGCCTACGCGCTTGAACGAATGGTGCAGCTGGTAACTGACTGAGGTCGTAAATCCCGAACTGGACTGGGTGTAGTTCTGCAGATTCTGCAGAAAGGCGGATGGCAAGTTGATCTGCTGGCCGGTAAGAATGGCTTCCTGGCGCGCCTGGTTGTAATTGAACTTCTGGGTGAAGATGGTAAAACCGCCCTGGATGGGGCGGTCAAAGAGGTAAGGCTCGGTAAAGCCAAAAGACAGAATGCGTTGGCTGTTGCCGATGCTGGTCTGGACCGACAACGTCTCACCCAGACCGAGGAAATTATTGGTGCTGTAGTTGATCCCGATAAAGGCACCGGCCAGCCCGCTCACACCGCCATTCAGGCCGATGCTGTTCTTGCCCTTCTCTCTCACCTTCAGAGTCAGGTCGACTGTGCCGTTCTTCTCGTCAAGATGGGTTTCGGTGACATTCGGATCCTCCGGCTTCAATTGTTCGAAATACCCTAACTGATTGAGTCGCAGAAGGCTTAGCTTCCACAGGCGCTCGTCGTAAACCTGCCCTTCCTCTAACGCCACTTCTCGCCGGATAACCTTGTCGCGAGTTGTGGTGTTGCCGCTGAATTCGATTCTGCGGACATAGAACTTCTTGCCTTCATCGATATCGATCGTAAGATTCACCAGTTTTTTGTCTTCGTCGAAAGTGGTATTGGGAATCGAAGTAAAGTTGATGTGGCCCAACTGGCGATAGGCGTCGCGCAGATTATCGAGTCCTTTGGCCACTTTTTCACGAGAGAAAATGTCTCCGTCCTTCATGGGAAAAAGTGCGCGCAAGGCTTTCAGGTTGGTGACTTCCTTGTTCCCGTTGAAGGTGATGCTGCCCAGACGATACTGCTCGCCCTCGTCGATCGGAATGGTAATGTCGACTGCCTTGCCGGGGCCCTTGGTCAGCAGTGGGATATGGAATCCGGCATGGCCAGTATCATGAATTTCGGTTTTTGCATCTTGCACCAGCACTTTGAAGTAGCCACGATTCTGAAATTCCGCCCGCACCCGTTCTGTATCCTCGTCGAGCTTGGTAGCGTCGTAAGTCTTGGCAAAGATATTCTCCAGGAAAATGGAGTGGGGAATCCCTATCGGCTTCAGGTTCTTCATGGCAGCGCGAAGGGTTCGGGAATTGACATGCTTGTTGCCCACGAACGTGATTTTTCCAACGCTGACTTTGGGGCCTTCCTTGACCACGAAGGTGACACTTACTTTGGCGGGTGGGATGGGCCGAACTTCCGTGCGCACGGTAGCAAACTGACGTCCATGCTCGGAGAGCAGTTCCTTGATGGTGACCTCTGCCTTTTTTATCTTGGTGGGATCGTACTGGCTCTCCGGTGACAGTCCCACTTTGCGATCCTTGAAACGGTCGAGGACGTCACTTTTTGATACTGAACTGAGCCCGACGTATTCGATCTCGCTGATGGTCGGACGTTCCTTCACATAAACATGGATACGCCAGCCTTTGGGCGTCTGCTCGCGCTCTATGCGGATATCTTCGAAATAGCCGGTGTTCCACAGCGAATTGAAGTCACGCTCCAAGGCAGCGGCATCATAGACGTCGCCGGGCCGACTGAAAATGCGAGCACGAACGGTTTCAGCCGGAATCCGCCGGTTACCATGAACAGCAATTTCGGTAATTACATCCTGCTGACCCGAACCCGCCGAACAGAGCCAAAGAAGGGAGAGCAGCAAACAGAAAAACGCTCGGCGCGGTTTACAAATCTTTAAGATTGAATGAGATGACTGCTCTGACGGGACAGGAGAGGGCCATGCGCGGCCCGACCTCCTCTTCGTCACTACAGGGCTAACCTGATGAAAACGAAGAATCGCTACTACCTCGGATACTGGGAGTATGGAAAGTGGCAATTATACGGTAGTGCGGTTGAGACCGTCCAAAACCGCCGGCTTAGAAAGCTCTACTTCAACCAAGACGGAATAAAACGTAGCGGAGTTGCCTAGGTCCGTAAGTTTTTCCGACGTGAGCACGTTGATGTTGCGACTCCCCGAACTCAATTTGGCCCAATGAAGTTTGGCCGAAACTACTCCTGCCTGAACTGCGCCCTCGACCCGGGCTCTCAACAGGATGTCGCCGCGGCGGTTGAAGACGCGCACTGAATCGCCGTCTGCGATGCCACGGACTTGGGCGTCTGCAGCATTCATCTCCAGAAGACCGACCTCTTCCATCTTCTGAATCTCGGCAAGGTTGGCGAAGCTGGAATTCAGGAAGTTGTCCGCCTTGCGGGCCAGAAGCTCCAGAGGAAACGATTTGGCTTGGGCGCTATGTCGTGATTCGCTTGGCGGAGTGAATGCCACCACCGGATCCCACCCTTCCCCCTTGAGTTCCTCGCTATAAAGTTCAGCCTTACCATTCGGAGTCGCGAAGTTGCCTTCGGCAAAGGGCAAGAAGTCCGAAACCTGGGAGTCGGATGCTGAAGTCTGGGGATTGAAATTAAGCCGCACATGCCCGTCTCTCTCCAAGCGCTCACGGCCGATCCCCTGCAATCGAGGATTCCTGGAATCCAGCGCGGCATCGATCATCTGATCCACGGAATCCTTGAAGCACTCCTCGGAAAATCCCATGCGTTCGGCCAGGGCGCGGAACACTTCGACGTTAGGGCGGCACTCACCCAGTGGCGCGATGGCGGGATCTGACATTTGCAGGTAGTAGTGTCCGTAAGCTGTCTGCAGATCTTTGTGCTCGAAGAAAGTGGTAGCCGGTAGGACAATATCGGCGTAGTCGACGGTGTCGGTAAAGAACTGCTCGTGGACCACGGTGAACAAGTCCGTGCGCCGCAATCCGCGAATCACCTCATTGTGGTTGGGACAAACTGCCGCCGGATTCGAATTGTAGACGAACAGAGCCTTGACGGGTGGATCGTTCAAGGTGTTCAGCGCTTTGCCCAATTCCACCATGTTGACAGTCCGCGCTGGCCGTCCCAAGGCAACCTGCATGAAATCGGTTCGCTCGAGCGCCTCTTTGTTCAGTCCGTAAGCGCCGCTGGTCGAAAGCTGCAGTCCGCCTCCGACTTCTTTCCAGGAACCGGTGATGCAGGGCAACATCGTGATGGCGCGTGTGGCCATGCCGCCACCCTCCGAGCGCTGCACACCATAGTTCAAACGGATCACGGCCGGACGAGTAGTTGTGTATTCGCGCGCCAATTTGACGACGTCGGCGGCCGCAATGCCGGTCCATTTCTCGACTCGCTCCGGCGGGTATTCCTGCACTTTCCCGCGAAGCTGGTCAAACCCCGAAGTGTGGCGGGCGACGTAATCGGCGTCATGCAGGCCTTCATTGATAATGACGTGCATCATGCCGAGCGCGAGAGCGCCGTCGGTTCCGGGGTTAATGGGCAGATACCAGTCCGCGCAAGCGGCAGTGCGGGTGCGGTAAGGATCAATCACAACCAGTTTGGCGCCATTGCGGCGGGCTTCCGAAATGAAGGGCCACAGATGAACGTTGTTGGCATGGATGTTCGAGGCCCAGGCGATGATGTAACGCGAGTGGGCGAACTGCTCCGGCTCGGTTCCTATCTTGATTCCGATGACCGACTTTAGTCCGGCCTCGCCCGCCGCGGAACAGATGTTGCGAGCCAGTTGCGATGCACCCAGGCGGTGAAAGAATCGCCGGTCCATGGACCCGCCGTTGAGCGCCCCGAGTGTACCGCCGTAGGAGTACGGGAGGATCGCTTCACTGCCAAACTCCGAAGCAATTTCGCGGAATCGGGAGGCGATTTCGTGTAGCGCCTCATCCCAGGAAATTCGCTGAAAAGCCTGCGCTGCTGGTGCTCCGGGGGAGCCCTCGTCTGCGGGGGGCCTCTTGGGGGCAACTCTCCTCATCGGATAGAGCACTCGATCGGGCGAATACACGCGCTCGAGATATTTGGCCACTTTCGCGCACAAGAACCCGCGAGTCATCGGATGCGCCGGATCACCCTGGATCTTTGTCGCCCGCCCGTCTTCGACGGTGATCAAAACGCCGCAGGCATCAGGGCAGTCGTGCGGGCAAGCGGCGTGAACGACCTTCTTCATGGTGGGATGATTATAAAGCCTGCACGAGTGTCACCTGGCATCGCAGGAGTGAAGAATCTCACGGCGCGGCTGAAGCCGACATGCTCTTGCAAAAGTCGTGCTCTTCCCGAAGAGATTATTCGGGCTAAACCAGGTGTTGTTGAAGAAGCAAATACGGAAGTGGTTGCCGCTCTGGACGGGCTTCTGGCGGGATTTGGATTTGCTTGAGGATGAGGAACAAATGACGCTTGAACCTAGCGAATGCCGATGTGGATATCAACTTGCGAACTCTGGGGGTCCCGGCTGCGCTGGTCGTAGACTTCAAAGTCGGATTTGTAGGATCGAGCGCCACCCAGTTGCCTTTTGTCTTCCAATCCCCAAATTTGTTGCCATGCCTGCGGCACAACGCTCTGAACTGGACCGGTCGTGCTGGTAATGACGGCGTACTTTCCCGCCGGCACTTTTTTGACTACCATTCCGGCGGGGATGTCGGCGGCCGCACTAATTTTCGCGCCAATCAAAAACGTATAGTCACCGTTGCGGTCGCTGGCGTAGTCGGTGTACACGGCGTAAATTGTCGGATCGACTTTGTTCGGAATTTTGGACAAGATTCCTTCGGCGAAGAACTTGCTCCATTGCTTCGGAATAATGCCATCCCCGGTCGACTCTTTAGCGTTGTTGGTTCGAGCTTCAATGCCAACGACCGAGAATTCTTTTTCTTGAATGATTCGTGGCGGCATTGGGCTTCCCATCAAGGCAGCAAAAGATTCAACAAGAATCAACAGGCCGGCAGCGCAGAGATAAACGTTTCTTCCCGAGCAGTTCATTTCGAGCGGCTCATTTCAAGCGATCAAGAGGTAAAAAATGAAACCAAGACTCGCTCCTGCCGACGACTGACGATTATTTAATCTCCATCACTTCCTTCTCTTTTCCCTTGCTCATTTCTTCCATCTTCCTGATCTCGTCATCGGTCAACTTCTGAATTTCTTCCATGGCGCGCTTCTCATCGTCTTCGGCGATTTTCTTGTCCTTCATCGCCTTCTTGATGGCGTCATTGCCATCGCGGCGGATGTTGCGCACTGCTGTGCGGTGCTCCTCTAACACCTTGTGCAGGTGTTTGACCATATCTTTGCGGCGCTCCTCGGTGAGCGGCGGCACCGGCACGCGGATGATCTTGCCATCATTCATCGGATTCAAGCCCAGATCGGCCGTGCGTATGGCTTTTTCGATTGCGGGCAGCGAGCTCGGATCAAACGGCTGAACCGTAATGAGCTGCGGCTCGGGGGCGTGTACCTGGGCGATCTGGTTGAGCGGCATCTGCGAACCGTAGTAGTCCACGCTGACCGCGTCCAGCATGTGTACGGACGCGCGTCCGGTGCGAGTTGCGGCCATGGCCTTGCGAAAGTCTTCCACTGCCTTGTCCATGCGGGTTTTGAGCTGGACATAAGTTTCTTTAAGACCGGGTACTGTTGCCATTGTGGATTGAGCCATCGTCAGCTCCGTTGAACTTCAGGTATCAAAACGCTGAATTATAAACCTTCGAACAGTAAAAACTCCTGTCATCCCGACCGGAGCGCCGCGCAGCGAGCGAAGTGGAGGGACTTGCTCGCGCTGCTACCGGTGACGCCGGTCATCGACGTTCTTGATTCCTGAAGTGATTGTGCTTGGCGAGTAACTGTTGGTGATGTGGAAGTCTGATGCCGTGGCACGGCCCCCAAGCAGATCCCTCCACTTCGCTCGCTGCGCGGCGCTCGGGTCGGGATGACAAGGTGGGGCGGGCCGGTTTCACGCGCTGACCAGAGAGCCGATCTTTTCTCCGATTACGACCTTGCGGATGTTTCCGCGCTGGTTCAGGTTGAAAATGATGATTGGAAGGTTATTGTCTTTGCAGAGCGAGATGGCAGTCGAGTCCATCACCTTGAGCCCCTGCCTCAGCACTTCCATGTAGCTGATTTCGGTAAATTTTTTGGCGTCCTTAACCAGCATGGGATCGGCGTCGTAGATGCCGTCTACCTTCGTGGCCTTGAGAATCGCATCGGCCTTGATCTCCATGGCGCGCAGGGAGGCGGCGGTGTCAGTCGAGAAATACGGATTCCCCGTCCCCCCGGCAAAGATCACGACCCGGTCCTTTTCCAGGTGACGGATGGCGCGACGGCGGATAAAAGGTTCGGCCACCTGATTCATTTCAATCGCGGATTGCACCCGGGTATGAATGGCCTGCTTTTCGAGAGCGTCCTGCAGGGCCAGCGCGTTGATGACGGTGGCCAGCATGCCCATGTGATCGGCGGAGACGCGATCCATCTCGCGCGCCTGTTGAGCTACGCCGCGGAAGAAATTCCCGCCGCCCACCACGATGGCGATCTGGATGCCAAGGGAGTGAACGTCGGCGAGTTCGGCGGCAATCTCGTGAATACGCAGGGGATCTACGCCGAAGCCCTGGTTGGCGGCCAGGGCCTCGCCAGAGAGTTTGAGCAGGATGCGCTTGAACACCGGATTTGGCATGAGATTCCAGTTTCCAGTTTCTGGTTCCCAGTTTCCAGTCTCTCGCTGCTCCGAGCGGGAAGCAGAAACCGGAAACCGGCCTACTCGCTTTTCTGTTCCGGCTTGGTAATAGCGATGGTCTCGCCCGCCTCGCCTACCTTGAAGCGCGCGAAGCGGCGTACTGCGATATTTTCGCCCAGCTTGCCGATCTTGGTAGCGATGAGCTGGCCGATGCTGACGGTCTGGTCCCGGATGAAAGGCTGCTCCAGGAGGCAGACTTCTTCGTAGAATTTGCTCATCTTGCCTTCGACAATCTTTTCTACCACTTGCGGCGGTTTGCCGGTGGCGGCAGCCTGGGAGCGATAGATGTCTTTTTCACGCTCGAAAGCCTCAGGCGTGACGTCTTCCTTGCGCACAAATTTCGGGTCGCTGGCCGCGATGTGCATGGCAATGTCGTGCACCAGTTCCTTGAAGTCGTCGGTGCGAGCCACGAAGTCGCTCTCGCAATTCACTTCCACGAGAACGCCGATCTTGCCTCCGGCATGAATGTAGCTCGCGACGGCTCCCTCTTTGGTCACCCGGCTCGCCTTCTTTCCGGCGACGGAAATTCCCTTCTTGCGCAGCAGTACGACCGCCTGCTCCAGATCGCCTTTGGCTTCTGTGAGGGCCTGTTTGCAGTCCATCATCGGCGCCCCGGTCTTCTCCCGAAGCTCTTTCACTTGAGTTGCAGAAATGTTCACGGTAGATGTGCTCATAAGAAATAGTCTTCAGTCTTCAGTCGTCAGTTCAAACCACGGGCTCGTCAAGCTGAATACCGACGACTGACGACTGTCCCTACAAACTTTGACCCGCGCCGGACGACCCGCGCGGGTCTGATCTCCCTCAGGGGTTAAGGTCTTGGCCAACGACCGAGGGCCAACGACGGGTTCTAATACGTCTGGGTCTCCACTTGCGGAACATCCTCGTCGACGGTTTCCTTGGCTGCAGCCGGCTGCTTCCGAACCGCGGCACCCAGCACCTCTTCCATGCTGATGTCTTCGGCGCCCGCTTCGGAGGCAGATTCGGGAGCGGCCTCACCGCCAGCCTCTGCCGCGGGAACTGCTTCCGGCTCGTTATAGACGGCGGCGGCCAGGTCGGCGGCCTGTTTGTCGCTCATCAGTTGTGCACCCTCGGCGACCGAGTCGGCAATCTTGGAAGCGAACAGGCGAATCGCGCGCAACGCATCGTCGTTGCCAGGGATTACATAATCCACTTCGCTGGGGTCGCAATTCGTGTCCACGACTGCGACTACAGGAATGCCCAGCTTGCGGGCTTCACGCACCGCAATTTGTTCCTTGTTGGAGTCGATGACAAAGATCGCATCCGGCAGACGGCTCATGTTCTTGATGCCGGCCAAATTGGCTTGCAGATGCTTGCGCTCGCGCTCCAGCTTGATGACTTCTTTTTTGGGCAGCAACTCGTAGCGGCCATCCGTAGCCATCTCATCGAGTTCCTTGAGCCGCTTTACCGATTTCTGGACGGTAACCCAGTTGGTGAGCAATCCGCCCAACCAGCGCTGGTTCACGTAGAACCCGCCACAGCGCGACGCCTCTTCGGCAATCGCATCCTGGGCCTGGCGCTTGGTGCCTACAAACAGCACAATTTTGCCCGCCGCAGCCAGGTCGGCCACGAATTTTGACGCTTCCTTGAACATCTTCAGCGTCTTTTGCAGGTCGATGATGTAAATGCCGTTGCGCTCTCCGAAGATGTATTCCTTCATCTTGGGATTCCAGCGCTTGGTCTGATGCCCGAAGTGGACTCCGGCTTCGAGCAACTCCTTCATGGTAATGTTAGCCAATTAACCTCCTCATTTGGTCTGCATCGTTTGCACGCCTTGCGGCTGCTCCCGATTGCCATTCCCGCCCCGCGCCGCGAGGCACAGGAAGAATTGAACACCTTTACTAGTCGTCGGTCTTCGGTCGTCAGTCGTTAGCGAAAACCAACCTCAACCAACTTTGTCACTCCGACTGGTGGGCGGAGCGAGGAATCTCGGTCTGCCCGGTCTATCCACTTACCGCTTGCTGTACTGGAACCGTTTTCTCGCGCCTTTCTGACCGTACTTCTTGCGCTCCTTGGAGCGCGAATCGCGGCTGACCATGCCTTCCGCCTTGAGCTTCTTGCGTAGCTCGATGTTGAACAGCATGAGAGCGCGGGCGATACCCAGCTTGACCGCATCCGCCTGGCCATTGACACCGCCGCCGGTGACACGCACCACGACATTGAACGCAGCTGCCGTGTCTGTCGATAGCAATGGCTGTCGCGCACTCGAGCGCTGCGATTCGGTCACGAAATACTGCTCAAAAGGGCGTCCGTTAACTTTGAAATCGCCGCTGCCCGGACGCAAATAGACGCGCGCGATTGCGGATTTGCGGCGTCCCGTACCGTAGTATTGAACTGACTCTGCCATTTAGCTATCAGCACTCAGCCGTCAGCTTTCAGCCGACCGGTGCTCAACCTTTCGCAAAATTTCCCAACTCGCTGGTAGTAGAAACCGGAAACCAAATTGCCTTAGGCTCTCGTTTCCAGCGTCCGCACTTCCGGTTTCTGGGCCTCGTGCGGATGTTTGTCGCCGCGGTAAACCTGCAGCTTGGAGATCATGTGCCCGCCCAGCTTCGTCTTGGGCAACATACGCTTGATCGCTTCCTCGACGATCAACTCCGGCTTACGGTCAAACCGCTTGCGAAATTCCTCGGTGCGCAAACCTCCGGGATATCCGGTGTAGTGCTGATACACCTTCTGCTCGGACTTCATGCCCGTCGTCTTCACCTTCTCAGCGTTGATGACGATGACGTGATCTCCGGTGTCGATAAACGGTGTGTAGCGCGGGTTTTCTTTACCCATAAGGATGCGGGCGACCTGCGAGGCCAGACGGCCCAGCGTCTGCCCCGAGGCATCCACGACGTACCACTTGCGCACAATTTCCCCCGCTTTGGGGAAATAGGTTGACATTACGAGTCTCCCAGAAAATTAAAAAAACAAAGAAGACCGCTGAGTACCCACTTCAACGCCGAAGGCGCAGGGCTACCAGGCGGGCAACCGCAGGACTGCTAAAGACTTAAAGATAACGTACGGTAGAGGATATTGTCAACGAAAGAGGATGCACCGGCAATTGCCAGTCGGCACAACTTGAACGCTATTTTGAATTCGCCGAGATAGGAAGGGCGAAATGCCAAGTACCAATTCTACTCGTACGCCAGAGCGTCAATCGGATCTTTCTGCGCTGCTTTGTATGCCGGATACAGTGCCCCCAGGATCGCGCCGACGATAGCTATCAGCGTGGAGCGCAATATCCACCCGCCAGTAACGACGACCGGGAGCGTGGGCAAGCGGTATTTGATTCCGGCCCTCGCGGCCAAACTGAACAGAACCCCCACGACTATCCCGCCGATTGCCAGCAGCACGGTTTCGCGCAAAATTACATTCACGATGTACAGCTTCGATGCACCAATGGATTTTAAAATGCCTATTTCGCGGGTTCGTTCCATCACTGCGGTGTACATCGCCTGAAAAATCACAATGAACCCGATAATCACGGAAATACCGACGACAACACTGATAAAGGTCGACAGGCCAGGATAGCTGCTGGTGGTCATCATGGAGAGATACTCCCGCATGGAACGTACCGAATAGTTTTCCAACCCCGCAACACTTTTCACTTCCTGTACCACTGCATCGGCATTGGCGGGATCGTCTACCTTTACGTAGAAGACCGAGGCCTTGCCTTCGCTTCCGATCAGGTCCTGGAGCGTGCTTATGGGCACAAACTTGCGCGCTCCGCGCCCATGTTCCACGATTCCCGCCACGCGGAAGTTATGGTTCAGAATCTCGATGGTGGAACCCACTTTCGCGTGCTGCGACTGGGCAAAATAGTCGTCCACCAGACAATCATACGGGCCCTGGAAAGGACCGCCGTGAAGGTAGTGAAACGGCACGAGCGCCTCGAAGCTCTTGAGATCGATACCGTAAATAACTTCCAGATTCTTCGCAGTCGATAGTTGCCAAATCACGGGGGCGGCCACTTTCACATGAGGAAGTTGGGCAATCACGCCGCCGATTTTGATCGACATCGGGGCATTGCTTACACCTGCCATGAAAGAGGTGTTGGGCGGCTGCACAATGACGTCAGCACCGATTCCAGCCTGTCGTTGCCGCGCGTCATTCAGCATTCCCACGGAGAGTCCCACGATTAGCAAAATCAGCGTAACCTCAAGCGCAATAGCCACAATACTGATCAGAGATCGGATGGGCCGGTGCACCAGGTTGGCGACTATCATTTTGTTCATCATGAGGTTGAGCTGCTAACTGCTGGCTTCTAGCTTCTAGCTAGCTGACTGCTTTACTTTCCGTCTTCGCTTACCTGGCTTGACTGGGACTGATCCAGATGCACTACTTGTGCGCCGGGCGGCTGTGCCAGCGCAAATTTGTCGTCCGGAAGCGGCTCGTTCAACTGTAATTTCACGATGGTGATGGTGATGTCGTACTCCTCCTGAGGTCGCCAGATTTCAATCTGCGAAGGGAAATTCACCCCGTTATAATTCTTGTACTCCTCGTAGTGCGCGTCGGTGGCCAGATTTCCGCTTTGATCGTATACCAGCTCGCGATGAGGCAGGAGATCGGTACGGCTGAAAATGATCTTGCGGGAAAGAGACCAGCCTTGCTGGCCTCTGCGGATAACGTCAATTTCGTAGTCGGCCTGTTGCACCTGATGGTGCTTGGCATCGGTAACGACTTCGAAATTGTTTTCCATGACCGCGATTTCATTTTGCGGATCAATTTCGCGGAGAATCAGGGCATCGTAGATATGCTGCGGACGAACATTCTCGAGCGGCTGTTCCAGGTTGTGGCTCTCGACATCGTTGCGTCCGATCACAAAGCGATTCTTGGGCGGGATCCACAGCTTAAAATCGCGGCCATCGCTCACCATGTCAAAAGCGCGGTTGCGCACGATGGGCATCAACCCGATCATGCGCAACATGGATGGTTTGCGTACCAATATGTAGCCCCGGATCTGTTGGTAGTCGGTGACCTTCCCTTTCTTCATCCCGCCCACTGAAGTGTCGATGTCGACCGTCGCTTGCAGGGTCCGAATTTTAGCGGCCTGGGAATTGATGTAGTCGATCAACTCGGCCTGGGTGGCGGACTTCAGCGGGGCCGTACTAACCTGCCTTTCGACGCGGCGCGAACGGAACAGGCACCCGGTCAAGGGGAGGATGGCCAGAAAAGCAAAGAGGACCCGATAGCGGCAAAAGGTCTGCATTTAGACTGGATTGGATTCCTCAGAAAGCAGTTGGGTTCACCGATAAAGCTAAGTATATGCGACCAAAGGGGGCTCAACACAGGCAGGGGTGGTCAGATCAGCAACCCGCGCGAGGGATAAGGTTAACGAACGCTACTTTCTCTGAACTGTTTGGCGCAGCCTGGCCACATTCTGATTGTGTTCCTCGAGGGTGTGGGAAAAGCGGTGATGGCCATTGCCGTCGCTGACAAAATAGAAGTAGTCAGTCTTGGCCGGATGCATCGCCGCCTCCAGCGAGGTTCGGCCCGGGTTCCCGATCGGTCCGGGCGGGAGTCCGGGATGGGTATAGGTGTTATAGGCGGACTGAAAACGCATGTCGGAATGATGGAGCGCTCCGGCATAGGTTCCGTCGAGGAGTTCCGCATAGATCACGCTGGGATCGGCCTGCAGGGCAATGTTCCGTTCCAAGCGGTTGTAGTACACGCTGGCCACAACCGGGCGCTCTTCGGGCACGGCTGTTTCCTTTTCAATGATCGAGGCCACTGTGACCGTCTTCTGCACATTGTTCCGTATTTCATTGTTCCGTATTTCAGTGTTCTCTATTTCAGTCTGTGGCTCGGAATTCGGTGGCTCGCGCGTCTGTCCATCGGCCTTCTGCAAATTGGCGGTCAATCCGATCTGCTCAGCCACCTGCCGGAACTGTTTCACCATCGCGGCGACAATATCCTTCATGCTCTGGGTCCGGGTGAACTCGTAGGTATTCGGAAACAGGTAACCCTCCAAGCTTTGGGCGTCCGGAGCCAAGTCGGAAATTAATCCCACCTCGGATTGAGCCACCTCGAGAAATTCTTGGCTTGGTCCCAGGCCCGCGTCCTGGACCGCTTGCGCGATGTCGAACATGGTGTACCCCTCAGGAATCACAACCGTGTGGACATAGATATCGCCGCGCACCAGGCGTGCATGAACTTCCAACGCCTTCGCCGGCTTATCGAAGAGGTATTCCCCAGCCTTCAACGACAGTTTGGGATGGATGCGGTGCCAGAGAACAAACGCCTGGCTGTTTCGGATGACACCTGCCGATTTCAGTTCGGCGGCGATTCGGCGGGTGGAGTATCCCGGCCGCAGCATTACGAATTTCTGGCCTTCCGGCGTGACGGGCATCCACAGGGCCCACGCCAGCCAGCCGCCGGTGGCGAGGACGGCAAGCAGCAAGAGTGTCAGGAACGTGCGCAAGTTGGCAATAGTTTAGATGAAGAGAGGACGTCGGTCGTTGGTCTTTGGTCGTTGGCCTTTGGGGGTTGTCCAAAGCCTTGGAAGCCACGGATTTGCGCAGATTCACACGGATAAGACAACTATGGAATTTAGACCGGTAAAAATCCGTGAAATCCATGGTTGATTTTTTCGGCCAACGGCCAACGACTAACGACCGCCCCTCGCATCCATCCAGTTCTGCAATATCAGCACTGCAGCCATCTGGTCGACGACGGCGCCTCGCTGTTTGATCGACATATCTGTCTCCCGCAGCAGGCGGTTGGCCTGGGCAGAGGTCAGGCGTTCGTCCCAGAGGTGCACGGGCAACTTGAAGCGGCGGCGAAGTTCGCCGGCGAAGGCTTGCATTTTTTCGGCCTGGATTCCTTCGGCGCCGCTCATGCGCAGGGGCAGACCCATCACGATTTCGGACACTTTGTGGTGACGAATGACCCGCTCCAACTCGGCGAAGTCCGTTCGCTTATTCAGACGGTGAATAGTGTCGAGGCCCTGGGCAGTAATGCCCAGAGGGTCAGAGATGGCGA
Source organism: Terriglobia bacterium (assembly GCA_963748935.1). Lineage (GTDB taxonomy): Bacteria > Acidobacteriota > Terriglobia > Terriglobales > Acidobacteriaceae > JAIQFF01. The sequence goes on from CAVVLA010000010.1 coordinate 162,065, forward strand.
GGCCGATCCTTCTCGCGCCCACGTCCATGCCAAGGACTCTTGGCCGAAGTGCGCCAGCGGAGGCAGCGGTTTGGTCAAAAGGCACATAGCGATTATATGTCCCGTGAGTTTTCCTAAAGTTACGCTACGATGACCTACGCAGACATAACGCTATGGCCGTCGACGAGGCAGAGATAACGCGCTCCCAGCAGCAAGCCTTGGGCATCCCGCCGCCCAAGCCGCATAAGCCGCATTGGGCGCTCACTGCCATCGGCATTGCGACCGTTCTGGGTCTTTGCTATTGGGGCGAATTGGTGCTGGCGGTGATGCTGGTGTCGGTGCTACTGGCGTTCATTCTGGCGCCGGTGATGGAATTGCTGATCCGCTTTCACCTGCCGCGCGGCTTAGCGGCTGCCGTCGCCGTCATTCTGCTGCTCGTTCTGGTGGCGGGCCTGGTGTACTATTCGTCCAATCAAGCCATCATTTTTGGTCACGATTTATCCAAATACACGCAGAAAATCCAGCAGGAAATTTCTCAGGTTCGGCAGCGCGCCGAGAATCTGGGGAACCTGGACCCGGACGGGCAGACCAAGAATACTGAATCCCATTCCACGACGAATTTGGCCGACCTTCTCACTCGCGGCTTCGGTTCGGTCTCGCAAGCTTTGCTGGCAGCCTCATTCGTTCCTTTCCTGGTGTATTTCATGCTGAGCTGGCAGCACCATGTTCGCTCAGCAACGGTCATGTTGTTCACGCTGGAGAACCGTCAGACTGCCTATGTCACGCTGGGCCTGATTTCCGCCATGATTCGAACCTTCATGGTGGGCAATCTTCTGATCGGCCTTTTTCTGGGGACGGCGAGCACCATAGCGTTCGCCATCCTGGGCCTGCCATTTTTTTACTTCATCGGATTTATCAGCGGATTCCTGAGCCTGGTTCCTTATCTTGGAGTCGTGCTGGCAATGGCGCCGCCATTCTTCGTGAGCGTTGGACACATCAGCTCGGGAGATGCGGTAGTGGTAGTGATGATCGTGTTAGGACTGCACCTGATTGCGCTCAACGTGCTTTATCCGAAGTTCCTGGGCAACCGCCTGCAGTTGAATCCGCTCGCGGTCACTATCGCGCTGTTGGTCTGGGGATGGCTGTGGGGAGCCATGGGCCTAGTCTTGGCCGTGCCCATCACAGCTGCGATGAAGATTGTGTTCGATCATATTGAGTCCTTGAAGCCGTATGGGGCGTGGATGGGGGAGTAGCAGGGTTCAGTCGTCAGTCGTCAGTCTTCAGTCGTCAGGAAAACCACGATCACTTGCCAACCGCAGTATTTGGTCATCCGTCACAGACCGGACCATGCCCAACCTGTTACAGAATCGGGTCAACGAGGAGGTGCGGCAATGAGCGGTTCTTATCGGGACATCAAAGCTTGGCAAAAGGCCAGCGAGCTGGTAGTTGAAATATATTCCTGTACTCGTGCCTTTCCGCGAGAGGAAATTTACGGGTTGGCCAATCAACTCAGGCTGCAGCAGTGTCTGTTGCGAGCAACATCGCGGAAGGAAAAGGCCGCCGTACCGACAAGGAATTCCTGCTATTTCTCCATTATGCGCGGGGATCGGTCTTCGAAAAAGAAACACAACTTACGATCGGAGGACGGCTATGTAACTCAGGCCGAGGTCCGGCGTATGGGTGAGTTCGCCGGAGAAATAGCCCGGATGCTCAACGGCCTCATCAAGTCAATAAGGCCTAACGTAGGCCAGCTAGTCGCCTGAAGACTTTTGAGTGTGGTTTTGCTGACGACTGAAGACCGGCACTAAGCTACGAAATCCGAGGCTTCTGGGAAAGGTAGTTTGCTCTTGGCCAGGGCTTTGGCGAGCATTTCTTCGATCTGGACTTCTTCGGTGTTCTTGGCCATGGCTAGTTCGCTGACCAGCAGGTAGCGGGCGCGTTCCAGCATCTTTTTCTCACGGAAGGAGAGAGGCTTGGACTGGCTCAACAGCAGCAGCCCTTTGAGGACGGCAGCGACTTCGAGCAGAGACCCAGTTCGCATTCGCTCCGAATTCTCCTTGAAGCGATATTTCCAGTCGGCGTTGTTATCACATTCGCCATCTGTAAGAAAATCAATTATTTTCTGGATTTCACCATTCTTGACCACGCGTCGCAGGCCGACGGTGTTTACGTTATGAAACGGCACCATGACCTTCAGGCTGCTGGACTTGATCTTGAGGAGGTAGAACTTTTCCACAGTTTCGCCAATTGTACGGCTACTGATCTGTTCTATAACTCCAACGCCATGATTGGGATAGACGACTTTATCGCCTATGTGGAAATTGCCGTCGACGCTGATCATGAGGAGACACCCGCGAGCGCAGGGCACTTGAGGAACAACACTCTCTTATTTTACCCCACTCGGAGCAGTAAAGGCAATCCGGAAGCGGCTTCGGAAGTGAAGACTTTAGTGGGCTCGTTTCGCTCCCCCATTCGACTGGGCGGTAGGTTAGCGTATGAAATTCGAGGTAGCCAAACTTTAAAAACTTTGCTGAAAATAGGCTAACCAGCGTTAACTTGAAACCCACCGAAGCCGGAGTTGAGAAAGCCGAACAGGAGAGTTTGCCCACACGGGTTTATAATCTTCAAGCACATGACAGAGCAGATTAAGCGGAAATTGCAGGAAGAGATGAACGTGCTCGAACATGAGCTGGTCCATGATCTTCCGAAGGAGATCAAGAAAGCGGCCGCGCTGGGGGATCTCAGTGAAAACGCTGAGTATCACATGGCGAAGCAGCGCCAGGAATTCGTCAAGGCGCGGCTGCGGCAGCTGGGAGCGCGCATGGCCGAGCTTGCCCTTATCAATATGGATAATATCCCAAAAGATAAGGTTGGGCTGGGGTCGACGGTGCGCGTCTATGACAACTCCAAGAACGCGGAAGTGGAATACAAGCTGGTGACCAGCGAAGAGTCCGATGTAACTTCAGGCAAGATCTCGACCAGCTCGCCCATTGGCCGTGCCCTGCTGAACAAGAAAGTAGGCGACAGCGCCGTCGTGGTTACGCCGAACGGAAACCGCGAGATGGAAATCCTGAGCCTGACCACGATCCACGAGCAGTCCGAAGCCAAATAAAAAATATGAGCCAAAGCGGGCCTGATCGAGCGGGGTCTAACCGAACCGGACCTAGTCGAACCTGGACTAGCGCCTTCGGACGCGCCTGCGGTGTATTGTTGGATGCCATCGTCCGCTGGCTTGCCTTGGCCAGGATCAATCCCAACGTGCTCACCTTTCTCGGGCTAGTGGTGAACACTATCGCCGCCTTTTTGTTCGGCTATGCCAATGGCGACAACCAGGCGCGGATGTTTCGCTACGCCGGGCTGGTCATCATCGGTTCCGGGTTCTTCGACCTGGTAGACGGACGGGTCGCCCGTGCCAGCAACCAGGTAACCCGCTTCGGCGGCTTCTTCGATTCGGTCATCGACCGCTACAGCGACGCTTCGCAATTTTTCGGACTTCTGGTCTTCTACGCTCGCGGCGACCGCTTCTTTTACGTAGTGCTCACCGCATTCGTCATGGTTAGCGCCATCATGGTCAGCTATACCCGGGCCCGCGCAGAGTCCCTTATCGGCTCCTGCCGGGTGGGTTTCATGGAGCGCCCTGAACGGCTGGTCTTGGTCATAATTGGAGCCCTGTTTAACCGGATGGCGCCGGTGCTCTGGCTGATCGCGGTGCTGTCCACGATCACGGTCATCCACCGAATCCGCTACACCTACACGCGAACAGAAGGCGCGGACGCGCTTCCCGCCAAAGCCGGGCAGGCAGCATAGCCCAGGGGGACGGGTCTGTGACCCGTCGGGCCGAGCGAAGCTCGGCAGTTTTCTACCGTGCACTCTGAATAAAAATTTGACCAAGTCTAGTTTTCATGTGATTTCGTAGGGCCCCCAGGAAGCCACAGCCGAGCCGCGCTCCGCCGGACGGGTCGTAGACCGGTCCCACAGGATTCTTGGCTCTGCCACCGACCAACGACTAGCGACTATCCTGCTATCCTAGCCAGTCACCTAAGGGACTTCCCTTGCCTGCAAATCCGATTCTGGTTATTCATGGGGGCGCCTGGGCCATTCCCGACGACATGGTCGAGGCGCATCTGAACGGCGTGCGCAATGCCCTGTCTGCGGGCTGGCGGGTGCTTGGCGGCGGCGGCTCAGCGCTCGATGCCGTCGAAGAAGCCGTTGTCGTGATGGAAGATGACGAGACGTTCGACGCCGGGCGCGGCAGCTTTCTCAATCGCGACGGCAAGGTCCAGCTCGATGCCTTCATCATGGACGGACGCCACGCTGCGCGGCGGAGGCGTGGGCTGCGTGGAGCGGATCGCGAATCCCGTGCGCGCGGCGCGCAAGATTCTGAGCGACAGCCCGCATGTGTATTTTGTGGCGGAGGGGGCGGAGCGCTTTGCCGCAGAGCATGGCATCCCGCTGTGCCGCAATGAGGATCTGATTATCCCGCGCGAGGTCGAACGCTTGCGGGAATTTCAGGCGCATACGCCGGATGAGAAGGCCGATCTGTTTGCGCCCACGATTTCGCACGACACGGTTGGCGCGGTCGCGCTCGACAGCGACGGCGAACATCGCCGCTGCGACCTCGACCGGCGGGACGCTCAACAAAGCTCCTGGACGTCTGGGTGACTCGTCGCTGATCGGATGCGGCTGCTACGCCGACAACAAGACCGCGGCTGCTTCGACCACGGGTTGGGGCGAGCCGATCATGAAGCTGGTGCTGGCGAAGTGGGCCGCGGACCGTGTGGCGGCCGGCAATCTGCCGGAGTGGGTGGCGGCCGAAGCGATCAACCGTCTGAGGGATCGGGTGAACGGCCACGGTGGCATGATCTTGCTGGACGCCCAGGGTCGCTTCGGCATCGCGCACAACACGCCGCGCATGGCTTGGGCGCTGAAAACCTCACAGCATGAGAGTTGCGGTATCGAGAGAAAGAATTAGACTCAGTTGCCAGTTGTCAGCGGCTAGTCACCAGTTAATTCTGGGCTAACTAAGCCGATTCTCCTCAGTAATTTAGCTTGATTCCCCCGCCCTTTCTGATGTACAAACCGTCCGGCGTTTACCTGCCGGAAGTGTGTTTGTTCAATCCTGCCTACGAGGGGCCGACAGCGGTTTGGCGGCAAAGAGCCCACATCCCCGTCGCTGGAGAAAGATTTCTATGATGGTGCGAAAGCTCGTCACAGTCGCGGTTCAAATGGTCCTGCTCATCACGCTCGGCTTTGCTCAGGGGGTCGCGACCGGCGATCTGCACGTCACGGTGAAAGATCCGAAGAGCAGCCTGGTCACTAACGCCACGGTCACGGCGCGGGATGCCAGTAAAGGATTGGAGCGTTCCACCAGCGACAACACGGATGGCCAGTACCGCATCCTGCTGCTGCCGCCGGGGACTTACACGGTGACCGTCGAGGCGCCGGGTTTCGCGAAAGCCACGGTAAATGACGTGCCGATCACGGTGGGGACATGGCGGACCTGCCGATCGCGCTCGCGGTCGCGGGGACCCAGGAAGTGGTCAATGTCAGTTCCGCCGCGGAGCTGATCGAGACGCAGCGCACCTCGACCACCGACACGATCGACCAGCGCCGCATCGACAACTTGCCCATCAACGGACGCAACTACATCAACTTCGCGCTGACCGATTCGCAGGTGCTGCGCGATAACGCTCCCAGCATTGGAGCCGCGCCCACTTCCGGGCTCAACATGAGCGGCCAGCGTGCCCGTTCCAACCTGGTAAATGTGGACGGCGCCGACGCCATCGACAATTCGACCAATGGAGTTCGCTCCACCGTGTCGCAAGAAGCGGTGCAGGAATTCCAGATCATCACCAACAGCTACGCGGCGGAATACGGCACGGGCGTCTGGCGGCGTGGTCAATATCATCACCCGCTCCGGATCGAATGAATTTCACGGCGACGTCTACGGATATCTGCGGAATCGCAATATTCAGGCGACGAATCCGTTCAGCAACGTGCCAGATCCCGCTTACACGCGGGTGCAGGCGGGAACGGCGTTTGGCGGGCCGATCAAGAAAGACAAGACTTATTACTATTTCTCCTACGAAATCACGCGCCGGCACGAGACCGGATTCTCCAGCATCGGCTCGCCGAACGGAAATTTCGGCCTGGTGACCATTCGATGTCGCCAACAGCATTTCGGGCTTCCCGGCAGGGACCGGATTCCGTGATTCAGGTCACGCCCCACAGGCGGCTTTCTCGCACGCCGACACCCCCACCCGTTCTTGCAGCACTACGCATTTCTGGTCGGGGCAGCTCCGGGCATTGCGCTGAACGGTTCGTATCCCGCAGTCGTTTGCAGTCGGCACAGTTCGGCGCGAGTTCTGCCAACGCCGACGAATGGAACCAACCCGTTAGCGCAGTTCCCCAGTTCCTGCAACTTCGCCCGCTAATCCTCCCGCGCAACACGCTTTGCAACGGGCTTGCCAGCATCGTTTCCAGACGCTTGGCGCACAGGTCGGCAACTTCCCTATTTTCGAAGGCACGAGCCTGTACTCGCTGCGTCTGGATCACAACTTCACCACCAATAACCGGATCACGCTGCGCGCCAACGTAAGCCCCAGCACGGTGACCGGCATCGAAGTGAACGGCGAGAACCAGACCTTCGGGCAGAACTCATTCTCGCGAACTTCGCAGCAGACCTATCGCGACGTGGCTGGAGTCTTCCAGGACACATGGACGATCGGCAGCAACAAGGTCAACGAATTCCGTTTCCAGTACGCGCGCCGCGGACTGTCGTATTTCTACTCCAGCGCGCCCGGCGGCTCCGATGTGGCGGTGAACATTCCGGGCTTCGCGTACTTTGGCCGCGAGCCCTATTCCTACATTCAGCGGACCGAACAGCGCTACCAGTTCACCGACAATTTCTCCTGGACGCTGGGACGCCACGACATGAAGTTCGGCGTGGACTTCAACTACATTCCGCTCACCGCGACGTTCACCGTGAACTACGGCGGCGTGTATGACTTTGGCAGCCTGCTCGCGACACAGTTTCCCGGTTCTTTTCAATTCGTTCCCCGAGCTGCACAGATCATCCCAGGCTTTCGGGCATTGGCTTCCCGACCACGCTTCATGCAGGGCATCGGCAACCCGAACGACACGTTTTCCAACAAGCCACTTGGAGTTTATTTGCAGGATTCGTGGCGAGTGCCCAACCTGACATTGAATCTGGGCGTGCGCTATGACATCGAGTTTCCGCCCAAGCTTGCGCCGCCCAATCCGCTGGCGCTGACCGCTTACAACGCACTGGGTTTGCAGAAGGGCATCCAAACCGACACCAACAACATTCAGCCGCGCATCGGCGTGGCTTGGGATCCAAAGGGCAACGGCAAAGTCGTGTGGCGCGCGTCGTATCGGCATGTTCTACGATCACCCGTTGCTCGGCTTTATTTCCTGGGCGATGCTTCGGACGGATCGAAGAGCGGTCAGTTGCTGTTCGCCGGAGGCGTCCCTTGCGATACCAACCCGGTGACTGTCAGCCTGCCTGAATCTGAATGCGAGCAACATTTTCCAGGGCATTCAGACTGTGCCCACTTGCATACCGTCGCCTTCACCACGAACCTGGGCTACCTGCCGAACCAGCAGCAGATTCGAGGCGTTGAATTTTCCCCAATCGCTGTTCATCAATCAGAATTACCTGAACCCGGCATCGCCTTTCCCGCTGGCGTTCCAGCCCTTCGGCTATCCCCAGGCCAAGAATTTTGTGTACGCCTATTCCGCAACAGGCGAACCTGACCTTGAACAGGACCTGGGCCATGGCTTCGCCGTTGAGCCTGGCCTACAACTTCAACGGCGGCCGGCATCTGAACCGGCCCATCAACGCCAACACGGCGCGCGGCGACTTGCTGGTGAAAGAACTGGCAGAATGCGGTGGCTTTCGCCAATGCCGTCGGGATTCCGACGACCAGTCCGCTATACCCGCCAGTCCGTTGCCGGTGCAGATTTGCCTGCGGCGCCATCACCGGAACTCCAACCGGCGCGTTCGCCCCAGCAGCCATGCTGAATTTCTTCCGGCCGTCCGGATTGAATCCGTCATCGCGCTGGCGGCCCTTGCCTGCAGGACGCCGCGCTGCTTGCCAACATCGACGGATTGGGACTTGGCCCGCAACGGAAGCAAGTGCGATAACACACTTCCCTTCAACTCCGCCGGAGGCTGCGTGGTCATTCCCTTCGGCGACATGGACGCCAACTACTCCAACGGCAGCTCGATCTACCACGGCTTCACCGCCAACCTGCGCAAGCGCTTTGGCAATCACTACGAGTTTCTGGCCTCGTACAGCTTTTCGCACGCGATCGACGATTCGACCGACTTGCAGTCCCCACTGGCGCCTCAGGACAGCTATTTCCCCAACTGGAGCGCTCCAATTCCTTGTTCGATCAGCGCCACCGCTTTGTATTCAGCGGTGTGTATCAGTCCGGAAAGCTTGGCGGGGACGGGTTTCGCCAAGAAGTTCTTCAGCAACTGGACGCTCGCGCCCATTGTCGAGGTCGCGTCGGGACGGCCGTTCCTGATCATCACCGGCGACAACGACAACTTCCAGTTCGCTCCCACTGCAGCGCGTCCCGAACGTGGTGCTCGGGTCCGCCGGCAATCGGCTGCGGACCGCTGGTGCCCTCAAAGTATTCATCGCCTACGGGTTGTTCCAGGAGCCCTGTTACGCGCAGCGGACCTCGAACACCACGCTGCTCTCGCTCGACGGCAACCTCGCTCGCAACGCGGGCGTGAAGCCGTGGACGGTTTTCAACGACATTCGCATCGCCCGCCGCATCAATTTCAGCGAGCGGATCAGCATGGACCTGATCGCGGACATGTTCAATCTCGCCAACAAATACAACGTGGCCGACGTGAACCAGCTCTGGACCAACGCCGGACAGCCGACATCCGCCTACGATCCGCGGCAGTTTCAGTTCGCGATGAAAGTGAATTGGTAGGTGGGAAGCGGTCGTTGGTCGTTGGACGGGGGCAAAAGAAAATCGGCCACGGATCTCACGGATCTGCGCGGATCAAGACCTTCTTTTAGTTTATCCGTGTGAATCCTTGTAATCCGTGGCTGTTTTGCCAACGACCAATGGCCAAGGACCAACGATGCTTCCCGCTCTGCTACACTTCTTTTCTACTCCTTCGCGATTGCCGGGAGATTCCTCTACATGTCAGACCCCCATGCACCCAGGCGCGCACGCGTCTGGTCCGCGAAGCTCATCGCGCGGTTTACGATCGTGCCGCCGCTTACCAGATTCTGGATGAAGGCTTCATCTGCCACGTCGGCTTCGTAGTCGATGGCCAGCCCTTCGTGATTCCGACCGCCTATGGCCGGGTCGGCGACAATCTCTATATTCACGGCTCGGCGGCCAGCCGCATGCTGCGTAAGCTGGATGAGGGCATTCCGGTATGCGTCACTGTGACTCTACTGGACGGCCTGGTGCTGGCGCGCTCGATTTTCAATCACTCCATGAATTACCGCTCGGTGGTGGTGCTGGGCACGGGGACGGCAGTGGTGGATCCGAAAGAAAAACTGGAAGCGCTGAAGGCGCTCTCCGAGCACATACTTCCCGGGCGCTGGGCGGAGTCCCGTCAGCCCAATGAAAGGGAACTTAAAGAGACGTTGGTGATGCGTTTGCCGATTGAGGAATTCTCGGCAAAGGTGCGTCAAGGGCCACCGATCGACGACGAAGAAGACTACTCGTTTCCGACCTGGGCTGGCGTGATTCCGCTCCAGATGGTCCCGGGCACGCCAGAAAACGATCCGCGACTGGATGCGAAGACGATAGTGCCGGCATATGCGAGCGGGTATTCGCGGAGGCGGTAGCTGGTCATTCGCACTTTGGCCTTTGGTCTTTGGTCGTTGGTCGTTGGCAAAAACAAAATCGGCCACGGATTTCACAGATCCACACGGATCAAACCTTTGAATAGCCGTTGAGGTGGCCGAATGCGGTTTGCATGTGAGTATCGGGCACGTATGTGAAGGGCGTATACCGTTCTTGGAGTTGGGCCACCAGCTCGTCGGTGTCAGCCCCTTGGATAGCGATCGTAGAAATCACGACTCTTCAATTGGTCGGGCGGCTTTCGAGCGATGTTCTTTCGGAGAGACCGCTTTCCTCGCATTGCCGGATTTCCAGAATCCGTGAAGTCACAATGGGGGTGCGATAGGCAGGATGCCGGAATTCAAGGTGCATGCCGCGTCCCACAAAACGTATCTTCAGCATGGAGCCGCCCCACGACGAACCTTCAATCCTTACCAGCAGCGGCGTGGGACAAAAAGTGGGGTGGCCCCAAATCCAAGCCTCGCCTTGACCGCAATGCACGACCGTGTACCAACGATGCTGGGTCTGTATCTGCAGAGTGGTCCTAGCCGGAAGGTCGTCGAGAAAGGCACCGCCTTCAATCTCAGATTCGACGATGTTGTGATTCACGGTGTCGTCGAGGTTGGGATGGCAGCGAAAGAGTTGAGGGCAGGTATGCACCGAAGTCCTCTTAATCTAATGTGAGTATAAACCTGCTGTCCACCATGCGGGCTATCATTGGTACCGGCTCTTCGGTATCGGCAACCTGATCGTTGGATCCCGGCTTCAAACCTCTTGCGCAAGGGAGATGACCACCAGTATTATGCCCGGCCTGTCCCTAAAGTAATGGAACGTATCTCTCTTGCCGATTGACCCTTCAAATTGATGGGGATACGATTCATAAGCCTGTGAGCAGTGCCGTGAAACTAACATCGGGGCAGCGTATGGCGCAATGCAAGCTGAGGTAATTTAGACGTGGCAGTCTAACTGATAGATAAAAATGGGAATCAAGAGGCTCTATCTGTTAACCGCGCTGCTGTTGGTGATGGTCCTGGCCACTACGGCCTGCCACACAACGCAGACCAAGGCACGCCCTCCGGCGCCGCAAGCCAATGCACCGGCCATGGGCCCTGTCCTAGCCGAGCTTCCTCAGACCATAGCCGAGCCAGTATCACCCCCAGCAAGCCATGTGAGCCAGGACCCGGTCGCCGATCTGATTGCCAGCGCCGAAAAAGAATTCGGGGTTGGAGAAGAAAGATTCAAAGCCGGGGATCTGGAAGAAGCCAAGCGCAGCTTCGATCGCGCCGCTGACCTGCTGCTGCAGAGCCCGGCCGATATTCGCTCCGATGAGCGTGTGGAGCATGAGTTGGAGCGGGTTCTTGAAGGAGTAAATCGTCCGGAACTGGCATCTCTCCAATCGGACAGCGCGACGGCCAAACAGAAGGCCGAACCTGCCCCGATCGATGAAACCAACGAAATCACACCTCCGGTCGATCCGAACGTCAAAGCTCAGGCAGAAGTCGAGCTCAAGGGCACGCATTCCGAACTACCGCTCATGCTTACTGACCCGGTGGCTGCCTACATCAACTACTTTTCGAATCGAGGACGCGACATCCTGGAGCATGGGCTGGAGCGCGGCGGCCGCTATCGCGAAATGATTGAGAGCACGCTGCGGGAACAAGGGGTTCCGCAAGAATTGATCTATCTAGCCCAGGCGGAGTCGGGCTTTCATCCTCTGGCGCTCTCGCGGGTGGGAGCGCGTGGCATGTGGCAGTTCATGTCCAGCCGGGCCCGCGGGTACGGTTTGCAACACAACTTGTGGGTGGATGAGCGTCAAGACCCGGAAAAAGCAACCCGCGCCGCCGCTCATCACCTGAAAGATCTATACAACCAGTTCGGTGACTGGTATCTGGCCATGGCGGCCTACAACTCCGGGCCCGGCTCGGTGCAGAGCGCGGTCAAGCGCACCGGTTACGCCGACTTCTGGGAGCTTTACAAGCGCAATGTGCTTCCCAAGGAAACGCGAAACTATGTGCCCATCATTCTGGCCGTCACCATCATGGCCAAGAATCCGGCGCAATACGGACTCGACAACATTGTCCCCGAGCAACCTGTGCCGTACGACTCGGTCAAGATTGATTATTCGGTCGATCTCCGCCTGGTGGCGCAATGTCTGGATGTTTCGCCAGCGACGTTGCAGGATCTGAATCCCAGCTTGCTGCGCCTCACTACTCCAAAAGACCTGCAGTTCGAACTTCACTTGCCAGTCGGGACGCGGGAAAAATATATGGCCGCGATCGAGCCGATCCCGCCGGCAATGCGAGTCTGGTGGCGTTATCACGACGTAGCTGAGGGAGACACGCTGGCCTCGATTGCTCGAACCTATCGCACCAGTTCGCAGGCTATCGAGAAGGAAAATCATCTCCAAAGCGCGGACCTGACGCCCGAGAGCAAGTTGATAATTCCGATCCCGCCGGGCAAACATTCGGCCACCGAAGACGGGGCGAGCTACGCGCGGCGCGCTACCCGTTACAAAGTGCGTCGAGGCGACACGGTTCAGACCGTTGCCGATAATTTCAGCCTTCCTCCAGTGATGATTCGCCGCTGGAACCACCTGCGGGGCGACAGTTTGCGCGGGCGCCGCATTGTGTATATTCACCTGCCGGTAACTCCGAGTGCCTCGTCAAACGATCAGGCGCCAGAAGCTAAGTCAAGCCGCAAGAATAACTTACAGTCCGCCAGCCAGAAACCAATGCAGCGACACAAAGTGCAGCCGGGCGAAACGCTGGCCTCCATCGCGACTATTCACCACACTACCGTCGCCGCTTTGAAGCGAGACAATGGCAACCTGACGATGCCGCGGCCGGGAATGGTTTTGGTGATCAAAGACGTGCGATAGGACCTGCTGTAAGCTCTTTGTCTTCTCGCTACTGGGTATGCCCGGCACTTGCCACCAACTGCCTGACCGGAAATAGTTCGCGCCTCCTACTCGACTTTGCCCTCTCGGTGTAATATGCAACCTGCAAACGGTTGCTGCCCTCTCATGAGGCGGTTGCGCGAAAACGCTGTGCTATAATCGCGCCCCGTTCAACCGGTTGCATCTGTCTTTCAGCTTTCTTTTATTTCCGTAGTACTCGCAGCGCCTGCGCAGTTTCCTGGCGTCCGGCGCGGCCTAAAACCAGGAGGAAGAATGACTTTTGACGAAGCCCTCTACGCACGCGATGACGAGATGGATGAATTCAGTGACACTGGCGCTTACGGAGATTCGCTAGAAGAAGATTACGAGGAAGAAGAAGAGGAAGAGGAAGCCGAGGTGCCGGGCATCATCGAGTCTCACCCGGAGCCTGTCGCTCCTCCTGCGGCCCCTCGACCCGCCGGCAGTGGAGACTCGCCCAAGCCGCCGCGTAAGCCTGCCGCCAAAAAGCCCGCAGCGAAAAAGAAGCCGGCACGCAAGGCTCCCAAGAAGAAACCGGTGAAGAAGAAACCAGCGCGCAAGCCTGCGAAGAGAAAGCCGGCCAAGAGAAAGCTGGCGCGCAAGGCCAAGAAGGCGGTCCGCCGCAAGGGCGGAAGGCACCGCTAAAAGACAGGGATACTCACCATTGGCGCAGCCAAGGATTAGGTGAATCTCTTCAAGCACCCAAATCCCCACCTTTGCAATAAGCGCAAAGGTGGGGAACCCTAACACTTGTACTCACTCCGAGAGTCGGACGAGAACAGCAGCGATTCTATGCTGCCTTTGGCATTGTGGCCGGTGGCACAAGTTTGCGCACTGCCAGCGACATCATCACTCGCGCTACTCCGCTCATAATCAGACTTACACCCACCAGAGTGCCGATCGCCCAGGCCGAACTCGACGGCCAGTGGATCCAGATGAGCAGTGAGAGCAGCAAAGTCACCACGCCGTCAAACAGCAGCCATGCCGATCCTCGGGCAGAGCGGATTTTGAAGTACAGTACAATGTCGAGCACGCCCTCAATCAGGAATAGCGACGCCAGCAGGAGCGTCAATGACGCCACCCCCAGCAACGGATGCATCAACAGGTATCCGCCGAAGACGATGTAAGCCAAGCCGACGAGCAGCCTCCAGATGACGCTGCCGGCGCCCCGAGCGTGAAACGCCATCACCAAATGGACCACGCCACCGAGAACAATGAGCCAGGCGACAAGGGCGTTGACCGCCACAGCCGCCAGGAGCGGTAAGCTCACAGCTAAAATCCCAAAGAGAATCAGCAGAACGCCCCAGGTAATCGACCACCCTGAAGCCTGCCGCAATAACCCGGCTGGAGAATTCATTCGCGCCTCCTCAGTCAAGATTCCAGAGCCGCCAACAAGGACCCTTACAAACGGGCACACATTTTGCACCCAGGAAGCGATTTGTGCAACGGAGAAGAATCGATGACAGTGGTTCGGTGGCGGCCCTCAGCTTAAGCAGATCCTGCGCCGCAAGGGCTTAGGTGGTGAGGTTCTCGCGCCACCCAGTACAGATCGCTGGGGAAAGTGCGTATCCGATTCACGACAGATGCTTTCGCCTTCGCTCAGGGCGGCTCTTCGCAAGAAGTGTGACGCTTTCGATCAGCGGCTGAACTTCGGGCAGATTACTTCTTCCCAGGGGTTCCCCCCGCGACCGCGTGCAGGCACTTTCCGTAGAGTTCCAACAGATGACTGGCGTATTCCTCCGGCTTGGCGGCGGCACCGGTTCCCTGAAAGCCGACTCCTGACGAACTGGTCCGGCCGTAGCCGGTGGTCATGGCGACAAATTTCATAAGGTCGAGCGCGATGTCTTCATTGCGGCGCGATCCAGATGCTGCGACAGGTGTTTCGTCCATTGCGAGGCTCCCTTGGGATCAGTCTTGCATGTGATCGACAAATCACGTCTGGGGCAAAACTGATGATAACAGAAGACTTTAGCGTCGAGCGCCGCGGTCCCTGTTATTGCCGGGTGGGTTTGGGATAAATCTGGCTCAAGTTCCTGATCGACTTGCCGATGTGTGCACTGTACGCGATAGAGAGGTCTTATGATAAATCCAGTGCGCCATCCGGTCACGCCCAACCAAGCGGAGAACATTGCTGGTGAGAAGCAAACCAAACGGATTCCGCAAGAAGCAGCTCCGAAACAATCTGCAAAGCCACAGCCAGTGCAGGATTCAGTCAAACTGAGCCGAACTACGAAAAGGGAGTCCAGCGACACTCCGAAATAACTCATTTACGGTTTTCGATTTTACCTGGCCGATGCCCTCGGAGGGCGCAGTCGGAGGAGATGGATCAGGCCCCTCCTCCGCTGATTTTGTTTTTGGAGGACCAGTTCGTCGCGTTCTCGAATCGCATTTCGAATTGCACAACTGCATCCAAGATCTGTCACTACACGACAAATCAAAATCAAAGTGACGGATAGCAGTATCCGCCGCCCAACTCGTTTGTAGTTAGTTGACGTCCTGCAGCATGGTGTAGGTAAAACCTCCTGACTGGCTGTTCAAGCCAACGAAAGTTCGCACCTGGCTGGCGCTGAAGGTAAGCGCACCGGAGTCGACCGCCGGAATTTTTTCGCCGACGGACGTGAGCACGATCTCAAAGCTGCCGGCAGTCATCGACTGGTAAGGGGATGCCGCGCCAAAAGCCAGATTGGTTATGTTAGGACTGACCGTGTTCAGATCAGTTCCCGCGGCTACGATATAGACATCGGCACCACCCAGACCAGGTGCGTCGTTCACAACCCGAAGTTTGAAATCGCCTGAGGCTGGGGCTGAGTTGTCATCGGCGAGCACCAGTGCGGAAATGTTGGAGGTAAAGTTGGAAGCGATGACGGTGGTGTCCGCTCCCGAGGGAAAGGTGATGGACTGTGTCAGAAGTGCCGTAGTCGACCCGGAGGGCTCGATCACAATCTGCTGCGACCCCGACTGCACTTTTTGATACGCATTGCTGGTGCCATAGGCGACATTGCTGGCCACGGAGGTGCCATTCACTAATATGTCCAGATTGGCTTCGTTGGGAACGGCATTCATGAACCGGAACCGAGTCTGCCCTCCTCCGCCGCATCCCACGATGAGGAGAATCGTCGCCACAGACAAGACTCCGGCACACAACGGCATCAACCGCACAAATCGGTCCACAATTCACCTCTTATGTTGGAGAGTTGGATTTTTCTGCAACAAAGATGGAGGGATGCCGCACGATTGGTGCAGAGTTGCTGCGCTCGCGTAAAGAGTGCGTCAACGCGAGTAAAGTCTTGTAAAACAGTCGTCGGTCGTCAGGCGTCAGTCGTCAGGGAATCCGACGCGCCCCCTCACGCTCGCTCGTTTTTTGAGCATTGACTGGCCTGGCGACTGGAAGACTGACGACTGACGACCGACGACTGATGACTATGGCCCGACCTTTACGAATTTTTACCTGGCTTTACCAAGTCTTTACTCTATTGCTGGTGGCTAAGTGTTCAAACTACCAGCAGAGATTTGCTACCGGAGGCGCAGGCCTCCGAACGTCAAACGCATTATGAATTGGAGAGTACATATGAATTCGACAATCCCCCACGGATGCTTTTCCCGGCGAGGCGGGCGCACCTCCTGGCTGATGGCCACGGCGTTGCTGGCACTGAGCCTCGGCCTGACCAGCACTGCTTTTGGCCAGGACGAACAGGCGGCACCGCCCCCGCCGCAAAATGGCCAGCAATCCGACCAAGGAATGGGACGCCACATGGGTGGTCGCTCAATGCCCAGCGTCGACGATCAGGTGAAGCACCTAAGCAAGAAGCTGAACCTGAGTGCGGACCAACAGGCTAAGCTGAAACCCATCCTCGAAGATCAGCGCACGCAGATGGAGGCGATCCACAACGACTCGTCGCTCTCGCGCGAGGATCGGTTCAGCAAGATGCAGTCGCTTCGGGAAAGCTCTGATAATCAGATCAAGAGCTTACTGAACGATGACCAGCAAAAGAATTTCGACAAGATGCGCGAAGAACAAAAGAGCCGGATGGGTAAATGGCACAAGGGAGGCGACAACGCTCCTGCTACGCCTCCCGCCGGCGGCGGCACGCCGCAGTAAGGACGTCGGACTTCAGGCCTCGGGCGTGAGCCTTCCGAAGTCTCGAGATTGGTTTCTCCCCAGCCCCTGAGTCGCAGCAGCTTTTTTGCGTCGCCCGCAAAAGCTGCTCGACCCAGGGGCCCCTTTTTTGGCATCCACGTCTCGACACAAATTTACCCCGCTTGACTGAATCTTTACCGCGCTCTTCCGTGGCCTCTGCATCACATCAGGCATAACCATAATTCGACCAAGTGCTGCGGCTCGAAGTCTGAGCGCGCAGCTGGGTGATATTAAAGCTCTAGTGTGAGGAAATTCATGTTCAGGAAAGTCGGCCCCATTGTCGTTGCATTATTCTTATCCGTGTCTATGTCACTGGCCCAGAACAGCCGCTCCGAAGTGAGCGCCAGTCTCACAGGAAACTTCAGTAAAGAGTCGGATGGACAAGGAGTGGCGCAGGTTCCATCGCAGTCGATCGGATTTCTTGGCAGCTATCGCTTTTCTCTCGGTCCGAGTAGCGCTGTGGAACTGAACTACGCATATACAAGGAATGATCAGAACTACAATTTTGGCGCCCCAGTCTTCAGCGCAACCAGCATCCAGACGAACGTTCATGAGGTCACTGGGGCCTACGTGTTCGCGCCGCGAGGGTCGTCGCGGCTCAGTCCCTTTCTGCTGGCCGGCGGCGGCGTGCTGATCTTTAACCCTACCAGCAACTTCAACAATTCCTTCCTGGGAGCCGAAACGCAAGCCAAGGGGGCGTTCCTGTACGGTGCAGGAGCGGACTACAGGTTGTTCGGCGGTGTCGCGGTGCGAGCGCAGTTTCGTGGTCTGATTTACAAAGCACCCGATTTCAACGTGCCTGGCTTTTCGACAGGAGGGTGGGGGCATATGGCCGAACCAACCCTGGGACTGGTTTTCAGATTCTAAGAGCGTCGGAAAATCCGTGCCTCATTCCCGAGGCACAATTTGGGGGAAGGGTACGACTTCAATCGCGCCAGGCGTAAAACGTTGCACTGCTGCGTCGCTGCTCTGCAGTGCGGCATCGCTGGCAGCAGTCGTGACCTTCCCCCGCCAATTCAGACCCGCCTGCGAAATGTTTTATTTCGATTGCGGCACCTCAGACATCAATGCCAGCAGGTTGCCCTCGGGATCATAGAAGAACACCATCCACAAATCGTGGGTTGGCATTCTCGCAATCAGGTGAGGCTGGTCTTCGAAGCGAACCCCAGCGCTCAGCATTTGCCGGTGTGCGCTGATGATGTCGGGCACGGTAAAGTAAAGCACTGATCCTGGGTGATCGAATTCCGGCTTCTCGGCACGATCGAGCATGAGGCGCACACCGCCGCAATCGAAGAAGACCAGGTTGCCGGCGGTGAACAGCAGCGGCAGACCCAGGATATCCCGGTAGAATGCGGTAGCGCGTTCGACATCGTGGACGTTGATTGCGATCTGCCCGAGCCGGGAGATCGCGATAGGCTTGGTCGCAGTCGTCATGACATTTCCTCCTGAGGGCGGTTGGGGGATCGTCACCTGGCAACCGCGAATTAGTTAGTATAGCTAACTATATTTTATGGCGGAACGCAAGCTAAAAAATCACCCCAAGCCGGATGCGGCGGCCGTGGCCGACCGGCTGCATTCGGCGGCAATTCACCTGTTGCGCCGGGTACGCAAGCAAGATGCCAGTACCGGCGAAGGTCCGGCCCGGCTTTCGGCGTTGTCGGTGCTGGTTTTCGGCGGGCCCATGACGCTGGGCCAGCTGGCGGCGGCCGAGCAGGTGACCCCTCCAACCATGAGTCGCATCGTCGCCGGCCTGGAACACAAACGGCTGGCACGACGCATCGCCGACTCCGAGGACGCTCGCCGGATCCAGCTGCGCGCGACGCCGCGCGGGGTGCGCCTGCTGCAACAAGGCCGGCAGCGCCGGATTGAATATCTGGCCAGTCATCTCGACCAACTTACGCAGCGCGAGCTGGAGACTCTCGAAGCAGCGATAGGACTGGTAGAAGCGATTCTGCAGGATTGGACGATAGAGGCTTGACCGGTGGGACGAACAGGCTAGGTTTCTATTCCGACGTAACAGACGCGGCCGATCAAATAGTCGTGGGCCTTCTTACCCCGCTCCATGGGCATAACCTCGACCGGGTAGGCTGTATTGTGGGGACGCAGAACCAAGTGGTTGCCAGCCACTTCGACATATTTCACCAGGCACGCACCATTTTTGTTGACGGCGTACATATTCGCATCGCTTTTGCGATAGGGCTTGAGCGAATTGTAATGGCGGTCGATGAGCACAGTCGCTCCAGGGAGCAGGCGAGGGTACATACTCATGCCTTCCCGGCCATCGGCCCGGATGATCACGAAGCGTTCCCAATGCTCGCGGTCGCCTTCCATTTCAGACCGCAGCTTGAGCAGAAAGGTTTTCTTGAGCTTCACAATGTCTCTTACTTTCATGCTCATGATCACGGGCTGGCGGGCAGCGACGGCGCCGTCGACTAGTAGTACGTTCTCGAAATCGTCCTGACTCGGGGGAGCGATGCTGGCGCGCTTGTTGATTTCGCTAGGGTCAAGCAAATCTAAGACCGATAGCCGCTGTACGTTCAACACTCTGTCCATGCCTTCGACACTGAGGCCCCGCTTGCGGTTCAGGAAGTTGGAAATGTGGGCTTGTTTGAAGCCGGTGTCCCGGGCGAGACGGAGGCCGGTCAACTCGCCTTCGTCGATGAGTTCCCATAGAGCTTTGCGCAAATTTTCCTGCAGTGCCCGGAATTTCATGCAAGGAAGTATAGCATTGCCTGTATAGCGCAGTGCTATTTTACGGATAAGCAGAACATCTAAAAGACAATAAATTTTGACTTGAATGAATGGAGAGCGATACGATGAGCGACCTGTATAACTCTTTTCCTTGAGGGGGAATTCATACTTAAGAGTTCATGCGCTATGTCAAGTGATCCACAATCCGTAAATGAGGAGACCAGCTTCGTGGAATTTCGCCGCAAGGTGCGAGCCGCGGAAATGCTCTCTTCAGCCATGGAGAGTCTATTGCGGCAGCTCCAATTCACAGGCCGGCTCAGCGTCGTGGTGCAGAATGGACGCGTGCTGAAGTCCGGCTATGAGGAGGGCTATTTCCGCCAGCCGACTGTATTATAGGTCCGACTGGACGACGCTTCCCCATCCATACGTTACCGCACGCATAACTAAATAGTTCAACAAGTCATCGTAAGAGAAACGAGCCCTGTGACCGAGTAATCGGCACAGGGCTTTTTTATTTCGCTCTCAGCTATCAGTCGTCAGGGACAGAATCTAGCACTCATATACCGGTTCGTGAACCAATGTCGAAGGCTGATGGTTGCAGGCTGAGAGCTAGGGAGGCAATCATGAAAAACGAAGATTCGGAAGTTATTCAGCTGGAACTGAAATATTGCGAACGTTGCGGGGCATTGTGGTTGCGGCTACGGGGCACGCAGGAAATATATTGCGCGCCCTGCGATCTGGAGGTGCTCGACCTGCCGTCTCCGCGTCGAGTGCCCAGCAAACCACGATTACCAGGGAACGACAAAATCGAGGCGAGAGCACAGCCCGGAGAATCGACCACGATTTGCGGCCAGGGAGGGACGGCATGACGCTCATTGCTTGCGTGACTACCGCGGGGGTGATGTCCAGAAACGCGAGGCGAGCAGAAGTGGGGCTTCATGCGCGTCATCCGCGAGCGAGGACGACGCCGCGTCCGCTGGAGAATAAATCAACTCCAACGTCGGGCACCGATCCCGATCTGTGGTTGTACCGGGAAAGAACCATGGGAATGCTGAGGCGGCATCTCAAAACGCTGTCAAGAGAACAAAGGGCAGGAAAATTCTGGAAGTGATTCTGAACACAGTGAATAAAATTTTCAAAGTCGTGTCCCATTCTCCCCGCTAGTTTTGCTATTCTGGATTTAGAGATTGAGAAAGACAAACCTGAGGGCGTGCTACCAAGCGCGCCCTTTTTCTTTGATGTAGCGAGTAAAGAGTATGAAGAGAGCGAAACAGAATGCCGCCGCAACGCATTCCAGAAAAGCGCCACAGGCGACAACAGTGGCTCGCAAAAGCCCGGACATGGCGGAGATCCGGCGGCAGATCACAGAGCTGGTGGGAAGCGGCGCTCTCGAAATGGTGCCGACTACGATCGAGGAGGTCGGCAAGGGCCATTATCTGGGGATGAAGTATCTGTTCGAGCTGGTCGGGCTTTATCCTGCAACAAGCACAGATGGGGAGTCAGGGTCGGATTCGATGGCGGTGACATTGCTGCGCCGTCTGGGTCTTCCTGAGGTACCAGTGCCGGAACAGAAAGTTACCAAAGATCGGGAAACGCCGAGTGCAGTTTCAGAGGATAGCTTAGAATGAAAACCACGCGTTGGGAAATGGCGGCAAGGCGCTTTGCCGCGGGCGGGTGGTTTGTCGGCATCCCTTGGCCGGCTGCCTCGCGCGCGCCATTCAGCGCGCAGCAAGGATTACACGGGGCCTTCAGAATGGATATGACCTGGGTTACCGACCGCATCGCGGTCGGCGGAGGAATCTGGAACGCCGAGAACATGGCGGCGGTGGCGCGCGCGGGCGTAACGCATATCATCGACATGCAGATCGAGTTCGATGACACTAAGCTGGCGCAGCCGCACGGAATCGAAGTGCTGTGGAATCCGATTGACGATGATTTTCAGCCCAAGCCGCCCGAGATTTTCCGGCGCGGTGTAGATTTTGCGGCGCAGGCGCTCGACGGGGAGAGAACTAAGCTGTTCATACACTGCGCGGCAGGGGTGCATCGCGCGCCCATGATGACTCTGGCCGTGCTGAGCTCTTCCGGCTGGGCACCGGAGGCGGCGCGGGATTTAATTGAGAAGCGACGTCCCGTAGTGGATTTTGCGGATGTATACATTCGCAGCGTGGAAAGGTTCCTGGATCAGCAAGTGAGAGCGGGACAGTGAGAAACCAGTTCCCGGTTACTGGTTCTCAGTTTTCAGTTCGGGCAGTCAAGACATTTAGAGGGGATTATTCTTGAGGGAATAGTCTTCTCGCGGAGGAAATATGTTCGACCGGCGCCACCCCTTGGGGTGGCTTTTTTATTTTCTGCTCGTTGTGCTGGCGTTGCCGAGGATGTCGCTAGGTCAAGGTCCCGCCACAACCACGGTAAGCGAAGTGCAATAGATCGGTCAAGGGCGGGCCCTCTCGCGGGTCACGAACCCGGTGAGTATCGCAGCCCAACAGAGTGGAAGTGACGATGGCGTGCGGGGCACGGTGCGGCAGTTGCAATCGCCATCTCCGCGCACCTCCGCGGACTGCGAAAACGCCGCACTAGCCTTGCTGGACGACGCCGCAGGCCCAGCCGGTCCGGCACCTATCAGATCTGGAGCGACTTTCTGCCGGGCAACGCGGCGGACATCTTCCCGGAGACGCGGTCAACGTGAGCGTGGCATCACGCGGCGCATCATTCCAAGCGATCGTGCGAGAAGTAGGGATTGAGGTCAAAGATCTGAGAGGAGAACACTCGCGCTACAAGATTCGATTCGCGACGATGTGACGGAGCCGTTGGCATTCGAGTTCGCAAGCGGCAACGTGGTGCTGCCTCTCAATTTGACTACTATGACCACGGCACAGGCCGGCCTGCTATACCTCGCTGATCTGACCGCGGCTGAGATCACGCTGGCGACTTCTACCAGCGTCACTCTGGACGCGGGGGTGGTGCCCGTTCCAGCCGGAGGAATTGAAGTCAGGTGGAGCGACTTCGGCTGGTGCTTGGAGAACGATCGCAACCTCGCCGTCAGGTTCTCAACTCAAACTTTCAGCCTGACGCGGATGTCTGCGGTGCAGAATTATTTTCTGCGCCAGTTCGACGCCTCAACGCCGCCCAGATATTCGCGGTACACGACTGCATTGCACTTGAAGTTTCCGTTATGAAGGATCGCGAAGACGACATCTCGAGCAATTATCCCAACCACGGCGGCGCGGGCCGGCAGGCGCCGGTGGTACGCGCCGACAGCGACTTTCAGGGGCAGGTCCTCGAGAAACTGGGCCGATTGGAAGCAAAAATGGACATGATCGTAGGAAACACTCAGCCCGGCCGCATGAAGCTGGCAGAGGACAGGATCGTTCTTCTCGAAAAATCAGAAATACGAAGGAGCGTATATGACCGGATCGTGAACGCCGCGATCACGGTTGCGATCAGCGCCGCCATTGCCATGCATGATCGCTGGGGATTTAGGTAAGGGTCGGCAGGTCTAACATTTCACCCGGGCAGTCAGTCGCTGGTCTGCCGCACTGTCCAATTCCAGGTTTTTCAACCACGTCACTAAAAAACTAATACATAAGGAGAGATAGCTATGGACTTCGTGTCTAAGCTGCTGCAGGGGATCGCATTTATACCCGGAGTTGTTAATGAATGGGATAGAAGGTTTGTTCGGCGGAAGGTCAGGCGCCGAGAAAAAAGATGCGGCGATGTCTTTTGTGTCGGCGGCCCTGCAACTCAGCGATGCCGTGACTTCCCGTCACATCGTCGACGAGGAAAAATTCAAGGAAGGCTTAAGCAAGGTTATCGATGGCACCGTTCTTTGCCTTAATGCCTCAACGTGGTCAAAGGCGGTCCAGCCCTAACGTCATCCGACTTCCTCGCTCCAGTTCTCCAGCGTCTTTTTGACATGAGCCATGAACTGGTCGGCCACGGCGCCATCGATGAGCCGGTGATCGTAGCCCAGGGTCAGGTGGACCAGGGAACGGATCGCGATCGAGTCATTGCCATCTTCGTCGGTGACAACGACCGGCGATTTTGTAATCCCGCCCACACCCATAATGGCCGAGTTCGGCTGATTGATGATGGGCAGACCGAAAACTGCGCCAAACTGGCCCGGGTTAGTGATGGTGAAAGTCGAGCCTTCCACTTCTTCGGGCTTGAGTTTCTTGTTGCGCGCTCGTTCGCCTAGATCGCTGATACCGCGCTGCAAACCGAGAAAATTTAGTTCGTCGGCATTCTTCAGCACCGGAACGATCAGGCCCCAGTCGAGCGCAACGGCGATGCCAAGATTGATATGACGATGGTAGCGGATGCTCTCGCCTTCGATCGACGCATTCACAATGGGAAACTGCTGCAGTGTGATCATGGCCGCTCGAGCAAAAAAGGGCATGAAAGTCAGTCGTGCTCCGTGCCGCTTTTCGAAGGCCGACTTGTT
>CAVVLA010000011.1:0-57195 GCA_963748935.1 Terriglobia bacterium
CGGCGGCCAGCTCCCGCTGGTAGCGGCGACCGGATTCTGGGTGATCCGGCGGCCGCCCCGGTGACGTATCCCAGCCGACCAGCCCGCGCCGCCTGGCGTGGGCACCAGGGAGGGATATCGACATGAGTGTGCTGGTCATCGGGAAGTTCAAGGGCGACACGGCCAAGTTCCAGCGGGCCCTGGCGGACCGGGCCGACGAGTTCGCGAAGATCTCCGAGGAATCCAAGGCGTTCGGCGGGCTGCACCACCGGTTCGGCATCGGCGACGGGTACGTCCTGATCGTCGACGAATGGGAGAGCGTCGAGCAGTTCCAGAAGTTCATGGCCAACCCGGACCTGCAGGCGTTCATCGGGTCGGTCGGCGGCGCCCCAGAACCGCCCGAGGTCATCGTGGCCGAGGCCATCAGCTCGCCGGACGAGTTCTGACGTTCCGCTCGCGTGGTTGCCGCCGCCGTGCCGCCCGAAACGGCACGGCGGTGGTTCCGCTTACGGTAAATCGCCTGGATCTTTTTCGCCGCGTTGGCCAACGCAGCAGGAGCGTCTCCTTCTTTTCGGACGCTCACGCCCGGCGACTTTGCCCGCTCGTGAAATTGCTGCATCAGTTGGGTGGTGCTGAAGGTATGCATCGCGCCCTCGTCCCAGTCCACGCGCAGCGCGTCTCGCGCCACCTTGGCTTGCCAGAACGTATCTGCAACCACGGCGACACCGGAGGGGACCTGGGCGATCTTGCGCACGCCGGGTAGGGAACGCGCCCTGGAGTCGTCAAAGGTCTTCACCTTGGCGCCGAAAATCGGAGGCCGTGCGATGACAGCTGTCAGCATTCCCGGCAGGTTCACGTCGAGTCCGAAGACTGCCTGGCCATTCAGTTTGAAGGGAGTATCCAGGCGTTTGATGGGTTTTCCGATCAGCTTGAAGTTTTTCGGGTCTTTTAGTTGGACCTTGGCGGGCGGAGGGAGTTTTACCGCATCCGCCACCAGCTGGCCGTAGGTCAGTTTCCGGTTGGAATTATCGAAAACTGCGCCGGACTCAGTGCGACAGTAAATGGGTTCTATGCTCCATCGCTGTGCCGCTGCGGCAATCAACATGGCGCGCGCGGCGGCGCCGGCCTGGCGGAATTGCTCCAGGCCCGACCACACGCTGGAGCTTCCTCCGGTCATTTGCATACCGAAGGCGGGATGGTTGTATTTGGGATCGACGGGCGCCGACTCAAAGCCCACCTTCGACCAATCGGCGTCGAGCTCCTCGGCCAGCAGCATCGGCAGGGAGGTGTAAACGCCCTGGCCCATCTCGGAGTGGTTCACAATGACCGTGACCCGCTCATCGGTTCCGATGCGCACAAAAGCGTTGGGCATGAACTCGTTCGTAGATGCCTGTGCGGCGGCGCTGCTGATCCCGGGAAAGTAGAATCCAATGAGCAGACCGCCGCTGGCGGCGACGGAAACTTTCAAAAAGTCGCGGCGTGCCATTTCGGTTCGAACAGGGTCGAGATTGAGTGATTGACGGTTCATCGCGCACCTGCCTTGGCCACCATGCCTGCAGCCCTGTGGATGGCCCTTCGAATACGCGGATAGGTTCCGCAACGGCAGAGGTTGCCAGTCATGGCCTGGTCAATGTCCTCATCGGTGGGCTGCGGCTTCTCGCGCAGCAGAACAGCGGCACTCATCAGCTGTCCTGATTGGCAATAGCCGCATTGAGGCACATCTTCTTCCAGCCACGCGAGTTGCAAGGGATGACTGAGATCGGACGACAGTCCCTCAATGGTTGTGACCGATTTGCCTGCCGCTCGCGATACCGGCGCGACACACGAGCGCACCGCCTCGCCATCAATGTGGACGGTGCAGGCGCCGCACTGGGCCATGCCGCATCCATATTTTGTTCCGGTGAGTCCCAAGTGATCGCGAATCACCCAAAGCAGTGGAGTGGAAGGATCAACGTCGAGATTGGCCTGCTTGCCGTTAACCGAGAAGGCAATCATATTTTGTCCTCCTTTTTGTCTACAGTTTGAGGCCTGGGCCCGGGACATACGCAGCCGAAAAGCGCTACGCGCGGATTCAAGACAGCAGTTTAATCCTGACTCACGATTTGGGGATTGTTGATATCCGATATTTTCCGAATTCCTTTGGGCTAAGAAGATTTAACCGCAAAGACCGCAAAGGACGCAAAGAAGGGCCGGCTGCAATACGGTGGATGCCGCTATTTTGCTGATGCTGGCTATCAATAAACCTGTGCTGGCGCTTGTAAGTCTATTGTCTGTGGCCTTGAAGGCGGTCTCTTCTCGTCTTGCCCGCCCCGTGGCGGAAAGGCTGCGCGAAGTCTATTGCCTAGCCCGAATCGCTCACCTTATACTTCGCCATGGGTTTGGCGGAAATTAGCCGCTTTGACCACCCGGTTCTGCAGAATTATCTCGTCGATGGCGCATACGACGAGACGTTCGAACGCCCGGGCAAACCCCGCCCGCATTACGCTCCGCTGCTGGAAATGTTTTCCTCGCTGCCGGCTGGTGAGATCCGTCGCCGCAAGCATTCCGCCGATCTCTCCTTCCTGAATCAAGGCATCACCTTCACTGTGTACGGCAGGGAAGAGGGAACCGAACGCATTTTCCCCTATGACCTGCTGCCGCGCCTGATCACCAGCACGGAATGGAACCACATCGAACGCGGACTGACTCAACGGGTCACCGCGCTCAACTTGTTTTTGCGGGACATTTACCACGAAGGCCGCATCCTTGCCGAGGGCGTGGTTCCCCGCGAAGTGGTGTATAGCTGCAAGCACTTTCGCCGGCAGATGCGCGGGCTGCAGGTGCCGCGCAACGTTTATATCGCGGTAGTTGGATCCGACCTGATCCGCTTGCCCAGCGGCGAATTCGTGGTCCTGGAGGACAATCTGCGGGTGCCCAGCGGAGTGTCTTATATGCTGACCAACCGCCGGGTGATGAAGCGAATTTTCCCCAATCTATTCCGCCTGCAGGGAGTGCGGCCCATCGAGCATTACACCCAGGCTCTGCTGAGCACGCTGCGATCGCTGGCGCCTGAGGGCAGGCCCGAGCCCACCATCGTTCTGCTCAGCCCGGGCGTATTCAATTCGGCCTATTTCGAGCACGCTTATCTGGCGCGCCAGATGGGGATTGAACTCGTGGAAGGTCGCGACCTGGTCACGCATGACAACATCGTCTACATGCGTACCACCACTGGGTTGCGGCGGGTGGATGTGATCTACCGGCGGGTGGACGATGACTTCATCGATCCACTTGCCTTCCGCTCGGACTCCGTCTTGGGTGTGTCCGGATTGTTCAACGCGTATCGCGCCGGCAACGTGACTCTCTCCAATGCCTTTGGCACGGGTGTGGCCGATGACAAAGCGCTGTACGCGTATGTGCCCAAGATCATCAAATACTACCTCAACGAAGATCCGGTGCTGAATAATCTGGAGACGTTTTTGCTCACTGATTCGGTGCAGCGTGACTATGTTCTGCAAAATCTCGACAAGCTGGTGGTAAAGGCAGTGGGAGAGTCCGGCGGCTATGGCATGTTGATCGGGCCGCACAGCAACAGCGAGCAGCGACAGGAATTTCGCGATCGCATCATGGCCGACCCGCGCAATTATATTGCTCAGCCCACGATCCAGTTCTCTCGCGCGCCCTGTTTCATTGACGATGTGCTGCAACCCCGGCACGTGGACTTGCGTCCCTACGTTTTGTTTGGAGACAAGGTCACAATCGTTCCCGGAGGGCTGACCCGGGTGGCTCTACGACGAGGGTCCCTGGTGGTGAATTCATCGCAAGGCGGCGGAAGTAAAGATACATGGGTTCTCAATCAGTAGGCTGACCAATAAGCCATGCTTTCTCGAGTTGCCGACAACCTCTACTGGATGAGCCGCTATCTGGAGCGCGCCGAGCACGCGGCCCGACTGCTGGATGTGAATCTGAACCTGATGCTCGACGAGTCCGCTTCCAGTGCGGACCGCCGCTGGCGGCGGGTTCTCGGCGCTTTGGGAAATCCGCCCAACCTGTCCTGGAGCGGGGACGCCTACCAGGTGGCACAGATTCTGACCTTTGATCCCGGCAACCGCTCGTCCATTACGTCCTGCATTACCGCGGCTCGCGAGAATGCGCGCCAGGTTCGCGAAGAGATCAGCACCGAACAGTGGCAGAGACTGAACCACCTGTTTCACCAGGTCACCCGGCACAAACCAAACGAGACCGATGATGTGCTGCCTTCGGATTTTCTGCTGGCGGTCATCGAGGGCATCCACCTGTTTCAGGGAGTCACGGATTCAACCATGAGTCACGGGGAAGGCTGGCATTTTATCCGGGTGGGACGTTACATCGAGCGAGCCTGCGCCACCGCTACCTTGCTCGACTTGTATCATCGCGAGTTCTGGGGGCCTACGGACGGGACTCCTGAGGCCGCTGAATATCTGGAATGGATTGGCCTGCTCCGTTGCTGCACAGCCTTCGAGGCCTTCTGCAAGGTATACACGGCCGATTTCAGTCCGGACCGGATCATTGAATTTCTGCTGCTGAACCAGGAGTTTCCTCATTCCTTGCGCTATTCCATTGACAGCCTGCACGACGCGCTGGAAGCAATTCACGGAGAGGGAGGAAAGCGGCGGGCAGTGCAGTTGACTCGCCTGGCCGGACGGCTGCAGGCGTCGCTCAGCTTCGGACAAATCTCGGAAATTCTGTCCCAGGATGTAGGTTCATATCTGCAAGGCATTCTGCGCCAGTGTCGGGAAATTCACGAAACCATTTACGAGCTTTATGTGAACTACTCGATTCACACGGCGCTGGCGGGCTGAGACACATAACATAGGAGAAGAATGTTTTATTCCATCAAGCATCTGACAAAGTTTCACTACGCCTCGCCGGTGAGCGAGAGCGTGATGGAAGCGCGGATGCACCCGCGCAGCGAAGGCAACCAACGCTGTCTCACCTTCCACCTGGCGGTGAGTCCGCGCTGCCGGGTATTTGCCTATCGCGATCACGTTGGCAACAACATCCACCATTTTGATATTCCTGGGCAGCACTCCTACTTGGTGATCGTGGCAGAGTCTCTGCTCGATGTTCAGCCGGCCCTGGAAATCCCATCTTCATTGCCGCCGGACGCCTGGGCCGAAGCCGACGCGATGGTGCAAATGGGTGATTATTGGGAGAATCTCTTGCCCAGCGAATTCGCCGAGCCCACGCCGCTTCTACTGGAGTTGGCTAATAAGCTGGAAGTCGAGCGGCGCGACGATCCGCTGACCCTGTTGCGCGAACTCAATCAACGGCTCTATGACTACTTCGACTACGTGCCCAAAAGCACCAAGGTCGATTCGCCAATTGACGAGGCCATTCAGAGTCGCCAGGGAGTCTGCCAGGATTTCGCCCACGTCATGATCGCGCTGGTGCGCAACTTGGGAATTCCGTGCCGCTACGTCAGCGGGTATCTCTACCGCCGCGCTCAGGACCATGACCGCTCCGTGGTGGACGCGACTCATGCCTGGGTGGAGGCATTCCTGCCCCCGCTAGGCTGGGTGGGATTCGATCCGACCAATTGCCTGCTGGCGGGTGATCGTCACATTCGGACTGCCATCGGGCGCGACTACGCTGACGTGCCTCCCACCCGCGGAATCTTTCGCGGACATACTGCCAGTGATCTATCCGTTGCGGTTCGAGTGACCGCCTCGGAGGATGCTCCTGAGCTCGATCAGATTCTTCCGGTTCCGGAGGAATGGTCCGTGCTGGTTGAAAAGGCGCAGGAACCGCCTCCCCCTCCCGCCAAGAGCATGCAGCAGGAACAGCAGCAGCAATAGCAGCGGGTTGGGCTTCCCCTGTTGGCCGCACGAGCGGGACTCTCGCGCCTACATTACGCTCGCGCCTACATTCGTCTACATAAAGAGCATCCTGTCACGGTTTCTGACATCTCATTTACGGCGGTCATCTGTACAATCAGCGTGTTGACCAAGCTATGCGAGCCTTCGTCCAACCAAATATGAAGAAGCGTTGTCCGGGGAGCTGTCGGTGAAGTCGCACTGTCTGCCATTCCGCCAGATCCCGCACAGCACAAAGCTTTTCACCGATTATCTCTCCTGGTCTCCCTCCATTCAGCCCTTCTACTCCCGTCCTCCACGGTTTGCGGAGTGGTCGAAAGACGAAACATCCAAAATAAGGTATGACTCGGCCCGGCGGGAACGAGTCGCGCGCGTTCTTGAGCGGCAGAACAAGGCATGGGGTGCGTCGCCCAAGACACTGGAAAGCATCGCCCGGCTTGCCGGCGGGGCCTCCGCAGTGGTTACGGGGCAGCAGGTGGGACTTTTCGGCGGGCCGCTGTTTTCCATTTTCAAGGCGCTGACAACGGTCAAGTTGGCCCATGAAGCCACCGCTGCAGGCTCGGATAGCGTGCCGGTGTTCTGGCTGGCCACCACCGACCACGATCTGGATGAAATTGACCACGTTTCAATTCTCGGATCGGACGGGTCACCGCAGAACCTGACCACTTCGACTCAGGGCAAGCATGACGCTCCTGTGGGCACTGTGACCTTCGGTCCTGAAATCGAGGCAGTAGTCGACACGCTGGCCGGATCTCTGGGCGATTCGGAGGTTACCCGACTTCTGCGGGAGTCCTACCGTCCGGGCGAAAACTTCGGCAGCGCATTCGCCCGCCTTTACACCGGACTGTTTGCTGATTGGGGCGTGGTCCTGCTGGATGCCTCCGATCCCGAGCTTCACCAGATCGCACAGCCCATGTATCAAGCGGCCGTTGAACGCGCTGCTGTGCTGGACGATGCTCTGCTGGCCCGCGGAAAGGAATTGGAAGCCGCGGGCTATCATCAACAGGTTAAGGTCACTCCGTCTTCCACGCTTCTGTTCACATTGCGCGACGGCGCTCGCGTTCCAATACACCGCCGTTTGAACGGCGCCGGGGCGGAAGCTGATTTTCTTGTAGCCGACGAAAAGGTTCCACAGACCGAGTTGATTCGCCGGATTACGTCGGAGCCGCACCAGTTCAGCCCTAATGTTCTACTGCGGCCGGTAGTGCAGGACTACCTACTGCCCACCCTTGTCTACGTGGGCGGGGCCGCGGAAGTGGCCTACTTTGGACAGGCCGCAGTGGTTTACCAGGCGTTGCTGGGCCGAGTAACCCCGATTCTTCCTCGGTTTTCTGCAACCATTGTCGAAGCAAAACCGCAGACACTGCTTGACCGTTATAGCCTGACGGTCCCCGACATGTTCCATTCTCCTGAAGAGTTGCGAGAGAGTTTGGCAAAGCATACGCTGCCGGCGGATTTGCAATCTGCTTTCGATCAGGCCGACGCCTCCCTGAAGAAGTCGCTGGCCGCGATTCAGCAGTCTCTCGAACGCCTGGACAAAACTCTGGTTGAAGCTGCCGCCAACGCGGGGTCGAAGATGCAACATCAGCTCGAGCAGTTGCGCTCCCGCGCCGCGCGGGCCGAACTGCGACAGAGCGAAGTGCTGATCCGTCATGCCGAACTGCTCAGTAATGCCCTCTATCCCAACAAGGCACTTCAGGAGCGCGAGATTGCAGGGATCTACTTCATCGCGCGCCACGGGGCGGAGCTGCTGCGAAATCTCTACGACACCATTCACACTGAATGCCTGGATCACCAGCTCGTTTCCCTGTAATTCTGGGGAAAGCGGTGAAATCCAAGGGCTAAGGACCCCGGGGGGACCTGGGCACGTTCGACTCCGCGCCGAATGACCATAGTATTAGCCTTTCTGGCGGAAGTTGCGAGATGTCGCTGACTTCGCGCCCGGAAAAGGGTAATATCGTGTCCTTTGCTGGCAGTGCCGTTGTTTCTGCTAACGCCCAGACATCGCACCCATGCTCCTATCTCCGACCGCGCTCCTGAGTCGTCTCCCTATGCCTGCCTCAAGGCTTGGGTCTCTCGTAAGACTCCAACTGCTGCCGGCGATGTTGTTTCAGGACTTCGACAAGAAGGGGAACGTCTACAGCATCCTGTGGGTGCTGGTGTTCGGTTTTGCCACCCTTAATATCCTTGGACTGGTCGCCAGGCGGTTTGAACCTTCCCGCAACCGGTTGAACTTCGGAGAAACCCTGGCCATCCTCGTAGTTGTGGTTTCGATCATTCTTTTGGGATGGGAAATGCTCAACCTCCTGAAGATCTTTCCTATTCGGCTTCATCCTCATGACTGAGGGTTTTGGGGTATCATTCGATCATGGCGAAGGATTCTACCCGGTTCGACGTCACCTGCCCATGCTGTAACGCAGTCCTGAAAGTGGACGTTGAGAGCAAGGGTGTTATTGCCCATACGGCGGCGGTCAAGCCGAAGATGTTCGCCGACATGGAAGAGGCTGCCCGCGCCATGAAGGAGCAGGACAGCCGCCGCGATTCTATTTTTCGGCAGTCGGTCGAGGCACAAAAGCATGCCTCCGACCTGTTGGAAAAGAAGTTTCAGGAAGCAGTCAAGAAAGCGAAAGAGAGTCCAGATACGGGCAGACCTATCCGCGACTTCGACCTGGACTGACCATCTTGCGATCAAACAAAACTTTAGACGGCGCTGAGTCGGTTCCGAAGTAAAATACCCGATGGCCATCCTTCCCCTGCTCCTTGGCCATCGAGGAGCACGTGCGTCCGTCGGCGTCCCGGAAAATACCTTTCCCTCCTTCGATCTTGCTCTGCAACATGGTTGTCAGGGCTTCGAATTTGACGTTCGGCGAACCGCCTGTGGCACCGCCGTGATTTGCCACGATCCCAAAGTCGGGAAGCTCAGCGTGTCACGCACCCAGGCCAACAAGTTGCGGCAGCTTCCAAGGCTTGACGATCTTTTGTTGCGTTATAGCGAACGCGCCTTTTTTGACATCGAGCTCAAAGTGAAAAATCTGGAATCGCTTGTACTCGGGGCTTTACACCAGCATCCGCCGAAGCACGGTTATGTAGTCTCGACATTCCTGCCTGACGTGGTGATGGATCTGGAAGCGCGCGGCGCCTCGGCGGTAATTGGAATCATCTGCGAGACTGCGGCCCAGCTCAAGCTCTGGCCCCAGCTGCCCGCCGATTATGTAATCGCGCATCGTTCCCTGGTCAATCGAACACTGATACAAGAGGTTCAAGACGCGGGCCTGAAAATCATGGTCTGGACGGTGAATGATGTCGAAGCCATGGTGCGCTTCACCGAGTGGGGAGTGGACGGGATTATCTCAGACGATACTGAACTGCTGGTCCGTACCCTGAAATGAACTGACGCCTGGCTAAAACCGCTGGACCAAATTTAGTCTGCGGCGGCCTCAAGCAGGGCTTGAACTCGCCCGGGCTTGCGCAGGAAGGCTGCGCGCTCGATTTCAAACGCTTCCAGTTCCACAGAAACCTGGTGGTCGGTCCAGCGCATGGCGGCGCCGATGCGGGCGGCCGCTTTCCGGCTGCAGGCTGGCGACCAGCAGGCGCCCAGGGCCACCGGCACCCGGCGCAGCAGCACATCGCCAAGCGTTACCGCACATTCGCTCGAAAACGCGTCCACCACTTCAGCCACAATGTGCTCGGTGTGCGGGCACAGCGGGGCTTTAAATTCCGCGCGCTGCGCCAAGCGGGCTATCTCCAACGCCCGCCTGCCGTGCCATTCAACGATGCCCCGAGCCGTGCCTTCGCTAACTGCGCCCGCGTTGCCGATCTCGATCATCCATTTGTCGACCAGTAGGTCAGCGGTCTGCCCCGAAACCAGGGCGACCCCTCGCGCCGATTTTTGTGCTAATCCGATCTTGGCGGCGCACTGCCGCGCCAGTTCAGCGGCAGTCGTCAGCTTGCCTCCGATTACCGAAATCATGTGCTCGGCGCCATCCTCGGCGTGATCGTGCAAATAATGTCTGCGGCTTACCGCCGCTGCCTTTTCCTTGGGCGAAAAGGGGAGAGGCCGAACTCCGGCGAAGGTGTAACGGATATCGCCGGCCGACAGCTTGACCTGCGGAAACAGGTGCAGGAACGAACGCACCAGGTAGTCAATTTCCTCTTGCGAGGGCTGAACTTTGGCGGGATCCCCTTGGTCGGCCACCTCCGTCGTCCCTACCAGAATCTGTTCGTTCCAGGGAATGACAAAAATCGGACGCTTGTCTAACGCCTCGGTATACAGTGCAGCATCCGGTGCGCCGGCAAACCGGGGCAGCACGATGTGCGATCCCCGGACCCCGCCCACCATGGGGTGGCTGGTTTCGATGCGCGACCGTAAGCACAACCGGTCCGCCCAGGGGCCAGTGGCATTGATGATCCATGTGCCTTCGACGCGCTCTTCCTTGCCGCTGAGCTGATCCCGCAACAGCACGCCCACCACCCGCCGATGCCGGACATCCACGGCGAGCACCTGGGTGTGATTGCGTGCCACCGCGCCAGCTTCTACAGCCTCGACCAGCCACTCCGCCACCAGCCGCTCAGGGAACTCGCACTGTGCGTCCTCATAACTGAAGATCGACCAGCGCCTTCCGGAATCCAGCAGTCGCTCCAGCTTGTGCTGATCGTCGCGGCTCGAACCAGCCTGCAGCCTGCCACCGCCCAGGTGGCGATATAGCCATAGTCCGGTGCGTACCGCGAGAGCGCTGCGACCGCTGTCCTGGTCGAGGGCGAGCAAAAAATGAATTGGGTGCACCAGGTGCGGGCGCTCTTGCAGCAGGTGTCTGCGTTCGACCAGCGACTCGCGGACCAGTCCGAGCTCAGCATGTTCCAGGTAGCGCAAGCCGCCGTGAATGATGCGCGTGGCACGACTCGTAGTACCGGCTGCGAAGTCGTGCTGTTCGATCAGAAGCGTCCTGCGTCCAGCGCGGGCGCATTCCCGCGCGATGGCAACGCCGTTGATTCCCCCGCCAATGACGATTACCTGGAAGCGTTCATTGTCGAGTGGCCGCCGGATTGGAGGGGCGTAGTTCATGTCAGGCTTGCAGCTTCAAGGATAATCTGGCGTCGGTTCACCGATAAGGAAAAAGATGACCTGCGCGCGAAGGGTAACGTGCGGTCGGGCTGACGACGACAGTATTACATTACGAGTTAATCGTAACTAGATGATAATACGCATAAGAAGGCGTCATCCTGAGTGGCCGCGGGCCGCGAAGGATCTGGCGTGGGCGACCTCGACTGAGAGCTTGGGAATATGGTGTTGTTCACGAGAAGTGAGGCATCCTGAGCGAGTTCGCCTGTTCGCTTCCGAAGAGGCGGAGGAGTCGAAGGACCCTATCCCCTGCAATACCGTCCGGTGAATGCCCAGGAGCCATAGCTCCGCAGAATGT
The DNA here is from genome assembly GCA_963748935.1 of Terriglobia bacterium. Taxonomy (GTDB): domain Bacteria; phylum Acidobacteriota; class Terriglobia; order Terriglobales; family Acidobacteriaceae; genus JAIQFF01. The sequence continues at coordinate 11,228 of CAVVLA010000011.1, forward strand.
CTGGCTACAATGCAGCGAATTTCATAGGGTAGGGGTTCTTCGACTACGCTCAGTATGACTCGGCTCGTTAGACCAAACGATTCCAATTGCGCGCCTGCGCCCTCGCAGGATTCGTTGCCCGCGCACGGGCCTCTCATTTAGAGTGTTTGCTCCCATGCCAACCACCGGGGAACGCTTCGAACGCGCGGTTTCCATTATGGCTCGCCTGCGCGCTCCAGGCGGGTGTCCGTGGGACCGCGAACAGACCTTCGATTCCATCAAGCCCTACACTCTGGAAGAGACTTACGAAGTGCTGGAAGCCATCGACAATCGCGACTGGGATGAGCTCCCGGGCGAACTCGGCGACTTGCTTCTGCAGGTTCTGTTTTATGCCCAGATGGCGAAGGACCAGGGCACGTTTTCGATCGACGACGTGCTCGACCGTCTGGCCAATAAGCTGATCGACCGCCATCCCCACGTGTTTGGCGACGTGAAGGCTGAAACGTCCTCCGAGGTCTTGCGCAACTGGCAGGCCCTCAAGGCGCAGGAAAAGGAGCAGAAAAGGCAACGGCGTGACGCGGAAACAGCGACCGATCGCGAACCGCTCGAGTCCGTGCTGGCAGGCGTTTCCACGGCGATGCCGTCGCTGATGGAAGCTTACAAACTCAGCTCGCGGGCCGCGCAGGTTGGTTTCGACTGGCCTGACATGGACGGCCTGTTCGAAAAGCTGCGCGAGGAAACGGCAGAATTGCAGCAGCATCTTGCAAGAGTTTCCGGCGCCCGGTCCGCGACCACACTCTCAAGGCATCGCGGGGGCGGGCAGGCCGCAAATTCCAGAGAGACTCCGGGCAGCATCTGGAAGACGAAGTGGGCGACCTGTTCTTCGTGCTGGTGAATATTGCGCGTTATCTCTCGCTCGATCCCGAGTCGGCGCTGAGAAGAACCAACCGAAAATTCAAGCGCCGCTTTCAGTGGATGGAAGAACAGTTGCGCGCGTCCGGACGCGGACCGCAGCAGGCCTCCATGACCGAGTTGGAATCGCTGTGGCAGGAAGCAAAACGTCATGAAGATGACGGTGGGTGGGCGAACGAGCATGGGGACCGATCCTAGAGAAGCCTTTCCCAGAACAATGACCGCCGAGACGTTTGAGGGCAGGACGATGAACGCGGGGGGAATCGTGATCCGCAAGTGCTACACCCTGGATGAAATATCGGCCTGCGTTGCGTTGCAGAAAGAAGTCTGGAATTTCGCGGATGCTGAATTGATGCCGCTGCGCATGTTTGTGGTGGCTGAAAAAATCGGCGGGCAAGTCATCGGCGCATTCGACAATGGCAAACTGGTGGGATTCGCGCTTTCTGTACCCGGCGCTCGTGGAGGACATTCCTACCTGCATTCCCAGATGCTGGCGGTGCGCAGCCAATATCGCAACGCCGGGCTGGGACGTCAGATCAAACTCTTTCAGCGCGAGGATGCTCTGGCGCGCGGATTTGAATTGATCGAGTGGACGTTCGATCCTCTGGAAATCAAGAATGCGTATCTCAACATCGAGCGACTGGGCGCAATCGCGCGCCGCTACAACGTCAATCAGTATGGTGTTACCTCTTCGCCACTACAGGGCGGGTTGCCCTCGGACCGGCTGGTGGCGGAATGGTGGCTGAAGTCGAAACGGGTCGAAAGCATTCTTCAGTCAACGCTAAGCCCCGGAACGGGAAACCTGCTTTTGAGACGGTCAGAACAATTTCCGTACCTGCGCAGATTTATGAATGGAAAGCTTCGCCGGGTACGCGGAACCAGGCGCGGGAAGTTCAGGAGTGCAATCGGCGCGACTTTCTGGAGGCGTTTTCCGATGGCTTGACAGTCCTGGGATACGAACGGGACTCAGCAGGCGCAATGGTAAATTCCTACTCGGACGGTGGGACGAGAACTGGGTGTATTCAGTCTTGAAATCAAATGAAGATTGAATCAATTACACTGCGCGAAATTCAGATGCCGCTCGTCCATTTTTTTGAGACGAGCTTCGGCCGTCTCTACAGCCGCCGCATCCTGCTGCTCACTGCCCAGTGCGACGGGCGTGGTCGGCTGGGGAGAATGTGTCGCCGGCGAAGATCCGTTTTACAGTTCGGAATGGATCGAGACCGCCTGGTCCACCATCAAGCATTACCTGGCGCCGTCGGTGTTGGGCCGCTCGCTGACCGCGGCTCACGAAAGCGCCGGCCTGATGGCCAAGGTGCGCGGGCACCGCATGGCCAAGGCGGCGATCGAGAACGCGCTGTGGGATGCGGAGGCCAGGCAGAAGCAGCAGCCCCTGTGGAAGCTGCTGGGAGGCACCACGCGCGAGATTCAGTGTGGCGTCTCGATCGGCATCCAGGATTCGGTTGAGCAGTTACTGGACAAAATTGAGCACGAACTCGCCGCCGGTTACCGGCGCATCAAGGTGAAAGTCAAGCCGGGATGGGACGTGAATGTGCTGGAGCGGATTCGCTCGCGCTGGCCCGACATCGTGCTGAGTTGCGACGCCAATTCCGCCTACACGCTCGACGAAGTCGAACACTTGCGCAAGTTCGATCGCTTCAAACTGCTGATGATCGAGCAGCCGCTGTGGAACGACGACATCTACTATCATGCCCGCCTGCAGATGCGAGCTGAATACCGCCATTTGCCTGGACGAGTCCATCCGCCATGCGCGCGATGCCGCGGCCGCGGTCGAAACCGACGCCTGCCGCATCGTGAATATCAAGGTGGGACGGGTGGGCGGGTTCAGCGAAGCCAGAAAAGTGCACGATGTCTGCCAGGACAACAAGGTTCCCGTTTGGTGCGGCGGTATGCTCGAATCGGGCGTCGGCCGCGCCCACAATATCGCGCTGTCCACGCTGCAGAATTTCCGCCTGCCCGGCGATGTCTCCGCCTCGAAACGTTACTGGAAGGAAGACATCATCGATCCCGAAGTAGAAGTCAGCCCTCAAGGCACAATCGCAGTTGAGGACGAGCCCGGGACTGGATACCGGATTCGCGAGGATCTGATCGAGAAGCTTACCGTGCGCAAGGAGACCATCGCGCCGACTAGTTTGAGACGGTCAATCCGTCGGCGTAAGAACTCAGGGTTTCTGCTGCACGCTGCTTCTCCGACTCCTCAATCGCCTTACGGAACTGCTCGACCGCGGCCACTTGCGGACCATTCAAGGCATTCTTGGCGGTATATCGCCAGATCGGCGGGGAATCCAGCGGATAGTCCTCGCCGCCAAGGTAGACCTCGAACATATCTTCCGACGAACCAATCTGGTTGTTGATGCGTGGCTCTCTATCTTGCGGTCCAAGCCCGGGATTGTTGAGATCGGGAGGACGACTTGCGGCCCGGCCACCCAGGCGCGCATTGCCGCTCATTTGGTTCGAAAATGACGGGACGGTTGTCCATCGGAGAATTGTTGATCACGGGGCCGCCGCTATGTCCCTTTCGAACGGCAATTACCAGATCCGTGATTTGCCCATCCATGACCAGATTGAATCTGCCCCACTTCGAGATCGCGCTTTCTACTTCCTGTCGAGCTGTCCGATTTGCCATCGGATCGGTCAGGGGCTCGCCCGCATCCGGCTGAATTACTACCAACACTCTCTGAGCGTTCAGGACGATGTCAGGCAGTTCTTGCTTTTTCTTGTTTTTTGCCGCGGCGGGATGAACCGAAGCAAGGATCGAAAAAAGAACCAGAAGGAAGGAAACAATCGGAACGCGAACCGACATAATCACCTCCGGCAGGGCACTTGTGCGATTATAGGCGCGGGCTTCAGTGACAGTAATGAATTAGCGGGAGTAGTGGCTCAACTTCGCGATACCCTGCAAAATTCACCAACCACCAAGGGCACGAAGTATCACGAAGGCATAGGTGTTAAGGGTTCCTTCGTGTACCTTTGTGTCCTTTGTGGTTAACCGTTTCGGAAGCTGAGGCGCCACCAGCAGTCACCGATCGTGGCCGGCGCGAGGTTGATTTTCCGCCACCGTCGCTACCTGTTTCTTCAGCAGTTCCACTCCCTGGGAGAAAGTCAGATCAGCAGGCACCGGGCGAAAATCGCTGTAAATTTCGGTCGACTTGATATTGAGGTTCTTGAACAGAAGAATCTTGCCGGTGAAGGCCAGTTCCATGCGACTGATGGACCAATTGTCGGAGCCTACGTCGGTCTGGTCGACCAGAAAATGACCGCCCCGATCCAGATGGCCGAGTATGCCCCATCCGAAGGACACATCCTTAAACAGAGTGCCGTCAATTCTGGCGATGTGCTGCTTCTGGGCATCAATTAGGACGACTCCCTGCATGCCGGTAAGTACCTGCTCGACATGAGTCGGGGGGTGTACTTCGGGTTAGGATGAAACTTGAGCCGCACCAGTTCGTCGCCCGGTTTTCCCACTCCCGGCATGCCGGTTTCGATTCCGTCGTATTCGTAAAGGAAAGCGTCGGGCAATGCCTTCAGGATGCTTTGCACCCGTTCGGCATCTTCCTTCTCCTTTTTGCGTTTGCGATTCAGTTCTTCTGGTTCGTTGAGGAAGCGTTGAAGCCGGCCGTACTCTCCCTGCCGTTGTTCCTGATTCAGCGGGCGGTCATTGTAGGCGACCACCATGGCCACAATGGCATCGCGAGTTTCCACCATCAGCTTGGTCTGCGACCCGGCCGGTGTTTCCTTGCGCTGCCGAAACATGTACTTGGCAGCCTGGTTGGTGCTCTTAACTTCATTCTCGACGGCGCGCCTGACCAATTCCTTTGGCCGTAACGCGGGCTGCTCCGCGGCCCCACGTGAGGGTAAGGCAAGCACCGCGAGAAGAATCGGAAATACCGACCGGAGCAGGAACAGTTTCATAAGCGAGGCACGCCTACTTACTAGGTTAGACGAGAAAGGGCAAGCATGTGTTGTATAAATCGCCTCAAGTCGGGCGAGAGGGAAGGACCGCCGGAACCGCAAAGCTAAACGGTTTAGCGGTGGATTCCGGCTTTGTCCGGTTGCCCCGCTGGTCGGCGTGGGATATAGTTCGATAAAGCAGGAATGGCATTCGCGAAAGTTACGGGGTTTCCTTTCAATCGATTTTCTGGCCCTGGCAAGTGACAGGTGAACCAGGATTCCCGCGCCGTGGCGTGGTAAATACGTCCGAGGAGGCCGAAATCTATGGAGACGCCGAAGACGGCAGAGTTTGCGCATATCGGCAAGTCCGTCATCATCAAGGGAGAGCTTTCCGGCAGCGAGGATCTTTACGTGGATGGCCAGGTGGAGGGCAGCATCGAACTGGCGGGCAACCGCTTGATCATCGGTCCGCACGGACAGGTGCGCGCGCAATGTGAATGCCAAGGGCGTGATCGTTCAAGGCAAGCTGGAGGGAAATATCCAGGCCAGCGAGCGGGCGGAGTTGACCAAATCGGCCATCGCTGGTAGGCGATATCGCGACCCAGCGGGTGGCCATCGAAGAAGGCGCATATTTCAAGGGCAAGGTCGACATCCAGAGAGAAGGCGGGAAAACGGATGCGGCCAGGCCCGCGCAGCGTCAGCGCATCCGCCGCGGCAGGCGCCAGTTCGGCGGCGGCGAAAACCGCGGTCAGCGAAGGGAAGTAGTCCAGCCCCCACAGGGTCCGCTTGAGTTCGTGGCACTGAGACCAGGCGTGAGACCCGCGAGTGAATGAACCGGACGCCCAGCGGTTGCCAACGGCGTCAGTGGCACACAGCTTCATGAAACTTTTTCGCAGGTTCATCCGACAGCGCCGCTCAGAATCCTGCGTCAGCCCAGGGATCGAATCGGCTCACCCGCCGCTCCAGCAGCCTGGGGCAACTGGTCAAAGACGCTGGATTCGGAAGAAACACTTTGCATGCTTGATCTGGGATCAACCTCTCCCGCCAACATCCGCTACTGCACTGAGCGCGGACACAAGATCTACAGCGACGATCTGCTGCTTTCTTCCACGGACCCGTCGCTGGCCATCAAGGATGAGAACGGCAAGCCGGTTCTGGACAGCAAGCGCTTCCTGGAGGAAAACCTGGTATTTCCGGCCGCGCAGTTCGACGTCGTGCTGTGCTGGAATCTGGCCGACTATCTGGATGAGAGCCTGGTGAAGCCGGTGGTCGGACGGCTGTGGTCGTTGCTGAAACCGGGCGGCACGCTGCTGGCGTTCTTTCACACCCAGGAAGCCGGACCCGACGCGCCCTGCTACCGCTATCACATCGTGGGCGCCGACACGCTGGAGATGCAGCTTATCGATACTCGCGGCGAAAACAGAAAAAGGAGCGCCGCAGCGGCGCTGCCCATAACTTCCGCCTGCAACGTGTGTTCAACAACCGGAACATCGAAAATCTTTTCCGCGACTTTGCCTCCATCAAGTTCTTTCTCGCCCGGGATAATGTGCGCGAAGTGCTGGTTGTTCGCTGAGTTTGCGGTCTGGATATTCTCCTGAGATTTCTTTCCCTGCAAACTGTCATCCTGAGCGAAGCGAAGGACCCATGCATTGCGGATTGCGCTATCGCCCTGCTAGTAAACCTGTCTACATTTTCGGAGGCGCGCGAGATCCTGCAGGGCTGAAGTCCCTCAGGATGACGCTGGTGTTGGTTCAAACTTAGAGATCACCTACTCTGGCTCTACCGGGTCTTCCTCACGGCATACCGGGTAATGGCAGGGGCGTTTTCCAGCAGGAACAGCAAGCGGCTTGCGCACGGTGCGGGGCAATTTCAGCATTTGCCGAATCTTCGAAGAGGCGCGAAACACGGGCAGCAGAGATTCTGCATAGAGTTCGCGATACTGGGTTGCAGCCTCGGGCAGAGAACTCTCCCCCGCAAAAAACGGAGCCAGGCATTTGGCCGCCAGCGCGCCGCTGCGCAGGGCCAGCGAAATTCCATCGCCCACAAATGGATCGACAAAACCCGCGGCGTCTCCCACCATCAGGACATTGTCGCGCGTGGGTTGCGGATCGCGGAAGATCAATGGCGAAGTGCTTACGGGATCGCTAAGCGAGTCCAGTTCCGGCTGCGCTCATGCAATGCGGGATGCTGGGCGAAGACATCGGGCAGAGTGCTGGCCACATCGGCGCGCACCATGGCGGAGGCGTTCACTCGCCCTCCGCTCGAATTTCGCCGCTGACCTCAACCGGCTGCACTCCGCAGTAGCCGCCATCGAAGAAATACAAATCCACTGACGGCTCGGGGAAAGTCTCAGAGAAATGAGCCTTGATCCCGAGCCACTTCTTTTGCGGGGCGACGCCTTGGGCAGGCGGGAGATTCAGATTTGACCATCGTCCTGACGCATTCACCAGGGCGCGCGCTTCAAATTCTCCGGCGGTTGTCATCACGCGGAACAGTCCGTTCGCCAAGGCAACTCTGCACCGTGACTTGCTGCCGCGCATCCACGCCCGCGCTTTCGGCCGAGTGCCAAAGGGCGGCATCGAGATTCAGCCGGGCGATGCTGGCAGCCGGAGGATCCACGACAGTCTGAAGTGTGCGTCCGTCGAGAAAGACACGCGCCTGCGAAATGCGGACCGCGTCGCGCAACAGAGGCGCATGATCGTCATGCAAAAGCTCGCTGAGCAGGCCGAGAGATTCGGCGGAGACAAATTCGCCGCACACTTTGTGACGAGGAAATCGTCCGCGCTCCAGTAGAAGGACGCGAGCGCCGGCGCGCGCCGCAGAGATCGCGGCGGAAGTGCCCGCCGGACCGCCGCCGATGATGATCAGGTCGTAGGGGAGCATTCTCACTCAACCATTGCACCCTGAGCGAAGCGAAGGATCTGTGCATTTGACGTTGCTGAGAACGAAAACGCGATCCACAATGCATGGGTCCTTCGCTTCGCTCAGGATGACAGCTCATCGCTTTAGAACCTCTGCTCCACGCAACCATGCTTCCACGCGATCACTCCCATGCGGAACAGATAGTGGCGATGAATCTCCACCCTCGCCGCGCGGGTTTGCGCCAGTAACGTCTGCATTTCTTCCGGCGTGTAAGCCTGGCGAACGGAAGCTGGAGCGTCGTGCCGGGTAAGGCGGCTGCGGTAGAGAGGCAAGCCAGCGTACACCAGCGACAGATGCAGCGGGTGTCGCACCAGATCGTTGATCAGCACGGCAATCCGGCAAACTCGCAAAGCTTCGTCGACAAATCTGCACGAGTTCCTCGGGACTCAGATGATGCGCGAACAGGTTGCAGCTCAAAAGATCGAAACTCGCTTCCCGAAAGGGAAGCGCAAGCGCATCCCCAACCACCGCCCGATTTCCATTGCTCAAATGCGACGGAGCGCGATCCAGCAGGGTGATCTTGCAGGCTCAATCCCTGGCGCTGCAAGTCGCTGGCGGACAATCTCGGGAACGTATCCCGATCCGGCGGCGACCTCCAGCAGCGACAGGGACGACGCATCGATTGTCCTCGGCCACGCGCCCGACCATCTCTTCGGTGGTGGCGATGCCCCCGAACCAGCGATTGATTCGGCGCAGGTCGCCGAGCGAGGCGGCAACTTCGGCGGGCGTGCCGGAGTCAGTGTCGAGCAATTCGGGAGTGACGACGCGCTTCATGGGAAGAACAGTCATCAGTCGTCAGTCCTCAGTCGTCAGCACGTCAAGCTAATGCCTTTGCTGAAGACTGACGACCGACGTGACGACTGCTCTTCAGACTTCGGCCAGTTCTTCTTCCAGCAATTGCTTGTTGTAGAGGTCGCTGTAGTAGCCGTTCCGGGCCAGCAGTTCGTCGTGCGTGCCCAGTTCCACGATGCGGCCGGCGTGCAGCACCGCGATCCTGTCGGCATTGCGCACCGTGGAAACGCGATGAGAAATGAAGATCGTGGTGCGGTCCTGCATGATTTCGCGCAGATGGTTGAGGATCTTGTCTTCGGTGTGGGTATCCACGCTGGAAAGCGCGTCGTCCAGAATCAGGATGCGGGGATTGCGGATGATGGCGCGAGCGATCGCGGTGCGCTGTTTCTGGCCGCCCGAGAGGGTAATGCCGCGTTCGCCGACCAGGGTCTGATATCTGCTCGGGAAATTCCTCGATGTCAGTGGCAATGTTGGCCGCCTCCGCCGCCGAACGCAACCTCTTCATCGGTGGCATCTTCCTTGCCGAACGCAATGTTCTCACGCACGGTTTCGCTGAACAGAAAAGTTTCCTGCGGCACGAAGCCGATCTGGCGGCGAAGCGATTCCAGGGGATATTCGCGCACCGGCCGGCCGTCGATCCATACAGCTTCCCGGCGTCGGCATCGTAGATGCGCGGGATCAGGCTGACCAGCGTGGTCTTTCCCGAGCCGGTCGGCCCGACGATGGCCAGGCTGCTGCCGGCGGGAATTCGCAGATTGATGTCGTGCAGAACGGGCACGCCGTTGTAGGCAAAGTTCAATCCGCGAAATTCGATTTCGCCTTTGATTTGTGCGGATTGTGCGCCCGCCGTCTTTACTTCTGCGCTATCCTCGATTTCAGGCTTCTCCACCAGGATTTCGTTGATGCGTCCCATGGACGCCGTGCCTCGCTGGAAAATGTTGATGACCCAACCCAGGGCGATCACCGGCCAGGTCAGCTGCACCATGTAGGTGTTGAAGGCGACAAAGCCACCCACGGTGATGCGTCCGCTCAAGACTTCGCGTCCCCCGAGCCAAAGCACCAGCACAATGGCGAGGCCCAGCATGGTTTCCAGCGTGGGCCAGAGCATGCCCATCAGGCGGACCAGCTTCAGGCTGCGGTTGATGTATTCGCGGTTGGAAGTCTCGAACGCCGCGATCTCCGGCTCTTCCTGCACATAGGCGCGGATCACGCGGGCGCCGGAGAAATTCTCCTGGGCCCGGGCCGAGATCTCCGAAAACATCGCCTGGATCTTCTCGAACCGCTCGTGAATCAGTCTGCCGAAGTACTGCACCACGATGCTCACCGCCGGCAGTGGCAGGAAGGCGTAGAGCGTCAGCTTGGGACTGATCGAGAGCATGAAGGCCAGGGCACCGGCGGTAAACACGATCGTGTTCGCGGAATACATGATAGCCGGGCCCAGCAGCATGCGGACGGCGTTCAAGTCGTTGGTCGCCCGGGCCATGATGTCGCCGGTGCGGGTGCGCTGGTAGTAGGAGTACGAAAGGCTTTCCAGGTGCTGGAACAGATCGTTGCGCAGGTCAAACTCGATCTCGCGGGAAATGCCGATCACGATCCAGCGGGTCAGGAACTGAAAGATGCCCTTGGTCGCGGCTACGGCCAGCAATGCAGGGAATAGGTCAGCAGCTTATGCTGAGTCACTCCGTGATGCAGATCGTCGATCGCCCGCCGGAGCACCAGGGGGAACAGGATCCAGACGCCGTTGTTGCAGAAAACGCAGATGGTGCCGAACGATGTAGCTGCGGCGGTACTTCTTCAGGTACGGAAACAGGGGACGCAGGCTTTTGGGCAGCATGTGCTTCTAGTAGATGTGATTCTACCAGCACAGGCTTCAGATTTGATGATGCCGCGAGCCGCGTAGCTTGGGCTAAGCCGAGTCACCCTGGAATGCCAGAGCGTATGCCACCAGCAGCAGGACAACCCAACCGAGCAGGAAAAACCAACTCGAAGCGATGAGGTAAACGTACATTGCGTTCATGCTAATTGCCTTTCAAAGACTGGAGCGCTGAGGCCCGGCAGCGATCGAATTCAAGCCTGCCCGTGAGATGCTTGTAGCTCTCCACAATTTCACGAACCGCGTTTAGTCTGCCGAGGGTGGTGAGATGCACGTCGGTGAGCGCCAGGTCGATCTTGGTCATCCAGCACTCAACGGCGGCTTCCACTCCGTTCGCCATTTCCTCGGCGATCACCCGGATCAGTTCTCGGTTAACCGTGGTAGTGGCCACAGGTTTAGTTCCTTTCTCGCCTTGCTGCGGGCGCTTACTGGTTCTGCGTCTGTCCTTGTCCCTGTCCCGACATGTGATTCATCATCCGCTGCTCGTGCTGAGCCATCAGAGTAGACAGCTTGGTCTTCTGATCGGGAGTTAATACTTGCAACACTTCTGACTCAACTCGCGCTCCCTGCACTATGAGTTCCGTCATGTTTTGAGTCTGCTGCGAGGCCAGTTCGCGAACCTTGGCGTCATCGAAGCCGCTGGTCATAAGCTGCTGCCGCATTTGCTGGTGGCCTTGTGCCATCTGCAGCATCATCGGTTGAAACGTCGGCCTTTCCTTGGTCATGATTGCTTTCACTTGTGCCCGCTGGGCATCGGTCAGGTCCAGCTGGTGGGCAAAGTGACCCAACATGGGACCGCCGGGCATTCCAAACATGCCATCGCCGCGCATGTGGGCGCGTCTGACGGTCTGTGATACTCCGATTGCAACCAGGACGGCCAGAACCAGGCCGACCGCCAGAACCTTGAAACAGCTCGATTTCGTCATTTGCGAATTACCTCCCACCGGCGCCTTCACTCGCCGGAACCCTCACATCTTCTGTACCATTAGAAGCCCTTTTCAGCCGGTCGAGCGGTAAAGAGTCGGTCAAATGGGGTAAAGTTTTGTAAAGAGTAAACCTGCGGATTGACAATTCTTTACCGCAGAAGAATTCATGCTGTTGTAGAAGTACAATGAAGCCTGTGGATCGAATTCTCGTTATCGACGACGACGTCGAGCTGTGCAGCCTGGTCGGCGAATATCTGGCGCCGGAAGGCTTTCAGGTCGAATCTGCTGCCGACGGCAATCGCGGACTGGAGCAGGCACTGACCGGGGATCATCTCCTGGTGGTGCTCGATGTCATGCTGCCGGGATTGAACGGTTTTGAAGTTCTGCGCCGGCTGCGGGACAAATCCAGGATTCCGGTGCTGCTGCTGACCGCGCGCGGCGAAGATGTAGATCGCATCGTTGGACTCGAGATCGGCGCCGACGATTATCTTCCAAAGCCTTTCAATCCTCGCGAGCTGGTGGCGCGTATCCGAGCCATTCTGCGGCGGACGCATGCCTCGGAAAGAGGCGGCAGCGGACAGCCCACCGAAGTCCTGCGAGTCGGCGAGGTCGAGCTTGATCCGGGCACCCGAACCGTCCTGCAAAAGGGCAAGCCGGTGGAGTTGACCTCGGTCGAGTTTAATTTGCTGCACGTCCTGCTCCGCGAAGCGGGACGCGTGGTGCCTCGGGAACGGCTGGTGGACATCGTTCTGAGCCGCAAGTTTTCTCCCTTTGACCGCAGCATCGACATGCACGTCAGCAAGATTCGCAAAAAGCTCGGCGATTCCGACTCCGGGGTGGATCACATCAAGACGGTCCGCGGCGTGGGCTACATTTTCACCCGTCCTCACGATTCGGTTGCGGAGAAAGGCGCTCCAGGCAAGGCCGCTGCAGAGAGGTCTGCGCAAGACAAGAGCCGGAGCAGTGTGTCATGAGAAGTTTGTTTCTCAAGATTTTTCTTTCCTACTGGGTGGCGCAAGCTCTATTCCTCGTCCTCGCCATCCTGATTACCATGGCGGTGCGCGAGCGCGGAGAGACGGCGACTTGGGATGCGCAACAAGCCAATGTGTTGAGCAAATCCGTCCAACTTTTCGAACAGGGCGGACCGGGCGAGGTTCGTCGTTACTTCGATGAGGTGCGAGAGTCGCAACATGTGCGTGCGTACTTGCTGGACGAGCACGGGAAAGAGGTCTCCGGCCGGGAGCTACCCTTATGGGCTGAGTCTCTTGCCAAGGGAGTTACTCCGCCGCGACGCGACTTCTGGCAGAGGGTGACGCCCAGCCCGTTCCGGCGGCAGGTGATGGTCGCAGGCAGTGGGCACCGCTATGCGCTGATTGCTTTCTTGCCGCCAAACGGACCCTTTGGACCGGGCGGCGTTCCCGGGCTCAGCATCCTCATCGGCATCATTTCGTCTGGCCTGGTGTGCTATCTGCTGGCGCGATACCTTACTTCACCAGTGGTTCGCTTGCGGGCAGCTACACGGCGTTTGGCCGCGGGTGATCTTAGCGCCAGAGCGGGTGGCCTGACTGCGCGTCGTCGTGACGAAATGGCACAACTGGTGCGCGATTTCGACACCATGGCCGAGCGCCTGGAAGAATCGGTGAATGCGCAAGCCCGCCTCCTGACCGATATTTCTCACGAATTGAGATCGCCTCTTGCCCGGCTCAACGTGGCATCAGCACTGGCGCATCAGCGCGCGGGAGTGGAAGCGTACAGTGCGCTCGAACGCATCGATCTCGAGGCTGACCGGCTCAACGATCTGATCGGAGGGCTGCTTACCATTGCTCGTCTCGAAAGCGGCAACGACTTGCGGCAGAAATCGCCCGTCTTTCTCGGTGAATTGATCGAGGAAATAGTGGCCGACGCAGATTTCGAAGGCCAGGGCCGCAATTGCGGCGTAAAGAGCGTAATCAAGGATGACTGCATCGTCATGGGCGCTTCTAATTTGTTGCACAGCGCCATTGAAAACGTAGTGCGCAATGCCACTCGTTACACGCAGGAAGGTACCAACGCGGAGGTCTCGCTGGAGCGAGGCCAGGGCGCGAAGGGAGCGGAAGCAGTAATTCGCATTGTCGACTCCGGTCCCGGAGCGCCGGAAGAGGCGCTCGACAAACTGTTCCGGCCGTTCTATCGCATCGACGATGCCCGCGGGCGTCAGACGGGCGGCGCCGGACTTGGTCTGGCCATCACCGACCGAGCGGTGAGGCTCCACGGCGGGACGGTAAAGGCGTCCAACCGGCCCGGAGGCGGCATGCAGGTGGAGATTCGTCTTCCTCTGGCAAGCGGTGCCGGACAGAATCCAAGCATTGAGAACGAACCGGCGCACGATTCGCAGCCTGCGCGACAATCGGACCCGGTCGGCATCAGTTCCAACCGCGCAAAGTAAGAAAATTTCCGGGCAACTTTCCCGCCCCACGCAGGTTCCAACTGGCAAGCGCTGGTTGCTCTTCCCGGATATTCCTGATACACAAATGAAGGTACTTTTGGATTCTGATTTGCCGGAGTCAGCGCTGTCCGGCGGTTCGGAAGCTGGAGAGAGGACAGGGATAAAGAATGGGGACGAGGTTTCGTGTCCTGCCTGGTTTGGTGGTTCGGCGTTTTCTGGTTCCAGTCCTGCTGGCCCCAGTTTTTCTGCTTTGTTTGAGTGGTTGCTCGAGTTCCACCCCAACGACTGCCTCGGGCACGGGTGAGCTTTTCGTTGCTACGGAGGGAAACTCGGTGGTTTCCTCTTTCACCATCGACCTGACCGACGGTTCCCTTACCGCGGTCGGCTCCGGCGTCTCCACCGGCAACGTGCCTTCAGCGATGATTCTGGCTCCCTCCGGGACTGCGTTGTTCGTGGCCAACAGCAACCCGGCAATTCCGGCAAACAGTCCACCCTGCACGTTACCCAGCCGAGGCACGATCTCAGCCTACACGGTGAAGTCGGACGGCACGCTTACCGCAGTGAGCGGAAATGCGACCGCCGGTTTTATACCTCTGAGTATAGCGACGGATTCGGGCGGACACTTTTTGTTCGTGGCGAACCAGGGCTTGCAGTGCGATCCGACCTCTGCCACCATTTCTGTGTTCGCGATTCAGGACACTACCCTCACCGAAGTCGCCGGCTCGCCCTTTCCCGCAGCCGCGCCGCTCGCGCCCTCGGGACCTGGTCCCTCATCGGTAGCCGTTACTCCTGATGGAAAATTCTTATACGTCGCCAACCAGTTTGACGGCACGGTGACCGGATTTTCTGTGGACGCCACTTCGGGAGCGCTCAGCCGGGGAGCCACGTTGCTTGCGGGGACGGCGCCTTCGGCGCTGGGCATGACGCCAGACGGCGGCTTACTCTATGCTGCCAATTCCGGCTCGAGCAATGTATCGGCTTACACGATTTGCAACCAGGTCGTGGTTAACTGCAGCGATCCCACCAGCCCGGATGGAAGTCTCACCGCGGTTGCAGGATCTCCGTTTTCCGCGGGGCTGGGGCCAGCCTACGTGGTCTCGGACTCATCGGGGAAATTTCTGTTTGTCGTCGACCGGCTCTCCAACCAGATTTCGCAATATAAGATCGCAACCAGAACCGGCGTCTTGACCGCGAATACCCAGGCAACGATTTCAAGCGGGCTGAATCCGATTTGGGCTGCGACTCGAAAGGGAACCACGGTTGTAACCACGACCTTGGGAACTACCGACTTCCTGTTCGTGGCCAATTTTGGAGCTTCTACGCTTTCGGTCTACGGCTTTGATTCCACTGTCGGCCTGCTCGGCCTATTGGGCGGCCCAGTAACTACAGGGAGCCAGCCCTCGGCGGTGGCCGCGCAATAGCTCTTCGCTTTCTGTTGTGGCGTTGCCTTGTCCGGTTTACTTTGCCTGGCGGTTAGTTTGTTTGGAAGAGCAGCGGCAGGAAGTTCGATAGATTGTCTCGCCACACCATCCACACGTGCATCCCCGAGGTTTGAATGGCAGTAGGGTGCACGCCTTTCTCTTTCAACCAGGCAATGAATTTCTGATTGGGCTCGAAGAGACCGTCCTCAGTTCCGCACGAAATCCAGAGCAACCGCAGCCGGGAATTGATCTCGGACGCTGACTGCGCCGTGATTCCCGGAAACGAAGAAGCAAAGTTGCCTTGTTCGCCTTGTCCCAAAGGAGCTGAGCTGAAGCCTGCGACATAGGCGAAGTCGTCGATGTGATTGAGACCGACCAGCAGACTCTCGGCCCCGCCCATGGATAAACCGGCCACCGCATGTTGCTCACGCTGGTCGGAGAGCGGATATTGCTGTTTTACCAGGGGCATGACTTCCTGAAAGAGTGCCTCCGAGAAGCGGGTGTAGTTGCGGCGAACTAATTCGGGATCGTGCCAGGTGCTCCAGCCCCGGAAAATCACCTCCATGGTTCCGTAGCCGAGCGGCATCACAACGATCATCGGCTTGGCCTTGCCCTGTGCGATCAGGTTGTCGAGAATCACATTGGCTTTTCCCATCGCCGTCCACGCGCTTGGGTCGTCGCTGTATCCGTGAAGCAGGTAGAGCACCGGATATCGTTTTTTGCCGGCGGGATCGAAGCTAGGCGGAGTGTAGACGTAGTACTCGCTGTTGATGCCTACAATATTCGACCGGTAGAAGTGATGATGGAGCACTCCATGCGGAACGTTCGCCGGCTCCCACGGCCGGGGTGGCTGGCCGGGGACAAGGAAAACGTTCTGGATGCTGAAGAAGCTGGTCTTGAGCGTCACATCGTGCGGGTCAACCACGTCGGTGCCGTCCACTTTGAAGGTGTAGCTGTAGTACTGGGGCGCGAGCCGCTGCACGGTGACGCTCCACGCGCCATCCGAGGCTTTGGCCATGGGGAACGGATCCTTTACACCTTCAAGGTGCAGCTCCACCTTTGCTGCGTTGGGCATCGCGAGACGGAAAATGGCGGTTCCATCGGGCTGCACTTGGGGGCTGGCGACAGGCGCAGGGTCAAGCGGGACGGGGGCAGCCGATTGCGTCGCCTTGGCGGCGGTCTGCGCATTTGCAGCGCCCGGCCACACTGCACAGGACAGCACTGTTACTAAGGCGAAACGTAACACGGCAGACAATGCCGCTGGGGTAAGAGGTCGTAACATTCAAAGGTCCTCGACACCGGGAGTTAGGTAGGCACTTTCAGGATCAAATAACCTCCAGCCAAGCCGAAAATCACATCCGGAGCCCAGGCGGCCAAGACCGGCGGTAGTTGGCTGACGTTCCCCATCGATTCGGACAAGCGCGAGATCATGATGTAGAGCAGCCCAATTCCCACGGCTGTCGCCACGCCGGCGACAGCTCCGCGTTTCCCGGCTGCCAGCGCGAATGGGATGGCCAGCACAGCCATGATCAGGCTATTCAGCGGGAAGGCGAATTTCTCCTGCAGTTGCACTTTGAGCCGCACTACATCAAATCCGCTTTGCTGCAGGTCACGAATGTAGCGGCGCAGTTGGTCGTAGTTCATCTCAGAAGACTGTCGCACTTCCTTCTTGAAGTAGCTGGGCGGCTCGCTGATCGAGGCAAAGGTGGCGACGTCGAAGGTGCGATAGTCGGCAATCGCCGAGCCGTGTACGCTTCGCTCCCAGCCCTGTGTACAGACCCATCGCTGCAGCCTCTCTTCCCAGTGCGCCTGGTCGGCGTAAACCCGGTTGGTCAACTGGAAAGTTGCCGGGTCGAATTGAAATACCGACAGATTGCCGAACTGATTCCGGTCAGAATCAAAAAACTGGTAGTAATAAATTGTGTTGTGCTGTCCAAAAATCCATTTACGGTCAGGGTTGAGATAGGTCTGCGCCGGTTTGCCCTTGATCAGGTTGCGCAGCGCATCCTGGCGCTTGTTGGCGTGGGGAAGATAAAACTGGTCAAAGAAGAAAAGCCCGCCCGCGAGCACGGTCGAAACTACCAGGATGGGGACGATCACGCGATAGATGCTGATGCCTGTAGCTTTGATCGCCGTGATTTCATTGGAGCGCTGCATCAGGCCCAGCGTGACCAGCACCGCCAGCAGAATGCTCAAATGCAGGATGTTGTACAGGAAGAATGGCGCCACGTTAACCAGATATTCGCCCACCACCAGCGGCGAAATCCGGTTGCGCAGGATGTCCCCCAACAACTCAAAAAGAGTGAACACCTGTAAGAGCATGAGGAACGACGCTACGATCAGAGTGAGATAGATAAAAAAATCCCGCAGGACGTAATCGTCAAGAATCATGGGAAAGCTGGCGCTCAGAACCCGACGCCGGTTGACCGCGCGCTGGAAGGCATCTTCCGACCGCTTGAAATGCAGCAGGTTCTTTCCGCCTTGAACCAGTTTCGACTTCAGGGGATTCCACCGGGCGCGGAAGGAAGCCAGTTCAAATGGCCGTCGCTCAGCCCGCCATAGCAAGAATGCTCCGCAAAGAAAGAAGACGATGTTGGCCAGCCACGCGCCCAGTCCGGCCGGCACTTTGCCCTGGCGAGCCAGCGAGACTCCGATCAGGGTTACCGAGTAGTAGGCGAACACCAGCAGAATGGTGAGAACGAATCCCGCCGACTTGCCGCCTTTTTTTGACGACAGGCCCAGGGGAATTCCCACCAGCGCTAGCACCAGGCAGGAAGTGGGCAAAGCGAAACGGCGATGGAACTCGATCAAATACCATGGAGCTGCATATTTTTTTACCCTCGACGCCTGGGCGCGCAACTCCGATGTGGGCAGTTCGGACGCCGGCACCGGCTCCTGGCTGCTGTTATCGGTCTGTGGGACCGGGATCGGTATGTCGGTCTGATCGAAAGTAGAGACTTGATAGTGATCGGGCGAAACGGGATCGGTTTCGTGCGTAGCCCCGCTGGTCAAATGAAGGTGCAGCATCTGCGGCCCTTCGCTCACCAGAATGCCTTGCCGGGCCAGCGTAATCCGAGGCGACGCCGGCGTTCCGATGTCGGCGATGAATACGCCCTTCCAGATAGCGGCGCCTTGGGCGCTCTTCACATCCTGAACGTAAAGCACGAGCTTGGGAAATCCCTCGTAGAAAACCCTGGGCTGCACTTCGAAGGATGCCTGCGAAGCTTTTAGCCGGTCTTCAAGCCGGCCCAACGCCGCTTGCGAGGCGGGCGCCAGATAGACTCCGTTGAACAGCGCCAAGGCCCACGCCGATATCGCAAAAATGGAAATGACACGCAGGAAGGTCCACACCCCGATGCCGCTGGCGCGCATGGCTGTGATCTCGCTATCGGCTGCCAGGCGGCTGAGTCCGATGAGAATTCCGACCAGGACCCCCATCGGAATCGTATAAGTGAAAGCAATGGGCAGAGTGAAGAGGAAAATTTGCAGCACGCTGGGCAGCGGAGCGCTGTTGCGGACGACGAGGTCAAGGATGTGACCGAGATCGCGCGTGAACAGTACAAACGTGAACACCGCGATGCCGATGACGGCATGGGAGATCACTTCACCCAGAATGTAGCGGGTCAGAATGCGCATTGCGCCAAGCCGAGTCAATACCTAAAAGTGAGGATAGCACGGTGTGTAGGCGCGAGCGTCTCGCTCGTGCAGGTGCGAGCAACCCAGTTCGTGTGCCCGAGAGCGCTCGTGCGGAGAGCAAGCACGAGCGGGACGCTCGCGCCTACACTATTCGGATTTCAGGAAGATCGCCGAGAGCGGCGGCAGCGTCAAGTTCACGGAATAGGGACGCCCGTGAACCGACTGAGGTTCCGCGTGCACGCCTCCCAGATTCCCCATGCCGCTTCCGCCGTATTCCTGAGCGTCACTGTTCAGGAGCTCTCGCCAGTATCCACCGGAAGGCACGCCTACGCGATACCCAAGGCGGGGTACGGGAGTGAAGTTGCACACGATCACGATTTCGTCGGCGGGCGACCGGCCTTTGCGCAACAATGAAATAACGCTGGCGGCGGTGTCATTGCAGTCGATCCATTCAAATCCGGCGGGATCGCTGTCCAATTGGTGCAACGCGGGTTGCTCGCGATACACACGGTTCAGTTGCTCGACCCAGCTTTGCACGCCTTTGTGTACCGGATACTGCAACACATGCCATTCCAGACTGGTGTCGTGCGCCCACTCCCGCACTTGACCGAACTCGCAGCCCATGAACAGCATCTTCTTGCCCGGTTGGGCGTACATGTACCCGAACAGCAGGCGCAGGTTGGCAAATTTCTGCCATTCATCTCCCGGCATTTTGCCGATCAGCGAACCTTTGCCGTGAACCACTTCATCATGGGAGAGAGGTAGAACAAAATTTTCGGTGAAGCCATACAACATGCGGAAGGTCAGCTGGTTGTGATGGAAGCGGCGATGAATGGGATCCTGGGAAAAATAGGCGAGAGTGTCGTGCATCCAGCCCATGTCCCACTTCATGCCGAAACCCAGCCCACCCACGTAGGTCGGCCGCGAAACCATCGGCCAGGCAGTCGATTCCTCAGCAATGGTCTGAATCCCGGGATGTTCCTTGTAGGCCTCGGTGTTGAACTGGCGCAGGAAGTCGATGGCCTCGAGATTTTCCCGGCCGCCGAACTTGTTCGGAATCCACTCGCCGGCCTTGCGCGAATAGTCGAGATAGAGCATCGAGGCGACGGCATCCACCCTCAATCCGTCGATGTGATACTTGTCCAACCAGAATAAGCCGCTGGCCATGAGGAAGCTGCGTACTTCGTTGCGTCCGTAGTTGAAGATGAAGGTCTTCCAGTCGGGATGAAAACCCTTGCGCGTGTCCGCATGTTCGTACAAATGGGTTCCGTCAAAGTAGGCCAGCCCGTGAGCGTCAGTCGGGAAGTGTGATGGCACCCAGTCCAGAATTACCCCAATCCCTTGCTGGTGCAGATAGTCCACCAGGTACATGAAGTCCTGGGGCGTGCCATAACGCGAAGTGGGCGCGAAATATCCGGTGGTTTGATAACCCCACGAACCGTAGAACGGATGCTCCATGATGGGGAGCAGTTCGACGTGAGTAAAATTCATCCGTTTGACGTAATCGGCCAGGCGCAACGCGGTTTCACGATAATTCAGCGGTCGATTGTTCTCTTCCGGCACGCGCATCCAGGAACCGAGATGCACTTCGTAGACCGAAATCGGCGCCTGCAATGAGTCTCTCTGGGTGCGGGTTTCCATCCACGTCCGGTCATTCCACTTGTATTCGAGGTCCCAAACCACGGAGGCGGTTCGCGGCGGCTCCTCGTGAAGGATTCCAAACGGGTCGGCTTTGTCGCCAACGTAGCCCTGGTTGTGAGAAACGATGTGATACTTGTACAGCGTGCCTTTACCTGCTCCGGGCACAAACGCTTCCCAGATGCCGGAATTTCCGCGCGCCTGCAGCGGATGGGATTTAGGATTCCAGTCGTTCAAGCTGCCGACTACAGAAACTTCGCGCGCGTTTGGAGCCCAAACTGCAAAATACGTTCCCGGTTGTCCGCCGACGGTGGTGAGGTGCGCACCCAGCTTGTTGTAAATCCGATAGTTGGTGCCTTCATTAAATAGATGAAGATCCTGGTCGGTGAGCGGGCTGGCCTCGGCGCGAGACGGCGGCGGCAACGTCGTTGTGGTCTCTTTTGCCATCACTAAAGTAATGCTGCCCTAGTGTACCGAACTTTTGATGATATCGCGCGATTCGGCGTATCCCTGCTAGACTTTTGGCTCCATCAGGAAATATCACACTCATGCCGGTTTTGCGCGTGGTTGTTCTTTGGCATCAACACCAGCCGTATTACAAGGATCTGGTCTCCGGGGAGTACCGCCTGCCCTGGGTCCGTTTGCACGCGCTGAAAGACTACTATGGGATGGTCAAACTGCTGGATGAGTTTCCTAACGTCCGCCAGACTTTCAATCTTGTCCCCTCATTGATTACCCAGATTCAGGATTATGCGACCGGAAACGCTCGGGACCCGTTTCTGGATATCGCGGCCAAGCCGGCCGGAGATCTTAACGCTGGGGAGCTCCAGTTCGCGTTGCAGTACCTGTTTCAGGCCAATCCAGACCACATGATTGGGCGCTATCCCAGGTACCGCGAACTCTGGGATCATTTTCGCAACGCGGGCGGATCCCCCGAGCTCGCGGAGAAGTTCTTCCAGCTGCAGGACTTCACCGATCTGCAGGTGCTGTCACAGATCGCATGGTTCGATGAATTCTTCCTTGACGATCCCGATATCGCGGAACTTATTCGAAAAGGTCGGGGCTACTCCCAGGAAGATCAGCGACTGGTGATCGCGCGCGAGCAGCAGTTGTTGGCTAAAGTCCTGCCCGCCCATGCCGAGGCCGCGAGGAACGGACGAATCGAGATTTCCACATCGGCGTTTTATCACCCGATTCTGCCCTTGGTCTGTGACACCAACATAGGCGCCGTTTCCACTCCGGGCCTGCCTTTGCCGCAAAACCGTTTTCGCCACCCCGAGGACGCGCGGGTGCAACTTCAACGCGGCCTCGATCTGCATCAGCAGGTATTCGGCGTGCGACCTCAGGGAGTGTGGCCGTCCGAGGGCAGTGTTTCCGAGGAAGTGTTCGCTCTTGCTCAGGGCCTGGGGGTGAAGTGGATGGCCACCGATGAAGAAGTTTTAGCGCGAAGCCTTGGCATCTCCTTTGCGCGTGACAGCCATGGGCACCTGCCGGGTGAGCTGGCATCCAAGCTTTACACGATCCATCGCTTCGAAAATGGTCAGAACGAAATGAACCTGATCTTCCGAGATCACACGATCTCGGACCTGATCGGATTTGTTTATTCCGGGATGCCGGCGCAGGAGGCTGCTGGCCACCTCATGCGTAACATCAAACAATCTGCCCAGCCGGTTCTTGATGCGGGACGTGATGCGGTGGTTCCCATCATTCTGGATGGCGAAAATGCCTGGGAGTACTACCCCCAGTCAGGACGGGAATTCCTGCGTCGTTTCTATGATGCCCTGCAACGTGAACCCGGGGTCGAGGCGGTTACGGTTTCAGAAGCCATTGCCCGGCACCAGCCTTTGGCCAAGCTGACATCGCTGGTTCCCGGTTCCTGGATTCACGCCAATTTCAATGTGTGGATCGGTGCGCCGGAAGACAACCGGGCCTGGGACTATCTCTACAATGCTCGCAATTTTTATGCGCAGGCAGCGCCAGCGGCCAGCGAGGCGCAGCAGCAATTAGCCTTTGAAGAAATCCTGATCGCTGAAGGCAGCGACTGGAACTGGTGGTACGGCCCGGAACATCACTCGGCCAACGACCGCGAATTCGACGAGCTCTATCGCAAACATCTTTCGAATGTCTATCAAGCTCTGGGAGCTCGGGCGCCAGATTACCTGGCGCAACCCATTCTCGGCGGGGAGATGCGTCCGTCGGTGGTTCCGCAGAGCGCTTATATCCATCCCCGGATCACCGGGGAAATGGTGCGCTACTTCGAATGGATGGGCGCCGCGGTTTACACGGCGGACCGCCGCGCCGGTGCAATGCATGGCAAGCAGTTTCTTCTGGACGCGGTTCACGCCGGAATTGACGAAGCCTACATTTACGGGCGGCTGGATTTTGCGGAGAACACGGTCCCGGCTGCGGAGTTCGAGTTGGTAGTGAATCTGGAGTCCTGGGCAGCAGACGGACTACGTCCGCGGCGGGCTCTGCGCCTCGACGCTGGTGTGACCTCGGGGAGCATTCGGACATGGAAGATCAGTGTCCCCGACACGCATCAGGCTCTGGCCAGCATCGACCGGATAACCGACCAAGTGGCGGTTGCCCTGGTCCGCAATTTTGAATTCAAGCTGCCGCTGGACTGGTTGCTGGCCATCCCGGTCGCCTCGAAGGATGAGCACGCCAGTAGCAATGCGGTGACCACCAGGCTGCGACTACGGTTCAGCCTGTGGCAAAACGGATTGCCCGCGGACGCGCTTCCGCTCGAGGGATGGATGGAACTGCCACTACTGCACAGGAAGATCTGACGACGCACTTCTGGTAGAGGAAACTGGTCGGGCGCCAAAAGGTTTGACGCCCGACGCCTGACTTGCTTACTGCCCGCCAGTTCTCCGCGGTCATCGCCAGCGGGCGGCTCAACTCCATCATCAACTCGGTTCCCGAAGGCAACACCGCCGACCGTTTCTTTCCCAGCCAGTGCGACACAGTCAAAGTCGCGCCAACCGCGCCTCCGATGAGCAAGCCCTTGCCTCCGCCTGCCAGTCCGCCGATCAACATACCTCCGCCGGCGCCCATGCCCATTTCGGTCAGGTCTTTGCCGTCAATGCCGTCGCCCTTGAACTGGCCTTCGGTATTCACATCCGTTCCATTGCGGAGACTGGTATCCACCATCACCGCATTCAGTACGTAGCGCTCCCCGTTGGGCAGAACTACCGTCTCCGGGAAAGATTCCGATGGTCGGCTTGCCGGCGATGCGGCGCGGTTCATTGACTTTGGTGACGCGGCCCTGCACCGTAGCGCCGGTGGGAATTACGGTTTTGCCGTCCAGCATCAGAGTCCTGGGTAAGTCGCCCCGAGAAGGGGTCGCCTTCCTTGCTGGAGAAAGTCGACAGTGTGTTTTCCAATTTAACTTTGAATGCAGTGCCTGCGGGCAGCGAGATATTAGTCTGCGCGCCAGCAGCCACAGCAAGCAACATCACGCCAAGCAGTGCAACTATTTTTTTCATGCAGCCTCCTGAAATTGTGCAGCCTGAATCCGTGCGAACTTCTTGATCGGTCCCTGCATTCAACCCGAAACCGATATTTTCTTTACCGACTCGAGTGCCTGCTCAAACGGCGCCCGATCGGTCTGGCTGTCGCCGCGATAGATGTAGGCCACCTTCCGGTCGCGATCGATCACGATGGTGGCAGGGTGCGCGATGTTGAGCGCATCCAGGCTGATTCGGTGACAGAGTCCGTACGCTTTGGTCACCGAGCGATCTTCATCCAGCAAAAAGGGATAGGAGACTGGATGCGACTGCAGAAACTTTGCCGGCTTCCAAACACCCGCGGTCTTTTCCGCCGCGATGTAAACCAGTTCCGCTCCCGCCTGTGCGACTTCATTTTTTAGCAGCTCCAACTGAGCCATGCGCTTCACGCAGTTCGGTCACCAGGTGCCGCGCAGAAACTCCACAATCAGCGGTCCGCGAGACAGGAATCCCGAAAGTGAAAGAATCCCGTCACGGTTCGCGGCTGACAACAAAAACTCCGGCGCCCTGGAGCCAAGACTCAGAGTGTCCGTACGATTCAACATCGTGATCTGACTCTAGGGCACAAGGGGCCGTGCACGGCCTGTGAAAAACTCGACGAACCATAGGAGGCACGGGCTCCAATCGAGTCTTTGCAGGTCCCTTCGTGAAAGTTTGTGGCCGTGGTGGTTAAAGAATTGGAGGCTCTAATTCAGACCTTCTTTGCGTCCTTTGCGGTTAAATCTTTTGACTTGTTCTCAAGATAAAAGGAAAAGACTTTAACCGCAAAGGTCGCAAAATTAAATTCGGACATCACCGTCAAATAACCGACGAATCGGCGGCGCGCCAGCATCCGTTATAATCACGACTTTTACTGCCGGTTGAATTCTCAAACCTAAGTGAAAGAGGAATGATGGAAGTCGCAACCCAAATTCAGGAAATACAGGCACGCGAGATACTTGATTCCCGCGGCAATCCCACGGTCGAAGCTGAAGTCACGCTGGTCGGCGGGGTCAAAGGACGCGCTGCGGTTCCCAGCGGCGCTTCCACAGGTGAACATGAAGCGGTTGAGCTCCGTGATGGCGACAAGAAGCGCTATCTGGGCAAAGGTGTGCTCAAGGCCGTCGAAAACGCGAACGGTGAAATCGCCAAGGCTCTGGCCAATATGGACGCTTCCCACCAACGCGCTTTGGATCAGAAAATGATCGAACTCGATGGCACCGAAAACAAGAGCCGCCTGGGCGCTAACGCCATTCTGGCGGTTTCCATGGCGGCGGCGCGCGCCTCGGCGGCCGCGTTCGGCTTGCCGCTCTACCGTTATCTCGGCGGCGCCGGTGCCAACGTGCTGCCGACTCCGATGATGAACATTCTCAACGGCGGGGCGCACGCCGACAACAATGTGGACTTTCAGGAATTCATGGTCATGCCGGTAGGGGCGAAGTCTTTTTCCGACGCGCTGCGCTGGGGCGTCGAGGTGTTTCACACCTTAAAGGGCGTGCTCAAGAACCGCGGCTACAACACGGCGGTCGGCGATGAGGGGGGATTCGCGCCCTCGGTGAAATCCAACGTCGAGGCCATCGAGGTCGTTCTCGAAGCAATCCAGCAGGCGGGCTACAAGCCGGGAGAGGAAATCGCCATCGCGCTTGACCCTGCCGCAAGCGAGTTTTACCAGGATGGCAAGTACGTCTTCAAGAAATCCGACAAGTCCGCGAAGAGTTCCGACGAGATGGTCCGATTCTGGGCGAAATGGGTGAAAGACTATCCGATAGTTTCGTTGGAGGATGGTTTGTCCGAAGAGGACTGGGACGGCTGGCAAAATCTCACCAAAGAAGTGGGGAGCAAGATTCAACTCGTAGGCGATGATTTGTTCGTGACCAACGTCACATTTCTGCAGGAGGGAATTGATAAGAGCGTAGCCAATTCAATCCTGATCAAAGTCAACCAGATTGGAACCGTCAGCGAAACCCTGGACGCGATCGACCTGGCCCGCCGCAACGGTTACACGTCGATCATCTCGCATCGCTCGGGCGAGACCGAAGATACCTTCATTGCCGACCTGGCGGTTGCGACCGGAGCCGGCCAGATCAAGACCGGCTCAGCTTCGCGCACCGACCGCGTCGCAAAGTACAACCAGTTGCTGCGGATTGAAGAGGAGTTGGGAGACTCGGCGAGGTTTCTGGGATTGAAGGCTTTAAACTACAGGCCGTAGCCAAGTTAACCATAGATTTTGAGATTTTGCTGACAGCTGACGAGCTGAGGGCTGACGGCTGGAGCCAGAACCTGTATGACCCGTTCCAAGCCACTTGTCTTGATCATCCTTGACGGCTGGGGCTATCGCGCCGAGAGCAAGGCCAATGCCATCACGCTGGCGCGCAAGCCTAACTACGACCGGTTCCTGCGCGAATATCCCAACACGCTGATTCAGACCAGCGGCCACTTCGTCGGCCTGCCGGACGGGCAAATGGGCAACAGTGAAGTCGGGCATCTCAACATCGGCGCCGGCCGCATTGTCCACATGGACAGCACCCGCATTGAGATCATGATTCAGAACGGCGAATTTTTTTCCAACCCTACGCTGCTGGGCGCGATGAAAAACGCCCGCTCGGGTGGACGCCGGTTGCATCTTTTCGGCCTGGTTTCCGATGGTGGCGTGCATTCCTACCAGGCCCATCTTCACGCGCTGTTGAAAATGGCCAAACAGAACGGCGTCGACCGGGTATTCGTCCACGCCTTTATGGACGGCCGCGACACCCTGCCCACCAACGGCGCCGGATATCTGGAACAACTGCAGCAGAAGATGCGGGAGTACAACACCGGCAAGATCGCCTCGGTAAATGGACGCTACTACGCCATGGACCGCGATCGGCGCTGGGAGCGCATTGCCAAGGCTTTCAACGCAATGGTCTGGGGCGATGGAGAAGGCGGCAAGTTCGTCGATCCGGTGCAGGGCGTGAAGGATTCGTACAACAAAGACGTGACCGATGAGTTCATTGTGCCCTTTGTATGTGTGGATAATCGCGGCGAACCGCTGGCCACCATCCGCGACGAGGATTCGTGCATCTGTTTCAACTTCCGCGCCGATCGCGTTCGACAGATCACCCGCGCTCTGGCTCGCGAAAGCGGGCTCAACGCAGAAGGCGGACGCGACTTGCCGGGAGCAGCCGATCTCGATGCCGCCATTCGGCGCGATCGCGTGCCCAAGAACCTGCATTACGTTTGCATGACCCAGTACGACAAGAAATTTTCGTTGCCGATAGTGATTCCAGCCGAGTCGCTGAACAACATTCTTGCCAACGTCATGGGGCAGGCGAGTCTGCGCAACCTTCGTGTGGCGGAGACCGAGAAGTACGCTCATGTAACTTACTTTTTCAATGGCGGAATCGAGCAGCCATTTCCCGGGGAAGATCGGGTGCTGGTGCCGTCACCGAAAGTTGCCACCTACGATCTGAAGCCGGAGATGAGCGCAGCCGGCATTGCCGACGCGGTGATCAAAGCAGTCGAGGATGGAACCTTCGACGTCATCATCGTCAATTTTGCCAATGCCGATATGGTCGGCCATTCCGGCAAGCTCGAGCCCACAGTCAAAGCTGTCGAAACTGTCGATGCCTGTCTGGGCCGGATCGAACCGGTGGTCCGCGCCAAAGGAGGAGCGTTACTGATCACGGCTGATCACGGCAATGCTGAGATGATGGTGGATCCGGCGACCGGTGGTCCGCACACCGCCCACACCACCAATCCCGTGCCGTTTATTGTGATCGCGGACAATAGCAAACAATTCACTCTGAAGCCCGGCGGTTCGCTGCGCGACATCTCACCGACAGTGCTCGGCATGTTAGGGATTCCGCAGCCGAAGGAGATGACTGGGCAGGATCTGCGCGTTCTGTTGAAGAAGGCCTGACCGAACGAGCTGTCGAGTTCTCTCTCAAGTTCTTCGTCTATGAATCTGCTGATCCTTCTGCGCCATTCCTTCGAACTCTGGAACGCTCCGCCCTGGCTATCCGAGCGGATAAATCGGGATTTCCCGGCTGTCCAGGCAGTTCAGCGATCGAGTTATGACGGAATTGAGAATCACCTTAGCGATGCAGAGGTGATCATCAGCTGGTCGCTGCGTCCTGAACAGTTCAAGGTCGCGCGCAAGTTGCGCTGGATTCATTCTCCCGCGGCGGCCGTCCATCAACTCATGTTTCCGGAGCTGGTCCACAGTGATGTAATTCTGACCAACGCTCGTGAAGTCCACGGTCCGGTGGTGGCGGAGAACGTTATGGCGCTGCTCTTCGCCCTGGCCAAATGCCTGCCGCAAGCGGTCCGCCTGCAACAGAAACATGTCTGGGGACAAGAGGTCATGTGGCAGGGGCGGCCCCGCCCGCGAGAGTTGGCCGGGGCCACGCTGGGACTTGTGGGTTTGGGCAGCATCGGACGGGCAGTTGCACAGCACGCATCAAATCTTGGTATGCGGGTGATCGCGGTACGCGAAACTGTCGAGAAGGGAACTCCCGAAGGCGTGCAGCAGGTCTTCGCGCCTTCGCAACTCGACGACATGCTCGGGCAGTCCGACTACGTAGTCCTCGCGGCTCCGGTCACGTCCGGCACCCGCGGCCTGATGGGTGCGGCGCGCCTGGCGAAAATGAAACCCGAGGCCTGCTTGATTAATGTGGGGCGTGGCCCTCTGGTTGACGAGGCCGCTCTCGCCCAGGCCCTACGCGAGAAGAGGATCGGAGGCGCCGCGCTGGACGTCTTCGAAGAAGAGCCGCTGCCGGCGGATTCTCCGCTGTGGGATCTGGAAAACCTGCTCATTACTCCTCATACGGCGGGCCTCACGGAAAAACTTTGGGAACGTCACTACGAGTTGATTTCCGAAAATCTTCGTCGCTATCTCGGTGGCAAGCCCCTGCTGGCAGTGGTGGATAAAAAACAAGGTTATTGACCCGGCATGACGGGTTAGGCTCGAGACGAAACTTATGAAGCCACTGACTCGCCAAATTTCGTGCGAATCAGTTTTGTGCGAGTCAGTGGCTAAATGTTTCGGTGCAGCAAAACAGTGTTAGCTCGCCTTCCGACGCCCATCCAGTTCGCGCTCCTCGGTAGTCTCAGACGTAGACGGAGTTTTGCAACCGGCGCAGCCAGAGACAATCTCCTGGCGTCGCTGGCGCAGCCGGTCTTCAAACGTGTCCCAGCGCCGGCTGGGGCCGCTGGGGTCCACGCCTAAAGAAGCTTCTGTTCTCATGGGAGTGATGTCCGATACGGTTTCATCCTGATCGGAATCGTCGGAAGCAAGACTTCCCGAGCCGGCATCGATTTGCTGTTTTGTCGTCGGCGTAATATTTCGATCCGTAGCCACACGATGCATGATCGGCCCCGATTCCCACTTCGAACGGTAGCGCCCTTCGTAGTCGTTCCACCTTTCCTCGGAGTCCACATCCGACTCGTTATATGGCGGGAAGGTCTCAATTTGTTCCTGGGTAAGGTGAACCCGAAAATCGTCCTCGTGCTGTACTGACGGACTGAGCTGGTAGGGAGGCACGATGAACTTCTTGCTCGAAAGCAATCCTCCTGTATCCACCACAACGTAGCGGATGTCGCCAGTGGAGTGGTCGAAGATTACGTCGTCAATCTTGCCCAGTTTCTCGTCGTTCAGGCCGTAGACCTTCGCGCCGCGAATGTCGTCCGTGGCCTCGTCAACATCGGTGAAATGATAATCGCGCAAGGTTCCATAATGGGGCATGCTTCCTCCCGAAAAATGTCAAGATCGCGTTTGTACATCGCGTCGACTTTTGTTGCCGGATTTTTACATCAAGGCCTTAGATGCGGGTCCTCGAACTGCGTTTTTTGCACAGGGGACGGGGTTGATAGATGGTGTTCGCCCGCGAATCTCGCGCCAACCATGGTCTATAATCGGATGAGGAATACTCCTAAAAACAATGAATCTGTATCCCTTGCTGGCAGCAGTGGTCGGCGGCGAGATTATTGACCTGGTCGGTGAAACCGGCCCCGTCGCCAAATCCGTTCTGATTATCCTCCTGGTTTTCAGCCTGATTTCCTGGGCGATTATTCTTTCCAAGTGGAGCCTGCTGCGCCGGGCGCGGGTGCAAAGTGGCCGTTTCGTGCGCGCATTCCGCAAGGCACAGCGACTGCAGGACGTGGGCGCGGTCGCGGAACAATTCCGTCCCAGCCCGCTGGTGGGAGTATTCGAAGGCGGATTCGAGGAGTATCGGCGACAGGGCGCAGTTTCCAGCGGAATGGTCAGAAGTCCGCTGGCCATTCAGCGCGCCATGCAGATCGCGAATTCCGAGGAGTTAAGCCGCTTTGAGCGCAACTTGCCGTGGCTTGCGATTACCGGCGCGGTAACACCGTTCATCGGTCTGTTCGGAACGGTCTGGGGAATCATCGACGCGTTTCACGGTCTAGGTACGGCCGGCGCAGCCACTCTGCGCGCCGTGGCGCCCGGCATCTCCGAAGCCCTGATTACTACCGCCGCTGGACTGGCGGCCGCCATCCCTGCCGTAATTGCTTACAATCTGATTGGCGGGTCGATTCGCGAATTCGCCTCTCGCGGCGATGACTTCGCGCTGGAAATGCTGAACGCCGTCGAGCACCAGCAGCCCGTACCCGCCTACCGTACGGCTGAAGCTCCGGGGGTGCCGCGGTAATGGCCTTTACGGCTTCGAACGGACGAACTCAAACCTCTCTCTCCGATATCAACATTACGCCCCTGGTGGACGTTGTCCTGGTGCTGCTGATCATCTTCATGGTCACAGCCCCGGTGCTGCAATCCGGCATCGAGGTGAATGTTCCCAAAACGCGCACCGTGAAAGAGATCACGGAAGAGCGGCTGGTGATCAGTATCAACAAACAGCAGCGCGTTTTTCTGGGCAACGACGCGATCAACATCAACGAGATCGCCGCCCGTCTGAAACAGAAAATCCGCGACCCACAGCACCAATCCATTTTCATCCGTTCCGACGAAGATGTGCCCTTTGGGGCCTTTGCCACCGTCATGGACGCGGTCAAATCATCGGGCATCACTAACGTAAGCATCGTGACTCAACCGCTGGACGCGCATGGAAGCCAACGCTGAAATTTTCTTCGAGCATGACCGCTGGGGCCGCAACCTCAGCTGGTCGTTGGTGCTGCATATCGCAGTGGCGGGCGCCATCCTGCTCTACGCGGTGGTCGCTCCCAGCAGCCACGGTGAAGGCTGGGGTGCGGGTGGCGGCGGCGATGCCATGGGCGTGACTCTGGTAAGCACAGTTCCGCTCCCCGCACCTCCGAGCCAGACGCAAAATGTTCTCGCCAATGACTCGAAGGGACTAACGCAATCGTTGCCTAAGCCGGAACCGGTACAGGAGCAACTGCCGGACGCCATTCCAATCCCGGACAAGATCGCTAAGACCAAGCCCGCGCCGAAGACCAGCGCTACCAAGGCAAAAGCGAAGCCCGAGCCGGTGGAGGAAGCCGACAATGTAGTTCCCTTCGGCCAAGGCGGGCCGGTCAGCGGCCCTTATGGCACCTTCAGCGCTAACGGAGCCAAGGGCGGCTTTGGCTTTACCGGCGGAGGCGGCGATTTCGGCTCGCGCTATGCGTGGTATGTGCGTGTGGTCCAGCAGAAGGTTTCGGAGAATTGGTTGAAATATGAAGTGGACCCGAACATTTCAACCGCGCAACGGGTGTACATCACGTTCGATGTGATGCGCGACGGCCACCCTGCGAACGTCCAGGTGGAGCAATCAAGTGGTGTGCCATCGCTCGATCAATCGGCGACGCGGGCCATCCAGCGCATTGACACTTTTGGTCCCTTGCCCTCGGATTATGCCGCGAATAAGGTTTCGGTAGAGTTCTGGTTCGATTACAAAAGATAGAAGGGTAGGAATCTGTCGCGCGTGAGCTTAGGTTTTGCTGGTTACTCGCCAGATCCTTCGGGGGTAAAGCCCCTCAGGATGACGCCGGATCGGGGTTTTTTTAGCCAGGAAGCGACTATTCAGTTAGGAAACGATTATTAATGAAGCGATTTTTCACAATATTCTTACCGCTATTTCTGATGACGTCGAGCTTCGCTCAGGACTGGATCAAGACCGGGACGGGGCTGGGCGTAGAAAAAGTTCGCCTCGCGGTTCCCGATTTCAATGCTTCCACGCAGGATGCCAAGAACGCGGAGTTGTTGAAGACTTTCAACGAAACTCTGTGGAACGATCTGGACAGCGCCGGCATCTTCGACATGGTCTCGAAGAGTTTTTATCCGATAGGCCAGGTGGGAACTCCGGCTGACGTAAAGTTTGAAGGTTGGAGCGCTCCTCCGCCGAATGCGGCCATGCTGGCCTTTGGCAACCTGGGCGCTTCCGGCAACGGGATGACCGTCCAGGGTTGGCTTTACGACGTCAAGAACGTGAACTCGCCGCAGGTGCTGGGCAAACAGTATTCGGATGCCGCGACCAGCGACGCAGCCCGCACCACAGCCCACAAATTTGCCGACGAAATTATCTTCCGACTGGGCGGCGGCATCGCCGGAATTGCGGAAAGCAAAATCTATTTTGTAAGCACCCGCAGCGGACACAAGGAAATCTGGGCAATGGATTACGACGGCGCCAACCAGCACGCCGTTACTCGACTGGGCTCGATTTCGCTGTCGCCGCGAGTGTCGCCGGACGGATCGCGCATCGCTTTCAGTTCTATGACCAAGGGTGGTTGGGACATCCTGATGTATTCGCTGGAGCTGAACCGGTTAGTAGGATTTCCCAGGTTCGGCGGGACCAACGTGTCTCCGGCGTGGTCTCCCGACGGCACTAAATTGGCGTTCTCTTCCTCGCGCGGCGGCGACCCCGAGATTTATTCGGTCGATTCTTCCGGAGCGAACCTCAAGCGGCTCACGTCCTTTAAAGGTGTAGACGTCTCGCCGGCATGGAATCGCAAGACGGGTGCTCAGCTCGCCTGGGTGAGCGGCCGTACTGGACTGCCTCAGGTCTACACCATGGAATCCGACGGCACCAACGTGCAGCGGCTCACCGACCAGGGATACGCGGTTTCTCCAGCATGGTCCCCCAACGGGCAATTTCTAGTGGTTTCCTGGATGCGCAAATATGGCCCGGGAGCGCCGGGAGCTCAGGACATCTACATCATGGACATCGCCAGCAAGCAGTGGGTGCAGTTGACCCACGATGGCGGACGGAACGACTTCCCGTACTGGTCACCGGATGGAAGACACATCATTTTCCAGTCGAGCCGGGCCGGCAGTCTGCAGATTTGGACCATGCTGGCCGATGGTACGAATCAGAAGCAGTTGACATTCGCGGGTGCCAACACTCAACCCAACTGGAGTTGGAAGTGATGACCGGAAGCATAATCGCTGTTTGCAGTGAATTCCCGTCGAGGCGGATAGGTTTCCCGCTTTGCGGACCTGAGCCGGGCGCCGCGATCGATATCAACGCGCACCAAGAGTATGGAGGACGAGAGTGAAGCAACAGAGAATGAGATGGATGATGTTAGTGTTCGCGCTGGGCGCCATCATGATGTTGGGCGCCTGCAAAAAGAAAGTAGCGCCCCCCCCACCCCCGCCGCCCCCACCCTCAGCCGCGCCAACCGCTTCGCTTACGGCCAACCCCAACACGGTGGAAAAGGGCCAGTCAACGACCCTGACCTGGCAAACCAGTAATGCGACCGACGCCAGCATTGATGGGATTGGAGCTGTGCAGCCGAATGGTTCGCAATCGGTCACTCCAGCCGACTCCACCACTTACACCCTGACCGCAAAGGGGCCGGGTGGGACGCAACAAGCGACGGCGCGAGTCACCGTGAGTGCGGCGCCACCGCCGCCTTCCCAAGCCTCGGCCACGGAAGAA
The DNA here is from genome assembly GCA_963748935.1 of Terriglobia bacterium. Taxonomy (GTDB): domain Bacteria; phylum Acidobacteriota; class Terriglobia; order Terriglobales; family Acidobacteriaceae; genus JAIQFF01. Next base: position 44,982 of record CAVVLA010000011.1, read on the forward strand.
GAACTGTTCTCACAAACCGTGAAGGACATTTACTTCGACTACGACAAGAGCGATATCAACGCCGACCAGCAGTCGTCGCTGCAGGGCGATGTCGAGTTCCTGAAGCAGCATCCCAACATCAACTTCACGGTCGAGGGACACTGCGACGAACGGGGCTCGACCGAATACAACCTGGCCCTGGGTGACAGCCGCGCTAATTCAGTGCGAAATGCCTTGGTGCAGGGTGGTATCAGCGCTGACCACGTCAAGACCATCAGCTACGGCAAGGAGAAGCCCTTCTGCACCGAGTCCACGGAGCAATGCTGGCAGCAGAACCGGCGCGGTCATTTCGTGTACCTGAAGTAGCAGTCAGCGAGTAGAGGCCGGCCATTAGGGATCGGCAGCGGCGTCTCGGCGGGGTTATGTGGGCAGATTTTCGCGAGGTTGCGACGCCCTCGCGACAGCCGGCGAGACGCCTGTTCTATTAAGAGCGGCGGAATTCTCTTGTCCGCTCATATACGATAGAAGCTGGCGAGAACGCTTCGTCCTCTGGCCTGGACGTATCACGTAGTCTTCGCATCTTAAGAGCTCTTTGCATCTTTAGGGGATGGATTATGAAAATTCAGCGATATTCGATCCTGCTGGGCCTTGGGGTCGCACTCTGTGCCGGGATGACGCCGGCCTGGGGCGTGAACAAGGACATGGTGCAACTGCAGACCCAGGTGCAGGATCTGCAGGACAGAATAGCCCACATGCAGCAATCCTTTGATGAACGCATGGGCGTCATGCAACACCTGATTGAACAAAGCACGGACCGGGCGAATAAAGTGGCGACCTCGGTTTCAGATCTGCAGACTACCTTGCAGAAGCAACAGGCGGACACCGGCGGCAAGGCGGATCAGCTTTCGGGCCAGATTCAGTCCTTGAATGACACTTTGGACGAGCTCAAGGCCCGCCTGGGCAAGGTGAGCAAGCAACTCGAAGACATGCAGGCCGCCCAGCAGAGTATCGCCGTGCAGCAAACTCAGCAACAGCAGGCGGCGTCAGCGCCACCTCCGGATGTGCTTTACAACAACGCTTTGCGGGACTACCAGGCGGGCAAAAATGACCTGGCGGTGCAGGAATTTTCCGATTACGTAAAGTACTATCCCAACACCGATTTAGCGGGAAACGCTAATTTCTACATGGCCGACATCCAATTTCGCCAGGGGAATTATCAGGCAGCGGCCAAGAGCTACGATCTGGTCCTGCAAAGTTTTCCTGACGGCAACAAGGCTGCGGCCGCCGAACTGAAAAAAGGGTTGTCACTGATTGAGCTGGGACAGCAGGAAGCAGGGATAGCGTCGCTTCGTCATGTGATCCAACGCTATCCCAAGTCGAATGAAGCCCTGCAGGCTCGGGACCGTCTGCGTAAGCTGGGCGTAGGCACTACGGGAACTACGGCCCGAAGAGAGCAGTAGCCCGCTGAGTCTCAGCCAGAAGGCCTCGGTCAGAAGCAACCCCGGTGTGGTTAGGCCGGGTTGTGGTGATGATGGTGATGGCGGTGCTTGCGCTTGTGGTGAGGGCGTTCCGGGTTGTTCTGGGCCTCTTGCCGGTGAGCTTTCGCGGCTGCTTGGGCCTGTCGGTTCGGCGCATCTTGTCCCCATCCAGGTAAGGTCAACATGATCAACGCACAGACTGCCAGAATTAAAGCCTTCATGTTTGCTCCTTGCTATTTTCGGCCGATCTACACAATTAACCCTTCTCGCCGGATAAAGTTTCGCATAAGCTGGGTTTCACGGCTGGCGCAATTCCCGGCCTGCATACCTTCATAAAGGATACTGTATGACCGATGTCAAGAGTGGGAAAGATCAGGACCGGGGCAAGGGTGCGGTAGAGCAGGACAAACCCTGGGAGACGGGAAACACATCCCTGCAAGGGCAACTTGGACACCGGGATCAGGATCCCTTGTTGAAGTCTTCCGATACAGATTTCCCTGAACCGGGAGAAAATCCGGAGCACACGGGGGAGGGGAAAATTCCGCCCAAGAAAGACATCGCTTAAGCTTCTGCGGCACACTCGCCCTGTCGGCTACTCTCCCTTTTCTTTGTCCTTGTGCCGCAGATCGAGCCCGAAGGAGGGATGGTCGCGGGTGCCAGTAATCTTGATTGGCAACTCGGTTTGTCCCTTCTTGCGGAAGAAGGGATCGAACGCCTTCAGCAGGAATGATTTGGCGCCGGTCATGGTCTGAGAGAGCTTGGCTTGCATGCGCAGTTTGCCGTGAAAGTCGAGATCTTCCTTGTCGAGGCCATACTTGCCATCCAGGGCCACTTCGGCGCCGGTGACGCTGAAGTTAAGCCCGCGAAATGTGATGATTCCATTGTCCAGCACGAAGTTGCCCTTGAGCTCAGAAACGCTGCTACCCGCGTCTTCATCCTCTGGCTTGCCCTGACCCTTCCGGCTTAGGGTCTTGATCTTGCCGACCACCTCCGCGCTGGTAAATTCCGCCTTTGCGACGTCAAATTTGCCATTCAGGTTCAGGCGATCGGAGAGGTCGCCGGGACCGTGAGGCAAATCGAACGTGGTGCGAAACTTGACCGCGCCGGTCAAGGGAGGTTTGTCTGCCTTTACAGCCAGCCGCATCAGGTCTTCGATCCTGCCTTGATCGACGGTAACGTCGAGGGTGATCCTCTTACCTTTTTTATCGGGAGACCTGACTACTCCGCCCTGCGCAACGATGACCGTCTTCAAGAGACGCGCGGTCACAGGATGCAACAGTGTGTCTCCGTTGGTGCCGTCCACAGTGGCACTGAAAGTTGTTTCCAGGTCCACAGGATGGCCGCCGATGCTGACGGTGAAGTCTGGGGTGCTAGTCTTGCCCTCGACTTCGATTTTCTCCAGCACGCCTCCGAACTTGCCCTGCGAAGATAAAATTCCGCTGATCCCTTTGAACACTCCCAGGTCAGCCTTGTCGAAGGTGTATTCCGCCGACAGCGGGGTTTGACCAGGATCGTCCGGGCTCCATGGGCCGAAACTTCCTTTGGTATCGATCTCGCCTGGGGGAACCGCGTTGGTCAATTGGGCGGTGAAGGACGCAGGCCGGTCAAGCCCAACCGAATGCATGACCAAATGGTGAATCGCGAATATGTGGGGATCTTTGTCGGCGGACTTGGGAAGCAGCCGGAGCTCGGCGTCGTCGGAAACGATCTCATGAATCAGGACCGGCATGTCCCGGGCCTTCGACCAATCCTGCTTACCTCTCTGACCCTTTGGAGGAATTTGTATGGTCAGGCCTTTGAGCTTGACCTGCCCGATTTTCCACGGCTTCCCTAGCAATCCCAGAATGCCGGCCTCGGCGGAAAATTCGGCAATAGAAATCAGGGGTGGGACATCGGTGCGGCTCTCGTGACGTAAAACCAGTCCTGAGCCCTCAATGCGAGCGCCGGGGAAGAGATAGACGTGGAAGTCTTTGAGTTCGACGTCAGCGTGGAATTTCTCGCTGAGCATCTCCACGGCTTTCTTCCGCAAGTAGGGATTAGACAAGTGAATTCTGGCCACAATGACCACCGTCGCGGCAATCACGATCAGTGATATCACGACCAGCAAGGCTTTGCTTACCCGTCTTGTCCGAGGCTCAGTCATGGATGAAGGAGATACACCTAGGGCTCGAGCACCTTACTGAGACGCCGATTATAGGCAAAGAGTTGGCGGAGGCGCTTGGGCTGGTTATCAGGAGGGCGATCGCTGCGAGGCTATAGGGATCCCTCGACTTCACGGGCCCATTCGCAAGCGAATCGGCCGGCTCCGCTCAGGATGACAAACGTAGAGTCTTTCCGCTCAGAATCGCAAATCGGGAAACGCGATGATTGTTATCTCAGCTCTTCCATCACCTGTTCCAGAACTTCTCTTCCTGGCCGCACAACGGACTCAGGCAGCGTAGCCAAAGGCTCTTCGGTCATATTCAGCAGGTCGACGAAGGTTGGCGTCTTGGTATTGACGTAGAACACACCGGTCAGCACCTCGCCGTCTTCGTGAGCCTGATTCAGGCGCGAGATGGCATTGATGCGGTGAGTGGGATCGTACTCCTCTTCCAGTTTGCGCAGGCGCAGGCGAGAGCCGTCATGCATGGTGACTTCAACCGTGGACCCGGCATCGTAGTCGACGGTAATGTCTTCGAATGCGGGCACGAAGCTGACTTCCTGTAGCGGCTCTTCGTGGTCCTTCATGTATTTGTAGGACTTGGTGGAGCCCTCGTGGTCGTTAAAGGTTACGCAGGGGGAGACGACGTCGAGCATAACCGTGCCCTCGTGGGCAATGGCGGCTTTGAGCATGGCGTGCAATTGCTTCTTGTCACCGGAAAACGACCGGCCCACGAAGGTTGCTCCCAGCGTGATGGCCATGGCGCAAGTGTCGATAGGTGGCAGATCGTTGATCACGCCTGTCTTCAGGGTGGAGCCCATGTCGGCAGTGGCAGAGAATTGGCCCTTGGTCAATCCGTAGACGCCGTTATCTTCGATGATGTAAATGATCGGCAGATTGCGGCGCATCAGGTGGATGAACTGGCCCACGCCGATCGAGGCGGTATCGCCGTCGCCGCTGACACCGAGCGCGATCAGATGACGATTGGCCAACACCGCGCCTGTCGCTACCGACGGCATCCGGCCGTGGACGGCGTTGAAGCTGTGCGAGCGTCCCATGAAGTAGGCCGGGCTCTTTGACGAGCAACCGATGCCGCTGGGCTTGATTACACGCTCGGGCGGCACACCCATTTCGTACATCGCATCGATAATGCGCTCGGAAATTGCATTGTGGCCGCAGCCCGCGCACAAGGTTGTTTTGCCGCCGCGATAATCCACCACGGTCAAGCCAACGCGGTTGGTTTTGGGCGGCGGAGCGCCAGTCGTGGTCGCCATTTACTTGCCCTCCATGGACACGAGTTCGTCGGTTACCGAACGCGCGTCGAGCGGCAGCCCGTGAATGTGGGCGATGCTGCGCAGGCGCGTGATCAGTGCAGGTTCAAGATCGAGCTTGAGCAATGACAGCATCTGCGCGTCGCGATTCTGCTCCACCACGTAAACCCGGTCATGCTGTTTCACGAAATCGTGGACTTCGCGGGTGAACGGGTAGGCGCGCAGCCGTAGATAGTCGGTTTCGATGTCGTATTCGTCGCGCAACTGGTCACGACTCTCGATCAGGCCCCAATGCGAAGTGCCGTATCCAATAATCCCGATTTTCGATTTACCGGTGGAAACTTCGGGGCGGGGCACGAACGATCGCGCCGTCTCGAATTTCCGGTTTAGCCTTTCCATATTGCGTTCAAAGTCATCGGGACGCTCGCTGTACTGTGCCTTCTCATTGTGTCCGCTGCCGCGGGCGAAGTACGCGGCGGCGGGATGATCCGTGCCGGGCAGAGTGCGGTAGCCTATGCCGTCGCCGTCCACATCCTTGTAACGCGCGAAGCCGCCCAGCCGATCCAGATCCTCCTTGCTGAGAACCTTACCTCGCTTGATCGGTTTCTCGGGATACTTAAAGGGATCGGCCATCCAGTTGTTCATGCCGAGGTCGAGATCCGACATGACGAAGACCAGTGTCTGGAACTGTTCGGCCAGGTCGAAAGCATCCCCGGCCATGGTGAAACATTCTTCCGCGGAGCAGGGAAGCAGCAGGATGTTCTTGGTGTCGCCATGGGAGAGGAACGCGGTAGAGAGGATGTCCCCTTGTGAGGTGCGCGTGGGGAGGCCAGTGGATGGCCCGACCCGTTGGATGTCCCAAATGACACCGGGGACCTCGGCATAGTAAGCGAGGCCGACAAACTCGGCCATCAGCGAGATACCTGGGCCGGCAGACGAAGTCATCGCGCGCGCGCCCGCCCAGCCCGCTCCCAGCACCATCCCGATCGCGGCCAGCTCGTCTTCCGCTTGAACGATGGCGAACGTTGCTTTGCCGTCCGCCCTGATGCGGAAGCGCTTCATATAATCGATCATGCTCTCGGGCAGCGACGACGACGGGGTGATGGGATACCAGGCGACCACGGTCGCGCCGGCAAACATACAGCCCAGGGCAGCGGCCGAGTTGCCATCGATGATGATCTTGCCCGCCGTCTTGTCCATGCGCCGGATGAAATATGGATCGTGCTTGACCAGATTGGCGGCCGCATGATCGTATCCGGCTTTGACCGCGGCCAGATTGAGGTTTGCCGCTTTTACTTTCTTGGCAAATTGCTTGCGAATCGCCTTTTCGACTTCGGCAATGTCGATTTCCAGAAGCCTGGCCACCACGCCCACGTAAATCATGTTCTTGACCAGCTTGCGGAGCTTGGCCTCGGGACAAACGGGCGCAACCAGCTTGTCATAGGGAACGGCGTAAAAGACCAGGTCGGAGCGCAGGCTGCTGAGATTTAGCGGTTCGTCGTACAACACGGCAGCACCCGGCGCCAGGGACATCACATCTTCCTGGGCGGTTTCGGCATTCATGGCCACCACGAAATCAATTTCTTTTTTGCGCGCGATGTAGCCGTCTTTATTGGCCCGAATCGTGTACCAGGTGGGTAGCCCGGCGATGTTCGAAGGAAAAAGGTTTTTACCCGAAACCGGAACTCCCATCTGGAAAATACTGCGTAACAAGACTGTGTTGGAACTTTGCGAGCCCGAACCGTTGACGGTCGCAACCTGAATACTCATGTTGTTTACGACAGGCTTTTGTTCTGGTTGGCGACTCTCAGCGTGGAGAGATACATCCGTGGTGGCCATTCCCGTCCTTCCTTGTCCCTGGCAGCAGATTTCATCCGCCGCGTTTGCTGGTGGAGCAGAACCATTCATTATACGGCAGCGAAACGGGAGAAGACAGGAACGGCACGCGCAGGTCGCGCGCAGGGTACCATCCTTCCAACTAGGAGGAGCACATGAGTGCTATTTCGGCGGCCGTGCTTCGGACTTATGCGCAGGCTACGCCAAGCGTTGTTTTTTTCCTTGCGGCGTCATTGTCTGTGGTCCCTTTGGCGAAGGCACTTCGCTCACAGGAGGTTTTGCCGTTATTACGATGATCGGGCGGTAGTGAGAATGCATGCAGTCATAGCATCTCACCAGCTGAAGGAGAAATACAAACAGCCTTCGCTCCCACCATCTCTTTGGCCGGGACTGATAAACCCTGGGACTCGAACAATAGGGACAATTCTTTAGACCGATCCGCCGCAGAATATGGACCCGGTACGGCAACTGGCTCCCCCAGTATCGATCAAGACTTGCCGAACACAAGCGCATGGCTCATGCCCGCGAACTGAATCTCCAGAAGGGTCCGGGATCCATCATCATTGATTCGGTAGACAAAGGCATCACGGGGATATGTAATTGCGCGGTTCACCCATCTCCCGTTCGCTGTTGCAATGGTGTTATTTTCTGAACCAAATTTCACCATGGTGAAATTACTGTAGGTTTCCCAACTGATCACGCAGCCTTCCGCTGGCATCTGAATACGGACTGCCGGCTCAGAGCGCAACAACTGACCCATGGTTTCGCACCCGCCACCAATATTGAAGCCGCGCGAGCCCCTTTCGAACACTTGAGGCTTGAAACCGCTGGCGACCAGTTTCTTGCGGATTCCTTCGGCCTGGTCGTCGTTGTAGGGACCCACAAGCAGGTGGTACGAAGTCGACCACAGATGTTTTTTTTCAGCGGTTGTCGCGCGAAGGCCCAGCCGCACCAATTTGTCAGTCTCCCCCTTGGCCAACATTTCGCTCTTAAATTTGCCTACCTCGAAGTACAGGTGCGAGTTTGAGACGCCATTAGCCTTAGCGGTGTTCTGGACAATGCCAGCTGCTGGCTCGAGTTGCGGAACCCTGGGTTTTGCGGGAGCGACTTTGGGGTTGGGTGCCACCGTAGCCGCCGGCGAGGCAACCGTCGGCGCTAGCGTTGAAATTGCCGCAGCGGGAGCCTGAGGCAGACGAGAGGCCATTGCAATAGATGTCGCTGGAGCGGGCGACGCAGGCGCGATCTGGGGGATCTGAGTTTGAGAGGACGGGGTCCGTTCGGGCTGAGAATCCGCTTGTTTCCTTAGCTTGTCTGCTGCGACATCCGACGCGACCTTCTCAGGCGACGCCGCAGTTGTCGCGGGCGGCGGCAGAACCGCGTGTGCGACCGTGACCACGTTCTGGGGCGGCTTGGTTTCCGGCTGTGGCTCCCGCGTAATCGCCTCAGCGGATGGCCCGGAGGTCTGGGGCTCTGCCGACGGCGCTTGTAGAGTCGTCTGCGGATTTGGGGACGGTGGAGTTGACTGCGACCGTGCGGACACACTCTGCGTTTGCGCATGCGGCCTTGCCGTAAATAGTTCTCCCCAGTGGATCAACGACTCACCTAGCTGATGCTTGTAGCTTCGAAACAAGAAAGGCGCAGCCACAAGCGCGGCCACCAGGAGCCCTGCAGCCATACCTCCAGCGAAACTGGACAAAGGCGCTCTCGTTGTCTTGGGTGAAATCACTGCTAGCTGTTCGGAGCTGCTCATGGCCAGCCTGGTTGCCGGCCAGGTATCTCCCGGCGGGGGAGTCACGTGCGGCCGCAGAGCCGACAACACGGTTTCCTGGTCAGCGGCGAGTCCCAGTGCAGGGCTTATCCACTTGCGCATTGGTTCGCGAGCTTCCACCGGCAAGTCGGTGAAACGCAACCCGCCGGTTTTCAGCCTCTCATTCATCCACACCAGGTCGCCTTGAACCTCGATTCGGCGATCATGATCCCAAAACCACAAACGAATTGCCTTATTTCGCTCAACTGGAGCGACGGCGCGGAAACAGAGTCCGCCTTCGGACACATTCAACACGCTGCCGCCATTGCTAGGTTCGATGTTGATGTAAGCGAACCTTTCCACGGTTTTCCGTGAAGTTTGGCGGCGTTCTAGCCCTTTCATCGACGGCACCACCGGAAGAGAATTTTGCGGGATCATTTTCGTAGCATTTGATTGCGGTTACAGGTGAATAAAACAAAGGAAGACCAGGCAGGTGATTGGACCTGTGGTCCCTACTTCATTCGGCCAGGGGCTCAAGAATGCAATGAGGTGAGCGTGCTCGCAACCCGCGAGAAATACAGGGACGCCTGTTCCATCCGATCGAGGCCTACCCGTACAATGATTGGGTTTGTTCCCAAGACTTTTAGTACTGTCGACACCTCCCCAACAGGAAGGTCAAAATTGTTAATAATGCCGCGACGGTGCATAGCTGGCTGCTCCGCGCTGGTTAGTAAAACGGGGGCGGCGAGAGCGGCCCAATTTTGGGTAACGTCGCTTCATAAAACGCTGATATAAACGCTGAATCGGGACATGTCCCATTTCTGCACCAGGAATGAACTTTAGTAACCCTGAGAAGCTTCCACGTTAGGCTAGTCTACGTTTGCGCGGGCGGCGGGTTTCTCGTGGAAACCGCTTACCATTCCGTTCTTTCAGGCACCAGATCAGTGGTGTCGCGGCTTCTTAATCGCCAGCATGGCCAACAGCGGAGGTGAACGATGATTCTTCGCGTGATGCGATCCAAGGCATCGACTAAGCAGCAGCAACCGGTGGGCACCGGAGCGACGACCGGGCAATCATCGCCGCCAGTCTGTGTGGTTGAGCAGAATCGTCTTGCCGCCCGTTACCTGCTTGAGATGCTTGTCAAAAACCCGGCGCTTCACGCCGTCACGCTCGAAGAATTGATCGCTCACAAGGCTTCGGAAGCAGTCGCTCCCATTTTTATCGTGGATCGCGAAGGAATCGATTTACCGCTCAGTGAGTGCGTCCACGTCTTGCGTGAACGATACCCGATTGCAAGGTTTATCGTCCTGGACGAAGAACAGACTGCGGAGCATGCCGTCTATCTGCTGGCACTCGGGGTTCACGGGTTTGTGTCATACAGTCAGATCGATGAGCAGCTGTCACAAGCAGTGGAACGCGTGACCCGCGGCGAACTGTGGTTCTCCCCCAGCGTTCTGGAGGCCTATGCGCGGAACTCTATCGCGTCGTTGAAGGCGGTCAGCCAGTCGCCCACCGGCCAAGCGATTACCCAACGCGAAAGTCAGATCATCGAATTGGTAAAGCGCCGACTGTCAAACAAGGAGATTGCCGAGGTCCTGCACATTCAGGAGAGTACGGTAAAGTTTCATCTCTCGAACATCTTCTCGAAGCTGCAAGTGAACCGGCGCAATGAACTCCAGGACAGGGGCCAACTCAGCGATATCTGGCGAAAGCTGATCGCTTCTTAGCAATATCCGATTGACAACTGACTATTGGTGGTGGAAGAGTCGCTAGTCGTCGCCCTGAAGAAACTGCGCCATGTTGCGGAACTTGGCGTAGCGGGAGTCGAGCAGATCCTTTACCGGCGCCTTCTTCAACTCGTCGAGATGTTTCTGCAAAGCAGCGTCCAGGAGTAAAGCCGCAGCTTCGTGGTCGACGTGCGCGCCGCCTTCCGGTTCGGCAACGATGCCGTCGATGCAACCGAGTTCTTTCAAGTCTTCCGCGGTGATCCGCATGGCTTGGGCCGCGAGTTCTTTTTTGGCGGGATCCCTCCACATGATGGATGCGCAACCCTCGGGCGAGATTACGGCGTAAATGGAATTTTCCATCATCAGGACGCGGTCGGCGACAGCAATCGCCAGCGCGCCTCCGCTCCCGCCTTCGCCCGTAATCGTGGCGACAATCGGAACCTGCAGCCGGACCATCTCGCGCAAGTTGCGGGCGATGGCCTCGGCTTGCCCACGCTCTTCGGCGCCGAGGCCGGGATAGGCGCCCGGTGTGTCCACAAAGGTGAAAATGGGCCGCCCGAATTTTTCCGCAATCTTCATCGTGCGCAGAGCCTTGCGGTAGCCTTCCGGGTTCGGCATGCCAAAGTTGCGGTACACCTTTTGTTTGGTGTCGCGTGCCTTCTGATGGCCAACGATCATGACCTCTTCGCCATGAAAGCGCGCCATTCCGCAGACCAGCGCGGGATCGTCGCCGAAGCCGCGGTCGCCGTGGAGTTCGCTCCAGTCGGTGAAGATGCGCTCAATGTAGTCGAGCGCGTAAGGACGCTGCGGATGGCGGGCCAGTTCGGTTTTTTCCCAGGCGCCGAAATGCGATGTCATTTCCTTGCGCAGCGCCTCCACCCGATCGCGCAACTGCTGGATCTCCTGACGTGTATTTTCGTCAGCTGTGGAGGCGTCCTGCAAACGGGTGATCTGCTGATCGATCTTCTCCAGTTCCTGGTGAGTTCTGTCTCCCAGGTCGGGCTTGCCGCGATCGCCGTTTCTGGAGGCCCAGCGCGATTCCACCATGGAAAGGAGGAACTCGACCCCGGTCATCACCAGCGCGTCATTGGCCACGTGCGGCGCGTCCTTCGTTTGCGCCTTTGAACTCCTGTATCTCGGAACTTTCATCGGGTGCAGTCTTCATTGCGTGCAGATTTCGGGGCCGGTCGGATCGTCATTCCTGGTCAATTACACATACGGTTGGGTGCCCACTCTCTTTTCGCGCCTTTGCGAAAAGGGTGAGATCCGCAGAAAAATTAAGGACCCCAAATCGCTCTTTTCTTAATCGATCACTCGCACGGCGCCCCGGCCGCACAGTTCCTCAACACGAGCGATAAAGTTGCGGTCTGGTTGCACATTATAGCCTTCCGCCTCCATGACGACCATGAAATCGCCCTGGCGTTCCACGTCGAATAACACCTTCGCCTCTCCCTTACGCTGGGCGCACAGCACGTGTAATGCGTCAACTGTAGCCTCGCTTGCGGTTTCAAGCGGCACACGAATGCGGAGCGAGCGGGGCAGCGGAACCTTCGCTTCTTCCAGAGGTTGAATCTCGTTGACCGTGAGCTTGGGATTTGCTCCTTCCTCGATGCGCACCCCGCCGCGAATCAGAACCGGCACTTCCAGTTTTACCCTGTCCTGCAGTTTGCGATAGGCTTCGGGGAAGACCAGCATTTCGAGCGAGCCCGACATGTCTTCAAGAGTGCCCTGGGCGTAGAAATCGCCGCGCTTCGATTTCAGTACGCGAATGCTGGTAATGATGCCGGCGGTGGCGATGTTCTCGTCCTTCCCTGTGGATGATTTCATGGCCCCAATTTCCTCGGTACTGAGAGCGTGCAGGTCTTCGAGTTTGTCGCGGTACTTTTCCAAGGGATGGCCGCTGATGAAAAATCCCAGGATTTCTTTTTCATTGGCCAGCCGCGTATGCTCATCCCAGTCCGGAGTGTCGGGAAGCTTGGTGTTTGAAGAGGTAACTGCCTCCTCCTGAAACACACCGAAAAGTCCATGCTGGCCGG
>CAVVLA010000012.1:0-123717 GCA_963748935.1 Terriglobia bacterium
GACCGCGAACGCAACCTGAGTTTTACCCCGCTGAAGATGGGCGTAAGGACGGTGGGCGCGCTGGGCGTCCTGGGAAACCTCTCCCGCCAAACCCTCGACGCTATGGGAAGCCTGATCGCGATCGCGGTGGAACGCGCCAATGCAGTGGAAACTCTAACCCGTTCCGAGGCCACCCGCGAGGGGGAGAAACTGCGATCCGCCATCCTGGACTCCGTCACTCATGAGTTTCGAACACCGCTGACTTCGATCAAAGCTTCGATTACCAGCCTGATCTCCACTCCGGGGCTGAGTCCGGACGATCGCCAGGAACTGATGACCGTAATCAACGAAGAAAGCGATCGGTTGAACCGTCTGATTGGCGAAGCAGCCGAGGTCGCCCAGCTTGAATCACACGAGTTTCAGCTTGATCTTCGGGAGTGCCGGGTGATTGACCTGGTGCAGGCCGCGGTTGCGGACGTTAAACAGGTCATGGGCAAACATCCCATTGAGGTTCGGGTGCCGCAACATATCGTCGTGCGCCTCGACCCCGACCGTATTAAGGAGGTAATGGTGCAGCTGTTGGAAAATGCTGCCAAATACTCGGCTCCCGAATTCCCAATCATCATCACCGCCGAAGTGAAGGACAGCAGCCTCGAGGTCAGCGTTGCCGACCAGGGAATTGGAATTGACGACATGGAGCAGGCGCTGATTTTTGACAAGTTCTACCGCGGCAAAAATCAGCGCTATCGCGTGCAAGGGACCGGGATGGGACTGGCCATCGCGAAGGCAATCGTCGAAGCGCATGGTGGCAAGATCGGAGTCACCAGCCAGCTCGGCCGCGGCTCAGTGTTTTTCATAGTTTTGCCCATGAAGGTCTAGCCATTTAGGGAAATAACTTCCCTCTCCGATGTCATCCCGAGCACAGCGAAGGACCCGCGCATTCCTTCGCGATTCGCAATGCTTAGCAGTTTTACGGTTAGCTCATCCCGCGGGACTTTGACGTCATAGCTCGAGCGAGAAAGTACAAGGTCCTTAGCATCGCTCAGGATGACAATCGAGGGAAATGTTTAAGCGAACCTCAGTGCTGCGCGTTGAGGTTCTCGATGATCAGACCCTCGTTGTTGGTGACTACAGGAACGTGGCCTTGCACCAGATAGTCTACCGTTCCCTGAATGAGCGAGTGGTCCACGCTGATCGACTCGCAACATGGATCGGTTTCGTCCACTCGATGGAAGAGAATGATCAGCCACAAGTTATTGGCGACGGCATAGTCGATCTCCGAGGTGATGTCGTTGAGCGTGGTGTTCATATCCATTTCCGCTGCCTCGCTCCACAAAACGAGTGGATGGGTGGCGTGACTAAGCGTGCCGCCAAATGTGAGACCTACTCCTGAGCTGTTGTAGCCCAGATCAGAATCGCGAGCGCCACGCAGCCCAGCGCTTTTGACAACGCTCTCAACCATCGGATTGTACCCACCGTACGGATAAGCGAGCGTGGTCGGAGTGATGCCCCAGGAAATGATGTCCTGGGTTGCACCAACAATTTCATCCGTCATCTGTGCTTTTGTGAGAGTCGTGAGGTTTGGATGTGTCCTGGTATGCACTCCAATTTCATGCCCGTTGTTGTACATCTGCATCACTTCGTCGAGAGTTACGTAACTGTCCAATCCGACTTGTTGGGTGATGATGTACTGCGTGCTCTTGAGGCCCGCCGCGTCAAGAATCGGCAGCCCGTTGTCGTACATAGACTGGTAGCCGTCGTCAAAATTGATCGAGACCAGGCCGTGGTTGCTGATGGTGAATTGCAACGAGCCTGAAGTTCCGGCGTTGGGCGCCGGATTGGTCACGCTGACTGCCAAAGGATGATTTGGAGGCGTCACAGAGGTCAGCTCGGCAGCCGGAACAGTCACCACAACCTTAGTTGGACTTACAGAAGACGGAGTCAGGATGTTGGAGCCGAAATTCACCAGCGCTCCGTTCACAAATCCGGAGCCCGTGATGGTAAGAGAAATCAGGTCTCCGCTGCCTGCTAGCGCCATGACTGGGGAAAGCCTGGAAATGGTGACAGGGCAGTTACAAGGAGCCGCAGTAACCATCAGGGACACGGCATTGCTGGTTACGCTTTGAGCCGATGCGCTGACCTGCACCGTGCCTTCCGCCACACCGGTCGCAAGGCCGTTGGCGTCTATGGCGGCTACGGTGGGATCGCTTGACGTCCAGTTAAATACGACTCCACTCATTGCCTGCCCATTCTGGTCCGTGGCCAGAGCGCTGAACTGCTGGGTTGCTCCCACAGTGATGGAGGCGTTCGCCGATATCACGTTGATTGTGGTCACAGCAGGCGGAGGCGGTGGAGGTGGAGGTGGCGTAACGGTCAGCGAAACCGTGGCCTTCACCCCATTTGCGCCGGCCTGGATCTGAGCTGATCCGGCGGCAATGCCGGTTGCAACTCCGTCGGTCTCACCTTCTGAATTGACGGCTGCTACTGACGCTACATTGATATTGGAACTGGACCATGTGAACGTTATCCCGGACATGACATTGTTGTACTGGTCATATCCCACGGCGCTGAACTGCTGAGTGCTTCCCGCCTGAATGGAAGCGCTGGTGGGTGACAAAGTGATCGAAGTCAAGGCCGAGGCTGGCTTGGTAACGGTCACGACCGCGGCATTGCTGTTCATCCCTTGAGCTGACGCCGTGATCTGCGACGTTCCGGCAGCTAGGCCGCTGGCTAACCCGGAAGTGTTGATCTTCACCGCACTCGGATTCGTACTGGACCATACGAATGCAATCCCGCTCATGGTGGCGCCGTTCTGGTCATAACCCACGGCGGTAAGTTGCGTCGTCCCGCCAATGAGAATTGACGGGCTAGACGGAGTTACCACAATCGTCTTTAACGCCGGAGGCGGCGGCAGTACAGTCAGCGACGCTGGCGCACTGCTGATGCCCGAAGCCGAAGCCGTGATGTGTACCGTCCCAGCCGCGACCCCGGTAGCTCCGTTGCCGTTGAGCATCGCAATCGCGTTGCTCCCATCCGATGCCCACGCAAAGGTAAGCCCGTTCATTACATTGTTGAACTGGTCATATCCCACAGCGGTGTAGCTTTGCTGCTGTCCCGCCTGAATCGAAACCGTGGACGGTGACACGCTGATTTGAGTCAATACACTCGGGGATGGAGGATCGGCCTTGACTGTCAGCAACACGGACGAGCTTCGACCCGCGGCGCTGGCGGTGATAGTCGCAGTCCCCGGCGACATGCCTTTCGCCAACCCGGTGCTGTCTACCGTGACCGCGCCCCCCGAACTGGAAAAACTGAAAACCACCCCGGGTACTGCGTTCCCCTCCGCGTCCTGGGCAATCGCCTGAAATTGCTTGGTGCCTCCCACCGCGATGGACGCTGTCTTTGGCGAGACCGAAATCGTGGTTACTACGGACGAAGTTGATGGATTGCCGCTAACGGCAGCGCCGCCTCCACAACCGAATAGAAACGTCAGGGCAATCAGGACCAGCCAGAGCGGGCTCACAAAACTTGCGGCGCGCTTTACCTTGAGCGTCGCTTGCACGAAGTAAAGGGCCAGAAGCGAACTGCAGATTGAAAACGTCCGAAGAAATCTCGCCATAAGTCTATTTGGGGGGATTTTGCAACGGATAGCCTCGCTTTACGGGACTATCCCGCCGGAGTAAAAGCAGTTGGTCTGCCAAAGGCGGAAGAGGTTACTGTCCTTGCGCGCGAGCGTCCGTTCCACCGTGGACTCCGCCTCGGAAGCACCTACGTCAACGAGGCTTAGCCGGCCCGTAGGGCCGCGCCCGTGCGGATTCATTTCGGAAGACGTATTGCTGGAGGTTACCAGGGTAATTCCGGCCGAAGTTACCCTGAGAAGAGTATTTCCGCGGGAGAGAAAACTAATAGCCTCGCAAGGAAATTGCTGCGACGCGGAAAAATTAAGAGCGCGGACGCGATCATTTGTCCGAGCGCGGAGGCTCGGGCTAGAGAGTGTTTATCGCTTCTAGAATATGATTTTCACCGCTAACTGGACGATCCGTGGATCCGCTGCCTGTCCGGCCCTGAACGTGCCGAACGACGAGTTACTGTTGAGTTTGTCGAAGGCGCTGATCTGGTCGGTGCCATTTATCGCTCCAGTGCTTATGGTTTCCGGCGCGAAGTTCGGATGGTTAAGCACGTTAAAGTATTCTCCCCGGAGCTGAAGCTTCCAGCGTTCGGTGATGGAAAAGTATTTTGAGACCTGCACATCCCAATCCGATGTTCTCGGCAGTCGCAGCGTGTTCTTCCCGATATTGCCGAAGGTGCCAAAGATGGCCGGGTTGTTGACTCCGCCCACTTTTGTAGGTTGAAAAGCGCTGGGCGTGAGCCAGCTGACGCAGGTTGCGGTCACACCCGCGCAGGAGTTTTGACCGTAAGGATCGACGCCGGGGATGATGGTCGCGCGATCCTGTCCAATGCCGGTGCCGGAGATTTCGGTTCCCTGCAGAACCGTGATCGGCCGTCCGCTGCTGGCCATGACTACGCCGCTGAATTCGTAGTCGCCCAACAGGTGGTGAATGAACGCTCCCAACCCCTTCAGGCTGGGAGTTTGCCAGACGTAGGAGCCGCTGAACACATGGGTATGATCAAAGCTGGACGGCCCGTAGTCGAAGCGATGGCGATTTGGATCGCTCAACGGCAACGGCGAATATCCCGTGTCGAAGCCCGATACTCCCTCGCCAAACGGCAAGTCATCAAGACTCTTGGACCAGGTGTAGTTGGCCAGAATCGTGATGCCGTGCGACATGCGCTTCTCCAGCGAGGTCTGCAGTGAGTTGTAGTTGGCGTTGATGTCAGTGATATCGGCTTGAACCGTGGAAAACGTGTTGGTGCCGAACTTGCCCCCGCTGGCCGCCTTCACCAGCGAGTTCGCGATGCCGATTCCGGCCTTCCCGGTGGTGGTGCAGCAGGGCGCGGCGTTGAAGTCCTGGGTTTCCAGGATGTGTATGCTCCTCGAGCCGACGTAGGCCATGCGCATAAGCAGTGAATGCGGTAACTGGTGCTCGAGGGCCAGATTCCACTCGTAGACCGTGGGCACTTTATATTCGCCGCTGGGGTCGTAAGACACTGCTATCTGGTTGAACGGTGGGATGTAAGGAAAATTCGTGGGCGCCGGGAAGGGGCTGGGGAAGGTTGGATAAGAACCGGCCTGTGCTCCCGTGCAGTTCAGAGCCGCTTGCGTGCCTGCCTGAGTACACAGCGGGTCGCTGAACGATCCGGCGGTAGAAGAAGCGGTGGGCGCGCTATTGCCGGCGGTCGAGAGTATGAACTGCGGACTGAATGGCCATTCATCCACAAAGCGATTGCTGAGCATACCCATGACGCGCGTGTCGTAGAAGATCCCGCCGCCTCCACGGAAGCTGGTCTTGCCGTCGCCAAGCACATCAAGCGCGAAACCAATCCTGGGAGCAATGCCTTTCAGATTGGCGTTGAGAGCGTTCTTGGGCATCCCGGGATCGCTGGAAATGCCATTCTGGCCGGAAAAGAATATTCCGGGAGGGGCGTTGGGATAGACCCGCGACACGGTATTGGAGGCCATGGCTGCGAGGTTGACCTGCGCCCAGCGATCGCCGTTGTCGCGCCAGGCCAGAGCAGGCTCGTACCGCAGCCCCAGATTCAAGGTCAGGCGGCGAGTGACGCGGTAGTTGTCCTGGACATATACTCCGGAAAAAGTATTCCGGTTGTTCTTGAATTCCCCAGCACCCTGCTGCAAGGCGTAACCGTTTCCGGCGCTGCTGCCGTCGGAAAGAATTCCGGCGAGGAAAAGCGTGTAGGTCGGAAAACTTGTTCCCCCGAACAGATAGTTGTCCGAGGTACCGAAGCCGAAGATTCCGGGCTGATTGAATTGGTTGACGAGATTGAGTTGGCTGCGCTCAATCATTCCCCCGAAGTGGAGGTCGTGCTTCCCTTTTTCCCAAACGATGTCATCGCTGTAAGTGTAGTTGTTCCGGATGAACAGACCTTTGGGATTGTCTCCAAAAGTAAATCCCCCTTGAACTCCGATCTGCTGAATTCCGCTGGGGACAGGCTGGAACGGGATTGCGGTACCGACGTCCGTCACGTTCGCGGCATTCGGAGCCGGGCCCCGGGTAGAAACTTCCCGCGAGTAGCTGGCCCGGGCATCGTTGACGAGGCGGGGAGAAAAGATATGGGTTTCATGGAGCAAAGCATTCTGCGCGACGATCGAGAAGGTGGCATCGCTATAGGCTACAAGCAACTGAGGATTGAACACCGGAGCCTTGGTAAACCGGTCAAATTCGTAGCGGGCGGTGAGTTTGTCGCTCTGGCCAACGGAATGATCCAGCCGGCCCATCCCCGAGTCAAAATTCTCGATGTCAGGTCTGGAGAAAGGCTCGGTGGGATTCGCCCCCGTCGGTATCGGTCCTGCGAGCGAGAACTTCGCGCTGGGATCCGTGATTCCCGCATTCGCATCGAAGGCCGAGCCGCATCCGACCACATTACAACCGGGAATCACGCCGATCATCGTGGCCACAGCCGGATCGATAATTCCTGGAGTTCCGAAAGGTCCCTTCGCCAGGAAGTTAGCGATGTCGGTCTGTCCCACCACTTTCGAACTTCCTAGCACGAGGTTGCGGAACGCAGTGCGTTGATAGCCGACAAAGAAGAATGTCTTGTCGTGAATAATTGGGCCGCCAAAAGTGCCGCCATACTGGTTGCGCTTAATCCGGTCTGGGGTAGTCGGCGTAGCAAAATAGTTCTGCGCATTAAATATCGGATTGCGCACAAATTCAAAAGCATCACCGTGAAAGCTGTTGGTGCCCGACTTGGTGACCACGTTCACCACTCCGCCGGCATTCTCCCCAAATTCCGCGCTGTAATTACTGGTCTGGACACTGAATTCCTGGAGGGCGTCAGGAAACGGAAATGGCTGATTCACGTTCGTGTACTCGTCCACATAATTACCGCCGTCGAGCTGGTAGCTGATCGAATTCTGCCGGGCGCCATTTGCCGAGAAAGTTACGGCGCCGGGAAACGTTTTGGTCGCGCCCTGGTCTGCTCCTCCATTTGGTGAGTTAACCGCGCCCGCGACCAGAAGAGTGAGAGTGGCAGCATTGCGGCCGTTCAGTGGCAATTCGGCAATGCGCTGCTGATCGATTACCTGTTTGATGGTGGACGTGGCGGTATCCACTTGCACGGCGTTCGACGAAACTTCGACAATCTGGTTCGCCATGCCCAGTTGCAGCTTCACGTTCAGAGTCATCGTCTGGTCGGCCAGCAAAAGAACATCCTGTTTCGCGACACTAAAGCCGCTGGCCTCGGTGCTTACGGTGTAGGTGGCTGGATTGAGCGAGGAAATTACAAAATACCCGTCGGCGTTGCTCTCGGCTTCACGGGCAAAGCTCGTGCCTGCCTGCGTCGCTCTGATCTTGGCAGATGCGATGGCGGCTCCGGAAGGATCGCTTACCGTACCCACGATGCTCCCCAGCCCTTGCGCGTGCAACAAGGTCGAGGCCAAGGTCGAAAACAAAATCAGGCCCAGAAACGCTAAAACAAGATTCCTTCTCATATCGTGCCTTTCCAGGGCGCATTGTTTTAGCACGGTTCGCCCTGTT
Source organism: Terriglobia bacterium (assembly GCA_963748935.1). Taxonomy (GTDB): domain Bacteria; phylum Acidobacteriota; class Terriglobia; order Terriglobales; family Acidobacteriaceae; genus JAIQFF01. Next base: position 7,596 of record CAVVLA010000012.1, read on the forward strand.
CACAAGCGGCCGCCGCTAACTCACGCTTCCCAAGCAAACTTGTATCCGGGACCAGGGACAAGCGCACAAGTTCTAACGCAACGCTCTCGCGTGGGTTTTGATACAGTGACCCATGCGCGCGGAAGATAGGCCAGAAACGTTTTGACTGTCAATATCAGAAATATTCAAGAAGGGATTTAAGAAGACTAAAGAGCGGCGAGGCCAGAGGAGAAATGGACATTCATCAGCTGAAATTGTTTCTCGCTGTGATGGAGGCTTCCAGCATGACACATGCGGCGCAGCAATTTCACTTGTCCCCGGGGGCAGTCAGCCTGCAGCTCCACAGCCTGGCTGAAGAACTGCATGCCGAGCTCTTTGTACGTTCAGGGAAGAGACTGATTCCAACCCCGGCGGCGCTGCGTTTGGCTGAGCACGCCAAGGAAGTAGTCCGCTGGACCAGCCAGATCCAGCAGGAATTCGCCGACGACGTCTCCAAGGATGTGCGCCCGTTTCAGTTCGCCACCGGCGTTACCACTCTGATTCACCAGTTGCCGCGGCCGCTTCGCGAATTGCGAAAACGATTCCCGAACGCAGACATCGGAGTGACCGTAGGCGTCACCGAGGAAATCGTCGCAGGTCTGCATGAACGCCGTTTCGATCTCGGCCTGATTTCCCTTCCGGTCCATGAAGATAATCTTAAGATCCTGCCGCTATTCGATGAGGAACTGTTGGTGTTGCGTCCTTCGCCGAGCAGCGTGAGCAGCACTCGTGTCGGGGTCATTCAGGCATCTGACATTGCCCACGTTCCATTTCTTCTCTATCCCAAACGCAGCAATATCCGGACCATTATCGATCAATTTTTTCAGGAGATTAACATCGCACCGCGGGTAGTGATGGAAGCCGAGGATAGCGAAGCCATCAAGGGATTGGTGGAGTCGGGTTTCGGCTACTCCATACTTCCAGAACATGCACTGCGGCGTCGAAACCGCTTTTTTCAGACTTATCGAGTGGCGGGCCACCGCATTACCAGAAGCCTGGCGCTGGCCATGGCTCGCACCGACTACCCGCGCAAACTAACCGAATCCGTCGCCGAGTTTCTGCAGAAGATGCTTTCCAGTCAGCAGTAGCTTGCTCTACAGCCTTTCCGCGGAACGTTCATGCTGGTTCGTCCACTTTTCGAAGTTCCCGCGGAACAGGCGGCTTACATCGCGCTGGATGATCTGGCGCGTCACTCCGCGGCCGTCACGGGCCAGGAGTTTGTAGCTGTTGGCAAGGATAGGCGTCATGGTGGCGCGGGTATTCCGCCACTTGTAGAGGACTTGCTCGAGCACGCGGGCATCGGAATGTTGCGGAATGAAACTCGTTCCCAATAATTCGATCCGCTCCCGCGTAATCTCTTCCACAATGGAAGGATTGTTCAGGAACCACCAGCACCCGAAGGGCATGAGATTGCTGAACTTTCGCGCGTATACACACAGCTCGTGTTGATTCTCCCGGCTCAGTACACTCACCAGAAAGCGATTCTCCGGGTAAGCGCGGCAAATATTTTCGACCGCGCTCATGTCTGCCTTACCGACTGCATCGCCGGCCAGGCGAATTCGCGGGTTCACCTGGCGGCGCACTCCAATCATGAGCGAGAGCGGTATATCAAACTCACGGCACGAAGGCAGCACGGCCTCACTCAGAACCTTGCCTTGGACGCTGTCTTCCGGAAATTGAAACTTGTCGGTAAGCGAAACCGCCATATACACAGGACGCATGCGCTCATGCCAGTCGGCAAGAAATCTGCGCACTTCGCCTGCCGATCGACCGCTTGCCTCGGCGTTCACCGCATAACCTTGCTCGGCCAGTCGTTGCCAATGCTCGGCCCAGCCCCAGAGAATTCTGTCTAGCCGCAACACTGCCCGGAACTCTGCGCTGGGGTCGGAGCCATTCATCCACACTTGCTGTTCTTCCGGGTGCAGAGGATCGTTGGTCATCACCACCGAACTCACTCCTGCCATTCGAAGAACATTCGAGATATGCGATTCAATTCTTTGCGCCCGGAAGAACGACCGGGCTTCTTCGAGGTCTGGGCTGTCGGTCGGCAGATCGAATGCCTCGAGAACCGCGATGACGCCACGCGTGGATTCCGATATCGGACTATTTTCAACAAACAGAGCTTGCCAGATTGCGTTGGCCTGCTCCCTCTTCGACAACGTCCAATAGCGCTCGGGAGAAATGCTGGACGAGCGAAACAGTTCCGCTTCCAGGTAATGATAGGTCAGCAGCTCGTCGATGCCCCACAACCCCAGGCTGCCAAACGCAGGAGCAAACAGGTGGGTATGGACATCGATAAACTGGGTCGTCGCGAGTACTTCTTCTACCGTGGATTGGATTTGATCCGTTTCTAACAGATCGCGCGTGAGCTGGCGTCTGGTCGGTGTAGTTTCCATTCGTTCCTGCACTTCCGTTCGGAGCCTTGAAGCTCAAGGTCGAGCCAACGTCAAACCGCATGCGTCGATAGAATACACAGAATACCAAGATGTCCAGGCATTTAGCTGCCCTCCCTATCAGGCGCCCAGCAACGTATCCGAAGGTTTGTACGACTCTGGATGCACGGTGTCAAATCAAGAGAGTTAAACGAGTCTTTTAGAAACTCTCAATGCGCCGGTTGCAGGCAACCGCTTTGCCGTCCGCTCCTCGGCCACGTAGGGGCAGATGTCCTATCTGCCCAGCGGAGTACAGCTCTGCAGTTCGCCGGAACATAGTGACCAAAACATGAAAAGGGCACCTTATGAGTCTTGCTGAAGTGAACCGTTAAAATTTCTAGTTTGACATTGTTTTGCATTTCCTGCAGTGTGCTGTGCGCCGCCGGATCAAGCAGCCAGAGCCATCGCTAAAGGGAGAAGACATGTTCGCCAAGCCCACCGAGAGAAGAGACTTTCTGAAGTTGACGGGAGCCGGGATCGCCGGATCCGCGCTGACCACAGCCGCCACCGTTCAGGCGGCGCCTGCAAAGACAAAGACCAATGCTGCTACTCCCAGTACTCTCGACGTTAGAGCCTTCGGCGCCACCGGCGACGGCAAGACTCTGGACACGCGACGCGATTAACAAAGCCATCGACGCCGCAGCCGCAGCAGGTGGCGGCATCGTTCGCTTCCCTGCGGGAAGCTATCTCTGCTACTCCATCCACCTGAAGAGCCACATCACTTTGTCTCTCGATCCGGGCGCGACCATTGTGGCCGCGGACGCGCCTGCCGAAGGCGCCGGCGGCGGCTACGATCCGCCCGAGCCCAACGCCTGGGACAAGTTTCAGGACTTTGGCCACAGCCACTGGCACAACAGCCTGATCTGGGGCGAAGATCTGCAAAACATTTCCATCGAAGGTCAGGGACTCATTTGGGGCAAGGGCCTGAGCCGCGGCGATCGCGACGCCAAGCTGCCGGCCGGAGTCGGCAACAAATCCATCAGCCTGAAGAATTGCCACAACGTGACCCTGCGCGATGTCTCAATCCTGCACGGCGGGCATTTCGCCATCCTGGCCACCGGCGTCGACAATCTCACCATCGACAATCTGAAGATCGACACCAATCGCGACGCCATCGACGTCGATTGCTGCCGCAACGTGCGGGTCTCGAATTGCAGCGTCAACTCGCCCTGGGATGATGGCATCTGTCTGAAAGATTCTTACGGCCTTGGATTCGCGCGGTCCACCGACCACGTGACCATCACCAACTGTTACGTCACTGGCGGCTACGAAGAAGGCACGATGCTGGACGCCACCTACAAGCCCTTCGCTCCGGATTTCAAGGTTCCCCGCAATGGGCGTATCAAGTTCGGCACGGAAAGCAATGGCGGGTTCCGTAACATCACCGTCTCCAACTGCGTGATTGAGAAGTGCGAGGAATCGCCCTCGAGTCGGTGGACGGCGCCATACTGGAAGACGTCACCATCAGCAACATCACCATGCGTGACCTTATCGACGTTCCCTTCTTCCTCCGCCTGGGCAGCCGGATGCGCGGTCCCGAGGGAACGCCGGTGGGAGAATTGCGGCGCGTGCTCATCAGCGATGTGGTCGTCTCCAACTGCGCTTCCCGGCAGGCCACAATCGTCACCGGAATTCCCGGTCACTACATCGAAGACATCAGGTTCAGCAACATTCTCGTGCTGCACCAGGGCGGCGGCACCAAGGATGACGCCGCGGTTCAACCGCCGGAATTGGAGAACGTCTATCCTGACCCGAACCGCTTCGGCACAATGCCGGCCCACGGCTTCTACATTCGTCATGTGAAGAGAATCGAGATCAAGGATGTCGAAGTAAGACCCAGAGAAGCCGGACATGCGGCCCGGATTCGTCCTCGATGATGTGACCGGCGCGGAACTCATTCACGTCAAGCTGCCCAGCACTCCCGAGGTTCCGTCCGTGGTGCTCAAGAATGTGAAGGATTTCAGCGTGACCCAGAGCAAGCCTCTGGCGGACGAGCGCGTGGAAAGCACGGAAATGAAAACGCTGTGATAGTTTTCTGCCAGTGTGAATTAACTTAGTCCGAATTTGACCTAGTTCGAGGTTGACTTAGTCAGGACTGTCATCCCGACCGGAGCGAAGCGGAGTGGAGGGACCTGTGTTTCAGGCCGCCGTGCTTTGCGACATTTCTTTGCGACTTTACAGTTTAGAATCCTTTTGCTTTTATCTCCTAAAAAGTCACTCCATGACCGCAAAGAACGCAGAGAACTTCCGCGCAGTTCGCCAAGGAAATCGTCGACTACTTTTTCATGTGTTAAAGCCTGGATTTAACGTTGACGGTTTTCCGACGAGATGCAAATTGTCGAAGATGACGACTTGCAGAGAGACATTATGAGGTTCTCAATATTGAAAACCTCGGAGAGCGAATGCACGAACGCATTTCAGTTCTTACCCGCGATGGTAAAAAGATTGTTCTGGTCGACGTGTCAGACTGTTCAGCGCGGGAAGTTGAAACAATCGCCCGCGAAGTTCCGGAGCACGTAACCCAGCGGCCGCGCGGTTCGGTCCTGTTGCTTACCGATTTCACCGGCGCATCGATTGACCAGGAAGCACTCATTGCGATCAAGGAAACCGCAGTCTTCGACAAACCTTACATCAAGAAAACGGCCTGGGTGGGAGCAGAACATTTCCCCAGCGCGTTCTTCGAGGACTTGAGAAAGTTCTCCCGGCGCGAATTTCCCAGTTTCAAGACCAGAGACGATGCGTTGACCTGGCTGGCGAAGGACTGATCCGTAAAAGAGTCACCGCAATTTCGACAGATCGCCCGGTGCCCGCCAGGTCAAAACTTCGAAGTGAAAACTTTGAAGCTGGTCGTGTTCGAGCAGCACCAGTCCTACAAGTGAGGTGCCCCCGTTCGATGTTCCAGTTTCCATGTAAGTTCTCGGCAACAGTTTGATGGTTTTGAGCGGGGATGTGGTCTGGAGAAGGGGACGGCGTCTGAGTCCCCTTCTCCAGCATCCATGTACGAGCTTTCCTCATGCCATCATCTCCGCTCGTGTTCGTGCAAAGGCTGCGGGCGACAAGTAGCCCAGCGAACTGTGTGGGCGCTGCTGGTTGTAATCCTGCCGCCACGTCCTCGATCTTTCGTCGCGCGTCGCGCAGACTGGTGAACCAGTTGGCGTTCAAGCATTCATCGCGCAGCCGGCCGTTGAAGCTTTCCACGTAGGCGTTCTGCACCGGCTTGCCGGGTTGAATGAACTCCAGCCGCACTCCACGTTCTTCGCTCCAGGCGGCCAGGCTCGACCACGAAACTCCGGCCCATTATCCAGCACGATCGCTTCCGGCAGACCTCGCTTCGCTGCGACCCGATCCAGCACCCGGCGTACGCGCAACCCGCCCAGCGAGGTATCGACCTCGATGGCCGGGCACTCGCGCGTGTAATCGTCCACCAGGGTCAACATCCGAATCACTTCGGCCCGTGCTCACGCAATCACTCACGAAATCCATCGACCAACGTTCATTCGGCCTGCGTGGCGCCGGGGCTAGTCACCGTACGCCACTCCAGCGGATCCGCCGCCGCTGTCGAATGCTCATCGCCAAGCCTTCCTCGCGATACAGCCGATACACCCGTTTGTGATTGGCCGCCATCCCTTCGCGCACCAGCATCGCGGTCAGCCGCCGATAGCCGAAGCGCATGCGCTGGGCCGCCAGCTCTTTCAAGCGCGGCTCGCAGTTCGCTGATCCCGCTCGGCTTTCCGCGCCCGATAGCGATGCGTCGATCGTGCCAAGCCCATCAGCCTGCAGGCGTGCCGCTCGCTCATCTGGTACTGCGCCTCGACGTAGCTCGCGGCTGCCCGAAGTCCCGCAGGCTCTACCAGTTTTTTGAGAGCACGTCTTTCAGCGCCCGGTTATCCAGCGTCAGCTCGGCCACCACATGCTTCAGCTTCCGGTTCTCGTCTTCCAGCTGCTTCAGCCGCTTCGCCTCGCCGCTGTCCATCCCACCGTACTTCGCCTTCCAGCGGTAGTACGTCTGCTCGGTGATGCCGTGCTGTCGGCACAACTCCGCCGTCGTCCAATCCTGCCTCGCCTTGCTTCAGGATCGCGATGATCTGCTCTTCGCTGTGTCGCGTGCCCTTCACGGCGGTTCTCCCTTCCTGGGCTGACCCAAAACCCAAAAACTGAACCAAAGGAAACTAGAGTTATCTTAGGCAGGACAGTCCTGGAGAGGAGAAGGGACGATGCCGAAGAAAGCTCACACGGAAGAGCAGATCGTGGCGGTTTTGCGGCAGGGAGAAGCGGGCGAGAAGGTGGCGGATATTTGCCGCAAGGTAGGGATCAGCGAAGGGACCTACTACTTGCTGGAAAAAACAGTATGCCGGGTTGGGGATCAATGAGCTGCGGGAGTTGCGGCAGCTGCGGGAAGAGAACGGGCGTTTGAAACGGCTGGTGGCGGATCTCAGCCTGGATCGCCAGATCCTGCAGGAGATCGTGTCAAAAAAGCTCTAAAGCCTGGCCTGCGACGGAAGCTGGGGCAGTGGGCCCAGCAAACGTACCAGATCGGGCAGCGACGAGCGGCGAGGCTGATGAAGATCGGTTGGACGACCTGGATGTACAAGAAGAAAGTGCGGCGGTTCGATGCCGTGTTGCGGCGGCGCTTGTGCGAGATGGCGGCCAGCCACGTGCGTTATGGGTATCGACGATTGACCGTGTTGTTGCGGCGGGAAGGTTGGAACGTGAATGCGAAGCGCATCTACCGGCTGTACACGGAGGAGCAGTTGATCGTGCGCACCAAGCAGCGACGCAAGATGGCTCGCCGTCAGCGCGGAACCATGCCGACGGCGACGGCTCCGAACCAGTGTTGGAGCATGGATTTTATGAGCGACAAGTTGGCCGACGGCCGATCGTTCCGCATTCTGACGGTGGTGGACCAGTTCACGCGGGAGTGCGTTTGTCTGGAAGCGGATCGCGCCATGACGGGGATGCACGTAGCGCAGGCGCTGGAGAGAGCCAAAGCGGAGCGAGGAAGTTTGCCAGCCAGCATTACGGTGGACAACGGCAGCGAGTTCTGCAGTCGTGCCCTGGAAGCTGTGGGTGATGGCCAATGACGTACAGTTGTGTTTCATTCGTCCGGGCCGACCGGTGGAGAACGGATTCATCGAGAGTTTCAACGGGCGGCTGCGAGACGAATGTCTGAACGTGGAGTGGTTTGTTTCACTGAACGATGCGCGGCAGAAGCTGGCGAAGTTTCGCGAGCATTACAATCACGAACGGCCGCACAGCTCATTGGCGGATCGAACGCCGGCGGCATTCGCGGAGCTACACAGGCGAGTGAAAGAAAAAACTAGTACATCGCTGGGGCGCGCACTCCAGAGCCTCTTCATTGAGTCTCTGGAGTGCGCGCAACCCGCATGAAATCAGGTGATTCAGACTGTTGAAGCCGAAAAACTCTAGTTTCGATTGGTACAGAAAAACGGGGCGGGTCAGGTTTGGGAGAACTCACATTCTACGCGGCACACTTTTCGGGGCTACGTCAAAAGCCCCGGGTCCGGTTTCAGGCCGAGTCAAGAAAGATTTAGGCCAACCGCCTCCCCTCCCTTAAGTAACCTGACCCAGCCCCGATACCGACGATATTCTTGGCCGCATGGATGCCGCCACGAAGCCCTCTCGCAAAATCGTCACCGCACAAAACATGGACGAAGCAAAAACCGCAGCCTACGCGAATGATCCCCACACGGAACTGGTAATTCTGGGTCTTACCGAGAACCCCGCCGTCACCACCTGCGGCTGGGCACGGCAGTTCTTCGACACCACGCCGACCGGGTTCTGACCTCGACGTTGAGCAGACCGAACTAGTTGATCGTAAAGGTCATGCTCGATGAGGTCTCGCTCGACGTCATGGTCCCACCGCCATACGGGCCGCCGGGAGTACTGCTTCCCGGGTTGGTTACCGTGACCGCCACAGTGCCAGAGTTGGCAACGGCCGAAGCAGGGATTGCCACAGTCAGCTGGTTCGGCACCATGTGCGACGTGCCGGATTGCGCCACCCCATTCCAGTTCACCACCGCATTGGTGTTAAAGCTGCTTCCATTGACCGTCAAGGTAAAACCCGGATCGCCATGATTCGCCGTGTTCGGCACAATTGACGCAATGGCCGGAACAATTCCGGCCTGCGGGGCCGAAGACGTTGGGGTGCTATACCCACATCCAAAACTCAGAATCGCAAGCAACAAGACAGCCATTATCTTCATAATCTTCTCCAGTCGGGAGGGTTACCGCCTGGAGATGTTTTTAACAAAGCGGAAATCGGCGAGTGTCAGCGAGGTGTCATTTTCTTGTAAGGAAGATGTTGACGAGGTTTCTCCCCGTCAGCGGGAGCGCGTCACGGCGAGCGTTCATCAACCAACTATCGGCGCGGAACGGGAGCGCCTCATCAGGAGCACCGCCAGGAACGCTGCGGCGGGAATATCGAAGGCCAGGCAGAAACCAGGCCACCAGGAAGGCACACCCGGATTGTCAATAAGTAGATGATGAGAAAAGTCAAAAACGCCATGTCCCGCGAGAGCGGCGACAACGAACCAAAGGTTTTTCTTGAACCCCACTAACGCTACCGCCAGAAACAAACCCACCACGAGAGAATCTATCGTCAGCGCCCGCATGGAATTACCCATGACCGCAAACAGAACGTAATAAGTGGCGATGACGATGAGCAGCACCGGGTAAAAGACACGCTTGTCAAATCCAGCCAAAAGGGCGAAGGCGCACGTCACTATTCCCAGTAGAGCCCCAATCAAATATTCCATAGATTCTCTTTCACCTCTACAGCGCCGCCATCGTAAACCTGTTCCTTGCCGGGCCGGGAAATCTGTTGCCAGAGCACACGAGCACTGAGGATTGGATGGTGAGCGCGGAAGGAATCGAACCTTCAACCTACTGATTAAGAGTCAGTTGCTCTGCCAATTGAGCTACGCGCCCGGCTATGGATTGAGTTTCAGCCCCTGGGACCCGCCGATCTGGTCGCGGGTTGCGGGCGATCGCTTCGTGCCGCAGCGGGGAAGCTGCTTGCCGGAACCACTGGATCAGCTGTCTGCGATTACCTCGAAGAATATAACACAGGGGCTCGGAGAGGCACCACCGATGGAGGCGCGGCGGCGTAGCGGCGTGGCGGCGTTGCTCTCTGCCGCCGGTAAATGGAAGCCTGGAGCTGACGTTTTTTACGAGCGGTGCCGGGCTTTGTACAGATCGGAGGCGAAGGGCGACACCGCTTCCGCCATCCCGCTGTCGGGGCGCGATGGAGATTTTACTGAGACTGGCGGGCGGCGCTCCAGCGTTCCCAGGATCGGCGCGTCCCCTCCGTCTGCCTGCGCGAGTGAGACGAAGCGAGGCTCGACGCACATGGCGTCGATCACCCGGCGTTGTCCGCCGGTCAGCACTTGCAGCGGCAGGATTTTAAAGTTGCGGAAGACCCATAGCAGGTAGATCCGCTGCGTCAATGAAGGCTTGATGTACCTTGGCCCCAGCGGAGTGAGCACTCGCAGCACGCCGCTGAATAGTTTTTCGAACAACATGGCAGACCACCTGAGTGTTTTAAATTTTCGGCGTCAGTCGTCAGTCTTCAGTCGTCGGACGTCCGTCTTCGGTCTTCGGTCTTCGGTCTTCGGTCGTCAGTCTTCATTTTTTTCAGATCGGCCCGCTCAGTCGCTGGTCGACCTATTCATGAAATTTTCCAGACCGATTCCGTCGATCGGAATTTTCCTGCACTAGAATTTTCTTAAATAAGGGAATTCCTTGAACAGAAGCAATTCAAGGGCCAGCATTATTGCACCAAAATTGATGCATGCACATTAAAAAGTGCAAATTTTTTCACATGGGTCGACGCGGGCGAGTCTGGGCCTTCCTGGAGGCATCGTTTATCGCCATCCAGAATTGCTCATCTCTCACCAGATCAGTAAGTTAGCTTGGGATTTCGGGGAGAACTTCGATGCTCCGGATGCTGGCGGCTACGCCAAAATCTCCGCCATCCTTATTCCCTTCGACCCGCACCACCGAGGCCTGGCAACATACCCATTGCTTTTCTCCGTGGGTGAGTTCGGGCGGCAGAATCAGGACCATCTCCAGTTCGCTGCCTTCGCTGATTTGCGAGTCGGTATAAATAAAGATTCCGCTGGCGCTCAAATCGCGGGTGACGCCAGTCGCCTCGACCGACCCGGATTGGGTCTTGATCGAAACCGGCACGCGCGCTGGAACCCGGTCCCGGGAGCGGCGTTCGGGTTTGGCATTCGGCATGGAGAGGGGAGCGTATCACAACCATCGGCGCCTTGGCACGGTGCTCGAGCGGGTTAGTTTCACGATGCACCACGCAAGAACCATGAACCACGAAGGGCACGAAGTATCACGAAGGCATAAGCTCATGCTCTCCTTGGTGCCCTTTGTGGTTAAACGGTTTCGGAACCTATTACGGGCTGGCCGGTAATTGCGACGGAGCCAAGTCCGAACTCACTCGCCTTCCGGCCGCCGGGAGCGGACTGCGGGCACGACTAGAGCTTGCTCCATGGTGGGTGCGTTGGTGGCGCGAAGTTTCACTTCGACTTCATGCTGCTTGTCGGCGGCGCCGCTCATTGAATAGGCCTGGGACAACAATTCCAGCGAGTACGGATTATCCTCATCTTCTTCCAGATGGGCAATCGCTTCCGCAGTTTTTTCCTTGCTCATCAGCAATGTCCCGGCGGCGCCGTGATACGAACTCTGCACCACCGCGCTGCGCGTGGCGCCGGCCATGGCATTCAGCTGTTGCAGCGTCTGGCCCGCAAGTTCCTGGTTGTCGGCGTGGCTGGCGCGAACTGTCCGGTAGCGCAGAATACGGGCGAGTTCGTCATCGTGCTCGGATTGCGAAATGTTTGCTTGATGGCTTAACACCTCTTCCGCCAGTGCCAGATGCTTGAGGGCGGAAGCGTCATCACGTTGATAGAGGCTCATCATGCGGTGGGCCTGGGCCGCGATCAAGTCGAAACCTTCGGCATGAGCTTTTTCGGCAACCGTATCGAAAGCCTGGTCTGCTTCGGTGAAATTATTTTCTCGGACCCAAGTCGTCGCCTTTTGCAAGGCGTACGCCAGCCGGTCCGCCTCAGTGTGCGCCTTCTCGATTGCCCGGTCGTATTCGGAGCGCGCCTGCGACTGGTTTCCCATGAGCGCATAGGTGTCGCCCAATCCCAACTGGGAATAATCAAATCCTGGGTCGATCTTGAGGGCGGCGCGATAGTGTGCGATCGCGGCATCGAAGTTGCCGGACATGCGCAGAATTTCGGCGTAAGAATCCTGCGGGTTAGGCAAAGTGGGCAAGACCGCAACGTACCGCTCCATGACGGCCAAGGCTTTGGGATACTCACGGCTTTGCGCGTAACAGTACGCCAGATCGTTCAGGGCTGGCGGATAATTTTTGTCGATGGCCAACGCCCGCTCCAGAGTTTTCTGCGCCTGCTCGTAGTTGTTCTGTCCCATCATCCAGTTTCCAGCCATAAAGGCCAGGCGCTTGTCTTTGGGATACATCTCCTGAATATCGTTCATCGCGGGAATTGCGGCCAGGAAATTGTTTTCCTGCGCGCTGGTGATCCACCGGATCAGCAGCTGCTCTCCAGGTGTCACTTTCGCTGTGAGCGCTTTGGCCTTTTCCCTCGACGCCCTGGCCTCCTCGGGATCGCGACTGTTGGAGGCGATGAAGGCATAGGCGAGAGCAAAGTCTGGATCGGCCGCCACGGCGGCGCGCCAGCCGATGTTAGCTCGCTCCAGGTAAAGATTCTCGTAATCGGTCAGGGCGCGCTCGAACAAATCCCGCGCTTTGGGCGAGGAGGTGGTTACGGGCATTGTCCGGGTCGCGCCGGGCTTGATGTGGTGCGCCCAGGATGGCAGGGCGGCAGCCAGGCTGAACAGAAGAATAATGACGAGCGTGCGGCGCGTTAAATAGCTCATGAGTCGGGGTATGTCGCGAACCTAACATGAGCCTACAACCGTCAAAAGTCCCCAGCGAGGTAACTAAGGAACGATATAGACCGAGTCCCAAAGCTTTACATCAAATATGTGACTTACGGTTTTTCATATATCGGTCCTGGCTTCCCTTCCATGCTCTGTATAACGAACTGTAAAGGATCTTGTAACGAGCTGAAAGCGCATGCGTTAGCGAACAAGGCACTTTGGCCCCATACGTGACCTAGGTAACGTTACCAAACATCAACAACAGATGTTATCGCGGAGGGAAAATGAGAGGCTTTTTACAAATCACACTGGTTATCTTACTGGCAACTTTACTTACTCAGGCGCAGACATTCCGAGGTGCGATCAATGGTACAGTCGTCGACCCATCGGGAGCAGTTGTCGCCGGGGCCGATGTGAAGGCCATTAACAATGGAACTGGGGTTACGCTGAGTTCAGCAACCACCAGCGAAGGCCAGTTCGCGTTCCAGGATCTGCCGCTAGGTTCTTACAAGATTGTCGTGACTGCGTCCGGCTTCCAGGCCGTCAATGTCGACAATGTCTCGGTCACTGCAGGATCGGTTTACACCTTGCCGGTAAAACTCACCATGGGACAGCAGACCACTGCGATTGAAGTATCAGCCGCCTCTGTGGCTGTGGATACGACCACTGCCACCCAGAGCATGACCATTCCTTCCACCGTGGTTCAGAACGTACCGCTGAATGGACGGGATTTTACGCAATTAATCTCGACCGCTCCGGGTTACGGTGGCTACTCCGTGGGCGGGTTCGGTTCGCTCAACGGGACCCGCGCCAACCAGATGAACTGGCAAATTGACGGCGTGGACAATAATGACTTCTGGCACAACATACCCGCGGTCAATCAGGGCGGCGTCTCGGGAATCGCCGGCGTCATCATGCCGATCGACGCGACCGATGAATTTTCTGCCCAGACGCAATCGGGCGCCGAGGCTGGACGCAACGCGGGCGGCACCGTAAATCTGGTGCTCAAGTCCGGCACGAACGGCCTGCACGGCAGCGCTTACTACTACAATCGCAATGAGTTTTACGGCGCGGCCTCGCCGTTTTTCCAGCCCAGCGCAACCGTTCCCAAAGCACCCGCGCTGCGCAACCAAAACTATGGATTCAGCTTCGGCGGTCCGATCATCAAGGACAGGACGTTCTTTTTCGCGAGCTTTGAGAAGCAGAACTATCTCATTGGCCTGTCCGGATTAGCCACGGAACCTTCGTTTGCCTGGCAAACCCAGGCTTTGGCTTTGCTGACCGCGAATGGAATTACGCCCAGTCCTCTTTCGCAGAAGCTGATCGGCAACCCCGTAACCAACACGATCCCAGTCCTTTGGCCATCGATGATCAACTCTCTCCCGGCGAAAACCGGCAATTTCTTCAGCCCGTTGCCGTCTACTGGATACAGCTACAACGGCGTAGCCAAAATCGATTACAACTTCACTGACAAACATCGGCTTTCCGTCCGCTGGTTTGGCGGGCAGGGCAGTCAGACCGCCCCACTGGGCGGCAGCCCAGCGCTGGGAACGGCCAGTTCGAACCTGCAGTATTACTTCGAGAAGGCTCCGATCCACGTCTACAACTATGCGGCCACGCTGAACTCCGTTCTCTCGCCGCGAATGACGAATCAGTTGCTTTTCGGAGTCAACTATTTCAACCAGACCTTCAGCGACGCCAACAACAGCTTCGATACCAAGGCCCTGGGCTTGTTCCTGAGCCCGGATGCGACGATTAAGGGACAACCCATCTTGGGCGCCCCGAATATTGTCATAGCGGGTGCGAATGGTGGCGCCAGCTTTGAGCAAATTGGCCTCACGCCCCCTGAAGGCCGGAATGACGTCACTGGGATGCTGGCCGACATCATTTCCTACAACGTGGGCAGGCATCAATTCCGTTTCGGAGGTGAGGTCCGGCAAGGACGCGTGAATGAGTTCTATCACCGGCGTGGAACTCGGAAAATTCACCTTCGATGGAACTCAGGGACCCTGGGCAGGAACTTGTGCTGAGTACACGCACCCCACTTGCTGCCCTGGCTGATTTCCTGGCCGGCGACGTGTCGACCTCCTCGATTGCCGTGGGAAATCCGGAACGCTTCGTTAGGGTTAACGGTTTCAACTTCTTCGGGCAGGACTCGATACAGGTAACCCGCAGGCTGAACCTGAATTTCGGTCTGCGCTACGAATATTTCGGGCCGCTGTACAGCGCCAAACAAGGATCTGGCGGTTTTTATCCCGGGAAAAGGAATGCTCATCCAGGGAGCTGGAATCGACTCGTCTTCCCGCCGGATCGCAACAACGTCGCCCCGCGATTTGGCTTCGCCTTCCAGCCTCGAGCGGATGGGGATTTGGTAATACGCGGCGGAGTCGGCGTCTTCTACGATCAGATCAACATGAACCCGTTCCTGGATTTCCGTCCGCCGATCTCGGCGGCGGATGGCTTGCAGGACAATCCCGTCGGCCCGGCTGCTGTCTCCAACTTCAGCTTGAATGGCTACAACTGGGATGCCGCGCAGGCTGGCGGTGCATCTGTCTTTCCTAAAGTTACACTCTGCCCCAGCCTGAATTTCAATACTGACCCGGCATGCGGCGTGCCCAATGCGACCAGCGGAGTAAATACTTACAACGTTTACTCGGTAAACCAGAACTTCCGGGCGCCCTACTTTTTCAACTACAACTTGCAGATTGAAAAGAGTCTGGGCAGCGCGGCGGTTTTCCAGATCGGCTACGTGGGCAGCGAGGGACGCAAGCTCAGCACAATGCTGAACATCAATCAGCTTGGTTCGAGTCCGACCGGGCGGTTCAACGGTCAGTACCCCAACGCCGGCTCCATCGTGCAGCTTAACAGCACAGGTACATTCGAACTACAATTCGCTGCAAAGCACTCTCAGAGATCAGGTCCTATCACGGGCTCAGCACGCAGTTCAGCTATACCTGGGCCCACGCCCTGGATGACGATGAGTGAGTATCGCGGCGTCATTCCACTCGACAGCTACAACCTGAAGGCCGAGTACGGTAACGGAGATTTCGATACCCGGCACAACTTCACCAGCAGCCTGACGTACGACGTCCCGGGCTCGTCACATGGCCCCAGGATACTGACCCACGGCTGGCAGGTGAACAGCCTGTTGTCCTTCCACACCGGGCAGCCGTTCAACATCTCGGGCGGATTCTCGCGTCCGGGTTGCGACCTGGTGGGTGATCCCTTCGCCGGCGTTTCTCATACGTTTTCCGCCGCGGCAGGAGGAGAACAGTGGGTCAACCCGGCGGCCTTCAACTGCAAGACTCCGACAACCTTCCTCGGCAATCTCACCCGGAACAAGTTCTATGCGCCGGGATATGGATCCGTGGATCTCTCGGTGTTCAAGAACATCCCGGTCACCGAGCGGCTCCGAATACAGCTCCGGGCGGAGATGTTTAACCTGTTGAACCGGATCAACCTGGCGTCCGGCGGCGGATCGGTGGGCAGCAGCGGCTTCGTGAGCGACACCATCGGCGACTTCAACGGCGCTCCCGGTATCGGTCCCGGCGAAGCCTTCAACATGCAACTCGCAGCCAAGATTATCTTCTAGGGAGCGATTGCATAGGTTCACGCGGCGGATGCGGCCAGCGCATCCGCCTTATTTTTTGCCTCGCTGGTCCCGTCAGCAACTCTTTTGAACGTCGCGAAGATTGAGGATGTATCGGCATCCGGGAACACCTGACTGATTTTTTTGATATCCTGAATGGTACGGCACTTGAATTTGTCCTGGAGATGGATTTGTCTTAAAGATGAATTTCCCGGAAGGTGGATCGGAACTGCTGAGATTCATGATCCGATGCTGACAAATGGAGCTACTTCTCAATCTTTTCTGGCTGATGCTGGCTCTGCCCGCCGCCTGGCTGCTGAAAAACAAGGCGGTACCTGCACCGCAATCCCTGAGGATTACTCGCTTGCGGCCATTTCTTTTGATGGCTTGCGTTCTCACTCTACTTTTTCCAGTGGTCTCGGCGAGCGACGACCTGCACGCGATGCGGCCGGAGATAGAAGAATCCGGCGCCGGCAAGCGAGTCGGGCGGCAAGCCCCTGCCACCCGGCCTGCCCCAGGACGATGGGGGGGTATTGGACCCTGCGTGGTGCAAGCGGCTTTTCCGGTTTTGCTTTACCCGGGCGATGAAGTTTGTGGTTTGGTTTCCGCACTAGAATTTCTGCTTCTCGATCCAGCGCAACTCAGCCCGCGATCTTCCCGTGGGCCTCCATCTGTTGACCTCTCTTAGCTGATTGCCCAGCCGCGATGCGCGGCAAAATCCTGCTATCTCAAAGGTCGTCCTCTATCGGCGTGATTGCCACTATGCGGGCAAGCCGTTGGACGCGAGGTGATCCATTTGAACAACAACACAGAAAAGCGCGCCCACCGGCCACTGGCGCTGACCGCAATCCTGTTACTCGCAGTGATCTCAGGGTCTTGCGCAGACCCAACGAAGGCCACACCGGCGAAGACAGAAGTGACGCTGGAGCCCGGCGTTTTCAAAGTCGAGCATCCCGAACTGTTCCGCCTGGTCAAAATTGAAGAGCGAAATCTTCCCCTCGAACTGAATTCGAATGGCGCGGTGGCTCCGGATCTGAATCGCACGATTCACGTCTCCTCAATGGGATCGGGCCGTGCCGTCGAACTGAAGGTGCGGCTGGGCGACTACGTGCAGAAGGGCCAGGAGCTCCTGGTAATTTCCAGTGCGGATCTGGGAAGCGCGGCTGGAGATTATCAGAAGGCCCGTGCGGATGAAGTCCTCTCCGGAAAAGCGCTGGCACGCTCGCGGGACCTGTACTCGCACGGCGCGTTGGCGGAAAAAGATCTGCAAGTCGCGCAGGATAGCGAGGACAAAGCCAAGGTGGACCTGCAAACCGCTGAGCAAAAGGTTCTTCAGCTGGGTGGAGACCCTCAGCATCCCGGAGCGCTGATTGAATTGCGGGCTCCGGTTTCCGGAACCATCGTCGAACAGAATGTCGCCGGATTTGAAGGCGTCAAGAGTCTGGACAATTCGCCCAACCTGTTCACCATCGCGGATCTTTCGCAGGTCTGGGTGCTGTGCGACGTCTACGAAAACGATCTAGGCGCGGTTCGGGTCGGCGATGAGAGCGAAATCCGGCTGAACGCATATCCCGACAAGGTATTCCACGGCAGGGTGGACGACATCTCCCGCGTGCTCGATCCCAATACGCGCTCGGCGAAGGTGCGCATTGTGCTCTCCAATCCCGATGGCTCTTTGCGGCCCGGCATGTACGCCGTCGCGACGTTCCGTTCGCGCAGTCGGCAGCCACGCATGGTGGTTCCCAGCACGGCGATCATGCGCTTGCAGGACAAAGACTGGGTGTTTCGCAAAGAAGGCGAGCAGTTCAGGCAGCTCGAAGTGCACGTGCTGGGAGGAATTGCAGACGGCATGCAGGCGATCCGAACCGCGGCCAACGCGGGGGACGAAATCGTGGCCAATGCGCTTGCGTTCTCGACCGCGGCTGCGGAGCAGGGGAAATGATTCGGTACCTGATCGATTTCGCCCTGCGCAACCGCATCCTGGTGCTCAGCGTGGCGCGATCTTGTTCGTGTGGGGCATCATTTCGTTTCACAATCTTCCCATTGAGGCCTACCCCGACGTCGCCGACACCTATACGCAGATCATCACCCAGTGGCCCGGACACGCGGCCGAGGAGGTTGAGCAGCAGATCACGGTTCCGCTCGAAGTGCAATTGAACGGCGTCGCCCACATGACCCACCTGCGGTCTACATCGCTGGCGGGCTTATCGGTGATCACCATTATTTACGACGACGAGATCACCACCTTCAACGCCCGTCAGGAAGTGCTCGATCGCCTGCAGCATGCCACGCTTCCGCAGGGAGTCAACCCGGGTCTCGGACCGGACTACAGCCCGACCGGGCAGATCATGTTCTACACGTTGACCAGCACGAATCCCAAGTATGACGTGATGGAGCTGAAGACACTGCAGGACTGGTTCGTGCTGAACCAGCTGAAGTCGGTGCCGAACGTGGTGGACGTCAATATTTTCGGCGGGCCCACGCGTGAGTATCAGGTCCAGCTTGATCCCGGCAAGCTGGTTTCCTACGGACTGTCGCTCAGCCAGGTGGAGCAGGCGCTGGCCAACAACAACATCAATGCCGGCGGCGGCTTCATTGAGCGGGGAGAGCAAGCGCTCAACGTGCGCGCGGTCGGATTGATGCAGAACACCGACGACATCGGTGCCACCGTGGTCAAAGCCGTTAACGGCACGCCGGTGCGCGTGCGCGATCTTGGTACTGTCGTGCAGGCTCCCAAAGTGCGGCTGGGACAGCTAGGGAAGACCATCCGCCATGAAGATGGAACGTCTGATCAACGACGACGACGTGGTGGAAGGCATCGTCCTGCTGCGCAAAGGCGCTGAGGCCGATGCGACCCTCGACGCCTTGCACCAGAAGATCGCGGAACTGAACAACGGCTTGTTGCCGAAGGGCGTGAAGTTTGTTCCGCACCTCGATCGCAGCGACCTGGTGCACTACACGACTCACACCGTGCTGCGCAATCTGACCGACGGCGTGCTGCTGGTCACGCTGATCCTGTTCTTGTTTCTGGGCAACGTGCGCAGCGCGCTGATCGTGACCATCACGATTCCGTTTTCGTTGCTGTTTGCCGCGATTCTGCTGGATCTCAGCCACATTCCCGCAAACCTGCTCTCGCTGGGAGCGCTCGATTTCGGCATGGTGGTGGACGGCTCGGTGGTGATGGTGGAGAACATCCTGCGCCACACCGAGTACGGCCGCGGCAAGAAGTCATTTCTTGAAATGATCGCGACCGCGGCACACGAAGTGCAAAGGCCGGTGTTCTTCGCCCGCATCATCATTATCGTTTCGTATCTGCCGATCTTTACCCTGCAGCGCGTGGAAGGCCGCCTGTTCCGTCCCATGGCGTGGACGGTGGCATTCGCGCTGCTTGGGAGCGTTGCTTTTCGCTCTTCTTATTGCGCCGGTGCTGTGCACGTTTCTTTTCAAGGACGACATCAAGGAATGGCGCAACCCGGTGCTCCACTTCCTGCAGGAGCGATACGGACGCATGCTCGACTGGTGCTTCGATCATCTGAAATTCACGTTCGGCATGGGCGTGGCCGCGCTTGGCGCTCATGTTGTTTCTGATCTTCAGCGGCGTGGTGGGTTCGGAGTTTCTGCCACACCTCGATGAAGGCGCGATCTGGGTGCGCGGCACGCTGGCTCCCAGCACCGGACCTTCGACCGGCATTGCGCTGGCCAATCGCGCGTCGAGTGCTGGCCCGCTTTCCCGAGGTCAAGCAAGTCGTCAGCCAGGTAGGGCGTCCTGATGATGGCAGCGACGCCAGCGGTTTCTACAACACCGAGTTCTTTGTCGACCTGTTGCCGCGGTCGCGGTGGCGCTCGCAGTTCAAGACCAAGGAAGATCTGATCGCCGCGATGGATAAGGAGCTGGGAAAGTTCTCCGGGAGTGGACTGGAATTTTTCGCAGCCGATTTCCGACAACGTGGAAGAGGCTGTGAGCGGAGTGAAAGGCGAATTGGCGGTCAAACTGTTCGGCACCGATCTGAAAGTGCTGGAGCAGAAAGCCAATGAGATCCAGGACGTGATGAGCAAATATTCCCGGCGTCGCCGACTTGGGAACCTTTCAGGTGCGCGGCCAGCCGAACGTAAATCTGATCGTGGATCGCGCCGCCGCTGACCGCTTCGGAATCAACGTCAGCGACGTGCAGGATGCGGTCGAAACTGCCGTCGGTGGCAAAGCGGTGAGCCAAATTCTGGTCGGTGAGCAGCGCTATGACTTGACGGTCCGCTATCAGGAGCCATTTCGAAGAACGGTGGAGGACATTTCTAACATTCGCATTCTGGCTCCGTCCGGCGAGCGGGTCTCGCTTGGCCAGTTGTGCCAGGTCAAGCTTGAAGATGGTGCGTCCACGATTTATCGCGAAGGCAACTCCCGCTACATCGCCATCAAATACAGTGTTCGCGGGCGCGACCTGGGCAGCACCGTGCGCGCAGGCAATTGAAGAAGTGCGCCACGAAGCGTGCCGTTGCCCGAAGGCTATCACCTGGACTGGACTGGAGAGTACGAGAGCCAGCAACGCGCCAATCGCCGGCTCGCGGTCATCGTGCCGATCACGGTGCTGCTCATGTCGTTCATTCTTTACTCCGCATTCGATTCCTGGAAGTGGGTGGCGCTGATTCTGGCGGTTGTGGCGCTGTCGCCGTTGGGCGGTTTTCTCAGCCTGTTGCTGACGGGACACGCACTTTTCGGTTTCTTCCGGGCTCGGATTTCTGGCATTGATCGGCGTCTCGGTTGAGATCGGCGTCATCATGGTGGAGTACATCAACCAGCTTCGCACCCGCGGGATGAATCCCCGGGAGGCCGCAAAGGAAGGCGCTGCGCTGCGCCTTGCGCCCCATCATGATGACCATGCTGGTGGCGACCCTGGGCTTGCTGCCTGCGGCCTTGTCCCACGATATCGGATCCGACTCGCAACGACCGTTCGCCATCGTGATTGTCGGTGGGTTGATCGTGGAACTCTTCATCAGCATCGTGCTGCTGCCGACGTTGTATGTCTTTTGGGCGCGTCCGGGCGACAAGCTGCCTCCGCCGGAGATTGGATTTATCGAAGAAGGCGAGCACGTAGATTAAATTCGTAGCGCCGGCGTCCCGCCGGCTGTCGGGGGCGGCGTCTCGCCGCCCGGTTGTGTGTACTCCAGACTTTTGCGCCACTCCTCGACAGCCTGCGGTGGGCGGGACGCCCGCCGGACAGCCGGCAGGATGCCGGCGCTACTGTCGAGATCTCCGGCTTGACTGGTGTTGTACACTACCGCAACTCTCAGGCGGATTTTCGCGGAGCGAAGGAACGGGCCCTCGATGGAGCGAGCGCTACAAAAATCTGCCCCGACGGCAAGTTACGGTTTGCGGCGCGAGGTTCTTTCGCCGATGGAGACGCTGGCGCAGTCGGTCTCCACCATGGCGCCCACCACCACGCCGGCGGCGACCATTCCGCTGGTGTGCGCGCTCGCCGGGAAACGGCACGTGGCTCGCTTACGTGCTCGCCACCGTCGCCGTGCTGCTGGTGGCGCTGTGCATCGCACGCTTCGCGCGCTATTCGGCCTCGCCCGGCTCGCTGTATACCTACGCTTCGATGATTCTTCCGCCGTGGCTGGGCGCGACTGTGGCCTGGAGTTTGCTGCTGGCTTACGTCGCCACAGGCTCCAGCGTGATCGGCGGCTTCTATCACTACGCCAACCTGCTGCTGCAGCGATGCGACCGGCCACGGCTTCTCGGCCGTGCTGCTGGCTGTACTTGTGACTGCCGTTTCCGTCTGGATCGCCTGGCGGGACGTGAAAATTTCCGCTCGCCTGATGCTGTGGATTGAAGCCGCATCGGTGTCGGTGATCGTCATCGTGGTAGCGCTGCTGCTGGTGCGCCACGGCTGGCATTGGGATTGGGATCAACTACGACTGCGCGGCATGACCGGCAGCGGCTTGCGGCTCGGACTGGTGCTCGCGCTCTTCAGCTTTGTCGGATTCGAAAGCGCGACGACGCTGGGCTCTGAAGCCCGCAATCCACTGAAGACGATTCCACGCGCGGTGATCCAGAGCGCGATTCTCGCGGGAACCTTCTTCACGATTTGCGCTTACGCCGAAGTGCTCGGCTTCCACACCGTCGGGACAGGATCTGGGAACGAGCCCAGCGCCGATGCACGTTCTGGCCGGTGTAAGCGGCGTGCCGGTGCTTGGGATGCTGATCGACATCGGCGCGCTGGTCAGCTTGTTCGCCGGAACGCTGGCGTGCATCACCGCGGCCGCGCGGGTGCTGCTGCTGATGTCGCACAACGGCCTTGCCCACGGTTCGTTTCGCGCGACGCACGCCCTGAACGAGACGCCTGGCCGCGCCATCATGGTTACCGGCTTCGCCGCGGTGCTTCCCGTGGCTGTGCTGGCGGCGCGCGGAGCCAGCGGGCTGGACGTGTACGGCTGGATGGGATCACTGGCCACTTACGGCTTTATCGTTACCTACGCTCTGGTGTGCATCGCGTCTGCCGCGTTACTTGCGCGACCACGGTGTCTTCCGCCAGGGAGCGCAGATCATTCCCTGGATCGCCTGCGCTGCCATGGTGCTGGCGTTGGTAGGGAATCTTTATCCCGTGCCAGAAGGGCCTTACGGCAAGCTGCCTTACATTTACCTGGCTTACCTGGCGGCGGGACTGCTTTGGTTTCTGCTGCGTGGGCGGGGTAAAGGTGCAACGGCGAACGAAAGCAATCTTCCGTAAGTCCATCGCTCGGAGCCCACCGCTTCTACCCCTGCTTTGCCACGATAAAAATAATTAATCTGCGGCAAAGAAATTATCATTGGCGCTCTGCCTTTCGCTACCGGCAAAACTAGCGTACATTTTTCCAAACATTGGGGCGGATAGTTTGCACGTCTGACCGGCGGAGCCGAAGTATTTCTGCCGCGAAGGGCGAACTTCCATGCTTGGGAAAGTATTTTCAAAAAGCAAGTATCTCGAACTCCCACGAGGTCTGCGCCCATGCGTCGGAAAAGCAGGAATTGCTTTTTTGCAGTTGCTTCCTCACTACTGTACGTGCTTTTTGCCTTCGCTCCGTTTACCCAGGCACAACAGACACTCGGCGGCATAACCGGCACTGTCATGGAAAGTACGGGCAGCGTTTTGCCGGGGACCGTCGTGATTATCGTGGGCGATGAGACCACGCTGACGCGTAGCCAGACCAGCAACACGAATGGAAGTTATGATTTTGTGAATCTTCCCATCGGAAGTTACACGCTCACTTTCACGCATGAAGGATTTCAGACGCAGAAGGTGCCGTCGATCGTGGTGCAGGCCAATCGCACCGCCACGGTGAACACGACCATGCAAGTGGGCCAGGTGGCCACCACGATCACAGTTGAAGAAACACCCCTGATGAACGCCGTCGACACGACCAACGGGTACATCCTGGACCGAGCAGCAAATCGAAGCAGTTCCGCTGCCCACCGGCAGTTTCACGGGCCTTGCCATTCTCTCTCCGGGGGTGAATGCGGAGCTTCCTGCCGGCACCGGAGCGAACAGCGGTCTGGGCAACCAGCCAATCTGGGCCAACGGGCAACGCGACACCAGCAACAGCTTCTCTGCTGAATGGCGTCGACGCCAGCAATCTGTTCAACGGGAAGAGCACGAGCCAGGTGGCTTCGGCGCGCATTGTGAACAACACTGGAGTTGCTGGCGCGGGCAGCACTACCGCCGCAGGTAATTCAGAGCACGGCATCGCCCTATCTGGCCATCGGCCAAGCCTTGCCCACGCCCGCTCCGGAAACTGTTCAGGAATTTCGCGTGAACACTTCGATGTACGACGCCCAACAAGGTTCGACCAGCGGCGCTCATATCGATATGAGCACCTCATCCGGCACGAACGATCTCCACGGCGGGGCTTACGTTCATCGCGGGACGGATTGGCTGAACGCGGCGCCCTATTTCTATAAGCAAGACGACAATATTCCCGCCAATGAAAAAGTGCCTCAACTGCACCGCTATACCGCCGGTGGAACGCTCGGTGGACCGCTCATCAAGAACAAGCTTTTCGGCTTTGTCGGCTACCAGCACGTTCACGTTTCTGATCTGGAAATTGGAACCTCGCGCACTGCGGTGCCCACCGGACTTACCGACGACCGCAGCGCCCAGGCATTGGCTAATGTCGCAAATGCGAATTGGCCGGGCTCTAACATCAGCGGGACAATCGGGACCGGCGGCGGGGCCGTCGACCCGGTGGCATTTGCTCTACTGAATTACAAGTTGCCCAACGGCCAGTACATGATTCCGTCGGCGAATCCGAGTTTCAGCCCGACGCTTAACTTCCCGGAGAATGTGTTCCTCACTCAGCCGGCGTATTTCATCTCAGATCAGGCTGTATCGAACCTCGACTTCCTCGCGACTTCCAAAGACACCTTGTCACTGAAGTATTACTACCAGCACGACCCGACCACGGCGCCTTTCGGATTCTCTTCGGTAGAGGGTTTCAACCAACACCTGGACGCCGGCAGTCAGGTGGCAAGCATTACCAATACTCAATCGCTAGGGCCCAACTTCAGCATCGCGGAAGTGTTCGGATTCATTCGCGAGAAGATCTACAGCACCATTGGACAGCCTTTCACTCCGCAAGCGGTGGGCATCAACGCGTTCGGCTCTAACGTTTTTCCGGGCATCACGATCGTCGACGATCTGGGCAACGAGTCCCCATTGAATACGAACTTTGTTTTCAACGCCGGGAGCCAACATCGGGTCAACGGCGGCTTCGCAGGGCGCATTCACCGGTATTTTCCAGAACCGCTGGATGCCTTCTGTCGATGCCAGTTGGAGTCATGGCAAACACACACTTACTTTCGGCGGGAGTTTCTCCTACACGCAGCTCAACGCGCGCGACTGAGCGGACGAACAGCGGAATGATCGGGTTCAGCAATTTCGCCGACTTCCTCCAGGGCCTGCCCATCACCTACACCGCGGACGGGTTCATCGCCACGACCTTCCTGCAGGGTGATGCCAACCGCTATTACCGCTCGAAAGAGACCGGCGGATATGTGCAGGACAAATTTCAGATCCGTCCCAACCTCAGCGTGACTGCGGGAATACGCTTCGACTACCACGGCGGGCTCACGGAAAAGAATGGACGCCTCTTCAATTTTGATCCGTCAGCCTACAACTACGATGCGGCCAGCGACACCATCACGTCGAACGGCTTCATCGTCGCGGGCAACAACCCTGACTTTCCCACCAAGGGCGTGAGTGATTCCACGCTTACCGGGACGGCAGTGGGGTCTGGCGCCGCGAATCGGCGTCGCCTGGAGTCCGAAAATGTTCAACGACAAACTGGTGGTTCGCTCCGGCTGGGGCCTGTACTACGATCGTGGCGAACTCTTCACCTACCTCTCTCCAGGTTTTGCGTCCGGGGTCATCGCCGGCGGCCCATTCGGCGTGAACCAGACTCCGCCGTGGGTGAGTTCGCAGGCCTGCAGCATCTTTGGATACGAGAACTGCAGCACTTTCGAGGCCCCCTGGGGGCCAACGCTCGGGCCGCCTCCGTCGGGCAATCCCAAGAATCTCGACCTGCCCAACGCGACGGCAATCGCAGGCGGCCAGCCGCTGTTCTCCTTCGCCGACTACAACCGGGCGAACAAACTCCCGTACACCATGAATCAGATGCTGGACATTCAGTGGCAGCCGCGCAACGACCTGGCGATCACGATCGGATACGTCGGCAACCTTGGCCGGCATGAGAGTTGTTCCGTTGCCGTTCAACCAGGCGCAGATTGCGTCGCCGACCCATCCCATGCGACCCGGCACTCGTTTTGAACAGGATTACACCTACGGATATTCAATCCTGACTGATCCCGCTACCTTCACGCCGGCAAATCTCCCCAACGGACAGCCCTACCAGCTGACCTTTGAAGGCGGAAACGTTGACCTGCGCGTTCCCTACATCGGTTATTCCTCGGAGTCGGAGTCTTATACGGCAGCGGGCATCTCCGCGTATCACGCGCTGCAGGCCCACGTCGAAAAACGGATGAGTCATGGCGTCCAGGTTGGATTTTCCTACACGTACTCGCACGCAACTGACGAGCAAAGCGCGATGGGTTTGTTTTACAACGGCAACAATCCCCTTAACTTGCGCTCGGGTTACGGCCTGTCTGACTTCGACCGCCAGCACGTGATCAATTTCACTTACCGCTACGAACTGCCGAAGTTTTTCTCGGGATCGACATTCAAAGGCAAGCTCGCCAATGGCTGGGCAATTTCCGGCCTGACTGTAATCCAGAGCGGTCAACCCTATAGCGTGGTCGATTACACCGGCGCGGTCGGCAGCATTTTCTATGGAGTCAACGACGGCATTACGAATCCGATTGTTCCTCTCGACAACTGTTCGCCGCAGCAGGCGCTTACCGGCGCCTCAGGCGCAGGCGCGACTCCCGCGCTCAATGCGAGATTGTTTCGGCCTGCCTTTGCTGAGTCCGGGCGGACTGGATGGCGCGATTCCGTCGAACGATCCCTATGAGACAAACTTCATTGACCACGGCCAGCGAAATATTTTCCGACAGCCCTGGCAGCGGCGCGCGGATATCTCGTTCGTGAAGACAACGCAGATCACGGAGCGCAGCGCTTCTCAAGTACAGTTTCGATGTCTACAACCTGACCAACACGGCGAGCTTCGATATCCCGATCGATGACGTGAGCCAGAACATCAATTTCAACGGTTTCCCGGTGGTCGGTCAGGCGGGAGCGACGAAGCCTTGCAACACGGATTTTACGGCCCTGTACGTTTGCCCCAGCCTGAGCGGCCTGGGCATTACCAATAAAACGATCGGCAGCGCGCGGCAGATTCAGATGTCGTTGAGTTTGACGTTCTAGTTTCTGGTTGAGCCGTCAGGCGTTATTGGTGAGGCGAGCTTTCTTTCGCCCTTTCAGGGCTTTTTCGTTTCTCTTCTCTTCCACCCACGGCTTACGCCGTGGGCTACATTCTTCCGCCGCTCCGCGGCTCGGCGTCATGCTGTCCTCGGCGGAAACCAACGTCAAAACCCAGCCGAGCGCTGCTCGGCCTGAACGGGTCAGAGACCCGTTCCCACACAGTCTCTCCACTACCACCAAAGCCGGGAATTTTGCCTACGGGCGGGTCTTGTGGCAGACTCCTTAGGGCTTAACCCAACAATGTTTGGTGCGATTGAGGCAGGTGGGACCAAATTCGTCTGCGGTGTTGGAACCGGACCGGAGGATCTGAGCACCATCCAGTTTCCGACCACGACTCCCGACGCAACGCTCGCCAGCGCGATTCAGTTCCTGCGCGAGGAGTCCAAGGGCGAATTGAAGGCAGTGGGAATCGGTTCATTTGGGCCGATTGATTTGCACCGCACCTCGCTTACATTTGGCTACGTTACGTCTACGCCAAAGGCGGGATGGCAGAATTACAATCTCGCGGGCACGGTGCGAGACGCCCTAGCTGTGCCGGTGGGCTTTGACACCGACGTCGACGCCGCCGCTCTCGGGGAGGCGCGCTGGGGCGCGGCACAAAACCTTACGGATTTTATTTATCTCACGGTGGGGACTGGCATCGGCGGAGGCGCAATTATTAATGGCCGCGTGCTTCACGGCCTGGTGCATCCGGAGATGGGCCACATCCGGGTTCCGCACGATCTGACGAAGGATCCCTACGCCGGCGGCTGCCCTTACCACGGAGATTGCCTCGAAGGTCTGGCTTCCGGTCCGGCGATGCAGGCCCGGTGGGGGACGGCGGCTCAGCATCTGCCTAGTGATCACGCGGCATGGACGCTTGAGGCGCACTATCTGGCGCTTGGTCTGGTGAACTGGGTTCTGACTTTGTCGCCGCAGCGCATTGTGCTGGGAGGCGGCGTCTTGAGGCAAGAGCGGCTCTTCCCACGGATTCGGCAAGAACTGGCGGAACTTCTGAACGGATATGTCCGCGCGCCTGAAGTTACGCGCGATCTGGACCAGTACGTTGTCCCTCCGCGGCTTGGCGGACGGGCTGGGGTTTTGGGTGGGCTAGTGCTGGCGGAACAGGCCTACGCTCGTCTTGAGCGCGAATGAGTGGCCTGGCCAGTTCCGGGTTTCTGCTTCTTGTGTTCTTCCGAACCGTCAAACAGAACCTTGGGCATTTCTACCCAGGGGATGTTGCATTGATACTGGTCCAGTTCGACGTGCGCATCTTGTTCACTAGAATGGTCTGAAGTGCGGCCACATTTTGCGCAATACCACTCCTGGGTTGCGGGGTTCCATCTGATGTTCTCGTGTTTCATTGGGGCATGAACCATCTGACTGGCTGAGCAACCTCCCTTATGGCAACGGATCGCGGGAAGGTGAAGGCAACGTCAACGCCTTCTCGTCAAGCTGCTTGTCGATCTGAGCCAACATCTGCCGAACCTGCGGATCCTGCGGCGCTCCTTTGGCTTCAAGTTCCGCCTTGGCGGTAACGGCGTCTATAACCTGAAAGGATGGAGGGCGATAAGGCCTTTTCGCAGCTTTGGAAACCGGAATGACCATCGCTTCTCCGATCTGGTTGTGTGGTGCGAGTTGGCCATCCCACGAAGACGCCTTGACGAAGGAATGACCTGAGAGGAATTGTTACAAAAAAAACATCTCGCTAGGAAAAGATGGATTCGGGTCGCTTTTCCGACGCCTATGAGTGAGGTGCTGTGCGCATAATAATGAAAGCGAAAAGGATGATGCCGATTTGCTGTGGTCTATCTGTGCGGCTTCACTTAAGGCAGGATGTCCACGATTCAGAAGACGGCGCGTGGGAATGTATTGAGCGCGGAGAGCCAGGATCAGAAACTGGACTTGTGCCGCTGTGGGCTAATGCTTTGCAGCGGTGCCTTTAAGCGAATCGCCGGGCTAGTTGGAAGGTTCGAGAACGCCCTCGGTCGTAATGCGGCTGGCCTTGCGGATTTCAGCCGCGATTTTCACCAGGGCATCGTTGGCCCGGGCAGGACCCTCATCGGAAATCATCGAGCTGGCGGCTAAGGTAAACAGCAGCGCGTCTTCCTGCTTATCGAAATAGAGAACCACCTGACTCGCTGCCATGTGAAGTACCTCCCGGGTTAGACTCTAAGATCATAGGCCGGATCGGTCGCCGATTGGAGGTACTCTCTTGATGCCTCCTGGGTTTTCTAGCAATTTAATGAGTGAAATCTACACTGCGGAGCTTTGCTCCGCTGGACAGCCGGGGGCGGCTGCCCTGCGTGGGTATAGCGCCGGACAGCCGCGGGCGGCTGTCCCCAGGTGAGCGGAGCGCGGCAAGATGCTACAGTTGTCAGTCAATGTCTGCGCCAGAATCCCGCTTCGTGAAGGCCTGCCGGGCCCAGGCCGTCGATCGTACTCCGGTCTGGTTCATGCGTCAGGCGGGGCGATATATGCCGGAATATCGGGCGGTTCGCAAGCAATATTCGCTCATAGAGATTTGCAATCGGCCGCAAGTTGCCGCGGAAGTGACGATTACGGCCGCGGAGGCGCTGGGCGTGGATGCGGCAATCATTTTTGCCGATCTCCTGCTCCCACTCGAAGTCATGGGCCTGCCGTTTCATTTCAGTGCGGGAGAGGGACCGGTCATCGAAAGGCCACTTCGCGACCCGGCGGACATATCCCGCCTGCGGACCGATCGCGCAGCAGATCTGGGGTACGTTTCCGAAGCAGTGCGCCTGGTAAGCCGGCATTTCGGATCGCGCCTGCCCGTGATTGGCTTCTGCGGAGCGCCGTTTACCCTGGCCAGCTACATGATCGAGGGCGGCAGTTCACGCAATTACATCCACACGAAAAAGATGATGTATAGCTCGCCTGAAGCCTGGGGAGAGCTCATGGGCAAGTTAGTTGCCGTGGTCTCCGAGTACGCCGGGGACCAGGTAGGCGCGGGCGCAGATGTGATCCAGATATTCGATAGCTGGGTAGGATGCCTCAGCGTCGAAGACTATCGTCGTTCCGTGTTGCCGCATACTACCGAACTGGTAAACAAGGTGCGGAAGACGGGGGTGCCCGTCATTTATTTCGGTACGGACAGCACCACGCTTTTGCCGTCGATGAAAGAGACCGGGGCCGAAGTGATCGGGCTGGACTGGCGCATTCCGCTCGATCAAGGCTGGGACGCAGTCGGTTCGGGAGGGGTGCAGGGCAATCTTGATCCGGTACTGCTGTTTGCCGGATGGAAGGAAATAAAGTCGCGGGCGGGGGAAGTTTTACGCCGCGCAGCCGGGCGGCCCGGGCATATCTTTAATCTGGGCCATGGCATTTTGCCGGAGACGCCAGTGGAGAACGTACGGGCTTTGGCCCGCTTTGTGCAGGAGTACTCGGCAGAAACCGCTGCATCTCAGTGAAATCAATTGGCGACGTTGTGCTGGCTTTTCGCGGGCGGGGGCGCCCGCGCCACAGTTGAGTCCCACACTTTAGTGGAGTTCGATTGGGAGTTTGAATTGGCTGAGAGAAATGCAGTTTTGCTGTTGGCTCATGGAAGTCCTGATTCGGTGGACGAGATACCCGAATTCCTGAGTCAGATCACCCGCGGGCGTCCGGTCCCCGCGGAAGTAATCGAGGAAGTGCGGCATCGCTATGGTCTGATTGGTCGGTCTCCGCTTACCCAACTCACCCTGCAACAGGGCAATCTGCTCGCGGCAGAACTAAAACTTCCGGTGTACGTTGGCATGCGTAACTGGAAGCCATATATCGCGGACACGATTAGCGCGATGAAATCGGATGGGATCGAACGCGCCGCCGTGATTTGCCTGGCTCCACAAAACTCGCGCACCAGCGTGGGACTCTATCGTGCCGCGCTGAGTGTTGAAGGCGGCACGCCTTTTACAGTGGAATTCGTCGACTCCTGGCACGACCATCCACTTCTCATAAAAGCCTTCGCCGAGAAACTCCGTGACGGGTGGAAGCGGGCTTGCAACCAGATGTCCGCCAAGGTACCGGTGATTTTTACGGCGCACAGTGTTCCGCAGCGCACGATTGCGGAAGGCGATCCTTATGAGGCGCAGACCAAGGAAACGGCGATGCTGGTGGCGCGGGAGGCAGGCCTCGAGCCCGGGGATTGGGCATTTGCCTTCCAGAGCCAGGGTATGTCGGGCGGCGCATGGCTTGGACCCACAGTCGAAAGCACGATCTTAAATTTGAAGAAGGCCGGTCATCGCTGCGTGTTCGTGGAGCCCATCGGATTTCTCTGTGATCATGTCGAGGTTCTGTACGACATCGACATCGGGTTCAAGCAATTTGCAGAGCAGGAAGGCATGCGGCTCTGGCGCGGTGACTCGTTGAACGATTCGCCGCTTTTGACTGCGGCTTTAGCCGATTTGGCGCGATCGCAAATTGGATCGCCGATTGCAACATGAGATATGAAAGACGGCGGACCACGGCCTCCGTCATCATATTCGGTGGCATCAAAGAACCGACATGAAACGCATCGCCATTGTCGGCGGCGGAATCTCCGGCCTGGCCGCGGCTTTCGCGTTGGAAGAACGCCGTCTGGCGGGCGAATCTCTGGAATACGTGATCTACGAAGCCAGTTCCCGCTTCGGTGGCGTGCTGGTCACCGAGCAGGTGGATGGCTGTGTGGTCGAGGCTGGCCCTGACTCGTTTCTGACTGAGAAACCCTGGGCTGCGGATCTTTGCCGCCGCGTCGGTCTGGAAGATCAGCTGATCGGCTCCAATGACCGCGATCGCAAAACCTACATTGTGCTAAAGGGACGGCTGTCGCCCATGCCGGATGGACTGATGTTCATGGTCCCAACCAAAATCATGCCGGCATTTTTGTCCCCGCTTTTTTCCCCCGCCACTAAGCTTCGCATGGTTCGTGAATGGCGCTCTTCGCCGCGGCAGTCAAATGGCGACGAAAGTGTCGCCGCCTTGGTAGAACGGCATTATGGGGCGGACATGGTCGATCGGGTGGCAGACCCGATGCTCGCCGGAGTTTATGGAGGCGAAGCTTCACAACTGAGCGTGCGCGCCGTGCTGCCGCGTTTCGCGGAGATGGAAGCCAAATACGGCAGCCTGAGCCGCGGGATGCTGGCGGCCCGCAAGAACGCTCGTCATCCGGAAAAAACGGCGTCGATATTCACTTCTTTGAAAAACGGAATGCAGCAACTGGCGGACGCGGTAGTGATGAAACTCCCAATGCAGGCGTTACACGCGAACTCACTGGTGCAAGCCGTCCAACGGCAAGACAGGGGCTGGGTTGTTTCCGCAGGCTATGCGTCCGATCAATTCAACTCGGTGATCCTGGCGACTCCGGCTCAGATAGCCGCGCCTTTGCTGGAGATAACGAGTGCCGAGCTGGCCTCTGAATTAAGAGCGATCTCATATAGTTCGTCGGTGACAGTTGTCCTGGGTTTCGATCAGGAGGTACGGGATGTCTTGCCTCCGGGGTTCGGCTTCCTGGTGCCCCGCGGCGAAGGCAAACGCTTATTGGCGGCGACCTTTGTTCATAATAAGTTCCCTTACCGCACTCCCGAAGACCGCGCGCTGTTGCGCTGTTTCCTTGGGGGCAGCCGCGACGAAGCGGTACTGCAACTGTCGGATGATGAAATCCTGAGCCTGGTGCGAGCGGAGCTTGGCCAAATCCTCGAACTGCGCGCAGACCCCCTCTTCGCGCGTGTCTACCGCTGGAAGGGTGCAATGGCGCAGTACAACGTCGGCCATCTGGAACGGGTGGATCGCATCGACTGGCTGGTAAAGCGACTGCCCGGGCTGGCTTTGGCGGGAAATGGCTACCGCGGGATTGGAGTGCCGGATTGCGTTCGCTCGGGGGAGGAAGCGGCAAACCAGGTTTTGGCGGCGGAGTGACACACGATGCCATACCCTTCTTCATAGCGAAAAAGCTCCGAGCTTGGGCAGATATCAACCAGGCTGCCGAGCTTTTCTCCGCCGGAAAGCAAGATGCTGTCCCCTGAACCTGTTACGCCCGTAATAGGTTCAGTTCATCTTCTATTGCAGAAACAATTGGCCTGCCTCAGGGTTAATACAATCGGAGAGTTCTATGCGCAGACGAATTCTGGCCCTGGTTTTGCTAGCCCTGGTTTTGCTAGCCTTGGTCTCGCTAGCCCCGTTCGCGTTATTGCCCGTCTGGGCCCAAGATCAGAAGGAACAGGATCAGAGCGCGCCGGCTAATGTATCCAGTCCCGGGAAATCCGCACAGGACGAGCCACCCGCTGCGCCGGCAGAGACGCCGCAGCCTCCGCCGTCCGTGGCACCACCCGATCCGTCGCCTGTGGTCCCAAAGACGAAGTCCGAAATGAAAATGAACGACGCGGACATGCGTGACATGGTGGGCATGAACGGCGACGGCACCGCGCACGCCATGCGTTCCATGGAAGACAGGCAGATGAGCATGGGGCCGCATATGAAAATGACGTCCCTGCGCGAAATTAAGCCGGGCGATCAGGAAAAAGCGGACCAGATAGTCGCCGGCGCCCGCAAGGCTGCGGAACAATATACCGATTACAAAGCCGCGCTCGCGGATGGGTACAAAATCTTCCTGCCCAATTTGCCGCAGAGGCAGTACCACTTCACCAGCTACCGCTACGCATTCGAAGCGGCCTTCAACTTCAATCCAGAACATCCGACTTCATTGCTCTATGAGAAGCATGGCGATGACTACAAGCTGATTGGCGTGATGTACACTGCACCCAAAAATGCGAACTGGAATGAGCTCGACCAGCGAATTCCGCTGAGCGTGGCGCAATGGCACGCTCACATCAACATGTGCCTGCCGCCGTCAGACAGAAGGAACGAGGCTTGGGGGCCGATCGCGAAATTCGGACTGGCGGGCTCGATCAGCACCAAAGTGGAATGTGACGCGGCCGGCGGAAAGTTCATGCCACAGATTTTCGGCTGGATGGTGCATGTGTACCCGTTCGAACAGAAGCCCGAAGACATTTGGTCAGTCGAGCGCCAGGCACACGATCACGGGGATCACATCGACTGATTTTTCTCGCGTGGCGTTGCGCACGAATCCATCGCTTACCAGAAAATTGAAGATGGAACATGCACTTCATCGGATCCGCTCCTGCATGTAAAGGCGGCGGGTGTTGCGCACAGTAAAAAAGATGAGCATGGTGGACATGCCGGCCAGGCTGACCGCTCCGCCCACGTCGAACAGCCGGTAGTGTCCGGGCAAAATCGTTCTGATAAGCGGCGTCTTGAACGAAATCACCGGCCAGTGCAAGAGCGCCAAATTGCCCACCGCCAGCAGGATGCGCAGTTCAGTGGGACCGAAGTTCCAGAACGAAAGCTGAAATTCTCCGAGAGTGTAAGTCGCGAGATACGACTGGATGGAAAGCAGCAGAAAAGCCACCAGCAGCCCAATCGCAATGTAGGGATGCATATACCCGGACAACGCCAGCCCACTCATGAGAGCGAGGCCGCCGAAGCTGTCGACGATGTGGTCTACAAAGAATCCGTAACGCGGCCGCTGCTGCTGCCGCACCCGGGCCAGGGTTCCGTCCAGGCTGTCTCCCAGCCAGTTCAGAGCCAGAAAAAAGATCCCCGCCAGAAGCCAGTAACGATTCCCGCGTGCCAGAGCGTAGCTGGCCCCGGCCATTACCTGGGCCAGGAATCCAAATATCGTGAGGTGGTCGGGATTGATCCATCTGGGCGTGCGTGTTGCCATCCAGATGAGAACACGTTTTTCCGGATTGCTGGTCAGGCTGTTCTGGACTCGTGTGGAGTTTTCGAATGCCTTCACTCGGGTGGCTTCGCTCAACGCGGGTGGCCTTGTCTGTTTGCAGAAATCGATTATCTTACTTGCCATGCCGGCCCCCTGATGGCCTCCAGACTGCCAGGATGGTGGGGTTGACGCAATGCTCCGCGGGTAAACTATGGGTCATCTGGCGCTCAACTGGTAAGTGAATGAATCTAAATGTGTAGCGCCGGCGTCCCGCCGGCTGTCGTGGGGGCGTCCCGCCCCCACTTTGTGCAATTGGAAATGATTCCCAAGAGGCAGGCGAGACGCCTGCCAGCCAGCCGGCGGGACGCCGGCGCTACTTTGATTCCTTTATTGCTTCGGCCAACTGCTGGACGGCCCAATCAATTTGCTCAGGCGTGATTACTGCTGGCGGAGCGATCAGCAGGTGGTCGCCCGCCGTGCCGTCAACGCATCCTTGTATCGGATAGACCAGAAGGCCTCGCTTCAGGGCTGCGCTCGTTACCTGTCCGGAAAAATTCATCTTTGGGTCGAATGGCTGCTTGCTTTGCTTGTTTGAAACAAACTCGACGCCGCGCAACAGGCCGATGCCACGCGTTTCTCCAACGACATCCAAATCCAGCAGGGTTGAAAGTGAGCGCTCCAGTTTCGCGGCAACTGTTCCCTCAGTAGTGGAGTTGGAGGCCTGCACCAGTTTGTGCTGACGGAGATAATGCAGGACGGCACGTCCAGCTGCCAGCGAGACAGGATGGGCATTGTAGGTAAATCCGTGCAGAAAGGATCCCGAGGCGATCGCGTCCACAACTTTCCGGGTCGCAATGACGGCGCCCAATGGAGCATAGCCGCTGGAAAGCCCCTTAGCCGCGATCAGAATGTCGGGCGCGACGTCCCAATGATCGACGGCAAAATTCCGCCCGGTGCGACCCATGCCGGTCATGACTTCATCCGCGATCAGCAGGACGCCGTGGCGCCGGCAAACTTCGGCAACTTTCTGCAGATATCCCGGCGGCGGAACTACCGCGCCCAGGGTTGCTCCGCTTACCGGCTCAAAAATAAATGCTGCCGCCTGGCCGCTCGCCGCCTCGATGACCTTCTCCAACTCTGCGGCATACTCCAGCCCACAGTTGCGGCAGCCGTCGGTGCAGTCGTAATTGCAGCGATAGCAGTAGGGAATGCCAACGTGCGCGAACTCCCGTACCATGGGCAGATAAATTTCCCGCCGGCGCTTATTACCCGAGACGGAAACGGCGCCGAGAGTTGAACCGTGATAGCTCTGCTTCCGGCTCAGCACCTGATGGCGTTGGGTCTGTCCGATCTCTACATGATACTGGCGCGCCAGCTTAAGTGCGGTTTCGACGGCCTCCGACCCGCCGCAGGTGAAATACACTGCGCCGCCAAGAAAGTTCTTCCTCCCCGCAAACTCGATCAACTCTCTGGCGTACTGTTCAGCCACCGGAGTGGTGAATTGGCTGGTGTGGACGAACTCCAGTTGCCGTGCTT
The DNA here is from genome assembly GCA_963748935.1 of Terriglobia bacterium. Taxonomy (GTDB): domain Bacteria; phylum Acidobacteriota; class Terriglobia; order Terriglobales; family Acidobacteriaceae; genus JAIQFF01. Next base: position 43,713 of record CAVVLA010000012.1, read on the forward strand.
GTTCCGTCATGGCAGCGGAGATCTGCTGCACCCCGTGTCCTATCAGGTTAACCGCCGCGGAACCGGAAAAATCAAGATAGCGTTTGCCTTCGCTGTCCCACACGTACACGCCTTCGCCACGGATCGCTGAAGGAAGAGTCTTGTGGAGGGATCGCCGGAACACGGCGGAGCATGCGGAGTTTTGAATTGCAGTCGGATCGGGCACGTGTCGAATTATCGGGTGCGCGTAGTACGGGTGTCAAAAACTGCAGGTGTCACCCTGAACGGAACCCCTTCACGCAACGGATTGCGGAGTAATGATAGGGGTCCTTCGACTGCGTGACTGCTTCGCTTCACGAGGCGGTCACTTCGCTCAGGATGACTCGTCGCGGAACCGGGGAGCCTTTGCCGATAGCCGGCTGCAAACACGAAAGGCCGGCTTTTCAGCCGGCCTTTATGGATCACAAGAATGAACTTACTTCTTCGGGGCGATTGCGTCTTTGGTAGCTTTGGCGACGCGGAACTTCACCACGGTCTTGGCCTTGATCTGGATGGGTTCACCGGTCTGGGGGTTGCGTCCCATGCGGGCCTTGCGATGCGCCTTTACCAGCCGGCCCAGTCCCGGGATCACGAATATGCCGTTCTTCTTTGTCTCTTTGACAGCAGTGTCGGTCAGGTGTTCGAGAAATGCTGCAGCAGTCTTGTTGTTGGTCTCAATTTTCTCGGCCAGATGGCGGACGAGTTGAGTCTTGGTCATGCCTGAAGCCATGAAACCTCCTCGTGAATTAAACTAAGATTTTCCAGCGGTGTTGGGTATCTTATACCAGCGTTCTGTGGAAAAGTAGCGTTTCGGCCCCATTTTATGCGGATGTTGTTGTGCATGGTGCTGAAAAGACCACAAAAATAGCTGCGATTCGGACCCTCGAGTCCCAAAATGGCCCATCCGCGCGGCAAAGCGATTCGCCGGATGCCGTTTGCACGACATGGCGCTCTTGGCGTTCTTTGCGTCGACATCGTAACCTCTGCCGCTAAAACGCCTTAAACTCGTCGGAATTCCGGCACGTCGGCGCGATCTCGAAAATGAAACTGCGCCAGCGGTGCGCCGCAACCGCTGACCAGCCCTGATGTCATAATGATGTGGGAGGCCCCTGTGAGTTGTTCGATCTGCGAAAAGCGCAAGGAGAAACGATTCTGCCCCGCCATTCACGGCCGCATTTGCCCGCAATGTTGCGGCGAGCAGCGCGAGGTGACGCTGGATTGCCCGACCGATTGCGTGTACCTGCAGCAGGCCTGGGAGCATGAAAAGCCACGCGGGGTAGCCGATGTGAATCCAGCGGATATCTTCCTGCAAGTCGAGGTTGGTGACGAATTTCTTTACCGGCACGAGCACCTGATCATGGGTCTGACCTACGCCCTGGCTAAGAGTGTTCGCGCGGACCGAAGCTTGAAGGACGCAGATCTGATCGCCGCACTCAGCGCGCTGGCCAAAACCTGGGAGACCCTGGTCAATTCAGGATTGCACTACGAAGCCCCACTCGCGAATCCAGCTCATCTTGCGGTGGCGGCAGAAGTGCAGAATATGCTGAAGGAATATCGCGAGGCCGAGCAGAAACATGTGGGCTACGTACAGCTGCGCGATTCGGAAGTGCTGCGCGTGCTCGTCTTCCTGGTGCGAATGGCACACGGCCGCACCTCCGGCCGGCCCAAGTCGCGTGCTTTTGTGGATTTTCTGCTGGCGCAGTTTCCGGAGAAGGCGGGTGGAATCGAAACTCCGGAAGCGGCCAGCAGCATCATCGTTCCTTGAGTCGTCAGTCGTCGGTCTTCAGTGGTCAGGAGAATCCTCTTTAGAGAGATTTCGGCCTGCTCTGCTGACAACCGAAGACTGACGACTCACGACTGGCTGCTGAGGACCGGCTTTCCGCACCGCTTGTCCCGCCGGCAAAGCATCCCGCAGCTCGCGCACGGTGCGCTTCAAACCCGGATGCCGTGCTTCCGGAGCAATTTCAGTGAGAGGTTCGAGGACGAAACGGCGCTCATGCATGGCGGGATGTGGAATGGTCAGCCCGTGGGTCTCAACCGTCGAATTTCCAAATAGAAGAATATCGATATCGATGTTGCGCGGACCTTTTTTCTGTCCTCGCCGCCGTCCCATCTTCGTCTCAATTTCCAGAACTCCGCGGAGCAGTTGCCGAGGCATTTTTTCGGTATTCAGTTTGACCGCACAATTCAAGAACCAGGGCTGGGCGAGAAGTTCGACCGGCTCAGTTTCGTAAAAAGATGAGACCTCGAGCACTTCCCCCAAACTGCTGAGGCGGGTGATCGCATCCTGCAAATTTCCCGAACGGTCGCCGAGGTTCGAGCCGAGCGACAGATAAACCAGCTTATGCACGGTGCAATTAGTTTCCGGGTTCCTGAGTTCAGTTTCCAGAAGAAAATGTGGTTCAGCCGGAAAAGGCCGTGGATTAAGCGTTTTGCCCATATTTCCATAGCCCGATCCGGCACTCACTTTCGTTACTTTCGCCGCCCGGGATCAGAATCTACCATCGGAATTCTATGGCACTGGAGTCGTTAATTCTGAGCCGTGATCCCGAGGTGGTTCGAATCCTGAGGCCGGCCCTGGAACAGCTGGCGATCGAGGTTGAGGTCTGCAACGGAATCGGTTCCGGCCAGGAAATCCTGCGTACTGAAAAATTTGACGCGATCCTCGTGGATTGCGACGACCTCGACGGCGGGATCGGCGTGCTGGCCAGCCTGCGCAAGGCCGCCAGCAACAAGAATTCGGTCACCTTCGCCATCCTGAACGGAAGCACCACTACACAACAGGCCTTCCGGATGGGAGCAAACTTCGTTTTGCAGAAACCTATTTCAGCGCTAAACGCCAAGCGGTGTCTGAGCGCGGCGATCAATTTCATGATTCGCGAGCAGCGACGTTATTTTCGTCATCCGGTAGAGCTTGCGGCGACTCTGGATCTTGGTGAAGGAAGACAGCTAAAAGCGACCCTGACCAATATCAGCGAAGGCGGCATGGCCATCTTTTTCCGCGGCAAGTTGCCGCCAGGCAACCTCTCCTCGGTGAGTTTCAAGTTACCCGGTGCCGCTACCCCTCTGGAACCGAAAGTGCAAGTTGCCTGGATGGATGAATCGGGCCGGGCCGGTCTGCGCTTCGTCGAAATGGCCAAAGATTCGAAAGAACTACTGAACCGTTGGCTGGCGGAGCAGGTCGAAAAAACCGACGAACGGCCCAGTTGACGGACAACGCGGGCCGGACGCTGCCTCCAACTTCGCTCCTGCCCACCGACTTTGAATCCGCTCTCGCCCCACCTTCTCCGTACCCACTTTGAGACTTGCACATTTCCGCCGATCCGGTCACGCTGAAAAAGAAAAAAACTGGCAGGTGTGAAACTTTATGCTTTCGATTCACGTGAGGATTGATCGGGCGCAACGTTTGCTGCGCATGCTGGAACAGGACGCGCCGCGGTTGGCGATCCGAGTTGCTGAGTTAACTCCCGCGCGTCAACAGTCAGCCAAAAGCTATGCCGCACAATTAACCGCTCAGGCCCGGGCGGAGTTGGAGAAGCTACTGCAAGAGGGGTCCTACTGGGACAGTAACGATCACACCCCGCAGCCCGCCGACTAGGCAGTCTGGGGCAGACACTCCTGTCCGCCGCCCCTCTGGACTTTGTCTTTTTAGCCCACGACCTGGCGAGCCGCACGGGCGGGACGCCCGCGCCAACATCTACACGGCGGATTGGGCGACTGCCGGGGTCAGGGGCGCGACGACCTCTGAATCTTCTTCCACCGTGGTTTCGTCCCACAGAGTTCTATCCCGCAAGATGCGCGAGACCAGGGCAGTATGCATGGCGTGCCCGGCCCGGTCAGCTACCACGTTTCCCAGAATCTGTTTGCCCAGCAGTGCGAGGTCGCCGATCAGATCCAGAACCTTGTGTCGCACAAATTCATCAGGAAAACGCAGGGGCGGGTTCATCAGGCCATCGCGTGTCAAGACAATCGCATTTTCCTGTGACGCGCCGCGGATCAATCCCTGTTGCCGCATGGCGTCGGCCTCGTGCAGAAAGCCAAAAGTTCGGGCCGCGGCAATCTCGGTCAGGTAATTTCCATCCGAAAGATCCACCCGGAAAGTCTCTTTCCCGATCAGCGGATGAGGGAAATTGATGGCATAGGACACAGAATAAGTTTCCGCTGGATACACCGCGATGAACTTGTCTCCCTCGCGAACTTCCAGCTCGCGGCGAATGCGCAAGTAGGTGCGCGGACGCCGCTGCTTTCGAATTCCTACCTTGTATATGGCTTCGACGAAGGGAAGCGCGCTGCCATCCAGGATGGGCAGCTCCAGGTTGTCTAGCTCGATGATGGCATTGTCGATGCCGCAGCCGATCAAGGCAGAGAGCAGATGCTCGGTGGTGGAGATGAACACACCTTTTTTCATCAAACTGGTGGCGTAGCTGACCCGGGCCACATTCTTGCTTATCGCCTCCAGCTCAAAGCTGTCGAGATCAGTGCGACGGAACACCACACCCGATCCCGCGGGAGCCGGCAGGATTCGCAGCGCGACCGGAGCTCCACTGTGAAGCCCCACTCCACGGCATTCGACTGGCGTGCGTATTGTCTGTTCGTGAATCAAACGAAGTCAGATACCTGAGTTGTTTGATGACGAATTTACGCTCTCTGGCGTGGGACTGACTGTGGCTGTTTTGCCACACTGCCCGGTTGAAGACCTGCAGCAGTCCAAGGGAAATACTGCGTATCTAATTGTTATATTTAGACTTAAATCGCTACCATGATCTATGGTTGGAACGAAGGTGGTACTTCTATGGTCATCAACGTTTGTTGAGGACATTTGAGTTTTTGCGATCTCAAGGCTTCTTCTGTTCGGTTCCTATCTGAGCCGCGAACTGAGAATCGCTTATCCCCTGATTGTAGCTAACCGAGGTAGTGAAGCGCTGGTTCGACATGTCGCCGTTATAGTAGCGCGTGACTGTGTACGGAGTTGGAATGCCCTGCACTACGCGGTAGTTGTCGTAGACCTCATCTTCCACGTTGCGCTGCTGGTCGGTCGGATCCCGCCAGGAAAAAGTCTTCTTCACCGGCAAGTGATCGGTGCTATCCAGGTACAACGTAACGCCCTCGTTGTGGGCGTTCATAATCGTGACCTGCTCGACGGTCTTTCCTTCGGTCACAGTCTCGCCCTCATAAAACAAGGCAACTCCCTTTTCCAAAAGCCATTTACGCAGCACCCAATCGAGCGCGTAGTGGCGCCGCCGCAAATAATCGGTCAAGTCCTTGGGATCCTCGGGACGCGTGCCCTTATAAGTGATTTCATATCCCTTGTCGCCGTTGTACACGTAGATGACGTCGCGTTTCTTGGTGAGCTCGATGCGGTCCTTGTCCGGGAACCTGTAAAAGCGCCAGAAGACAATACCCAGGCTGTTGGGACGGCCGTGATAGAAGCTGTAGGTGCGGCCTTCCTGGCTTATGTCCTGAATATTCAGGTATGCCTGTCCACCCAGGGCCTGGATGGCCTGATCGAGCACTGCCTTGGCCTTGCGGACATTTTCCTGATCTACCGGAATGGACTGGGAAGGCGGCGCGGTCTCACTCTGCGCCGCAGCGAGGGTGGCAAATATTAGGATCGACAGCAGACTCGATAAAAAGATCTTCATGGTCTAAAGAAGTTAGATGCAGGGGAAACATTCAATGTGGGCGCGAGCGTCCCGCTCGTGCTGCCATTTCTCGCACGAGCGTGGACGCTCGCGCCTACATTAACCCACCAGCACCGCCCCGCCATTCACGTTGAATACCTCTCCTGTGATGAAGCCGGAATATTCCGAGCATAGAAAAAGTACGGGCCCGGCGATTTCCTGAGGGGTGGCGACCCGCCCCAGGGGAATGCCGGCAAAGATTCGTTTGCTGGTCGCGGCATCATTCAAGGCAGAGGCGGACATATCGGTGTCTACCCATCCCGGGGCCACCGAGTTGACGTAAATTGCATCCCGAGCCAGTTCGGTGGAAAGCCCCTTGACCATGCTGATGAGGGCTCCCTTGGTGGCGGCGTAATCGCAGTGAAAGGCTTCGCCACGTTGTCCGGCGGTGGAACTGACCAGCACGATGTGGCCGGTGGCTGAACCCGATTTTCCCTGCTTTTTCATCTGGGCAACCGAGTGTTTGACCAGGGCGAAGACGCTATCGAGATTGATGGCGATGGTGCTGCGCCACTGCGCGTCTGACATTTTTTCGATGGGCGCGTCCTGGGGCGGCCAGACTCCGTGATTCGCCACCAGCGTGTCCAGCCGTCCGAAGCGCTTCACCGCAGCCGCAACCAGGTCGTGGGCGGTTTCGGTGCCGGAGAGATTACAGGCCACGGCCGCGCAATTTTCCTGCCCAAGTTCTTTGACCAGGGCTTCGGCGGGAGCTTTGGACTTTTCGTAGTTGAACAGCACGCGCGCTCCCGCAGCCACAAACAGGCGGACCGTAGCCGCACCGATGCCGCGGGAACCGCCGGTAACAAGAGCAACTTTGCCAGAGAGAGAAAGAGGGATAGACATGCACGGATAGTTTCCAGTTTCAGGTGGGAAATGGCAAGTGTGGCCAGGGGACAAGAGACGCGCAGAGATTCCGCCCCTCCTTTTGGTGCTTTGCGTCCCCAGCCCTTGATCTGCGACACTGGCGTCGCAAGAAGCGCTTTCTATGGGTAGAATCCACGTCCTTTCCGAGAACGTCGCCAACAAGATCGCTGCGGGTGAGGTAGTGGAACGTCCGGCATCAGTGGCCAAGGAACTGCTCGAGAACTCTCTGGACGCCGGGGCTACCCGCATTCGCATTCAGGTGGAGGCGGGAGGAAAGAAGTTGATCCAGATTACCGATAATGGTTGCGGCATGGTACGCGACGATGCGCTTCTCGCCTTTGAGCGCCACGCCACCTCCAAAATCAAGAATGCGGAAGACCTCCTCAGCGTGGCCACGCTCGGCTTCCGCGGCGAAGCTTTGCCTTCGATCGCATCGGTTTCGCGCCTGCGCCTGGAAACCCGCGCCCCAGAGGAATCCTCAGGAACGGTGGTGGAAATTAACGGCGGCAAGATTTTCAAGGTGGAAGAAGCCGGCCTGCCTGAGGGAACCAGTATTACCGTGCGTGATCTTTTTTTTAATATCCCGGCCAGGAAGAAATTCCTTAAAGCCGAAAGCACCGAGCTCTCCCACATCGCGTCCTTAGTGACGCACTACGCCCTGGCGCATCCCGATAAACATTTCGAGTTGCACTCCGCCACCAACGCCATGCTGGTGGCTCCTCCGGTTGCGGGATATAGCGAGCGGGTGTACCAGGTTTTCGGAAAAGAGGTGCTGGACCAGTTGATTCCGGTGGCCGCGCTACAGCCGCTCGAACGCATCGGTCTGCCGCAACCTCCACCCTGGCGGCGCAAAGAAGACGGCAAATATAGCGTAGGTGCCCATTCGGAAGGCTCAGGGCAGGCGACCGACGGCGGAAAACTAGAACCCGAAACAACGACCGCAGCAGCGCCAGACGCAGCAGTTGAAGACGTACCATCTTTCGGCGAACTTCGTTTACACGGTTTTGTCTCCAAACCGGAAATCCAGAAGCTCAATCGCAACTCGATCTACGTCTTCGTCAACGGACGCCTCGTCCGCGACCGCCTGATCCAGCACGCCATCACCGAGGCTTATCGCAACATCCTGCCGTCCACGGTTTATCCCGTGGTGCTATTGTTCCTCGATTTGCCCAGCGGAGAAGTGGACGTCAATGTACATCCGTCGAAGACCGAAGTCCGCTTTCGCCAGCAGTCGGTCATGCACGATTTCGTGCGCGAGTCGATTCGCGCTGCGCTGATGAAAGCGCGCCCCGTGCCCCAATTCGCGGTTGAAATCAGGGCCCATCCCAGCGCCAGCCCCTCGCTTATTGCTGGAAGCCCGATCGCCGGAGGAACGGCTGAGGCCGGGCCGCCGGACGCCGCACCCTGGCGATCGCTATACGCTGCCGCGCCGCAACCCTTCGGCCTGCAGGCCCCACTTACGCCGTCGATTACTGAGCGCTTTCAGTTTGGCGAAGGCATTTCCGTCGAAGGCAACGCCGCTCTGTCGCTGGTTCGCGCACCTGAGCCGGTGCCCGGTGCCGCGGTCTTCGGCTCGGAAATCAATGACGGTTGCGCTCCGCCAATTCCGGACGGACCGGAAGTTCCCAGTGATCTGGCTCCGGCGCTGGCGTCACTCAAACCGTTAGGCCAGATTCGCGACTCCTTCATCCTGGCGGTAAATCCCGAAGGTCTCTGGATCGTGGACCAGCATGTGGCCCACGAGCGGGTGCTGTTCGAGAAGATACTGAAACAGCGCGCCGCCCAGAAAGTGGAAAGCCAGCGTCTACTGCTGCCACTGGTCATTGAACTCACGCCGGCCCAGCAGGCCGTATTCTCCGAGATCTCCGATGAACTGGCCAAAAACGGATTCGAAGTCGAGCCCTTCGGCGCCCGCAGCGTCGCCGTAAAAATTGCGCCCGCCGGGATTGAGGCTCCTGCGGTTGAGCACATGCTGCACGAACTGCTCGACCAGTTTTCCCGCGAAGAGCAGGCTCTCAATCTGGATATGATCCGCACCCGCATCGCCGCCTCCATCGCCTGCCATGCCGCCATCAAGGTCAACATGCCACTGGAGCAAAATAAGATGGAATGGCTGCTCGGGGAATTGGCGAAAACCGACTGCCCCATGTCGTGCCCACACGGAAGGCCCATAGTTCTGCGATACTCTTTGAAGGATATCCAGAAGGCATTCAAGCGAATGTGAGAACTAGCTACTGGCTTCTAGCTACTGGCTTCTAGCTACTGGCTTCTAGCTACTAGCTACTAGCAAAGCTCGGCAATCATGGTCTGAGGCCAGAGGCTAGAAGCCAGTATCTAGCAGCTAGAAGCTGCTCTTATGACTGATCATGAACTCGACCAGCTTCGCCGGGCAAAGTGGCACCTGAATGGGGTGCCGTTGCGCACCCTTGACGACGCCCACCGCTTCGTCGAGTCGGTCGGATTTTGCCTGATGTATCCCATGCGCCCGCCGCTGCTGACTCCCACCTTCATTGGCGCCTGGACTGGTTCGGACAAGGCTCTGCCCGCACAGCAGCACGCTTTTGCTGACCCACGCGCGCGCGAAGCTACCGAGGTCATGGTCCGCCTGCTGCGCAACCACGACGCCTACGAAGCCAACCAGTTCGAGGAGAACAATGCCTTCCTGGTGGCCGGTTCGATCTTTCCCTATTTCTATGCGTTGGTAGGCGAGCGTAATCCCAAGCAGGCGCCGAAACCCAAACCACGCTCGGAATATTCGCAGTTGGCGTGCGATGCCTTCGAGTTGATCAGCCGCGCCGGTCCTATCTCAAAGCAGAAAATGCGCGAAGATCTGGGCGGAAGCATCTCTTTTGTTGCCCTTGACCACGCGCTGGGCGAGCTCTGGTCGAAGTTGCGCATCACCCGTGTGGACTATAAGCCGGACGAGGGTGCGTTCTGGGACGTACTTTACCGCTGGGCTCCGGATGCGGTTCGAGAGGGGATCGGCCTGTCGGTTGCTGAAGCGTTATCCGCTCTACTTTCCAAGTATCTGGACTGCGTGATCGCGGCTGACCAGCAGGAAATCGAATCTTTCTTCGGTAATTTCGTTCCCCGCTCAAGAGTCAGAGAAGCGATCAACGCCCTCCAGGCCGCGCGCGAGCTGGACTTCATCCGCGTGGGCAACCGTTCGCTGATTCAGATCGCGCCGCCCAAGCCTGTCGTGAATCGCGCAGGGACGGGCACCCCCGCCCGTCCCGGCCGGTTGTCATCCTGACAATCGGCGTCTAGCGTTTAACTCGACTTACCAATTCCACCCTCACACGTCTATCTACAGGCCACCCTGGCTTGGGAGGTAGGTCTATGCGTTTTTGTGCGCTTCTAGCAATTCTCCTGGCGCTCGCTGCTGCTTCATGGGCGCAAACTCCGTCGCCGGTTTCCATGCCTGAGCTTGAGCATTTCAGCCTCGATCAGGTAGACAAGTCTTTAGACCCCTGCACCGATTTCTTCCAGTACGCCTGCGGCAAATGGATCAAGGCCAATCCCATTCCTCCCGACCAAGGTGGCTGGGGAACATTTAACTCGCTGGCGCTGTGGAACATTGCCGCAGTGCATAATACGCTCGAAGAAGCTGGCCAGCCTTCGCCCAGGCGGACGCCGGTGCAGCAGAAGGTTGGTGACTACTACGCCGCCTGTATGAACGAAGGCAATATCAACAAGGCCGGTGTTGCGCCGCTGCAACCTCTGCTCGATCGAATTGCCGGGATGGCGAATAAATCCCAGCTGCCGGAAGTTGTGGCATCCATCCACCAGGTCATTCGGCCGGCCAATCTGAATTTCATCGATGCCGCCTACCAGGGAGTGGTTTTCGGAATTTATGCTCAGCCGGGTCTGGACGACGCCAGCATCACTTTGGCCATACTTGATCAATCGGGCATGGCGTTGCCCGGGCGCGAGTTTTATCTGAACGATGACACTAAATCAAAAGAGATCCGCGACAAATACGTGAAACACGTGGCCCGCCTCCTGGTTTTGAGCGGGGAATCCCAGGCCCAGGCTGACACCGATGCCAAGGTGGTGCTCGCCATGGAAACGGAGCTGGCCAACGCCGCCATGGACATCGTTGCCCGCCGCGATCCCAAGAACCTGAACAACAAAATGTCGCTGCAGCAGATTCAGGCGCTGACACCTTCGTTTGAGTGGAAGCGCTACTTCGCCGCGGTTCAGGCGCCGGCTTCGCCGCAGTATCTGGTCACCGCCCCCAACTTCTTTCAGGGAATGGAAAAGCTGATCCAGTCCCATTCGATTGAACAGTGGCGCGCGTACCTGCGCTGGTCTACAGTTCACTCGCTCGCGTTCGCGCTCAGCCAGCCATTTGTTGAAGAGAACTTCGACTTCTTCGGACGCACGCTGGGCGGCGCCCAGCAGCTGCAACCGCGCTGGCGGCGCTGCTCTATCTATGCCGACATCGATTTGGGAGAAGCCGTCGGACAAGCCTATGTCGCCAAGTACTTCCCGCCGCAAAACAAAGAACGCATGCTGCAGATGGTGAAAGCCATCGAGGCCGCGCTCAACCAGGACATTGACGCCGCAACCTGGATGTCGGACAAAACCAAGCAAGCGGCGCACAACAAACTTGCCGCGCAGGTGGACAAGATCGGATATCCCGACCGATGGCGCGATTACTCCACAGTCGACATCAAGCGCGATGACTTCCTCGGCAACGTGCAGCGCTCATCGGTGTTCGAAATCAGGCGCCGCATGGCTCAGTTCGGCCAGCCTGCGGACCGCACCGAATGGGGCATGACACCGCCTACAGTCAACGCCTACGAAGATCCGCAGCACAACACCATCAATTTCCCCGCCGGCATTCTCCAGCCACCATTCTTTGACGCCTCTGCCGGCGATGCTACGAACTTCGGCGCGATCGGCGCCGTGATCGGGCACGAAATCATTCACGGTTACGACGACCAGGGACGCAAGTTCGACGCTCAGGGCAATCTGAAGGAGTGGTGGACGGCCGCCGACGCCGCCAACTACGATCAGCGTGATGAATGCATTACTGACGAATATACCCAGGACGTCCCCGAAGCCGGCGTCAAACAGAACGGTAAGCTCTCCGCGGGAGAAGACACCGCGGACAACGGCGGAGTCCACATCGCTCTCGCCGGTTTGCAGAACACAATCAAATCCCAGGGCAAAAATCTCGACCAGCCGGCTGGGAACGGCGCCACCGAGTTACAGAATTTCTTCCTGTCATATGCCAACGTATGGTGCGAAAGCCTGCGCCCGGAAACCGCGCGCACGGCGGTGATGACTCAGGGACACTCTCTGAACCGATACCGCGTGAACAATGTAATGGTCAACATGCCGGAATTCGCCCACGCCTTCGGCTGCCGCGCGGGCCAGCCCATGGTGCATGCCAACGCCTGCCGGGTCTGGTGATGTAGCCGCGCGCGTCCCGCTCGTGCTGGACGCTAGAATCGGCAGTGCCCGTGTGGGGACAGCCGCCCTCGGCTTCCGGCGGAGCGTAGCTTCGCTGAGATCTTGTTAGTCTTTTACACTAGCGGAATTCTTGCGTCCAGAAACGTTTTCAATCGCAAAAACTCTGTCGAGCTGTGCTCGACTGAACAGCCGAGGGCGGCTCTCCCCACGTGGTTATTGCCGCTGGCCGCACGGCGGGATGCTCGCGCCCACACAATCTTTCAGCGTGTACAATCACCCTTTCCGGGATGACCACGCCCTCTCCACGCAAACTGATCATCGCCATTGACGGCCCGGCCGGCGCGGGGAAAAGCACGATTGCGTCTCGACTGGCCCGCAAGCTGGGCTACGTCAATCTGGAAAGTGGCGCCATGTACCGGGCGCTCGCACTCAAGGCGATCGAGTGGGACACCTCCTTCGATGACGAGGCGGCTCTGGTCAAGCTGGCGCATAATTCGCGAATTCAGATCGAACCCAGCATGGGCGGCAATCGCGTCCTGCTCGACGGCCGCGACGTCAGCCTGCGCGTGCGGGAACCCGATGTGACCGACGCGGCCTCGCGGGTTTCAGTCCACCCCGGCGTGCGCCAATGGATGGTTGCCCGCCAGCAGGAGATGGGGGCAGGCGGTGGGGTGGTCATGGAAGGCCGCGACATCGGCACCAAAGTCTTTCCGGCCGCGGATGTAAAAGTCTTTCTCGACGCCGACCCCGTGGTGCGCGAACAGCGCCGACTGAAGCAGCAACAAGTTCTGCAAGGAGCTGCGGCCCACGCCATGGCTGCCGAACTTCGGGAGCGCGATCGCCGTGACCGTACTCGGGCAACGTCTCCGCTGGTTGCCGCCAGCGACGCGCTCGTTCTCGATTCCACGCAGATGTCCGAAGATGAAGTACTGCAGAAAGTTGAAGAGCTGGTTCAGCGGAAGCTGCAGGAGTAAACAACCTGTCACTGAGGTTCGATTGATGTCTGTGCCAATTCCCGGCGCGGGACAAGCGCGAAAGAAAGTTCATGCATCACAGACCGCCGGCCACTTGCGGTGATATACCCGGTTAGTTCCCTTCTCCAGTCTGGACTCGTCCACGATTTGAAGTTTGCCTGCGGGTGCGAGCCCTATGCCGAGGTCCAGAAGTTCCTAGTGTCATCTTTATTTCTTTTCCAGCCTGCTCGTCTCCATGCTGCTGACGCCCCCGGCTCTGGCGCAGGATGCCGGCACCGGCGCAATACACGGGACGGTCTCCGACGCCGCCGGTGAACGGATTGGCGCCGCCAGCGTTGTGCTGGTAAATGCCGCCACAAATTTCCGGTACTCCACCACTACCGACATAACCGGGCGCTTTGGTTTCGAGCTGCTTCCTCCGGGAGACTATGCCGCGCAACTCACTGGTCGGTCCCGATTACGCCACCACCGACATACGGCTAACTCGCCGTCTTCATATTGGCGACCGCGTCAAATTGGAACTGATCATCGAATCTTTCAATCTTCTGAATCGGGACAACCAGCGGGTGCAGATCACCCAGGATGGTTTCATCAGCAACTCGGCGCAGTTTGTTCAGACATCTAAGCTTATTGGAATCAACTACTTCCCGGCTCAATTCCGGGCTCCAACCAGCTTTCTGCGAGCCACCGACGGCTACGCTCCCCGTCAGGTGCAACTGGCTCTGAAGCTGAGTTATTAAGGTTAAATCGGGGTGCGACCGCGGTTGGGGCATCTATGCGGATACATAACTTTACATATTCACTTGACTTGCCGCGGGAACCTTGCAATAACTATCCGCGTCCAAGCAGGACCAGTTTGGGGGTGTAGTTCAGTTGGCAGAAGTAAGACTTCAGGAGGGCGAGTCCCTCGAGAATGCATTGCGTCGCTTCAAGCGCAAAGTGCAACAGGAAGACATTATCAAGGAGGTCAAGCGTCACTCCTTTTACCTGAAGCCCGGCGAAAAGAAGCGGGTGAAGGAAGCACTGGCCCGCAAGCGCAGCAGAAAGAAAGCACGCAAAGAACAAGACTAACTTATGTGGGCTGCCGCTCTGAGTGGTGGCCCATTTCCTTTTCTAATTGCTGTCGGGAATTTTAACAACGAAGTGACCATGTCGAAAACGGACATGGCGGGCCGAGTCCAGGGGCAACATTCCAGGGGTCGTTTGAGGGGGCAAAGACCCTGAGTCCACGTCGCGTCGCGCAATTCGTCTGGCCAAGGACACAGGGAATGGGCTGAAGGGAGCATCTCTCAATGGAATTTCAGGACAAGGTATTAAAGTGCATCGACTGCGGGTCAGATTTTATTTTTACCGCAGGCGAGCAGCTGTTCTTTCACGACAAGCAGTTCAAGAATGAACCGAAGCGCTGCAAGGCGTGCAAGACCAAACGAGTATCGGTGTTGGGGGCAGTGCCGTCAGGGCAAAACGGAGGCTTCGCCAAGGTGGAAACCCGCACTACCTGTTCGGAGTGCGGTAAAGAGACCACGGTGCCGTTCAAGCCTACGCAGGGGCGTCCGGTATTCTGCCGGGAATGTTTCCAGCAGAAACGCCAAGTGGCATCGGCCTGATGTTGATGGAAAACTTGTAGACGATTCCCAGAGTCGGCGGCTTGTCCTTCTTCCTCCCGCCTTCCCGATTCCAACCGAATCTTGTCTGCCAGTGGCGTAGTTCGTGCGGCGTGGGAGCGTCCTTGTCTCTCGCACGCGAGCTATGCTGCGACCGTTGAGTTGTGCCTGTGGGGCGGACACTCCCTTCGAAGGGAGCGTCCGCCCCCACCAAGCAAGTCCCACACCAGGCAAGCTAAAATAGAAGCGTGGCAACCTTTTACGTGGCAAATTTCGGATGCCGCGCGACCCAGGCGGACGGTGCCGCCATCGAGCGCCAATTTCAGCGAGCGGGGACTGGATCGCACCACGGAGCCAGATACCGCCGGCATCGTCGTACTTAACACATGCACCGTAACCGCCGCCGCCGACCAGGACGCCCGGGCGGCGATCCGTCGCATTCACCGAAAAAATCCCAAAGCTCAGATCGTTGTCACCGGCTGTTATGCGCAACGCGCGCCGGAAGAAATAGCCGCGCTTTCCGGCGTAACTTCGGTGATCGGCAACTCTCACAAGCACCGGCTGGCGGAAATCTCTTTACTCGAACCTCAGACCTCGGACGGCCGATCCTGGTCAACCCAGTCCGGTTTCATTCCTCTCACGCGGCTCACGTCTGCCGTCGAGGGCCCGAGATCGCATGTCCGCAGCCCGATTTTCGTCTCCGACATTTTTGCCCACACCGAACTACAGGCCGCGCCAGTCTTCGATGCACGCCAACGAACGCACGCGCCCCAATCTCAAAGTGCAGGATGGCTGCGACAACCGGTGCTCCTTTTGCGTTATCCCTTACGTTCGCGGACAGAGCCGCTCCCTGCAGACGGGCGGAGGTCATTCGCCAGGTCGAATGCGCTGGTGGCCGCAGGCTACCGTGAAGTAGTGATTTCAGGTATCAACCTGGGCCGGTGGGGGAGAGATCTGGTGGTGCGCCCTCGGTTGGCGCCAGGCGAATCCCAACCACTGCTGAGCAACGACCACGGGCTATGCTTTGAGGATCTGGTTCGCGCCATTCTGTCCGAGACCACACTGCAAAAACTGCGCATCAGCTCGGTCGAACCCATGGACTGGAGCGACGAGCTGATCCAACTGATGGCGACGTCTCCACGCATAGCTAAACACGCGCATGTGCCTTTGCAATCTGGCAGCGACGCCGTGCTTCGCAGAATGCACCGCAAGTATCGTCCCTGGCACTATCGCGAGAAGATTGAAAAGATCCGCGCGGCCATGCCGCACGCCGCCATTGGAGCGGATGTAATGGCCGGCTTTCCCGGCGAAAGCGAGGCCGAATTCGAGGAAACGCGCCGCCTGGTCGAAGATCTACCCTTCACTTATCTGCACGTCTTCACCTACTCGGCGCGACCGGGAACGCCGGCGGCTGCGATGGCCGAGCAGGTTCCGATTCATCTCGCCCGGGAGCGCAACCGGATTCTGCGCGATCTGGCCTCAGAAAAGCAGCTTGCCTTTTTGCATACATTCGGCGGTAAAGCGGTGGAGGCCATCACACTGAACCTCACGGGCAGCAATCGGGGCGTGGAATACACCGAAGGACTCACCGACAATTATTTGCCGATACGGCTGAAGGGAAATCATCCGCCGAATCGCTGGATTACCGCGAACGTTGAAACTGTTTCCGACGGAGCGTTGGTCGGAATCGCAGGTTAAGACAGGCAGAGTTGGCAGGGATCGTTTCCGAAAGCATTAACCACGAAGGGCACGAAGGTACACGAAGGAAAATCCCTTAACCTTCGTGATACTTCGTGCCCATCGTGGTTCTGACTGTTCTATTTCTTCGCCGTCAGCCGATCCGCAATCTTGTCGTACTTGCTTTGTGTGAGAATTTTGCGGGACACCAGTTGACCGGGTTCGTCGTAAGGCCTTCCCGCAATTACAGCGTCCGCCTCGACACCAGTAAGGGGCAGGCTGACCAATTGCTCCCTGGTAGCGGTATTCAGGTTAAGCGGTTTGTCGCGGCTCCAGCCTTCGCGCACGCCTGCTGCGACCGCCTGGGCATTGCCTTTCAGTTCCGCGGTAGCCTGGGCAGTCTTCTCCTTCAGTTCCTGAGGATTCTGACTCGGATTGCATGCCGTCAATCCAACCAGGCACGCAACTGCAAGAAGAGAAAATTCTCGGCGAAAACACATATGCGTTAGCCTCGGGATTAGGATGAATGTCGAGGTCCGCTGGTTGGCTCGAAGTTGCATCCAGGGGAACGGATAGCCCCGATGTGTCTTACGGATTGCCTTCCGCCCACGGTGTAACGCCGTCCGCGGCGCGGAAAAAGATCTCATTCCTGAGTAAGGCTTCGATCCCCTTCAACACTTCATTGCCGTCGCTTTTGGTCACGGCACCGCGGTACCCGGCGTTGAGCGCTTCCCTCGCCAACTGCCGGGAGACATCCTGAACGCTGATCAGCAACATGGGTAGCTGGGGATGGGTTTTGGCGATTTCCGGCGCGGCCTGCAGCCCAGTCATCACTGGCATTCCCAGGTCCATGACGACAACATCGGGTTCGAGTAGCTCGACTTTTTCAATCGCTTCAACCCCATTTGCGGCATCGCCACAAACCTGCCAATCCGGTTGTCTCTCCAATAAACGGCGTAAAAGCATGCGAATGGTAGCGTCATCGTCGGCGATCAGAATCCGGGTTGCCATGGGCCCACTCCTTCTCAACAGCACCGCGGGGATGGCCAAGTCACAGCCGTCCCAATCCGGCCCGCAGCCAAACAAGCCGCGGAAAATTGGGCCGAACTGTTATCACTACGCCACATTCACCCCGGGGGAACAATACAGAGAAGTCCCGATCCGTTGCCCAGCGTGATCCTGAGCCTCCAAGATTATGAAAGCAATCGACTTCCAGGAAGAATCCCTGAAACCCCGTGACAAATTCGCTTCTAGTCGTCATGGTAAAGGTGAGCGACGCTCGTAAAACATGTGGCGCAGCCTGACACAGAGACACGTTGATCTTTGACTGGTCGAAATTTCACCCGCGCGCGGCTCTGCTCTGCGTGCCCGCGATCGCGGTTTCGCTCGCCGTCGGTTTGAGCACGGGACATCCTCGTCAGGGTGTGATGGCCGCTGCCGGCGCCTTTTCCGTGGGCTTCGGATCGTTCCAGGAGCTGCGTCATTCTCGCCGGGCCCCCATGCTGCTGGCCGCCTGGGTTATGTGCATTTCGAGTTGGATTGGCAGCCTGGCGGGGCTCTCCGGAGTCGGCACAGTTCTGGCTTGCACCGTGTGGGGCTATCTGTACGGCACGGTGTGGGCACTCAGCCCAGCCGCGGCATGGATCTCCCTGCAAGGCGTGGTTTGGCTGGTGATCTCGACCGCATATCCGGCACACGGCATAGGAGCGCTCACTCGAGGTGCACTGGTGCTTGCTGGAGGCTTCTTGCAGATGCTGTTCGTCCTCGGGTTCTGGCGAATCTCCGGTTGGATTACTCCTGCTTTCGGAGGCGCCACTCAGGACAGCATAACCGAGACCTTATCGAATGCTATGCGAGCGGGCCGGGACCGGCGTGTCCAGGCTCTCAGGGCAGCAACAGTTCTGGCGATCGCTTCCGCCCTCGATCGCTGGCTGGCTCTTCCCAATGGATATTGGATTCCGATGACTGCGGCTATCGTGATGAAGGGCACGCTGCAGCAAACTTTCCAACGCGGGCTGGCGCGAATCGCGGGAACCCTGGCGGGAGCGGCCCTGGCGACATTGATTGCCTCCATCTTACGGCCTGACCCCCGGATCCTGGCCGCGCTGGTCGCGATCTTCGCCGGATCGTGCTATCTGCTGATCTATGTGAACTACGCGACGTTCGCCGTGTGCCTGACTTCTTACGTCGTCTTCGAGCTGGCGCTTGCAGGTCTGCCGGAGAAGGAGTTGATTGCCCATCGCTCTCTCAATACCATTCTCGGAGGAGCGATCGCGTTGGCCGTCCACGCCATTTTCGCTCCGTTAGAGTGAGCTTTTATCCTTCGTGATACTTCGTGTCCTTCGTGGTTCTAAGATTTTGCCGTGTTTCTTAGATTTTGCGGAGTAATCGCGAAACCGCCATGCCAGGCCCGGGCGAATACATTCTTGCGCCGCGATTACCTTCCGAAGACTTCCCGGAGAAGGTTCGTCGTCTGCGCCGCGGGGTCCCGGCGAATCTTGCGTTCTTCCTGGCCAAGCTCGTAAAACAACCCATCGAGCGCCTTGGAGACGACGTAATGGCTGATATCCAGATCCTGATTTTTGGCGAACGGAATTGACTTGTATTGCTGCATCAGCGCGTCGTATTGGCGGGTTACGCCGTTTGTCGACATAGTTCTCTCCACCACCGGCCGGAAGGCTGCGGTCAGTTGCGGCGTAGTCTTTTCCTTGAAATAGTCTGTGGCTGCAGTATCACCGCCCGACAGAATCCGGCGTGCGTCCTCGAAAGTCATGGCCGTAATGGCATCGATAAATATCTTGCGGGCCGCCGGAGCAGCCGCCTCCGCCGCTCGATTCATGCTTAGAATGAAATCGTCCACCTTCGGCCCGTAGCCCACCATGCGCAGCCCCTTTTCCAGCGTCCGCAGGTTGTTCGGCATAAGAATCTTGATGTTCGGATTGCCGAAATATCCGTTCGGCCGTCCGGTGAGCTTGACGGCTTGTTCGGCTCCAATCTGAAGCGCCTGCTTCAGCCCCGAGGAAATCTTGGAGTCACTCAGACCGGTTTGCAGTCCCAGCCGCCGGGCAATCTCGGCCGCCTGGGAGAAACAAAGAGAACTCATCAAGAGCACGCTGGCGCCCAGCCACAGGTTGCGATTCATCATGCCTTCTCCTTGGGTTGATACTCCTTGCGTTTTCGCTTTCAGACAGGCTTGCGATCCCAGGGCTCACGTTGCAGTGTTCAGCAACGTTCGCGATCGATTATCACTGTATCCGATAACAGTAAAAGAAAATTTTTCTGACAGGCTACCTCAATTCAGGTTCCGGCACCTAAGATTCGACGTTACACGACAGCAACTAGAAACGTCAGTGTGTTCCTAATTTTTAAAGAGGAGGAATTCATGGGCAACGAGACCGAAAAGAACCAGCAGAATCCGGGACAGCGGCAACAGAACAATCCCGGCAACGTATCTGACCCCAACCGGAAGGATCCGTCTCAGAGTGGCGAAGACGTGTACAACCAGGATCCGACCCGAAAGAATCCGGGGCAGGATAGCGGCACGCAAGACCGCAAGGACCGTGAAGGATCGGAAGACGTCGAAAAGCGTCGCGCATCCTAAGCGGCGACTATCGCAGGAGCTGGAAGCCATGGCAGGTTGCCGTGGCTTTTTTCTTGTTCACGATGTGTCTGCCGACGGGAATGACTCCGTAGTCCCTTCGTGAAGGGATTCGGTTCCGGAGGTGGTTCGCGGAGACGGCGAAGCGTCGGCATGCTATACTTTTTTATCTTAAATATTGTTCGATATGTGAGTTAACGGAGGGTTGTATCGATAAACGCTTTATCCGAACAAACGAGCGCATTCGGGCGCGGGAAATCCGCGTGATTGGTGACGAAGGCCAGCAGATCGGCATTTTGACTCCCTACGATGCGCTTAAGTTGGCCCGCGAAAAAAACCTGGACCTGGTTGAGATTTCGCCCACCGCGACTCCGCCCGTCTGCCGGATCATGGACTACGGGAAATTCCTCTACCAGCAGGAGAAGAAGGAGCGCGAAGCCAAGAAGCACCAGAAAGTGATCGTGGTGAAGGAAGTGAAGTTCCGCATCAATGTGGACGACCACGATTACGAAACCAAGAAAAACCACGTGCTGCGCTTCCTGGACGATGGCGACAAGGTGAAGGCCACGATCTTCTTCCGCGGACGGGAGATGACGCGCACCAATCTGGGACGCGAAATCCTGGAACGGTTGATCAAAGACATTGCCGACAAAGGCATCGTAGAGTTCCGGCCGCGACAGGAAGGCAACACGCTACACGCCATTCTGGCGCCCAAGAAAGACGCCGGCCAGAAACAACCGGCGCAGTCGCAACCAGCGCCCGGCCGGGTAAATCAGGCTTAAGAAGCAATTGGCAATCAGCACCTGGCATTTAGCTGAAGCAAATGCCGGTGTAGCCAATTGCCAATTGCCAATTGCCAACTGCCAATTGCTGATCTGAGGATCTATGCCCAAGCTGAAAACCCACAAGGGTGCCGCGAAGCGATTCAAGAAGACTTCCACCGGCAAGGTGAAGCGTCATCATTCGCATTTGCGCCACATGCTGACGTCCAAGAATAAGAAGCGCAAAGGCAAGCTGCGCCAGGCAGTCCTGGTCAGCGACGCGGACACACCCAAGATCAAAAGAATGATTCCGTACTAGAAGCCTTTGGTTGTGTGGACGCGGGCGACTCGCCCGCGTTACAGGCCGCAAGCAATTCGGATTTAGCGGCCCAGGCGTGTGAAGAGGCCAACAGACCTTCGAGTCTCCTACCTCCAGCCGCCGTAATTTGAAGTCAAAAGGAGCGATACCATGCCTCGCGTCAAACGGGGAACCAAGCGCCGCGCCAAGCGCAAAAAAATACTAAACCGCGCCAGCGGCTATTTCCTGACTAAATCCAAACTCTATCGGTCCGCCAAAGAAGCGGTGGAGCGCGGACTGAAGTTTGCTTACTCCGGCCGCAAACAGAAAAAGCGCCAGTACCGCTCGCTCTGGATTGTGCGCATCGGCGCCGCCGCCAAGCTCAACGGGATGAGCTACAACCAGTTCATCCACGGACTCAAAAAGGGCGGAGTGGAACTGGATCGCAAGATCCTGGCCGACCTCGCGGTGAACGATCCCGGCGCCTTTAAGAGCCTCGCCGAGCAGGCGAAGGGTGCTCTCGGCGGGGCAGCGTAAAAACCAGCCTTTCGCGTTTAGCACTTAGCATTTGGCTTCCCGGAGCGCAGCCTTCCGCTGCGTCGGTCGTGCTGTTTATTGTCGGAAACGAAACTGAGAACCGAGAACCAAAAACTGTTTATGTACACCGTCCCCAAACTGAAAAGCTACACCGCGGTGGCGCTGGACAAGGCCGTTGAGAAGCTGCGCGCCGCACTGGACGAGGAAGCCAAGGCGATCAAGAGCGAGGCCGAATGGAAAGCCTTTCGGGATCGCTGGATGGCGCGCAAGAACGGCGTGCTCACGCAGGTGAACGATCTGTGGCTGAAGGCTGCGCCGAAAGAAGCCAAGCGCGAAGTTGGCCAGCGGGTCAACGAAATCAGAACGTTCGTCGAGGAGACAGTCGACAAAGCCGAGGACATTCAACTTCACCCATCGAGTGGGGCGTCAGTCAGGGAGTCGGCTGAGGGTCTCGACATCACCCTCCCCGGCATCCGCCGCTCGCTCGGCGCCGAGCATCCCGTGATTAAGACGATGCATGAGATCGTCTCTGTCTTCCGCAATCTTGGCTACTCGGTGCAGGAAGGGCCGGTGATCGAAACCGATTATTACAACTTCGAGGCGCTTAACTTTCCGCTCAACCATCCGGCGCGCGACACTCAGGACACTCTCTTCATCGCGAAACAGGAATCTAAGCCACCGCGCGAACGTCTCTTGTTGCGAACCCATACATCTCCGGTGCAGATTCGCACCATGGAGAAAATGAAGCCGCCGATTCGCATCGTGATTCCGGGTAAAGTGCATCGCAATGATCCGCCCGACGCCAGCCACTCCCCCATGTTCCATCAGATCGAAGGCCTGGCGGTGGATACGAACATCACATTTTGCGACTTAAAAGGCACGCTCGACCACGCCATGAAGGAGCTCTTCGGATCAAGCGTGAAGACCAGCTTCCGCCCGTCGTTCTTTCCTTTCACCGAGCCGAGCGCGGAGATGCTGGTGTCCTGCTTCATCTGCGGCGGCAGCGGGAAACGCGGCAGCGAGCCTTGCCGGCCCTGCAAGCAGACCGGCTGGATCGAGATTCTGGGCTGCGGCATGGTGGATCCGAACGTGTACGGTTTCGTGAACTACGATCCCAAGAAAGTCAGCGGCTTCGCATTCGGCATGGGCGCCGACCGCATCGCGATTCTGAAATATGGAGTGGATGACATTCAGTTGTTCTTCAATGGCGATGGGAGGTTTTTAGAACAGTTTGGATAGGAGCAGTCGTCGGTCGTCAGTCGTCGGTCATTAGCCTCCCAGTCCCTACTTACATCGAGATATACGATGAAATTGGAGGAGCTTGAAAAGACATTGCCCAATGGGTTGCATGATTCAAAAGTCAGTCGAATCGTGGTTGACTACGGGCAGCGAAAATTGACTCTGGACCTTGACGTTTGGACGGGGGACATGACCAACGATAGGCCCGAGCTGAGAGAAGCATACAGACGCGGACATATCCTAATTTCTGGCTTGTTTTTCGCGGTGATGGAACCACCCGATCCGAGATATCCGTTCTTGAATTCAGACCGACTGACCATTGACGGTTGCGATATGAGCAAGAATCTTTCGGCTGAATTGATGGACTCGCTGCCTGCGGGGATTCTTTCGGAGCCTCTGGGTGAATGAATGGAATGCATTCATCCACATTGCAGCTAGAAACGCTGAACTGATATGGCTGGACGGCTCCGGCGCTCAAGGCACCGAGCCAGCAGCTAGAAGCTAACACCTAGAAGCCAAGATGAAACTCTCTCCTGCATGGTTGCGCGAGTTCGTTGATCCCACGGTGGACAACCTGCGCCTGGCGCATGACCTTACTGCGGTCGGTATCGCTGTCGAGGGGATCAGCGGCGAGGGGGAGAACGCCGTCTTCGAGATGGAGATTGGCACCAATCGCCCGGACGCCATGAATCACTATGGCGTGGCACGAGAAACTTCAGCGATCTACAACCTGCCGCTGCGACCGATTGCATCGAGTCTGTCGGCATCGCAGGGCGCCGAAGATTTCAGTGTCGAAATCGCTGACCAGTCCGGGTGCGCGCGTTATACGGCTCG
Source organism: Terriglobia bacterium (assembly GCA_963748935.1). Classification (GTDB taxonomy): domain Bacteria; phylum Acidobacteriota; class Terriglobia; order Terriglobales; family Acidobacteriaceae; genus JAIQFF01. The sequence continues at coordinate 67,219 of CAVVLA010000012.1, forward strand.
CATCCTTCGCGATGTAAGTATCAGGCCATCGCCTGCCGCCATTTCGAGCCGGCTTACGCTGGTCGATCAGCGGCCCATCAACAATGCCGCCGACGCCACCAACTATACCCTGTGGGAGATGGGTCATCCCACCCACGTCTTCGACCTCGATCTGCTGGAGGGCGGCAAGATTCTGGTGCGGCGGGCATTCAGCGGCGAAACCCTCAAGACCCTGGACGGAGTGGAACGCAAGTTGACGCCGGAAGACCTGGTCATCGCGGACTCGAACAAGCCGGTCGCGCTCGCGGGCGTCATGGGTGGGTTCGACACCATGATCACCCAGAAGACCCGCAACATCCTGATTGAGGCCGCATGGTTCGATCCGTCGACGGTGCGCAAGGCTTCGCGGCGCTTCGGTCTGCACACCGATGCTTCGCATCGCTTCGAGCGTGGCGCAGACTTCGAAGCCACCACGCTGGCGTGCGACCGAGTGGCTGCTCTGATTCTGGAATCTGCCGGTGGCAGAGTGAGTGGAGACAGGATCGACACCGTCGCAAGACAGGTCGATCTGGCTCCGGTGGCGCTGCATCTTTCCGAAGTGCATCGCATCCTCGGAGAGAAGTTGGAAACGAACGAAATTTTTCGCATTCTCAAGCAGCTGGGTTTCGAGTTGATGCCGGAGCGCGGCGGCGACCCGGATTTCACAGTCCATATTCCCAGCTGGCGGCTGGACGTGGAGCGCGAGATTGATGTAATTGAAGAGATTGCCCGACTGCATGGCTTTGACAAATTTTCCAACACTCTACCCGCCTATGCGGGCGCCGTGGTTGAGGCCCCTGACGCCGAGAAAGACGCCAAGCTGCGCGCTTCGCTGCTGGCTCTCGGCTATAACGAAGCTCTCTCGCTGACCTTCATCTCTCACCAGGACGCAGAGACATTTTCCGCTGTGCCGGTGATCGAACTGGCCAATCCTCAGAGCGAAGAGGCGTCGGTGATGCGCAGTTCACTGGTGCCGGGCATGCTCAACATGCTCGCCTACAACCTCAATCGCGGCGCAAACAAGGTTCGCCTGTTCGAAGCTGGCAGTATTTTCGAAGCAACCGATCACGGGGCCAGCGAACCCAGGCAAATCTGCATGGGAGCGACCTCCCCACCCTTGCAAAAAACGCAAGGATGGGGCAGCCATGACGGAGGATTCTTCCAGCTGAAGGGCGATCTGGAGAATCTTCTGCATCCCTTCCAACACAAGCAACTGACTTTCGATCCGCAGACGTCGGACTATTATCATCCCGACCGTTCGGCGCGGGCGCTGATGGATGGTGCGGCCGTCGCCCAGTTTGGACAGATTCATCCGGACATCGCGACCGCCCGCAAGCTTCGCGAGAACGTATTGATTGCGGAACTTTATCTTGACCGCTTGTATCCACACGGCCTGCGGGCTGTGCGCTACCAGCCTTTGCCGCGTTATCCGGCGGTCGAGCGTGACTTTTCGTTTACCTTCGACGATGGAGTTGCTTTTGAGAAGATCGAGCTTGCCGTGACCGGACTCGGGTTGGCGGAATTAGGCAGCTTTATTCCGGTAGAGATCTTTCGCGGCGGCAATGTCCCGGCCGGAAAATATTCGATCCTGCTGCGAGCCCGGTTTCAGTCCTCAGCCCGGACCTTGCGCGAGGACGAAGTCGCAAAGTGGTCAGAGCGGATCGTCAAGGCGCTCGAAAGCCTGGGCGGAATGCTGCGGACGTAAGGTTCGCCGGAAGACCTTGTCATCCTGGGCGCAGCATTAAGCCCGCGTCGCGGGCTTAATGCGAAGTCGAAGGACCCCTACTCCACCTGAATTTTTTTGCCGAAGGAATTCAAACGAGCGGGGCTGCGGGAAAATAGGGGTGCTTCGACTCCGCTCAGCATGACAATGTGTTTTGGAAGGCAACTCCGAGCACTTCGTTGCGCGCAATCTGCTCTTGTACACTGCTAGGGTGCGTTCTCGTTTTGTCCTGTTAGTGGGTTCGTTCAGTTCGCTGACTCTCACTGCAGCTCTGCACACTGTCGCATCACCGCAAACAACATCATCTCAAGGCGAAAAGCAACAACCTACTTTTTACAAGGAAATCCTCCCCATCCTGCAGGACCACTGCCAGAATTGCCATCGACCCGGCGAAATCGCACCCATGCCCCTGGTGACTTACGAGCAGATGCGGCCGTGGGCGCCGGCAATCGCCAAAGCGGTGGAAAGCAAAATGATGCCGCCGTGGTTTGCCGATCCGCGCTTTGGACACTTTTCCAACGATCCCTCGCTCACGGAACAGCAGGTTGCCACGGTGTTGGCATGGGCGAAAGCCGGCGCCCCGCAGGGCAATCCGAACGATGCGCCTGCCCCGCGGCAGTGGGCCGCAGGATGGAATATCGCGAACCCTGATGTCATTTTGAAGATGCCTGCGCCGGTCAACATCCCAGCCGAGGGCGACGTCGAATACACATACGAAATTGTGCCGACGCATTTCACTGAAGACAAGTGGGTGCAGATGGCGGAAGTGCGTCCTTCCGGCGCGCAGTACGTGCACCACGCGGTCGTCTATATTCGGCCGCCGGATTCTAACTGGTTGCGGCATGCCCCGGTCGGCCAGCCCTTTACCGCGTCCACTCTCAGCAATCCGCAGGACAGGCTGGACGCGCACGGAACTACCAGCGACTTGTTGCTGGTGTATGCGCCCGGTAGCTCGCCGGACCGGTGGCCGGATGGCATGGCAAAATTCGTTTCGGCGGGTTCGGACATCGTCTTCCAGGTCCACTACACCACCAACGGACAAGCCGGACAGGACCAGACCAGCATTGGCCTCGTATTCGCGAAGGCTGCACCGGCGCAGCGTGTCATCACGCTTCAGCTGAACGATCATGCATTTATCATTCCGCCGGGCGCGGACGATTTTCGCGTGGAAGCTCAAGGCACGTTACCGAATGATGCCACGCTGCTCAGCCTGTTTCCACACATGCATCTTCGCGGAAAGCGCTTCGAGTACGACATCGTGCGGCCCGATGGCTCGATCGATACGTTGTTGCGCGTGAACTATCATTTTCACTGGCAGCTGAGCTATCGTCTGGCAGAACCGAGGCTGCTGAAGGCTGGAACAAAATTAAGAGCCGTAGCCTGGTACGATAACTCGCGCAATAATCCGCACAACCCCGACCCGGAGGCGACCGTCACCTGGGGCGACCAAACCTATCAGGAGATGATGGTCGGATTTTTCGATGTGGCCGTGCCCGCGAAAGAAGACAAGGAACATTTCTTCATTCGCGGACACTAAGATCGTGTGGGCCGGGGTCTCAGAGCGGGCCAGGGCGAGCGCAGCTCGCCAGAGACTTCTTTCCGAGGAAAGCATTCCCCCCTGCCGAGCTGCGCTCGGCTGGACGGCCGGGGCGGCTGTCCCCACGTGTTTTTATGCTAGGCTCACTTTATGGGGGAAACAGGCACCCAGCCGAAGTCTTTTATCAGCGGCAAGGCCGCTCACTTCACCGAATCCGTGATCCGCGAAATGACGCGTCAAGCCATGTTGCATGGCGCCGTCAACCTGTCGCAGGGCTTTCCCGATTTTCCAGCTCCGGCGGAGATCAAGCGCGCGGCGCAGGAAGCGATTGCGGCTGATGTCAATCAATATGCAATCACCTGGGGAGCCAGGAGTCTCCGCAATGCAATTGCGCGGCAGATGCAAGTGTGGCAAGGCATCCAGGTAGATCCGGAACGCGAAATTACGGTTTGCTGCGGATCGACCGAGACCATGATTTCGACTTTGATGGCGGTCTGCAACGCAGGCGACGAGGTAGTGATCTTCGAGCCGTTCTACGAAAACTACGGGCCGGACGCGATCCTTTCCGGAGCCAGGCCGCGGTTTGTGAAGTTACGTCCACTTGTTGCGGTCGGTGGCGAGTGGACTTTTGACGAGCGCGAGTTGCGGGCAGCGTTTCATCAGCACACCAAGGCGATCATCGTGAATACGCCGAATAACCCCACCGGCAAGGTTTTCACTCGCGGCGAACTGGAACTGATCCGCGATCTGTGCGTGGAATTCAATGTGCTCGCCATTACCGATGAAATCTACGAACACATTCTCTATGACGGCGCACGGCATATTTCGCTGGCCACTCTCGAGGGCATGCGCGATCGTACGATCACGATCAACGGGCTGTCGAAGACTTACAGCGTCACGGGATGGCGCGTGGGATGGGCAGTGGCGCCGCCCGTGATTACGGATGCGATTCGCAAGGTGCATGATTTCCTGACCGTGGGCGCGCCCGCGCCGTTGCAAGAGGCCGGGGCGGCGGCGCTTGGTCTGCCTCCGAGCTACTACCAGGCATTAGCTGAGGGATATCGCAAACGGCGCGACCGCCTGATTCCAGTACTGGAGGAGGTTGGCTTCCGCTGCTTTCCGCCGCACGGAGCCTATTACGTGATGACCGACATCAGCGCGTTCGGATACGCCAGCGATCTTGAATTCACCAAATACCTGGTGAAAGAGATCGGAGTGGCGACGGTTCCAGGATCCAGCTTCTACAACGATGCGCTCGATGGGGCCCAGCAGGTGCGATTCGCATTTTGCAAGCGGGACGAAACACTGGACGCCGCGGCTGAGCGGTTACGCAGATTGCGGATTCGGAAATAAATTCGGCGGACCGCGAGGGGGCACCCAGCGAAGCAGCTATACAGTCGAAGGACCCCTATTGCGAAATCGGCAGCCTGAGGCTTCGGGTCTTCCTGCGAAAGCGATCAAAAGGATTCCATCGCGGCGAAACTCGCATACGTATAACGTTAGGGATCCTTCGACTCCGCCGACCCCGTTCGCAAAAGCGAACGGGTGGCTCCGCTCAGGATGACATTTCCAATTGCGAGTGACGCGGTTACTCGAAACCAACCTATAAAACTCTCTTAAGCATCTGATCCGCGGGGAGGTTTCTGCGGTATACTGCGCTGAAGTTCTCCATTTTTTCCTTTTAGGAAGTGTGACACCATGTCCGTGAGAATGGCTGAAGGGGTATCTGCCCAGGTTCCTGCTGACGATTTTCAGGCGCTCGAAGAGAAAGTTTATCGCACCATTGAGCTGTATAAGTCCGGGCGAGAGGCCCGGGCCGCCGCCGAGCGCGACACCCAGCGTCTGCGCCAGCAGTTGGAGGAGCGCGAAGAAGAGCTCGAGGGTTTGCGCCGCGAGATGGTGCGGCTGCGCAAGGAACGCGAGGAGATCCGGGGCCGGGTAGAGAAGATGCTGGCGCAGATCGAATCGATTGCCGAGGAGCAGGCGGTCAGCTGAGCCGGTCAGAGCTTCCGTCCTGAGGAGAAGCGAATATGGCAACGGCCACGAAGCATACTGCGATTAAGGATCCCAGCAATAACGCTGTCCGGGTCGAGATTTTCGACCAGGCCTACAATCTCCGTGGCTCCGACGCGGACTACATCCTTAAGCTGGCCGAGTATGTGGACGGCAAAATGCGTGCGGTGGCGGAACAGACCCACACCGTCGATACCGCGCGTCTGGCCGTGCTGGCAGCGCTGAATATTGCTGACGAATACCACTTGCTGAAGCGCAATCAGGATGTGGGTTCGGGCGACTACCTGCGGCGAGCCCAACATCTGTCAAGCGTGCTGGACGAAGTGCTGGGAGACAAGCGCCGCGCAGGATAGCGTCATCCAGTTCAGCTCTTACCCTCTGTTGCTCCTGGCGGTCTCGGCCACTTTTGCCCAGGAACCAACCTTCCGTAGTCAATCTAACGTTGTGATTGTGCCCGCCTTAGTCCGGGATGTAACCGGACACGCAATTTACGGATTACATGCAGCGGATTTCGTCATTGAAGACGATGGCGTCGAACAGCCGGCGCAGATGGATGAAACCGCTGAACCTGAACCACTTTCACTGATAGTGGCGATTCAAACAGGCCGGCGGGCGGGGCGTGAATTCGACAGAATCAGAGGATTGAATTCCATGCTGGCGCCCATTCTTGACGAGCCGGAGACCCAGATCGCAATTCTCACCTTCGACAGCCAGTTAAATTTGGCGCAGGATTTCACTTCAGACGGGACACAGATCGCCAACTGCCTGCACAACCTGCAACCCGGCGACAACGGAGCGGCGATCCTCGACGCCGTGCAATATTCGCTCAGGCTACTGAATAAGTCGCAGGAAGGCCGACAGAAAGTGTTGCTTCTGGTCAGCGAGACGCGCGACCACGGCAGCCACTTTGCGAAAATTGACGATGTCGTGACTTTGATCGGCAACGGCAATGCAACCGTGTACGCTTTGGCATTCTCGCCCACGATCTCCAACATCCTGGACACCGAACGGGGCAACAACGAGGACGAGATGAAACCTGGGATTGACCTCATTGCGCTCCTGGCGCAGGCCAGAGCCGCCACCAAACGCAACACACCAAAAGCAATCGCCTCCCAGACCGGCGGCGAGTATGAGCTGTTCGAGTCTCGCGAACGGTTCGAAACTCGCATGATTGATTTCACCAACCACTTGCACAGCCGCTACATCCTAAGCTTCGAACCGAAGAATCCCCAGCCCGGGTTGCACCTGATTCGTGTCCGTCTCAAACAGCCCGGCACCGCGACTGTGCTAGCCAGGAGCCGCTATTGGGTGGCCGCTCCCGCTCAGTAGCAGAGCCAGCACCCCTGCCCCTTACGAAAGTTGCTGGCAAGCCGATTGCCAACTTTTTAGGTCCTCCCTATTGCCAATGCGGGGAGGTATACCCTAGCATCCTGACTGAAAGCCGACCTGCCGGGTTGGTGATGGCGGGTCACCGATTTTTGAACCAATGCTGAATGAACGGGAGCTCGACTCGAACTAGGATCCGGTGTGCAGCGCTCCGCCATGCGGAGATGCCTAAAGGGTCTCGGCGGGCGCCCAACGTCTACCGACGGGTTCATTCTCGGCCCCGTCACACGGCACAGTGGGTCGGCTTGCTTTTTTTGCTGGCGAAAGCCCGCGTCCGCTACCGGAAAGCCATCACTTGGCAACCCCTACCTCTCACCTGCTAGACTTGAGCTGTGCTAACTCAGTTTTCGCGCATCTAAACTCATAGTGTTTCCGCAACTCTTTCATATCGGACGGTTTTTCCTTCCCACCTACGGGGTCCTGGTTTCTACCGGAGTGTTGGTCGGATTGTGGATCAGCGTCCGCAACTCGAGCAAGCAAGGCATCAATCCTGATGACGCGTGGAACCTGGGAGTGATGGTCGTCCTGTGCGGCATTATTGGCGCCAAGATCCTCTACATCGTCAACGACTGGGGCTACTACTCGACTCATCCCGGCGATATTTTCAGTGTCAGCACACTTCAGGCCGGTGGAGTCTTCTCCGGTGGCCTGATTGGCGCAGCGGTGGCGGCCGTCTGGTACATCCGTAAGCACCGTATGCCGGCGCTGGCGACCTGGGACGGGTTTGCGCCCGGCCTCGCGATAGGGCACGCTATCGGCCGCGTTGGATGCTTCGCCGCAGGCTGTTGCTATGGCAAGCCTACCTCGCACTTCTGGGGCGTGACCTTTACGAATCCTATCGCCAATGCGAATTCCTACACTCCGCTGGGAGTGGCGCTGGAGCCTACGCAGCTTTTCGAAGCAGCTGTCGAACTGGCAAACTTCTTTATTTTGATGTGGCTGTTCAAGCGCAAGAAATTCGATGGGCAGGTGCTGGCGGCTTTCCTGATGCTCTATGGCGTAGCCCGCTATTTTCTTGAGTTCATTCGCGATGATCCTGGGCGCGGGTCGGTATTCGGCGGAATCATGACCGGCACACAGTTAATCTCGATCTGCCTGGTGATTACGGGTGGCTTTATCTGGTGGTTGAAGTCGTCGTCCCCCAGAGCGGTTCCAGCGCCCGCGTCGCGGTAGGATTAGGTTGGTTACAGTCAAAGACGGTCATCCCCTTCGGGAACGAGCACGAGCGTGACGCTCGCGCCCACACAGCTCGCGCCTACATGCGTCAATTTCCACTTCTGATTTCCGCGACTGCGGATGATGCCGGAAAGCGGCTGGATCAGTTTCTGGTACGCCAGCTTCCCGAAACCACCCGCGCCCGCGTGCAACAGCTCATTTCTCAGGACTTGGTGCGAGTGGATGATTCATCGGCCAAGGCTTCACTACGTCTGCATGGCGGGGAGCGCATCGCGGTGCTGGCAGCGGCGCAATCGCCGCCCTTGCGCGCCATGGCTGAGAATATTCCCCTTGACATCATTTACGAAGACGCCGACCTGGCTGTCGTTAACAAGCCGGCCGGTATGATGGTGCATGCTGGAGCCGGCGCTACCGATGATCAGCGCAATCGCGGCACTTTGGTCAACGCCCTGCTGCACCACTTCGGCGAGCTATCGTCGGCGGGCGGCGAGTTGCGCCCGGGAATCGTGCATCGTCTGGACAAAGCTACCAGCGGGCTGATCGTCGTGGCGAAAGCTGACGAATCGCATCGGCGGTTGGCGGCACAGTTTGTCCGGCGGCAAGTAAAGAAAAAATATCTGGCGCTGGTGCAAGGATGGTTGAAACGCGAGCGCGGCACCATCAACAGTGGCATCAGCCGCGACCAGATCCGGCGCACTCGTATGACCACGCGGAGGGCCGGCGGACGTGAAGCCATCAGCCATTACACCGTGCAGCGGAAGCTGGATACGTCCTTCGGGAAGTTCAGCCTGCTCGAAGTACAAATCGATACTGGACGGACGCACCAGATTCGCGTGCACCTGGCTTCGCTCGGTCATCCGGTCGTGGGGGACACGCTATACGGCGCTCAGCGAGAGCTGAGCAACAAGGCAACTGGCATGTCACTTTCTCTTGCCAGAAATTTTCTGCACTCGGCGGCTTTGCAATTTCAGCACCCGCGAACTGGCGAGCCGCTATCTTTTTCGGTGCCTTTGCCCGCCGAATTGGGAGACTTTCTGCAGAAGCTGGGCGGGTAGAAATCTCGCCCTTCCGGCTTTGCCGTTTGCTCCCACTTCTCAGAGCGAGTTACCTACTTGCGACGGCGGGACGCCCTCGCGACAGCCGGCGGGACGCCGGCGCCACGAACTGCAACATCTCCAGCATTTTTGCGGGTTTCCTTAGGCTGTATAATCGGGGCAGCATGAAGGTTCGCGGGCCAATTTTGTGTTTGGGCAGCGCTTGGTTAGCGGTGGCAGCTTTTGCCCAGACCACAGCGCCAGACGACTTGCCTTCCGCGCCGTCGGCGGTTCAGCAGCAAATCAGCAAACCAAAGCCTCCGGCTGATCCTCCGCCCGATGCAGCGCCACAGGCTTCCGGGTCTTCCGCGTCAGCTCCGCCGCAAACCGCACTCCCGGCAGAGCAGCCGCCCGCCAAGGGCCTGAACTCTAAACCAACAGAATCGAAGGCAAGCCCGGATTCGAAGCCGGCCTCGCCATCGGTTCCTCCGCAGAACTCCTCCGACGATGCTGCCACCACCATCACCAAGACGGTAAACGAAGTGAATGTGGTGTTTACCGTCACTGACAAGCATGGCCGTTACGTTAAGAATCTGGCCAAGGGCGACTTCTCGGTGCTCGACGACAGCAAGCCGGCGGAGCAAATCCGCAGCTTTCACAATGAAACCGACCTTCCCCTGCAGGTCGGCTTGCTGGTGGATGCCAGCAATTCGGTGCGCGATCGATTCAAGTTTGAGCAGGAATCTGCGATCGAATTCCTCAACCAAACGGTTCGGCCCCGGTACGATAAAGCTTTCATTGTGGGCTTTGATGTAACTCCGGAGGTGACCCAGGATTTTACCGACAGCACCGAAGCACTCTCGCGCGGGGTCCGTGCCCTGCGGCCGGGTGGCGGCACCGCGATGTACGATGCGCTCTATTTTGCCAGCCGCGACAAGCTGCTGAAAGCGCCGCAGAGCGGGCCGGTGCGCCGCGCCATCATCCTGCTCAGTGATGGCGACGACAACATGAGCCATGTCACACGTGAGGAGGCAATCGACATGGCGCAACGTGCCGATGTGATCGTCTATACCATCAGCACTAACGTCTCCGGGAGCAGACGGGCCGGGGATAAAGTTCTGGAGCGGATCGCGGATGCCACCGGCGGCCGCTCCTTCTTTCCTTTTCAAATTACCGATGTGGCCAACGCCTTCGTGGAAATTCAGGACGAACTGCGCAGCCAGTATGCGTTGTCCTATAAGCCCGCCGACCTTCGCACCGATGGCCGATACCACACCATCGAAATCCTGGCGCAAAACCACAAGGGCCTGCGGGTACGCAGTCGCCGTGGTTACTACGCGCCCGCGCAGTAGGACGCCAAATGGCGGGATATTCCGGAACTCCTCTGCCGCAGAAACTTGGCATCAAGACTGGATTCAGGGTCTCCTTCCTGGCATTGCCAAGCGACATAAAGAGTGCGCTTAAGAAGGATCTAGCGGGCTGCGAGGTCGTCGAAGCCGATTCCGTTCCACTGGACTTCGCCATGATCTTCATCAAGAGCCAGGCTGAGATGAAGGAGCATTTCCCCAAATTTGCCCGGCGGCTGGTGCCGTCAGGGACACTCTGGGTGAGCTGGCCCAAGAAGACTTCTGGCCTGGCAGTCGATCTAAATGAAAATGACGTAAGAAGGATCGGCCTGGTGGCGGGACTCGTGGACGTGAAAGTGTGTGCCGTAAGCGAGGTATGGTCAGGGCTGAAGTTCGTGATCCGGGTAAAGGATCGTCCGAAGAGGCCGTTAGCACTTGGCAATTAGCACTTACTTGGCTTGAAGGTCGAGTTCTCCCTATCGCCATCGCTAAAGATCGTAAAATCAATGTCTTACATATTTACCGCCCAGTCTCTCCCCAACTACCCTGGATTCTGGGAGAATAGTAGTAACGATAGCTGGGGCTGATCCAACCGCGCGCTTACCCGGCCGTGAAGCGGGCTTTTATGACTGCAGACTCCAAAACAACTCTTACCCTGTCCGAACCCACACTCGTGGCTGAGGTTTCCGTCGAGTCGGCGTTGCGCGGTTCGGTCCTGGTTCTCATCCAGTTTGACGTTTGCGAAGAGATCCGACTCGACCAGTTGCGGCAACTTTTTGGCGCCCGCACCCTGGAACAGCCCACCTTCAAACATCCGGCGCCGGGTTATGTTCGCTACCAGCGGCCTCCGGTGGTGGAACCGATCGAGCCCCTGATTCTGGAGAGTGGCGAGCGGCTCGAAGGGCAGATCAAGTATTACGACTACGGCGTCTTGAGCGTGGTTTTCGAGCTGCCTTTTTCCGGCGACTGGGACACCCTGGTTCGGCTGGGCAGCCGCTGGGTCTGGGACGTGGATTTTGAAAAATATGCAGCCCGCATCGTCCGCGAAAAACTGGAGCGGGCGGCGCCGGCGCTGGTGAAGCCGTATGCGGAGTGGTTGAGTGAAGACTATTTTATCTTCCACGTCAGGGAGATGACAGGCTCGCCGTCCGCGGCCGAGCTATGCTCCACTCAGGGCGGACGCATTGCGCAAATCGTGCGCGGAGAGACTGCCCAGCTGTCTGATAGCGAACGCAACGAGATACTCCAATCCCGCGCTTCTTATTATCCCAATGACCTGGCGGTTATCGGCTGGAACGCTGCCTTTCTTTATGACAGCGAAGTGGGTTCTGAAACCGCCATCCAGTTGCTGGAATACGCCAATTCGCAGCTGCTGGAATTCCGTCACTACGACGAATTTCTCACCAACGAACTGGCGATCGTGTATGCCGCCCTCGACAAAGGCACCGGAATGCTGGCCCGCTGGCGCCTGGCCAGAGCAGCCACCAAACTGCACACGGTCCTGCTCGACGTCAGCGAACTGACCGAGCGCGCCGATAACGCCATCAAGTTTCTAAGCGACATGTTTTCCGCGCGTCTGTACAAATTGGCCGCCGCCAAGGTCGGCGTACCAGACTACAAAGACCTGGTGACGCAGAAGCTGCAAACCGCCGAAGACCTTTACCGCTTCATGGTGGACCAGTTCAACCAGAGCCGCGCCTTCGTGCTCGAGCTGATGGTGGTTATCATCCTGATCATCGAATTAGCCTTCCTGTTCGGTGGCAAGAGATAGAGCGACCCTAAAATCACGAAGAACACATCACAAAGGAATTCCAACTTGCGTACTCCTTCGTGTACCTTCGTGTGCTTGGTGGTTCACCGGGTTGGTTTAAGGGTTAGCCATTCTCTAAGGGAGACTCATGCGGGGACTCAAGAGCAAGCGCGTGCTGATCACCGGCGGCGCCAGCGGAATTGGCGCGGCGACCGCCGCCCGCTTTTTGGAAGAAGGCTCGTCCGTAGTCGTGCTCGACCGAGACTCCAAGGGCCGAAAACAGATCCAGGAACAGTTGCCGAAATTAGCCGGGACCGTGGATGCCGACGTCTCCAACCTTAAGCAGGTGGAGGCTGCCTTTTCCGAGGCTGTAAGGCTGATGGGAGGCGTGGATGTCCTGATCAACAATGCCGGTATCAGTATTCGCCACAATTTCCTCGACATTACACCGGCGGAGTGGGACCGGATCATCGCTGTGAATCTGACCGGGGTGTTTTACGTAGCGCAGACCGCGGCCAAACACATGTGGGCGCAGGGCAGTGGCGTAATCCTCCAAACCGCGTCCACCAACGGGCTGGTCGGCCAACCCTACTACGCTGACTACAACGCCACTAAGGCAGGAGTGATCGAGCTGACCAAGTCCATGGCGCTGGAGCTCGCGCCGAAAGTCCGAGTGTGCGCAGTGGCTCCGGGATACGTGCTCACGCCCATGCAGCGCGCGGAGTACACCGATCAAATGCTGGAAGAAGTAAACCGCAAGATTCCGTTGCGACGCCACGCCCAACCTGAGGAGATCGCAGCCCTGTTCGCATTCCTGGCGTCGGACGACGCGGCCTATATGACCGGCCAGGTCTACACCATCGACGGCGCCGAAACCGCGGGCGGGTTGGCCAGTCGCTAGCGGCTGTTTGATATAAGCTAGACGTCTAAGTCAGAAGTCATTGTCATCCCGACCGGAGCGAAGCGAAGCCAGCGAAGTGGAGAGCCTGAGCGCAGTCGAAGGGAACCGGCTTTTAGCCGGCGAGCAGATTATGGTCTTCGTCCTCGACAATTACGATTCGTTCACCTACAACCTGGTCCAATATCTGGGTGAGCTAGGCGCGAAGGTCGAGGTGCGCCGCAACGACCAGATCACGCCCGAGGAAGTGGAATCCATGCACCCGGAACGGATCGTGCTCTCACCCGGGCCCCTGCACGCCGCAGGAAGCTGGAATGACGATTCCGCTGATTCGCCACTTCGCCGGGAGAGTACCGCTGCTGGGAGTCTGCCTGGGCCATCAGGCGATTGGAGCTGCCTTCGGCGGCAAGGTTGTACGCGCGCCACATCTGATGCATGGCAAGACCAGCGAAGTGCAACACGACGGCAAGACTGTCTTTTCGCGGTCTTCCCTCTCCCATGACCGCCACTCGCTATCATTCGCTCATTGTGGAAGAAAGAAAACTACCCACGGATCTGGAAGTCAGCGCCTGGACAACGGAGAAAGACGGGTCGCGGACTATCATGGGGCTGAGACATCGAAAGTTCTCAATTGAGGGCGTGCAATTCCATCCCGAGAGCGTGCTGACTGGCGAGGGAAAGAAGCTGGTAGCGAATTTCTTGAACTTGCAAAACCAGTGATGAGCTGCCAGTACTCAGGCCGCGGCAAAACTGACAACTGATAACTTACAACCGGCAACTGATTTTCTACCCCCCCCGCGCCGCCTCGACCGCCCTTAACACCGCCTGCGCCTTGTTCATGCACTCCTCAAACTCCCGCTCTGGATCGGAATCGGCGACGATCCCCGCTCCTGCCTGCAGGTAGGCCTTCTTGCCCTGCATCAGCATGGTGCGGATCGCGATGCAGGAATCGAGGTTGCCATCGAAATCCGCGTACAGCACCGCCCCGCCGTACACCCCGCGCCGGGTCGGTTCCAGTTCTTCGATGATCTGCATAGCGCGAACTTTGGGCGCGCCGCTCAGGGTGCCGGCGGGGAAGCAGGCTGCGAAAGCATCCAGCGCATCCAGGTCACACCGCAGCTTGCCTTCGAGGGCCGAGACAATATGCATGACGTGAGAGTAGCGCTCCACGTACATCAAGTCTTTTACTTTCACTGAACCGTAGTCGCTTACCCGGCCCAGGTCGTTGCGTCCCAGGTCCACCAGCATCACGTGCTCGGCGCGTTCTTTTTCGTCGTGCAGCATTTGCTGTTCCAGGCGCTGGTCTTCGACTTCGTCACGGCCGCGCGGATGAGTGCCGGCGATCGGGCGATATTCCAGTTTGCGCCCGGTGACGCGCACCAGCATTTCCGGCGATGAACCCAGGACATGGGTGTCACCCATGCGCAGAAAATACAAGTACGGCGAGGGATTTACCGCGCGCAACGCGCGATATACGTCGAAGGGCGCGACTCCGGGAACAAAGTCCAGGCGCTGCGAAAGCACGACCTGAAAAATATCTCCGGCGGCAATATATTCTTTGGCGCGCTCGACCGACTCGATAAAGCGTCGACGCGCGGTGCCGGCGTGAATCTCCAGCTTGCCCGGCTTCTTCGTTGACGTCTTGTGCCAGTGTGCCGGTTGCAAACCCGCAGCCAGCTTCTTTTCCAGAACGCCAATGTCCGCGGCAGCACGATCATAGGCCCGCCGCGGACTCTCGCGCGCTACATCGGCAGTGGCGATGATGTGAATCTGATGACGCAAGTGATCGAACGCCAGCAAGCGGTCGAAGAACATCAGCACGCAATCAGGCAGCGAGAGATCGTCTTTCGCATGTTCGCCGATCTTCTCCAGCTGGCGGACGGCGTCATAGGCGAAGTAGCCCACGGCCCCCGCAGTGAATGGGGGCAGCCCGGGAACGATCGCAGGGCGGTGTTGCCGCAGCAATTTTTTTATGACTTGAATCGCGCTGCCGCGATGATGCTCTTTGCGTTTGCCGCGCTGCACCACAATGTCCTCGCCCAGGGCACGCACTTGCATGTAAGGCCGCGCTCCCAGGAAGGTGAAGCGGCCAATCTGTTCGCCACGCTCGACAGACTCCAACAGAAACGCATCTGGCTCGTTGGCCGCAATCGCCAGAAAAGCCGAGACTGGAGTCAGCAAGTCGGCCGCTACTGACTTCACCACCGGGACTAGCGTAGCCTCGCCAGCGAGGCGGGAAAATTCCTTGTAGTCGGGACGCAGCATGGGATGAGTCATTATAGAGAAGGAAGTCTCGCGGCGTTGGGGCGGCGTGCCGACACCCCGATTGCGGTCTGAAAGACTGCTGAGCTCCCGGGCACCTCAATTCCTGTACAAACGTGAGTGCGAATCGCCGTCGTCGTCTGCGATTCTTTAATCCTTCTGCGGACGTTCCATCCGCTATCAGGCCAGCGGGACGCCGGGGCCACAAAACCCTGTAAGATCGACGGTGGAAGTCTTCGCTCATGCCAGCTATTCGCCGTCCCCCCGGCCCGTCGCCCCGCTTCCTGGTCGGTAATTTTCCGCTGCTCGGTGCCGATCCGCTCACCGTCTTTACCCGCTGGGCGCGCGATTTCGGGGACATTTTTTATTACCGGGCGGGATGGATTCACGTTTACTTCCTGAACCATCCTGATCTGATTGAGTCAGTGCTGATCTCGCATTCGCAGAACTTTGCCAAGGATAAGGTCATTCAAAACAGCCGCTGGTTTCTTGGTCAAGGCCTGTTGACCTCGGAGGGCTCCGAATGGCGGCGCCAAAGGCGGCTATGCCAGCCGGCATTTCACCGGGAGCGGCTCTGGTCCTATGGGCGGACGATGGGAGCGTACACGGAAGAGATGCTGACGACCTGGTCAGACGGCGAAATCCGGGACCTCCACCAGGCGATGATGCAACTCACCATGAGAATCGTTGCCAAAGTGCTGTTCAGCGTGGAAGTGAGTGAAGACGCACAAACGGTAGCCGCAGCGCTTAACCTGCTGATGCGCCACAGCTCCGGCCTGCGGATGATCATGCCGCCTGCTCTGCGTCATGTCCCGCTGCCGGCACTGGTTCGGGTAAAACGCGCGGTGCGGGAGTTGGACGCAATCGTCAACCGCATCATTCGCCAGCGTCGAGCCAGCGGAGAAGGCCGGGGAGAAAAACGCAGCGAAGATACCGGCGACCTGCTCTCCATGCTGATGTCAGCCCGTGACGAAGACGGCAGCGCCATGACTGACCGCCAGTTGCGTGATGAGATCATGACGTTCCTGCTTGCCGGGCACGAAACCACCGCCGTCTCTTTATCGTGGACCTGGTATTTGCTAAGCCAGCATTCTGAAGCCGCAGAAAAACTGCGGCAGGAACTGCACCACGTGCTCGGTGGACGCACGCCTCAACTTGAAGACCTGACTTGCCTGCCGTACACCGAAAAAGTCGTAAAGGAATCCATGCGCCTCTATCCCCCCGCCTGGAGCCTTGCACGTACCACAGCGAAAGAGATCGAGATCGGCGGATACCGAGTCCCGGTGGGCGCGAATGTGGTTATGAGCCCGTGGATCCTGCAGCGCGATCCGCGCTTTTTTGACCATCCAGAACTCTTCGATCCGGAGCGATGGACCGCGCATGCAGTCCAGCAGCTTCCTCGTTTCGCTTACTTTCCATTTGGAGGCGGACCTCGTTTGTGCATAGGAGCTTCCTTCGCCATGATGGAGGCAACACTGCTTGTGGCTACGATCGCACAGCGATTTCAGTTGAGCCTGGTCCCAGGCCATCCCGTTGTTCCCCAGCCTGGCATTACCCTTCGACCCCGGCATGGCATGCTGATGAAAATGATCAGAAACTGAAACCAGAGTAACCAGCGAATGAATTGACGGATGCGTCCTGCCGTTGGAAGATGGCGGTTCAGGCCAAATCCGCTTTACGGGGGCGTATGCGTATTAAGTTTTGGGGCGTACGCGGATCCACGCCGACTCCCCAGCCCGACAATTTGCGTTACGGAGGAAACACCTCCTGTGTCGAAGCTCGCCTCGGCGACGATCTCTACATCTTCGATTGCGGCACGGGATTCCGCTCGTTGGGCCAAGAGCTACAGCGCAGTCTCGGAAGGCCGAGCTATTAATGCTCACATTTTCGTTTCTCACTTCCATTGGGACCACATCCAGGGCATCCCCTTCTTCGGACCGCTTTATGACAACTCCGGGAACTCGTTCTCTTTTCACTCTTCCAGCCGGACCCGAACCCTGAAACGAGTGATGGAGGAGCAGATGGCCGCACCTTACTTTCCGGTGGACATGAGCGAAATGAAGGCACAGCGCGGCTTTTACAATCTGGAGCAAGGCCGGGTGCCACTGGAGGGCGTGACCGTCGAAGCTATGTGGCTGAATCACCCTCAAGGCTGTATGGGCTTTCGCCTGGAGACCAAAGACGGAGTGCTGGTGTACGCCACCGACAACGAACCGGGCGATCCGGGGTTCGACAAAAATGTGCGCAAACTGGCGGCTGGCGCCGATGTGTTGATTTACGATGCGCAGTATCTGCCGGAAGAATACGAAGCTCGCAAGCGCGGCTGGGGCCACAGCCACTGGCGCGAAGCCATCAACGTGGTCATGGAAAGCGGCGCCAACGAATTAATCCTGTTTCACCACGATCCAGATCACAATGACGACTGCATCGACCGGGTCGTAAGGCAGGCGCGCGACCACTATCCCAAAGTGCGGGCGGCGGCGGAAGGCATGGAGATCACGATCTAGCGGTTGCTGATCATACCAGCGCGGCTCGTCCGCAAACTCCAATGTCATCTTGAGCGAAGTGAACGGGTCCGCTCAGGGTGACCAAGAAATTTGCTCCAAAAGGAAGACAGAACGGGTAGCCACCCCGTAACTTGCCTCCCCGCCCCGGCCCTGCATATACTTTAAACCGTTTGCCCGCCCACTCCGGGGAAGTCAGCCCGGCGCCGGCCAGCATCTTACCGTCTGACCGACGAATCGGAGACCGCCATGGCTATGAAGACCATTTCCCTCGAACAGGAGATCAACCCGTGGGAGGCGCAAGCCGCCCGTTTCGACTTTGCTGCCCAGAAGTTGAACCTGGACGAGGGTTTAATGAAGGTCTTGCGGTATCCCACTCGCGAGATCATCCTGCACATTCCGGTCATGATGGACAACGGTCATTTGGAGGTTTTCACCGGGTTCCGGGTGCAGCACTCCATTGCTCGCGGTCCGGCCAAGGGCGGCCTGCGCTATTCGCCCGACGTCACCCTGGACGAGGTCCGCGCGCTGGCCAGTTGGATGACCTGGAAGTGCGCCGTGGTCAACATTCCCTTCGGCGGCGCTAAAGGCGGAGTAATTTGCGATCCGCACAAGATGTCCCAGGGCGAACTGGAACGCATGACGCGCCGCTATACCGCGGAGTTGGTCGAATTCATCGGTCCGGAAAAAGATGTTCCGGCTCCCGATGTGAATACCAATGAGCAGACCATGGCATGGATGATGGACACCTACTCCATGCACATGCGCCAGACCGTGACCGCGGTGGTGACGGGTAAGCCCATCAATATTGGCGGTTCCCGCGGCCGCCGCGAAGCCACCGGCCGGGGGATCATGATCGTATGCGACGAGGCGGTTAAGAAGCTTGGCTTGAGCCCCGAGTCCACCCGCGTGATTGTGCAGGGTTTTGGCAACGTCGGTTCGAATGCTGCGCGGCTGATGGCGGAAGTCGGCTACAAGGTCATCGGCATTGTCGAGGTGGATGGCGGCCTGCTGAACAAGAACGGAATTGACGTCGATGCGCTGTGGGAGTATCGCCAGCGCAATGGCACAATCCATGGCTTCAAGGGCGCCGAAGCCGAAGATCCGGCGGAACTTCTGGTCAGCGATTGCGAAATCCTTATTCCTGCTGCCACCGAAAACCAGATCACCAGCCGCAACGCCGACCGGGTGAAGTGCAAAATTCTTGCCGAGGGCGCTAACGGTCCTACCACGGCGACGGCCGACGATATTTTGGCCGACAAGCACGTCTTCGTCATCCCCGACATTCTCTGCAACGCCGGCGGCGTCACCACGTCTTATTTCGAGTGGGTGCAAGACCGTCAGGGATACTTCTGGAAAGAATCCGTCGTGAATGAGCAGCTCGAGCACATCATGAAGGCTGCGTTCGAGGACGTGGTCCGGTTCTCCGAAACCCACGGCGTGAACAATCGGATCGCTGCTTATATGCTGGCCATCGACCGCGTCGCCTACACCGTCCGCCAGCGCGGCATCTACGCCTGATCGCTGATTGAACGAATCCCAGCGCCAGCGTCAGCGTCAGCGTCAGCCTGATGGACTTCAGTCCCGAGGTCTCGCCCACCACCGGCGATTCTCTTAAGGTTGACCCCTACTGCTCTAAGTGTCATTATGGTCGCCCCGCCGGCAGACCGAGAGGACGTCCGACGTCCCTGGAGGTGAATTTCACGGTGAAGCCGGTTCAAGAGAGGAAATCATGAGCAGACTGCAAACCAGGCTAAGTACGTGGTTGATGGCGTTCTGCATGTTGTTGGTGCTGTCTGGGATTTCTACCCTGGCCAACTCGCAAACAAATACAACGGACGATCAAACTACAACGTCGTCGACAGCAAAGAAAAAGAAGAAAACGAAGAAAGCTGATACCACAGCCGACAATCAGTCAGCCCCAGCCACGACGGATACTTCTTCGACCGCAACCAAGAAAACGAAGAAGACCAAGAAACCAGCTGGCAGCGATACAACGGCGGCCGGTTCCGGTACCTCGGCGACAGCCAGCGACACCGCAACCACGAAGAAAAGCAAGAAGAGCAAGAAATCCGAAGACGCAGCTGGCGCCACGACCGGCACGGCGTCCGCTGACACAACTGCAACTCCCACCAAGAAGACTCGCAAGAGCAAGAAGGCGGCGGCGGATTCTGGAGCAGCACCCGCAACCGGGACTCCGGCTGCAACGCCCGCTACTACGGCGGCCAGCACGGACACCAGCGCTACCCCCACCAAGCGCACTCGCAAGAGCAAGAAGTCGGAGATGGATTCTGGCTCTACCGCTGCGGCGCCGGCCGCCAGCCAGGCACCCGCCACGCACACCGCGATGGCACCGGCCCCTACGGCTCCAGCGAGTTCGATGGCAGCTCCTTCGAACTCCATGGCTCCGGCTTCAAAACCTGCGACCAAGACAAGCAAGGCAGCGGCCACTGGGGCCGCGTCCGATCCGCAAATCGCCTCGGCCAAATCCAGCGGCATGGTCTGGGTTAACACCGATAGCGGTGTCTACCACAAGGGCGGCCGCTGGTACGGCAAGACCAAGACGGGAAAATTCATGAGCGAAGCCGACGCCAAAGCGGCCGGCTACAAAGCATCGGAAAAGGACTAAGGAGAGAAACGAATTATGAAGCGAAATAACCTGATAGCTCGAATTCTGGTTTCACTTTTTGCCCTGGCACTGTTCACTGGAGTTGCGGCCGCGCAGGCCACAACCACCAAGGCGGCGAAGAGTTCCAAGTCAACTTCCGCCATGGCTGCCCCTGCGGCGACCGATCTGGTAGACATTAATTCGGCGACCAAGGATCAGTTGGACGCTCTTCCCGGCATCGGGGAGAAATATTCGCAAAAGATCATCGATGGCCGCCCCTACGCGAAGAAGACCGACTTGACTCGCAAGAAGATTATTCCGGCGGCTACCTACGCCAAGATCAAGGACATGATTATCGCCAAGCAAAAGTAGTTGGCGGGCGCCCTTCAGCGCCGGGAGCATCGGCTCCTGGCGCTCATTTTCACGCAGTGAGCTTTAGGAGGCATTATGAGTTTTCTGGAAGATATGGCCGGCAAGGAAATTGGCAGCATGCTGTCGGGCAGTTCCAATCCGCTCGCGGCCAGCGTCATGCAGATGATCAATAACCAGCCCGGCGGGCTTTCCGGACTGGTGCAGCAGTTTCACGACAAGGGTCTGGGCGGCCTGGTCACTTCGTGGGTAGGAACGGGACAAAATCTTCCCATCTCCGCGGACCAGCTTCAGCATGTTCTGGGAAGCGAACAGGTAAAGGAACTTGCAGCGAAGGCGGGAATCTCGCCGGAGGCCGCCAGTTCTCATCTGTCGCAGTTGTTGCCCATGCTGATCGACAAACTTACGCCCAACGGACAGCTTCCCCAAGGTTCATCTCCGCTGGAAGAGGGAATGAGCATGCTGAAAATTGGGATTGGGGAAGACCGGTACCGAGTCTTAGCTAGGCCACGGACCACGTGGGGATAGCCGCGCCGGCCGTTCCCACGTAGCCCGCTTCCAGATGCAATCCCCTACCATTGCTTCATTGCTTCCCTCTTTCGGGTGGAGGATAATTAGGTGTTGCCAGCTTTCTCTCTTGCCGACTGGCGGCCCGTGCCCGCGGTGAATCTGCCCAACTCCATCACGCTGACCCGCATCTTCAGCATCCCGCTGCTGATCTGGATTCTTTCCACCAACCACTTTCAGAGCTTTGACGGCGAGCAGGAATTGCTGGCCTCGGCGCTGTTCATCGCTGCTTCGATCACCGACGGCATCGACGGATATCTCGCCCGCCGGCGCGGCCAGATCACGACCATGGGCATGCTGCTCGATCCCCTGGCCGACAAGCTTCTGATCGCTGCCGCTTTTATCGCGCTGGTGCAATTCAATCCTGGCCTGGTGCCGGCCTGGGTGGCGGTGGTGATCATCGCCCGCGAATTTCTGGTGAGCGGATTGCGTTCGATTGCGGCCTCGGAGGGTTTCACCATCGAGGCCAGCGAGCTGGGCAAGTTCAAGATGCTGGTGCAGATTGTTTCCGTGGTCGCCGTCATCCTCGACCATCGCTGGAAAGAGTGGCCGGTGGGCCCTTACATTTTCCCGGTCCACTGGATTGCGTTTGTTTCGATCTGGTTCATGGTTTTTCTGTCGCTGGTGTCGGCGATCGATTACTTTGCCGCGTTCTGGTCGAAGATCGACCGGCATGTGGTCAAGCGCCGCCGCCGCGCCTTCGTCCTCAGCCGGCGGAGGAAACGCGATGTGCCCGCTACCTGACGATTCACCCTCCCGCCTGGCTTACCCGCCCGGCAGCGCTGAGCCCAACGAATTCTCTCCGGAAGAACGCACACTGCTGCTGCAACTGGCTCATCAGGCCATCACGGCGGCGCTGGAGCGGCGCGAAATATCGCTGGCTCCTCCTTCCGCGCACCTGGCTGAACCACGTGGCGCCTTCACCACTTTGTATTATCGCGGCGCTCTGCGGGGCTGTGTCGGTTATGTGTTTCCGGTGACTTCGCTTTATCGCACGGTCGCCGAAAGCGCGCGGGGCGCAGCGTTTGACGACTCGCGCTTTCCGCCGGTAACCCGGGAGGAAGCTCCGGAACTGGAAGTCTCGCTCAGCATCCTCTCCCGCCGCAGCCGATTCAGCCGGAAGCGTGGAGGTTGGCCGTCACGGCCTGCTGGTCAGCCTGGGTGCGCTATCGAGGGCTACTGTTGCCGCAAGTTCCGGTCGAGCACGGATGGGATCGCATCACCTTCCTGGAACAGACCTGCAGGAAGGCCGGCTTGCCCGTCGAACGCGTGGCAGACCGGCGCCAACCTGGAAGCCTTCACCGCGGAAGTGTTTGGCGACCACCGGTAAAGTGGTCGTGTGGTCGCGGGTCGACTCGGCCCGCTGTTCATCGCCACTCAAAAAAATCAGGGAGGCCTGAGCCTCCCTGAATGCTTCTCTTAATCAGGCAAGATTTATTGTTCGTCGAGTTCCACGTGATCGCCCACGTGGACATCTTCCAGCGCGAATACCAGCATGCCGGTGGCGGTCGTCGGAGTGACATTGATCACCACGATTTCTCCCATCGCTCGCCGTGGCATATCGGCTACGTGGATCATGGCCCCTTGGTTTTGGTGAACATGTGTCCTTCGATCGAAGGCGGAAGCCTCTGCGTGTCTTCGGTGGTGGAGGCTTTGAAGGAGAGAGAATCCACCGGGTCACGCAGGTCAGCTTCGTAGGAGCGCACGGCCCGGAAGTAGTCGCCTACCTTGACTCCCTGGTTGGCGCCCACGTTCATGTAGATTTTGGAGCCCGTTCCCAACAGCAGGTCGAAATCCTTGGCCAGCACGATGCGCCCGCTCGCCTTGCCGTTGCTGGGCATGAAGCGATCAAACCGCTCGGGCAGATGGAAACGCACTGCGGGCTTTTCCGCGAAAGGTATCGCAACATCCCCGGGAACGATCGGCTCGCAGCTGAATTCGACGTGTCCGACCGCCATCTTGCCGCGGGTGTCGACGATGCGCACCCGGCCCAGTTCGGAATAGGGCTGGCCCATGGCCTTCAGCATGGCGTGTTGGCCGGCAAACAGTTCGTAGCGGTTCGGATCCTGCAATTCGCGCACGATCTCGTATTGCTGTCCGGTCTGGTAGCCCGAGCCGGCCAGGAAGATAGGGTCGTTGCGCGCAAACTTGGTGGTATTGGGACTTTCCAGCCCGCCGGTCACGAAATTGGCGTTGGGCACGAGATCCTTGCTGACGAAACCGCCGCAGTACAAATCAGCCGAAGTGGGGGTCTGAACCCGCTCCACGGGGAAGCTTCCCGTCGTAATCAGCGTGCCCTGAGGGGCGGCTTGGTCTGCCGAGGCAGAATCGGCCTGCTGCGCAGTTGCCGCTACCACCAGGGCCAGACACAGTAACAGCAACAGTCCTGTTTTCTTCATGTTACCTCCGAAATCGAGGCCGGGGCCCCAGCCGGCTTTCTCCCGCTAACTGCAGCAAATAGAAGGGCTTTCAAGCCGGACAGTAACAAGAGGGAGAGAGCCGGTCAAGGTTACGCTGGTGTTATCGCGGGTACGTTAAATAGTTTGGGGTCGGGAAAATTCGATAATCCGTTGTTGCATCTGGAATTACGCGCCTGTAATATCCCGACTCGTTCCCGGTTCTTGTTCCCAATGATGACCGCAGCTGCCACCAACTACATCACCCGGCTTCGGCCCCTGCGGCTTCCTCGGGTCTGCGTGGCCGTCACCGACTCCGATCCCGCCGCTCTGGTGGACAAGGCCGAGGCGCTGATTCGGGATAACACCTTTCTGGAGTTCAGGTTAGACTACCTTCCCCGTCCGGCCCTGGCGCTCCCGAGGATCAAACGCCTCATGGAATACAACCCGCACGTGGTTGCCATTGCCACCTGCCGTCGCGCGGCCAGCGGCGGCAAGTTCCAGGGCTCCCTGGCGTCGCAGCTGGATATTCTGGGAAAAGCGGGCGCGTCCGGGTGCCAGTTGGTCGACATCGAGTTGCAGAGCGCTTCCAAGTGCAAGCCGGAGCAGGTGCAGCGCCTGCGAGCCGATCGGCTCTGATTCTTTCCTATCACGATTTCCGGGCCACCAAGAATCTGGAAGCGACGCTCGAAAAGATGGTGGCCATCCCAGCCGACTTTTACAAAATCGTCAGCACGGCCACGACTCTCTACGACAACGTGACCATGATGAAGTTTCTGGAGAAGCATGGCGACCGCCATTCGCTGGTCGGCCTGTGCATGGGCGAGCAAGGCATCATCAGCCGCCTGCTCGGAGTGCGCGCGGGCAGCGTGTTTACCTTTGCGTCGGTCACTCCCGACGAGAAGACTGCGCCCGGCCAGATCACGGCCCAGGAGTTGCGCAACACCTACCGCATCGAACAGGTCGATGTAGCCACCCGCGTGTACGGCGTGGCCGGAGATCCGGTGGCGCATTCGCTTTCGCCCGCCATCATGAACGCGGCGCTGCGCCGCGAAAATGTGAACGGCGTCTATCTCGCCCTCCACGCCAAGACGCTGAAAGATCTGTTGACCTGCGTGCGCGATATACCCATCCATGGCCTCTCCATCACCATGCCGTACAAGGAAGCCGTCCTCAAGCATCTCGACAACACCGATTCGCACACCACGAAGATCGGTGCGTGCAACACCGTGGTGCGGGCGCAGGATGGAAAGCTGTACGGATTCAACACCGACACCGCTGGTGTAGTGCGCCCGCTGGAACAGCGGATCACGCTGGAAAAGGCGAAGATTCTGGTTCTGGGCGCGGGCGGTGCAGCACGCGCCGCGGTGTTCGGGCTCAAGGAGCGCGGCGCCGAGGTTTACATTCTGAATCGCAGCGCCGGCCCGGCGCAAAAGCTGGCACACCAGGCAAGGGCACGTATCGCCAAACGTGCCGATCTGAAAAAGCTCAGCTTCGACGTCATCATCAACGCCACTCCCGTGGGCATGGGGAACATGCGCGAGTCTCCGCTGAACGAAAACGAGATCAACACGCGCTACTTGTTTGACATGATTTACGATCCGGCGGAAACGCGGCTCATGAAAATGGCGAAAGAGCGCGGCGCGGAAGTGATTCCGGGAATCGAGATGTTCGTGCACCAGGCGGCGCGCCAGTTCGAAATCTGGACCGGCAAGCCCGCGCCCTGGGACGACATGATGCGCGTGGTGACTCTGGCCCTGCAGGAGCGCGCCGCCCGCCATGCCGCCAAGGAAGGGAAGAAGTAGACATGTGGGCGCGAGCGTCCCGCTCGTGCAGGATCGGGAAGACTTCAGACTTACGGAACTGATTTTGGCGGAGCGGCTCGCTAGTTCGTCGGTTATTTTTCAAACCCGCCTGATTTTCCGCACCTGCACGAGCGGGACGCTCGCGCCCACATTTTTCGCCCTGACGCCTATCTTTCTCGTAATGCAGCAGCGAGAATACGTCGTATCCCTGCAGCAGCTCCCGCCCGTTTGAGAAAATCCAGTTCGACCACAAAGCCAAGCCCGGCGATTTCGGCGCCCAGGGAACTGGCCAGCCTGGCGGTCGCGTTGGCGGTGCCCCCGGTGGCCAGCAGATCGTCCACGATCAGCACGCGCTGACCTTTCTGGATGGCGTCTTTGTGAATCTCCAGCGTGTTGGTGCCGTATTCCAGTGCGTAGTCAAATTTGGCGGTGGCCGCCGGCAGCTTGCCCGGTTTACGCAGCGGAACGAAGCCTGCGTTGAGACGATAGGCAAGCGCCGGCGCGAAGATGAAACCGCGCGCTTCCATGCCCAATACCAGGTCGATGTCCTGCTTGATGTAGTGCTCCGCCAGCGCGTCGATCAGCATGGCCAGGCCAAGTTTGTCCTTGAGCAGCGTAGTGATGTCGTAAAAGAGGATGCCCTTCTTGGGGAAATCCGGAACTTCCCGAATCAGCTTCTTCAGCGGCTCGCAGTCGAGACGCGACTGCGCGGGCACGGGTTCGACATTTACCAGGCTCCTTCGATGCGAAAAGTTGTCAGGCCGGCGACCGGCTTGGCTTCGGCTTCCTCGAACGTCGTCCACGCGCGCGGCACGCGGACCTTCGCGCAGACGTGACCTCAGGCCGAGCAATTGATCGCGCGATCCCATGGCTAGAATTTCAACGCTGCCGTCGGCATTGTTGCGCACCCAGCCGGCGATTCCGAGAATGTGCGCCTCGCGTTCCACGAACCAGCGAAAGCCCACGCCCTGCACGCGTCCGCGAACCAGGAACCGGCGGGCTTGAGTTGTTTTTTCAGCGGATGTCATGTCTCGCCCCTTTGTGTGTGTGGGACGGACACTCTTGTCCGTCGCCTTTGATCTTGATCTTAATCGGGTTCTTGATCTTGGTTCTTGATTCCTGATCTTGATTCTTGACCTTGCTTTTACCAGAACGTCACCGCGGCAGAAAACACCGTCAGTGGCGGAATCGCCTAACCATCTTGAAGTTCACATCAGCATCAGGAAAAATCGGCAATGTAACGGTTCCCCAGTGCTTCTCTACCCGACCCGACCAGTGCCCAGGCTCGGTGTACTTTGGCTGCTTGTTCGCGGTCGCTGATGCATCCGCGAAGAATGTAATCCGGTGCGAACTCGGAAGGTATCCATAGTTGATCGAAACTAATCCCGTCTTGGTTCCAGAGCCATTTTCCTGAACGGCTTTCTACTTTCCCATTTGGCCAGAAGATCGTTTCGCTGAAGCTCTTGTCGGGCGACACCTGGAGTATGATCTTGCCATTTCCAGCTTTGAGTTCATATTCCCCCAGTACGTCGGATTCAGACTTGACCATCGTGCATCCAGTTATGAAAAGCGATGCCGATAGGGTCAGCAGACGCACGCTTCTGCCGACCTGTAATTGCCGCATCCTCTCCTTCATCAAGGCGAGCGCTGATTCCGCTACTGACATGGATCGGGGACAGTAATGTTGACACCAACCAGAATTCCTGTCTCCCCCCCGCAAATGCAAGGTCTGAAACCGAAAATCAAACGGCAAAGGCGGCGGACAAGAGTGTCCGCCCCACATGGGAATTATGCTCGCGACAGATACGCGCCTTCGGCCGTGTCCACGCGGATCTTCTCGCCTTCGTTGATGAACGGCGGCACCTGCACTACCAGCCCGGTCTCGGTCTTCGCCGGCTTGGTCACGCTGGAAGCGGTCGCGCTCTTCAGTCCCGGCTCGGTCTCGACCACGGTGAGCTCCACGGTTTGCGGCAACTCAATGCCCACGGCTTTGCCATCGAAGAATTCCACCTTGATCTGCAGATTGGAAATCAGGTAATCGACAGCGTCGCCCAGAATTTCCTTCGAAAGATGAGTCTGCTCGAAGTTGGTCGTGTCCATGAAGTAGTAGCTGTCGCCATCGGCGTAGAGAAATTCCATTTCTACTTCGTCGACATTAATTTTCTCGATGGGATCGGGCGAACGGAAGCGGTGCTCGAACATGGCGCCGGTTCGCAGGTTGCGCAATTTGGCCTGGATGAAGGCGCGCAGGTTACCCGGGGTGCGGTGCTCGACGCTGAAAACAGAGTGCAGATCATTGTTGTGCTTGATGATCATGCCGGGGCGAAGCTGCGTGGCGGGGATAGCCATTGCTGGGTAAGTCTCCTTAAAAATGATTGCGCTATTTCGATTATCGTCGTTCGGTTAACGTTGACGGAGGGCGGGAAGGCCACATTTTCCGCCGGATACGAGGATTCAACTCCATATTTTACACGGGCTTGAGCTGATTTGGGAACCGAACCCGAACAGTTACGAAGAAATAACCAACAAAAGCGAGAAAGAAGACCTCGAAGCGGGAACCGGCGTCTAAAATAGAGAACAAGCAAATTGAAATCGAATTTGAAAGGATATTTATGCGCACTGGAAAATACGAGCCTTCGGATGGCGGCAACACCGCCGGAACCGCTGTCACTTTTCTGCTGATCGGGTTGGGCGCCGGCGCGCTGCTCGGCCTGTTGCTCGCTCCCAAGGCCGGCAAGCAACTCAGGAAAGAGCTTCGCAAGAAATACGAGACCGCCAAAGAAACGGTCGAAGACTGGACGGACGACGCCAAAGAATTCGCCGAAGAAGCCATGGAACGCGGCGCCGAAATCGCCGACGAAGTAAGGGAAAGAGTCGCGCCCCTGGCCAAAGCCATGCGGCGGTAAAACGAGGTGGGCGTCGGACCTCGGACGTTGGTCGTTGGCGTGTCAAGAAACGCGGCCAGGGATTCTCGCGGATTCGCTCAGATTCCAAAAATAAGGTCTGGCTCCGCGTGGATCCGTGAAATCGGTGGCCGATTCGGTTTTCCGGCGCAACGACCAAGGGCTAACGACCAACGACGTCTCAGACCGACGCCCGACCCGGTCCGTCGTCTAGTAAAGCCGGAAGCTCACTTCCACGTTGACTTCGACTGCCACGGGCTGGCCGTTGAGCGTGGCTGGTTGAAATCGCCACGTGCTTACGGCGGCGACGGCCTTCTCGTCCAGGCCCATGCCCAGCGAGCGTTGTATGCGAATGTTGTGCGGCCGGCCTTCCGGACCCACCACCAGCCACAGCAGAACCGATCCCTGATATTTGGCTTTGCGGGCGGCGTCGGAGTAGTCGGGATCGGGGTCATAAATCGGACGCGGCTGGGTCACGCCGCCCCGGCCCGGACGGAAGACGTTGCCTTCGTCGTAAGGCCCAAAGCCCGGTCCGTTGCCGGGCCCCACCCCGCCGCAGCACCCGCTTCCGATTCCACCGCCTGCCGCCCGGACCATTCGAAGGCGGTCCTTGAACCGCCGAGAGCGGGTCGCCGAGTTGCGCCAGCTGAGGCAGTTTGACGTCGGACAAAGCCATCACACTGGGCGGCTCGGGCAACTTTGGATCGAGGTTCAAAGGCACGGCTTGTGGCGGCGTGAGTTGATCCTCCAGAGTCAATTTCGGCAAAGCTCCTCTGGAGGCAGCCGAACTTGTCATGAGTCCCGCCTCCGCCGTGCCCGCCAGGTTCGTCCGGCAAAAATGAAATCGGGCCAACGTTGATGGCATGACTGACTTCGAGGCCAGGCGCTGGGTCGGCGATCGGACACCCAGGTGGCCATCCACAAGACGAGGGCCAAGTCCCATCGCGTGGACCAGAAACGAGGCCAGAAAATTCTCCGGCCGGGTGCCGGTACAGACCCATGTTCTGGGTGAGAGATGCAAAAGCCGGGGCCGGTGAGCTCGCGGAGACCATCACGATCACCCCCTGAAAGAATCAGGACCGATTTGTTGGTGAGACGCACTCAGAGACAAAAAGGATACCTCGGGCCGGGGGTACGAGGTCTGACCCAGCCGTCCTATCGAAACAGGCCTGCGAAAAAGCCCTTCATCTTGCCGAAGACTCCCTTGCGCTGCTGCGGCTCGGGCGGCTCCGCAGTGGTCAGCAGGGGCGCCTGAGGGTTCGCACGCGACATCGGCAAAGTTCCAGTTGCGAGATTTGGCGCCGAGGGCGGCGAGTCCGCAGGCTCGGAAGACGAACGGAGCCTCGACCTGCACATGCGGAGCGCTCGCCGAGGGCGCCGGCAGCTGGGCGTCAGGAGGCAATATTGTGAGTGTCACCTGCTCAGACCGCGTTGCGCGGCAGAGGGCATTCCGGAATCGGAGTTCGTGGGCGGCGGCACCGGCTTGGCTGTGTCTCCAGGTTGCGCCAGATGCACCTCAGGTGGCAGGTCTTTCTCGGAAATTGTTGGCGCAGGCTCCGCCGAGGCCCTCATCTCCGGAATGGCCGGCGGCGGACAGCCGCAATTGTCGGGCACGGTCGCGTCGACCTGGTTCACCTGCCCCCCGCGAAACACCACCTGTTCGCCGGATTTCACTTTGTAGGTGCCGTCGCCCATGAGCTCGGAAACGCATCACCGAAGCCGTGTTTCCCGTCAAGGCGCGGACGCAAGTGTTGCCGCGTACATCAGCGCTGATCGCGTAATGAATCTCACCCGGGCCTTCGAGCAGCATGCGAAAATCCGGCGTGAGCACAGAATCGGCAGACGTGCTCAGGGAGTAGTGGACTTCGAGCGCGCCCGTGCTCATGCCCAGCATCAGGTCACGGCCGTTCTGCGAAGTGGTCACGGAAAGAGTGGTTCCGGGACACACCCGCACTTCGCCTCCACGCGTCAGACGTAGAATCGTGGTCTCCTGTGTAGCGGTGACGGTCGAGTCGCCCGCCAGCCGGCTTCCCGCTTCGATCACCGCTCCCGAGCTTCCAGTGCTCACTGGCACAGCGACCGGCTGAACCCCTTGCGTGAAAGCCGGAACCGACGGAGGCTCTGGAATTGGTCGCCGAGCTTCAGCGATGGGCAGCAACCGCACCAGCAAGCGTTGACCCGTGCCATCGGTGGAGTAGCCCACGGGATGGAGCAGATCGAGCACCACCCGTGTCACCGGCGGCGCCTGTTGAAACTGATTGATTCGCACCCGGGTAACTTGCGTGTTGTCTACCGCCAGAGGCTTGCGCTGCGAAGCAACGCGTGTGTTGGGCAAATCAATTACCAGGCGAGGCGGGCTTTCCAGAGTCTCAATCGTGGGATTCAGAGTCTGGCTGGAGTTCGTAAGAATCTCCACCGCGGGTCCTTCCGCGTCAGAAATCACCTTTACTGAACGCAGAATCACGGCAGAGCCCTGCTTAGGAGAAGCGGGCGATTGCGCCAGGCCAAAACCCGCACCCAGCGCCTCCGCCAGCAGCAAAAGCCGGAAAACTTGGCAGCCGATGCGGGACAAAGACTTCATCTCTCGAGGGAAAAAGCTTAGTAGAAACGATATCACCGCGCCGCATCCGGGAGAAGTGCCGGAATCAGCACGAAGGTACGCGGCAATCAGGCCAACCCGCTGCCTTCGAGACCACCTTTCTCAAACAGTGGTAAACGGGACGCGTCGAGATAATGTCCCAGACTTGGCTGAGCCGGATCCCTTTCTTCAAAGTCACACTCGTACGGTAAACTGACTGCGCTAGCTCCGGCAGATTGACCCACGGCGCGGGCGCGTAGCTCAAACGGATAGAGCATCGGATTTCTAATCCGACGGTTGCAGGTTCAATTCCTGCCGCGCCTACCACTTTCCGCTCTTTTTTCGCTTCGATCGCCCGCAATTCATTGTAAAAGCAGCCTGAACCGGACCCAACTTCGGTAACTTGTCGGTTCCTGCTGAAGGTTATAAAGTGCGGCGACCATGGCATTGCGCTCACTGCTGTTTTCCAAAGACCAGGAAATTGTCAAACTTGCCGGCGAGGTTCTGAAAAGTTTGGACATTGAGGTTGCGCACTCCGCTCAGGCGCAGGATGCCGTGCGTATGATCACCAAAACTGCATTCGACGCCATCATCGTGGATAATGCCGATGCTCCGGGTGCGGTGGTAGTTCTATCCGCGGCGAAGTCGCTGCCCTCTTGCGAAAAATCCGTCGGCGTCGTGCTGGCAATCTCGCCAAACAGTATCGGCCTGGCCGAAGGAGCACGAAGTCACATGGTTCTTTACCGGCCGCTGTCCGTGGACCGGCTGCTCAATGGCGTCAAGGCTGCGCTCGGTCTCAGGGGAGAGAATGAAGATGCGCGCGCGTCGCAACGTGCGCCTATCAACATTCCGGCTACCCTGCGGGGCGCTGGTCTGGAAGACACGCTGGTCTTCATTACCAACCTCAGCGCGGGCGGAGCGGCGCTGCACGTAGGGCGGGCTCTGCCTTCTTCATCGATTCACAGCATCGACTTTGCTCTGCCGGATACAAAAGACAACCTGTCCACCGCCGTAGAGCTGGTATGGCGGGACGTGCAAGGCCGTATGGGAATTCGCTTTGCCAATGCCTCCGCCACGTTCGACGAGACCTTAGGGAAGTGGTTGGCGGCTCATCCGGCGCTGCAGCGTGCTGCGGCAGCCAGCGCCGGATCGCAGTAGCTCTTCGCGTGTGAAACGGTAGCGCCTGGCGCGTGCAGGCTGGGATGTCTGTATCGAAATCGGAAAACAAAATCAGAAGATAGAATCAGTTGTCAGACTTTGGTTCTCTGTTCTCAGCAGCGCTGCTTGACCTCGCAAATACCTCTTAACCCTGGCGAGATACCTTCGGGGTTCGATGCGCACAAATCGCGTTGAGGCATGAGTCCGGCAGCACCAGCCTCTCTACCGGCTTTCCACCGATGATGTGCGATTCGATAATCTCATCCACATCTGCCAGCGTGACTCTGCCATACCAGACCGCATCCGGATAGACCACCATATTCGGGCCATGCTCGCACTGGTCAAGGCAGCCCGACTGGTTGGCTCGCACTCTTCCCTTGAGCCCGCGTGCTGCCAGCTTTTCCTTGAATGACTTCTGCAATTCAGCCCGAGCCTCGGGATCGCAGCAGGGACGCGGCGCTCCGGGAGGGCGCTGGTTGCCGCAAATGAAGATATGCTTCTCAAACTTTGCCATGAAGAAAATGTACAGGATTCGAACTCAGGAAAGAACCTCAGCCTGAGACCACCGCGGGGCTAATCTCTTCTTGCCACGGCGTAATAACCTGTGCGGGACTGGATTTTGTAGTCTTTGTTCCGGGTGTGAATTTCCACTTTGCGGAAGCTGCCGTCCAGAGCCGTGTTGGTGGAAGTGTAGCCCACGTTGTACTGGCTGCGAAGTTCCCTCGCGATCTGGTCAAAGGCGTCCTTTAGCTTGTCCATCTTGTTTCCTACCTCGATGACGCGGCCGCCAGTTTCGCCGGCCAGCTTCTTCATTTCGCGGTCACCGGAATATCCGCCGAATCCATAGAAGCCGCGGTCGGCGATCAGCAGCACGTAGCAGATGGAATCCGCCTTCTGTGCGGCTTCAATGGCTTCCGTGATCTTGAGCTGGCTGCCCTGATCTTCGCCGTCCGTCAGCAGGATCATGGCCTTGCGCCCAACTTCTTTCGCCAGCTGGTCGTGCGCGGCCAGGTAGACCGCATCGTAGAGCACGGTGCCTTTAGGGGTTGAACTGCACGGCAAAGGTCCACCTCCGGCACCGGGGAGGCCTCCGCAACTCGATGGTGGAGCATTGATGCGTGCGCTGTTGAGGGCTTCCCGTAGCCGCCGTGGCGAGTTAGTGAAATCCTGCAACAGGTTAGAGTCGACATCGAAGCTGATGACAAACGCCTCATCCTTGGAGCGCAGAATCTCGCCCAGGAAATTGGCTCCCACCTCTTTTTCCATTTCGAGAACCCGCTGCTGACTCCCGCTGGAATCAATGAGAATCCCGAGAGTCAAGGGAAGATCGGATTCGGCGGTGAAATATTTGATGGTCTGCGGTTTTCCGTCTTCCAGTATCTGGAAATCGTCTTTGACCAGGTTGGGGATCAGCCCCCCTTTCTTGTCCTTGACGTTGAAAAAGAGCTGGACCACGTTCACGTTGACCTTCAACGTGCCCACGGACTGATCGCGGTCTTCACCCTGACTCTGCTGGCTCTGGTCTCCCTGGTCCGGAGGCCCGGCCAGTCGAGGAAGCGCCTGGGCGGAAACGAAAGCCGGAAAAAGGCTGGCCAACAGCGTTGTAGCCGCAAAAATCGCGACTGTAAACCTCTGAGACCTGCTGACTTTCGGCATCCAGATATTCTCTCGCACTTTTTGTTAGTCTATTCCATCAGGGTTAGATGCACGAAATTACAGGTTTCGGCATCCGAAATATGGGCAGCAGCCGTCAGGCGGAGAAACTCCCGTGTATTCAGGAATGGATGGAACAGGGTTCGGTAGAATGACCCGCGGCAAAGCAACGCGTGGCCAAACAGGACAAATAGCCGCGGCAATGGGTTCCGCAATACTGGCCATCTGCCTGGCATCAGGGACGGCAGTCGCCCGACAGCAGGAACAACCTAAGCAGGATCAGACCAAACAGGATATTCCGGACGCTCCTTCCGCCAGTCGCCCGTTCCCCGGCGTGCCGCCGCCTTCGTCGTCGAACCCCGCGCCCCCGCCCGCGAGTCAGGCACCGCCGCCGAACCAGCCGCCCCCCAAAGAATCCGTAGAAGAACCGGTCTATGCGCCCGGAGTTGCGCCCGCACCCCCCTTCAACGTAACCACGGTGCCTCAGGGCGGTGCTACGGCGGAGCGCAGCGCCGGCAGCGAAGAGCTGTTCAAGATCACCGTGAACACCAACCAGGTCGTGGTTCCGGTCATGGTAAAAGATGATTCTGGACGTCTGGTAAACGGCCTTCTGTCCCGGGATTTCAGTGTTTTCGAGGATGGCAAGAAACAGGTTCTGAATTTCTTTACCACCGATCCGTTTGCCTTGTCTGCTGCAGTGCTTTTCGACGTAGGTATGCCGGATGTTGCGGTGCAGAAAGCGAATCAAACCTTTTCGGCGATTGAAGGCGCGTTCAGCCAGTTTGACGAAGTTTCCCTGTACACCTACAGCACCAGCGTCTCCAAGGTGACCGACTTCGCCGCCGTAGGGCGGAGACTGACCGCCGCGCTGGATAGTCTCAAGATGGTGACTGGCAGGGACAACGGGGTTCCCGTGACCGGCGGCCCGATGGGACCTCAGGGACCGACCGTTAATGGCGTGCCGATCGATCCCAGCGTGCCCAAGGTCATCACGCCACCCAAAGAATCCCACGTGCTGAATGATGCTCTGGTAGCCGCGGCGCTGGACCTGAGCAAGCGCGATCGTACCCGCCGGAAGGTCATTTTCGTCATCAGCGATGGG
This sequence comes from Terriglobia bacterium, assembly GCA_963748935.1. Classification (GTDB taxonomy): domain Bacteria; phylum Acidobacteriota; class Terriglobia; order Terriglobales; family Acidobacteriaceae; genus JAIQFF01. The sequence continues at coordinate 102,005 of CAVVLA010000012.1, forward strand.
CGCGAGTACGGCAGCAACGCCAGCTACCGGGACACGCTGAAGGTTCTGCTATCGCACGGAATTATGGTTTACGGCGTGGCCGTCGGTGGATCCGCGATTCCGGGATACGGCAATCTGCAAAAACTGCATGTGCCTCTGCTGACTTCGCGGATAGGTTACACGGACATTCTGCCCAGATACGCGAATGCCACCGGAGGAGAACTTTTCACCGGCTTGTCGCGCGACGCCATCGAGACCGCCTATTCACGCGCGCTGGGGGACGCCCGCAACCAATACACGCTGGGCTATCTGACCCATGCCACTCCCAGCAGCGCTCACCGCGAGATCGAAGTCAGGGTGGCCCGCCCCGATCTGAAGGTGAGCGCAAAGGAAGGCTATTACCCGGTCGGATTGGCTCGCTGAGGATCTCAGATAGCAGATTCTGGATTGCAAATCGAAAGTCTGTCCGCGGTTTTCAATCGGAAATCTAAAATCGACAATCTGAAATCGCGCCCGGTCTCCTGAAATCGACAGCCGCCTCGATCCCGCTCAACCAGGGCGGTGTTCCAGCTAGTAACCGGAGTAACCTGCCGTCCTGACTAGGGCGTGTGGTATAAAACCAGCAGTACCAAGCCAAATTTTACCGGGAAACGCTTGCGTCGATGCACGCGTTTGCTACGGTTCCGAGGGAAGTCTTGAGTTTCATCAACTTTGCGGCCCGCGAGATTAACTGCAAGATCGTTTACTACGGCGCTGGTTTGGGCGGCAAAACGACGAATCTCCAGTTCATCTACCAGAAAACTGCCGAACAGCAGAAGGGCAAGATGATCTCGCTGGCGACGGAGACGGAACGAACCTTGTTCTTCGATTTCCTGCCTCTGGATCTGGGCTCGGTTCGCGGCTTCAAAACTCGTATCCACCTGTACACGGTACCCGGACAGGTGTTTTATGACGCCAGCCGCAAGTTGATTCTGCGCGGCGTCGATGGCATCGTCTTCGTCGCCGACTCGCAGGAAGAACGGATGGACGCCAACGTCGAAGCTCTCGACAACCTGATGTCCAACCTCAAGGAACACGGCTACGACTTCAACAAGATTCCGTACGTGTTGCAACTCAACAAGCGCGATCTGCCAAACGTCCTGCCGGTTGATGCGCTGTCCAAACAGCTCCGCCGCAAAAATGAGCCCCTCATCGAAGCGATCGCCTTCCAGGGACCCGGAGTTTTCGAGACTCTGAAAGAGATCGCGCGGCAAGTGCTTACTGACCTGAAGCAGGGCGGGTAGGCGCTCGACCTCAGACTTCATTCCTAAGCAAATACTTTCAACCTGACCTCCTGATAATTGGGCCACCGCCCTAATTCTCAGCCAATCCTTCAAAAAAATTGTCGACTCTGTCGATCTCGCGCCCCCTCATTCGACAAACATGCAGAGGATGAAGAAAGGGCGAGGAGGCGAATATGGCGCAACGACAGACAGCTTTTCGGGCTTTGAAATCAATCGCAGGGACAGCCTTCCTCGGCTTCGGGACGTTTATTCTGTATGGAAACCTGTCGGGAGCACTTTCCCGGCTGCGGCATGTGCTTGGCGCCAATGGCTCGGAAGCGCTGGGTATAGTGCCGGCCGGCATCATGGCGGTCTCGCACACTTTTCAGGCCTGTGCTGCGGCTCACCACCAGCTTCTGCAGGGTCTTCTTCACCACACGTTGGTATCCTCCTGGCCGCTTCTGCTGGTCATGGTCGGAACCGTGTTGTCGCGCGACACCTTTACAGACAGCGTCAACTCACTTCCTGAAAAAAAGATTGTGGACTTGTCGATCTGACGGTTGGTGGTTCGACGTCTAAAGTAGGGGCAAGTTATCTCACACTCAAAAGGGGGCATGACAATGCGATTCATGGTGATCGTGAAGGCCAGCAAGGAGTCGGAGGCAGGCATTATGCCGATCGCAAAAACTGCTTACTGAAATGGGGAAGTTCAACGAAGAACTGGTGAAAGCGGGCGTCATGCTTGCCGGTGACGGACTGCAGCCCAGTTCCAAGGGCAAGCGCGTCCGATTCTCGGGAGAAAAGCGGACCGTGATCGACGGGCCCTTCGCCGAAACCAAGGAACTCATCGCCGGTTACTGGTTGTGGCAGGTGAGATCGATGGAAGAGGCAGTGGAGTGGGTCAAGCGCTGTCCCAACCCGCATCCAGGAGAATCCGAGATTGAGATTCGCCAGGTCTTCGAGGCGGAAGATTTTGGGGCTGAACTGACTCCCGAGCTCAGAGAGCGGGAGGAACAGTTGCGCGACCAGCTAGCCGGCAAGAAGCGCTAGCAGCAACGCGAGAAAGTTTTTGGTCCATGTCGATTTTCATCACTCTCGTTCGACGCATAGACAGAGCCTGGATCCAGCCGGTCAAAGACCGTTCGAAAATCCGGCTCACAACCAAATTAATCAAGGAGACATAGCGATGCGATTCATGATGATCGTCAAGCACGCCGAGAAGCAAGGCCCCCCTCCCAAGGAACTGATGGATGCGATTGCGAAGCTCGCCGCAGAGGACGCCAAAACCGGCACCATGATTGGCAGCGGAGGACTCGGACCGACAGCGCTGGGCGCTCGCGTCCGGCTTTCGGGTGGCAAGGTGACTGTGACCGACGGGCCTTTCACCGAAGCCAAGGAAGTGGTCGGCGGCTACGCACAGTTTGAATTGAAGTCGAAGGAAGAGGCGATCGAAGGCGCGGTGCGCTTCATGGAACTGCACAAGAAACACTGGCCGGGTTGGGAAGGCGAGACCGAGGTGCGCCAGATGTTCGGACCGGAGGACTTTGGTTGCAGGGAGTAGGCGAGGGGAGCGGGAGCTGCGAGAGGGATAAGTTTGGGGATAAATTAAAGATCAAAAACCTCAGATCCCTCGCTTCGCTTCGGGATTTCGGCAGCGGGCTCCCGCTTCGCTCACGCCTGCTAGGCGCCTCAACTTGCTATAGCCAATCAAAAATGGTGTGATCGGTAGCTGTGGTGTCTACCGACATACATCGCACCATCGATGCGGTCTGGAGGATCGAGTCGCCTAGGCTCATCGCGGGCCTTATGCGAATCGTCCGCGATGTGGGCCTTGCCGAGGACCTTGCGCAGGATGCTCTGGTCGCGGCGCTCGAGCAATGGCCGGAGTCGGGCGTTCCGGACAATCCCGGCGCTTGGCTCATGGCCACCGCCAAGCATCGTGCCATTGATCACTTCCGCCGAAATTCGCGGATCGAGCGCAAGCACGAGGAGCTTGGTCGCGAGCTGGGCGCGAAAGAGATGGCTGTGCCCGATCTGGATTCTGCTCTCGACGACAATGTTGGAGATGACCTGTTGCGACTGGTTTTCATCTCCTGTCATCCGGTGCTCTCAACCGAAGCCCAGGTTGCGCTGACCCTGCGTCTGCTCGGCGGACTGACCACGGCGGAGATCGCGCGCGCATTCCTCCTCCCGGAGCCAACCATCGCCCAGCGAATCGTCCGGGCCAAGCGAACTCTGGCTGAGGCGAACGTCCCTTTCGAGGTTCCGCGCGGAGTTGAGCTCTCCGCCCGCCTGTCCTCGGTTCTCGAAGTTATCTATCTGGTCTTCAACGAAGGATATTCGGCGACCTCCGGCGATGACTGGATGCGGCCCGCGCTTTGCGAGGATGCGCTCCGTCTCGGGCGAATCCTGGCCGAGCTGGCTTCGCAGGAACCGGAGGTTCATGGTCTGGTCGCGCTTCTTGGAGATCCAGGCATCGCGCTCCCGGGCGCGAGTGAACCCCACGGGGGAGCCAATTTTGCTACTCGATCAGAACCGGGCGCACTGGGATCAACTCCTGATCCGTCGTGGTTTGGCCGCGCTCGAGCGGGCTGAAAAGCTCGGCGGCATGCAGGGTCCGTATGCACTCCAGGCGGCGATCGCCGCTTGTCACGCCCGGGCCGTCACCCCGGAGGAAACGGATTGGGGGCGCATTGTGGAGCTTTACGGTGCGCTTGCCCAACTTGCACCATCCCCGGTGGTGGAGTTGAATCGCGCGGTTGCAGTCGCGATGGCCTCTGGTCCGGCGGCGGGCCTTGAACTTGTCAATGCCCTGACAGCAGAACCCTCCCTGCGGGGCTACCACCTCTTGCCCAGCGTGCGTGGAGACCTGTTGAAGAAGCTGGGGCGATTCGATGAAGCCCGCACGGAATTTGAGCGCGCGGCCGCGATGACCCGCAACGCCCGCGAGCGCGAATTGCTGCTCGATCGGGCCCGCACCTGCGCCGGTAACTCAGTGCCACCCGCACAATCATGCTGATGAACGGGGCACGCTCTTACGTTTGGGAAAGTGTTTCCAGGCCTTACCGCAACTTGATCGACTTCAGCATCTGCTCAAACGTCGGCCGCAACGATTCGAAATCTTTGTCCGGAGCGATGGAGACAACGTACAACAGGCTCCCGTCCCGGCGCTGAAATGCCACCAGCCAGTCTCGCTCTTGCCCGGCACGTCCGCTCTGATCCTGCAAGGGTGAGTTTCCGACCAGGTCGACCGATTTGCCTGGGATGCTATTTACCCGGATGTTTTCATCCTGGCCAATTACGCGCAGATCGGGATTGGACTGGCGCAGCGATGCCAGCAGTTCGTGAGTTGCCTGATCCAGATTGGAGTTGGATTCTTCCGGCTGGTAGGTATTGATCATCATTCCATACGCCACCGTCGAATTTGAGACTCCATTGGGCGGTGCGATCGTGACCGAGGAGTTCCTGTCGCCGAACACACGCCAGTTGTCGGGATAAGAAATATCAAAGTCGCTGTGGTTAAAGTTGCGCAAGCTGCCACTGGGCTCGACGTCGCCCCTGGAAGCGTTCGCCGACGAGGTTTGACGTTCCGCAATTTGTTGCGCGTTCAGAGGGCTCATGCCACCAACGCGCTCTTTGATGTCACGAAATTCGGCGCTGTCGGTGCGATAGCTGGTCTTTCTGGGAAGGGTGGCGACTTCCTTGGCTACCACCTGGGCGCGGTTTCCCGGGTCGGGGTGATCGCTGAGAAACTGGGGCCCGCGCGCGACTCCGCCCTGTCTCTCCAGCTTGGTGAAAAAATCCGACATCGCCCGGGGATTGAAGCCAGTGTCGTACATGATATCCGTGCCCAGCAGGTCAGCTTCGGATTCGGCTTTGCGGGAGTTCTTCAGGAAATAGGAGCCAACTCCGAACCCCATGCCCATCTGCGCCATCTGCGCCAGCGCGCCCTGGCCCATCACTCCACCCAGAATGGCTAGCGGAAGTTGGGCCGCCATCTGCTTGCTAGCTGCCCGCGTGCCGTGACGCTGGACCACATGAGAAATCTCGTGCGCCATCACGCCCGCCAGTTCGGCTTCGTTGTCCGCCGCCTTGATGGTTCCCAGATTCACAAACACCGGTCCACCAGGCAGGGCGAAAGCATTGATTTCTTTTTGATTGACGACGTGGAAGCTGTAGGGCCACTTCTCACCGGGCGCGTGTGCGGCCAGTTGACGTCCCAGGCGCTGTATGTAAATGGTGATTGGGTCCGAATCCGGGAGGATGGGTAGCTGCTTGCTGACCTGTGCAGCCGCCTGCTGTCCCGCCTGCACTTCTTCCTGGGCGGAAAACATGTCAAAGCCGTGCGAGGGCTCGACCCGCGCTTCCAGTATGGCTGGTGTGGCTGTGGCAATCGCGAGTAACAGAACCACGCGCGCGACGATCAAATTCAGCCGCAATCGTTCCTCCCCGGGGACACTTTGCCTGCCCGGAACCATATTTTCTCATCTACTTAGATGCGCCGCCACGACCGACGTGGGGGACAGCCGAGGGCGGCTGTTCCCAGGTGGTGCGTGGCGGCACCACAAAAAACAAGGGTGCCGGTTTCGCGGCACCCTTGGGGTTGTTGAGTTTGATGAAAAGCTATTTTCCGTCCAGAGTTCCGGTTGCGCCGAACTCGCGCCGCGCGACGGTGCGGGCCGGACGCGCCATGGGAAGCGCTCCCGCGGCGGCGCCATGACGCTCGAGGAGCATAGGAACCATCGCGTTCTCGGCTTCCTTGATGAACATGAGGTTGCCTTCCGGGCTCAGGTCGATGCGAATGAAATCACCCAGTTTGACCTGTCCGGTCGCAACCAGGTTGGCTAACTGGAACACGATGTGGCGTTCAATCGCCCGCTTCAGATGCCGGGCGCCGTACTTGGGATCGGTTCCCTCGTGCAGCAGGAAGCTTTTCACCTTGGGCGTGCAGCTAAACACGAACTGGTTTACCGCCGATGCCATCAAAATGCGCTGCTGCACCATGCCCAGTTCGATTTCCAGGATCTGCTGCAGGTGCTCGGAGCGCAAGGTCCGGAACACGACCGACTTGTCGATACGGTTCATGAATTCAGGACTGAATTTGCGCCGCGCGGCATCGACCGCGGAGCGGTTGATCTTGTCGTCGAACGCCGCGTCGACTTGTGTGGGTTTCTGCACAAAGCCCAGGCCGCCGTCCACCATGTTGCTCATCTCACCCGCCCCCAGGTTCGAGGTCATGATGATGATGCACTGTGAAAGATCAACCCGGCGGTTATCGCCCAGAGTCAAAGTGGCTTTGTCGAGGATTCCGAGCAGCAACTGCCACAGAGAATCGGAAGCCTTCTCGATTTCGTCGAACAGGAGAATGGAGAGTTTCAATGTCTCCGTGTGCCACTGGTTGAGCGCTTCCTGCGTCAGCAACGGATGCGTCTCACGATGGCCCAGGTAACCCGGAGGCGAGCCAATCAGTTTGGCGATTTCGTGCGAGTGCTGGAATTCCGCGCAGTCGATCTTGATACAGGCGCGGGCGTCACCGAACAGGGACTCCGCCATAGCTTCTACCACACGGGTTTTCCCCGAGCCGGTAGGTCCAAGGAACAGAAGATTGCCAACTGGACGGCCAGGAGGATTCAGGCCCGCTAAAAACATCTGATAGATTTCCACCACTTTCTCGACGGCCTGGTCCTGACCGACGATTCGGCGGCGAAGGGCGCTTTCGAACTCTCTGGCATCATTGGAGCGGCGCGTAGGGTCGAGCATGGTGTTGACGACGGTTTTCATATAGGGTCTGGCCCTGCTTTTCCTTTTCTGGGCCCTTGTCGATCCTTGGGAGAGCGGGTCCCGCCGTCTCGTAATGAGAGACAATTTCTGTCATCTCATCTCTTCGGCAATCCCATTACAGCAAACCACTAGCCAATCCGACGTCCCGCTTATGCCCTACTTTCTACTAGGCTTAGATGCGGGAGGAGGTCAAGAAGGAACGGTTCTCGCGCAGGCCGGGTTGAGCAAAGGGAAATAGTTTGCCACTACATGGAAATTTCCTGGTGCGGAAGCGGCGGAGGAACCCGCTCGGCACTGGCCCGACGTTATCTGGCCCGCTCATATGACCGAGGGTAGCATCCGTGAAAACAGTCGTTTCCACGGAGAAAAACTTGCGTCCACTGGGCCCCAAAACACTTGCCGCTATCCTCTTTCTTTCTTTGGGTTTGGTTCTCTTCGAAAGCGCAACCGCAGTACCTGCGTCCGGGCAGGCGACGCATCCCAAACTGTTGCTTACATCGAAGCCATCAATCCCCGGAGTCCCGAAGGCCCCCCAACCGGCTCCGACGATCGAGGCACCGCCGGGAAGCGCGCTCTATGTTGCCAAGAAGGGGGACAGTATTCCCTTGGTCGCGCGGCACTATCTTTCTCAGACGTCTTACCTGACGTCCAGCGAACTGAGCGAGGCGATTCGCAACGCCAACGCCGATTTCCACGGCACTTTTCTGAAGGCTGGCCAGCCGGTGATCGTTCCCGGACTGCTGCCTGTACCGATCGTGGAGAAGGCAATCCTGGTGCAGCGCGATTTCGAAGTGCGGGCGGTGTATCTGACCGGACTCATGGCAGCGAGTGACCGCGGGATCCGCATTGTCCGCCGCTGGCGCGAGGCCGGCGGAAACGCCGTGGTATTCGATATCAAGGACAGCGACGGCAGCGTGACTATCCCGTTCGATCATCCTCTGCTGGGAGCTCATCGCAGCGCTTTCCATGACCTGCCCAAGTACATCCATTTCCTGCATTCGCAGAACATGCACGCCATCGCCCGGATTGCGATCTTCCGCGACCAGCGGTTGGTTGAGACCCATCCTGAGCTGGCGGTGAAATCGCATAAGACCGGTCAGGCGTGGCGCGAAAACGGAAAGCTGGTATGGACCGATCCCTCGCAACCTAAAGTCCAGGAATACGACATCGCGCTGGCCAAGAAGGCGACCGAGGCCGGAGCCGACGAAATTCAGTTCGACTACGTCCGGTTCCCCGCGGAAGGCGATCAGAAAGATGCCAGTTTCTACTTCCAGAGCGAGCATCCTGACTGGCACCGCTCGGACGTGATTGCCGACTTCCTGAAGCACGCCTATGCCGAAATTCATCCCACGGGCGCGCTGTTGTCGCTCGACGTTTTCGGCATCATGGCCTGGCAGCGCCCGGTAGACCTCGCCCACACCGGCCAGGACATCGTGCGCATGGCCAAGTATTGTGACGTGCTTTCGCCCATGATCTATCCTTCACACTTCTTCGGCATGGATGGGATCGCCCACCCCGGAGATGCGCCCGAGCATTTCATCGGCGAGTCCATGGTGCGCTTTGAATCGATCACCAAGGGTAGTGCCGTCGTGATCCGCCCGTGGCTGCAGGCCTTCCGCTGGCGCACCAAGACCTATTCGCCAAAATACATTGAAGTCCAGGTGCAGACGGCGAAGAACAAAGGCGGGATCGGATTCCTCTTCTGGAATGCGGCCAACGACTACAGCAAGCCCTACGCCGCCATGCCGGAAATGATTGCGGCCAAGGGACAGTACTTCCGGGGGGATGAGCTGCCAGGCGTCGCGCGAGCAAGTGTAGCGACCGCCGCTGCTCCAGACCCGCCTGCGGCTCCCGTCAAGCCCTAGGTCCGTTGATTGGGCACGCAAGTTGCGGAGCATATGGATCTGGGAACCAGATCGCAGGAACTTACACAACTCGGGATAGAGAGGCGAACCCCTCCGCCGCTTCCACTTCCGGCGCCGCTATCCCCCCATGAAAAGCTGAAAGCTCTGCTTAGCGCGTTTGCAACCTTGGCCGGTTACGGCCTGACTTTTGTGGCTCTACTGTTGGCAGGGCTAAGCGGCTGGGTCGGTTGCGATCAATATTTCTTGCTGCGTTCGTGGAGCCGCGCTAATGCTGAAATTGTAAACAGCGAGTTGTACTCACAGGTGCTTCGCGTTGGCTCCCGCAATCCGAACCCCAAACCAATTTTCGGTTTTCGTTGCACCGTCCGTTTCCAGGCCAACGGCCGTCTCTATGAGTCACGAGCGGATATTGGCTACCAGAAGTCGGCCAAGGACGAGATGATCAATTGGTATCTGCGCTTTCCTGCAGGCGGCAATACTACGATCGCGTACGACCCGGCAAATCCCAACAGAGTCAAACTGGCCGAAGACTTTCAGACGGCCTATGCTGGGGCTCTGACAACCTTGGGATATGCCGGCTGGCTATCCTTGTTCGGATTTCCACTGGTTCTGCTTTCCCGGAAGCTGCGCAAGCAGGCGCAAAACGCGCTTGACCAAGACTTCCCGATGCAACCGGATTTCGTTTGAGGACTCGGGGCAGTGTGGCGGGCACTTCGTCCCGGCAGGCTGTCGATCCCTACCTTACGTTGCGTTGAGTCGTGTTGCCCAAAGCAAAACGACGCTCGCGCCTGCACCATCCGCGAGGAACAGCGCGACCTACTCGATACCGGCCGGGCCGGCGGTCTTCACCTGCGAAGACAGCGCCCGTGGCGGAGCAGGTACCGCCGGCATGGTGCAGCCCTCGCGGGCTCTCTTTCTGATTGCCGCGGCGGCGAGCTCAGCGTGATCCTCATATACGCTTCGAGTCACAAAGTGTCCCAGTTCATGCGGAATGCAGAGCATTGCGGTATCCAGATTCCTGAACACGTCCGAGGACAGATACATGCGCCGCGTCGCCAGGTTGGAGAATCCGAGCTTGGTGCGATAGGCACGGAAGCTGTCCTTTACTTGCAGGAATCTTGTCATGCTCCAGAATGACGATGGTCATCGAGTGGTCTAAGACCGGCAATCTTGTCCAAGTCTTCAGCCGCGACTTGCTCGATGCAGGCGGTGAGCTGTTTCTGAAAACTAGTCCCACCGATGACGGTTAGGTTCTGGGCTGCGAGCAAGCCTGGAGACAACAGGCAGCCCAGGGCCAGCGATGTTAGCACCTGCGATCTGAGAAGGTTCCTCGCCCAACGCTCCATTGGAACCTCCAGGTGGGCGGAGTCTTGCTTCAAACCGGAAGGTGATCAATGGAGCGAGTCTGTTACCGCACTGAAAAGAGGATGTTTTGTTAATTCGCTGAAATGGAGGGTGTTAGCGGAGCGCCTAACAGGGCGGAGCGGTGTGAAAATTTGCCCTGTGCTGCTACACTGCGTGCCTTGCAGGAGCTGTAGCAGTGAAAACATCCGCTTCACCCTCGCCTGTCACCCGCTTTGGGGTCTTCGAGCTTGATCTGCGGTCCAGAGAACTTCACAAACAAGGAATGAAGATCAGGCTGCAAGGACAGCCGGTGGAGATCCTTGCGATGCTGCTGCGAGCGTCCCGGCGAGATCGTCAGTCGCGAAGAGTTACAAAAGAAGCTGTGGCCAGCTGACACATTCGTGGACTTCGAGCAGGGCCTGAACAACGCCATGAAGCGGCTGCGGGCGGCGCTGGATGACAACGCCGAGAGCCCGCGCTTCATCGAGACTGTGCCGCGGCGAGGCTATCGCTTCATCGGCGCGGTGAACAGCAACGGGCAGGCACTCGCTGCGGACGCCGGAACGCCGGCGTTGCAGGTTAAACCAGGGCGGCGATCCGCTTTATCTCTTTTGGCCGCCTCCATCGCGGTCGTGGCGCTGGCCCTGTGGTGGATGTCGAGGATTGAGTCGCCAGCTCCTAAGAATCACCAGCGCCGTACAGCTGACCAGCGACGGCCGGGTGAAATGTGGGTCGATCGCAACCGATGGCGTGCGTGTTTACTTTTCAGAGCTCTTCGACGATGGCTGCCGGGTTATGGCAGTGTCGGTCTCGGGTGGACAATCGGTCCCCATTAGCACTCCTTTTTCTCACACCCATGTGGTGAATATCTCCCGTGATATGTCCGAGCTTCTTGTAAGTGAGGGCGACCTCGATGCAGACAGGCCACTCTGGGTGGTTCCGACATTGGGCGGACCGCCCCGACGTCTGGGAAACGTTGTTGCTCATGACGGAAGCTGGTCCCCCAACGGTCAGCAGTTCGTCTATGCCAACGGAAGTGCTTTGTACCTGACAAACAGCGATGGAACCGAACCCCGCGTATTGGTATCCGCCGGGTCTAATCCAGTTGTCTGGGCTTGGCAGCCCATATGGTCTCTCGACGGAAAGCGAGTGCGTTTTACGCTCTATGACGAGCCCAACCAGGTCGGATCGCTCTGGGAAATCACTACCGAGGGGAAGGATATGCACCCGCTGTTTCCGGGATGGCAAGATCCGCCTATGCAGTGTTGCGGTTCGCGAACACCAGACGGACGATACTATCTGTTCGTTTCATGGAAAAATCTCCCTGGGTCGGGTTCTTTCCCCGCACCAGACATCTGGGCTGTCAAGGAGCGTAACGGCTTGCTCCGCAGGCCGAGCGGGCCGCCCGTTCAACTCACCGTTGGGCCGTTGCATTTTTCAAACCCAGTTTCCAGTCTTGATGGGAAAGTCCTCTTCGCAGTAAGTAACTCGAATCGGGGAGAACTGATGCGTTACGACCGAAAGACGCAACAACTTTCCCCTTACCTCACGGGAATTTCCGCGGAGGGCGTGAATTTCTCCAAAGACGGTGCCTGGATGACGTACGTGACTTGGCCCCAGGGTCAGCTATGGCGCAGCAGAAGCGATGGAAGCGAGGCGCTTCAACTGACGTTTGCCCCTCTGAGGGCCTACGATCCCCACTGGTCACCTGACGGAAAGCAAATCGTGTATAGCGGAATAAACCCGGGGAGCGATTGGCAAATCTACCTCGTATCCCGCGACGGAAGTACATCCCAGCGACTGCAGGCAGATTCGACGGCAGGTATCGATCCCACCTGGTCACCCGATGGGGACTCCATACTGTTCGGACAGCCTCCCTTGAGGGACAATACGACGGTGCACGATGTTCTTCGAATATTCAACGTAAAGAGTGGCCGTACCTCAGTTGTCCCCGGCTCCGAAGGCTTGACATCACCTCGTTTCTCACCCGATGGAAGATACATTTCCGCCCTAACCGGTAAGGGACGAGTTGATGTTACTCGATGTCGCCAGGCAAAAATGGACCGCCCAACGGGGACCAAAGCGTGCCGGCTGGCAGTGCTGGTCGAAAGACTCAAAATTTGTGTACTTCCTTAAGCTTGATGGTGAACCTGGCGTCTTTCGCGTGTCGGTCGACAGCAATAAGTTGGAGAGAATCCTGAGCCTGAAAGGCTTTCGGGAAGTAGGTACATGGGGGGCATGGCTCTCCTTGACCCCCAAGGATGATCCGCTGGTGCTGCGAGACGTCGGCCCACCAGAGATTTATGCGCTTTCCTGGGACGCGCCATAAGGAGAAGTGGACAAGGCCGCGAACATTTCAACGGCGTGCCTCGGCTTCGGACTGCGCCTTCAAGCCCGGCGCATGAACTTCCCGCAGTAGCTGGCGATTACCTGTGTAACCGGTTCTACCCACTGAAGCGCCATACGGTCGCACCTCTGCCTCGGTTATAATTCTTACAAGAAGTCAGGAGTATTCATGGCGATTCAAAAGACCGATAAAATCTGGCACAACGGTAATCTGATCCCTTGGGACAAGGCCACCCTGCACGTGATGTCGCACGTAATTCACTATGGCTCATCCGTGTTCGAAGGGGTCCGTTGCTACGCACTGCCCGGCGGTCCGGCGATTTTTCGGGCGCAGGAACACATGCAGCGGCTGCTGGATTCGGCGAAGATCTATCGCATCGATGTTGACTTCACCCGCGAAGAGCTGGTCGCGGGAATGGCTGAGGTTGTGAAAAACAACGGAATCTGGCCCTGCTACATCCGCCCCATTGTCCTGCGGGGCTACGGAGAAGCCGGAGTAAACCCGTTCAACTCGCCTACCGAGGTTTATATCTGCAATTATCCCTGGGGCAAGTACCTGGGGACGGATGCCACCAAGGGCGCCGACATCTGCGTCTCCTCCTGGACCCGGATCGCCCCGAATACCTTGCCCGCAATGGCCAAGTCAGCCGCGAACTATATGAACTCGCAGCTCATCAAGATGGAAGCCATCGTCAACGGCTACGTCGAGGGCATCGCGCTCGATGCCAATGGCTATGTGAGCGAAGGCTCGGGAGAAAATGTCTTCGTGGTACGCAACGGAGTGCTGAATACCGCGCCGCTAGGAAATTCTGTGCTGCCTGGCATTACGCGAGACTCAGTGTTGCAAATTGCGCGCGACCTGGGTATCCCCGTGGCTGAGCAGGGCATTCCACGCGAACTGCTTTATATTGCAGATGAGCTCTTTTTTACCGGCACCGCCGCCGAGGTCACGCCCATCCGTTCCGTGGACAAAATCAGTGTCGGCAAAGGCCAGGTCGGTCCCATCACCAAGGCGATCCAGAAAGAGTTCTACGCCATCGTCAACGGAGAGCAGCCTGATAAATACAAGTGGCTTACACCCGTCGAAGTAGGAAGCAAGCAGCCGGTGGGCGTCTAGCTTCAGACAATAGATCGATGGGGAATTTGAAGGGCGCTCAATGAGCGCCCTTTTTGCATTAGCAATAACCACGTGGGAACAGCCGCCCCCGGCTGTCCGGCGGAGCGCAGCTCTGCAGTCTCTGCGAGACAAGCTTACGAACTTTTCAAAAACGCGGCCCGAAGTGAGCACGATCATTTGATCGACTATGGCCTGGGCGATGATCATCCGGTAGAAGGGATCGAAGTGGTGAGACGGCAAATCGTAGACTCGGAGGCTGTGACTTTGATTGATTGGAAGCGACCGGATAGCCTGTTCCGCCATTCTTTTGGGAACATAGCGACCGGGGACTTCGGGCAGTTGAAACTTTCCCAGTTTGGTTTTGATCGCGATTTCCCACGAACTACAATATGAGGAGTCGGTTTGGAACCACTCCGCAGCGTTTCCCGCCATCAGTTCGACCTGTCATCTTGAGAGAGAACGGGCTCGCTTGCGAGTCCGTTTTCTGAGTCGAAAGGCCTCCTGTTGCCAGCTCAGTCTGCGCAGGAGCCAAAGCAGGGCCCTCGACTTCGCAAGATCGTTCGCGAGCTAACGCTCCTGCTTCGGTGGGGATGACAGAGTTGATCTTTTGGGGCGTATGTACCTCCCCCTACGCCATCCCAGGTCCAAAAGGCTTGTCCCTGCTGCGCCCACTTTCGTTACTTAGGTCATCTTGGGCTTAGTGACTTTTCGGGTCATCATACGGAAGGTTTTTTGGGGGAAGTGTCGAATGAATATTGATGACTTGCTGCGCATTGCCATGGAGCGCCGGGCCTCCGACTTGCATTTGAAGGTAGGCAACTATCCCCATCTGCGCATCGATGGCGACCTGACTCCCCTGACTGACCAGCCGCGCGTCAGCGCCGAAGATATGCTGACCATGGCCTTCAGCATGATGTCCGCGCGCCAGAAGCAGAAGTTCAAAGAGACCACGGAAATCGACATGGCGTACGGGGTGGCCGGACTGGGCCGCTTCCGTGTGAACGTCTTCCAGCAGCGCGGCAACGTCGGATTGGTGTTGCGCGTTATTCCCACCAAGATTCGCGCCCTCGACGAGCTTTACCTGCCAAAGATTGTGGAACAGGTTTGCGAAATGCCCCGCGGATTGATCCTAGTCACCGGGGTCACCGGTTCCGGTAAGTCAACCACGCTGGCCGCCATGGTGGATCGCATCAACTCCACTCGCGCCGAACACATTATCACCATCGAAGACCCAATCGAATTTCTGCACCGCGATAAGAAGGGCTATGTCAACCAGCGCGAAGTGGAAGTGGACACGCCCTCATTCGGCGCCGCATTGCGAGCTTCTCTTCGTCAGGATCCTGACGTCATTCTGGTCGGCGAAATGCGCGATCTGGAAACCATTGGGACCGCGCTGCACGCCGCCGAAACCGGCCATATGGTGTTCTCCACCCTGCATACCTTGGACGCCGTCGAAACCATCAACCGTATTATTGCGATCTTTCCTCCGCCGGAACAGAAGCAGATTCGCTTGCAGCTGGCTGCCGTGCTGCGTGCTGTGATCAGTCAACGCCTGGTGCGTCGTTGCGACGGCGATGGCCGTGTGCCAGCCGTCGAAGTGATGATCAATACCGCGTACATCCGGGAGTGCATTCTGGTTCCGGAAAAAACGCGCGCCGTCCGCGACGCCATTTCTGCCGGAACTTCGCAGTACGGCATGCAGACCTTCGACCAGTCGCTATGGGACTTGTTCCAGGCTGGATTGATCAACTACGAAACCGCTTTGGAAAACGCTTCCAACGCCGACGATTTCAAGTTGCGTATGCAGGGTGTCTCATCCACCAGCGATATTTCCCGCAATGCCATGCAACAGACCGGCTTCGGCGGCAAATAGCGATCTCGTCGTTCGCAAAAACCAGGGGCGCTCTTTTTACGAGCGCCCTATTTTCTGACCGTGTGGGGCGGACACTCTTGTCCGCCGCTTTTGAAGTTGCTTTTTGCCTGCAACCTTACAACAGCTGAAGATGCTTCTGCGCTGAGCCTTTTCTACAAGAGTCGAAGTCAAAAGCGGCGGACTGGAGTGTCCGCCGCACACGGGTTATTTTGCCGCCAGGGCTTGAGGCTGGGCCAAATATCCGCCGGCATACTTCGCGCGATGACAACTCGCGCCACTTAAAATTGTCAGCGCATCCCGCAGCGACGAAATTTCGATTACCCGGTTCAGACCCGTACGGGTAAGCATCTCCCGGACAAGCCCCGATGGATTCACCAGCTTGAGTTGGATCCCGTGGTTGCGCGTCCAGTGATGCAGCGACACCAGCGAGTTCAGCCCGCCCGCATCCATGAATTCCACTTCAGAGAGATCAAGCACGACGACGCGCGTGGTCTTCTCCGAAACCACCGCATTCCTTAGCGTGCAGACCTCCACGCCGCGCACCAATCGTCCGCTGCAGTGCACCACCGCCACTTCGCTGTTTTTCTCCACATCTATCGTAAGCATGACTGACTCCCGTATTTCTTTTAATGATAGACGACTCGGTTGTGGGAACGTCAACAGCCGGTCTGCCTGCTCACTTCATGAATTCACTGTCCTTTTGGTGTATACGTAGTTGGCAGCACAGGAGTTCCCTGCGAAAACAGCGGTGAACCTCTAAGCGCAATTTTTACAACACTTTTACAACAATTTACATCGCTGAAATAAAGCAGTTCGCCATGCCGTTCGCTCGCCCCAAAAAAACCGATTCTGAAGATGTGCTTTATGAATACGCGGTAGGTGCGCTGGCTCGTCGTATGCGATCGGTCGCTGAGCTCAAACGCCTGTTGCGTCCGCGCGTCGAAGCCGACACCGAATACGGCAAGACGCTAGTGGAATTAGTCATACGACGGCTGAAGGATCAGGGTTATCTGAACGATGCCAAGTATGCGGCTGCATTTTCTTCACTCCGCCGCGACAACGAGAAGTTCGGTCGCCGCCGCGTGATCACCGACCTCAAGGCAAAGGGTGTTCACGGTGAAGTCATCGACAAGGCGGTGGATTCGGTCTACGAGGAAGTCAATGAAGAGAAGCAGGCTCGCGATCACCTGCACCGCAAGCGGCTACAGAAACCAAAGACTCAGAAGGATGCAGCCCGCATCTTCCGGCATTTGATGCGCGCCGGATTCGGGGCCAAGACGATTTTTGCCATTTTGAAGAGGTGGGATGTGGATGACGAGACTCTGCAGGCATTAGAAACCGAACTGGAATGAGAAGCGTGATTTCGGCAAGCTAGCCTTGCTCATTGATAGTGGGTTTGACTTGCAGCTTCGCGTTCTTTGCGACCTCTGCGGTTAAGTCTTTTTGCATTTAGATCGGGAAGAGTCAAAAGACTCTAACCGCAAAGAACGCAAAGATCGCAAAGAACTTCCGCCCAGTTCGCAGAGAAAACCTGGGACGCTACCTTGCGGGTCACCCAGTTGCGTTTACCCTCGAAATGCTGGATACTCGCCCACACCATTTCAGGCTAAAAGGGGAGGAAATATGAAAGCCAAGTTAACAATTGCTCTTGCGGCTTTACTGCTCAGCTCGGTCCTCATGTTCTCGCAGGGCGTTGGATCGGACGTCGATAAGGCAGCGGACAAAACTGCTGACGCCACCAAGGACGCGGCAAAAGATACAGCTCACGCTACCAAGAAGGCTGCCAAAAAGACAGCGCATGCCACCGACAGAGCAGCCGACAAGACCGCGGATACAACCAAGGACATGGCCAAGGACACCGAGCACGGCACCAAGAAAGTAGTCAAGAAAACCGAGCACGGTACCGAACGGGCCGCCGACAAAACTGCGGACGCGACCAAAGATGCAGCCAAGGACACCGAACACGGTACAAAAAAAATCGCCAAGAAAACTGAACACGGCGTCGACAAAGCCGCTGACAAAACCGCGGATGCGACCAAAGACGCGGCCAAGGGTACCGGAAAAGTGGCAAAGAAGACGGGACACGGCATCAAGAAGGGCGCGGAAGATGTCGGCCACGGCGTAAAAGAAGGCGCCGATAAGACTGTGGACGAAGTGAAGAAATAGTTACGACAAAGATTTCATCCAGAGATTTGGGAGGGCGGCCCGGCGTCTCATTACCGGGCTCGCCCCAACCTCATTCGAGCAGATCCCCGTCGTTCTCCCGATCGTAGTCAACCGCGCGCTTGTTCAGCAGCAACGCAGCAACTCTTTCTCAAAGCTGTCCTCCGATGCGGCCGAGCGTGTCGCTGTTGTGACCGATGAACCGCGACTGTGGTCGCAATCCAACCGTGCGGTTTCGCCGATGCTAGAATCGAGATAGGAATCATGCTGACCGGCTCTCAAATTCGCCGCAAATTTCTGGACTTTTTCGTTCAGAAGGGACACCGCGAGGTGCACTCGTCGTCGCTCGTCCCGCAGAATGACCCTACGCTGCTGTTCACCAATGCGGGCATGAACCAGTTCAAGGACATCTTCCTGGGACTGGAAAAACGCGACTACACTCGGGCCACGACTTCCCAAAAATGCGTGCGCGCCGGCGGCAAACACAATGATCTCGAGAATGTCGGATTCACCAACCGCCATCACACGTTCTTCGAGATGCTGGGAAATTTTTCTTTTGGCGACTATTTCAAAAAGGACGCTATCGCTTACGCCTGGGAGCTGATCACTTCACCGCAATGGTTCGGCATCGACAAGGACAAGCTGTACGTGACGATCTTCAATGGCGAAGGCGGAATGCAGCGCGATGCCGAAGCTTACGACTTATGGGTGGGCCAGGGCGTGCCGAAAGACCGCATCTTTGAGTTCGGACTGAAAGACAACTTCTGGCAGATGGGCGACACCGGCCCCTGCGGTCCGTGCAGCGAGATTCATTACGACATGGGCGTGGGGGCATCCGATCAGGGCCACACCGACTGCAAATTCGGCTGCGACTGCGGACGCTATGTTGAGCTCTGGAATCTCGTCTTCATGCAGTTCGATCGCGACGCCAGCGGCAAGCTGAATCCGTTGCCCAAGCCGTCGATCGATACGGGGATGGGCCTGGAGCGGGTGGCGGCGGTGCTGCAAGGCGTGATTTCGAATTACGACACGGACTTGTTCACGCCGCTGATCAAGCGCGCGGCGGAGTTGACAGGAGTACCGCGAGCCACCGGGGACTCGACCCGTGGGGACGGCCGCCCCCGGCCGTCCAGCCGAGCGGAGCTCGGCAGATCGTCAGACCTCAGCCTCGAAGGGCAGTGGGGATTCTAGCGGAGCTTCGCTCCGCGGGACAGCCGAGGGCGGCCGTCCCCACGCGGCCGGTGGTGGTTCTGAACATAAGTCGGCTGCATCTCTGCGAGTCATCGCGGACCATTCCCGCGCCGCCACGTTCCTGATCTCAGATGGAGTACTGCCGTCGAACGAAGGGCGCGGCTATGTGCTGCGGAAGATTATTCGTAGAGCGATCACGCACGGAAGATTGCTCGGCTACGACAAACCCTTTCTGCACAAGATGGTATTCGCCGTTCGTGATCTGATGGGAGATGCCTACCCCGAATTGAATGAGTCCGCGGACCGTGTTTCCCGGACCATTTCATCCGAAGAGCAGAGGTTCGCGCATACGCTCGATCTCGGATTGAAAAAATTGGAAGAGGCGTTCCATCTCAGCTCTCAGTACGGGCCTTCGACCCCTGCGGTATTTTCTGGCGACGAGGCTTTCAAGCTTTACGACACCTTCGGCATGCCACTGGACTTCATGCAGGATGCGGCGCGGGATCAGGGCATCGCTTTCGACCAGGCTGGCTTCGACCACGCCATGCAGGAGCAGCGCGAACGCGCCCGCGCCTCCTGGAAGGGCGCGGCAAAACAGACCGCCAACCCGGCGTACCAGAAGCTTCCGAAATCCGATTTCGAGGGCTACCTGCAAACTCGCTCCAACGGCTCTGAAGTGCTCGCCATCATCCGCAACGGCCAAGGCGCGCAAGAATTGAAGCCGGGCGAAGAAGGCGAGGTCATCCTTGACCACACGCCGTTCTACGCGGAATCGGGCGGACAAGTTGGCGACCGCGGGTGGCTTTACAGCGACGATCACAACACCGTCGTCGCCGAGGTAAAGGGATGTTATTACCCGGTGCAAGGAGTGCGGGCACACCAGGTGGTCATGAAATCCCCACCCAACGAAAACCGCGTTGGGCGGGGCACCCTTCGTGTGGGACAAAAAGTTGATGCAGTGGTCGATACTGAAATCCGCCAGGCCACCATGCGCAATCACACCGCGACCCATCTTTTGCAGGCCGGGCTGCGTGAAGTTTTAGGCAAGCACGTAAAACAGGCTGGATCGCTGGTGGCGCCCAATCATCTGCGCTTCGATTTTTCGCACTTCACTGCGGTCGCGGACGAGGAGCTTCAGGATATTGAAGACCTTATCAATAAAGAAGTGCTGCGCAATCAGAAGATCGAAGTCATTGAGAATGTCCCCATTGACGTCGCCATCAACGAATACAAGGCTACGGCCTTATTTGGCGAGAAGTATGGCGACAAAGTGCGCGTGATCAAGATCGGAGATTTCTCGACCGAATTGTGCGGCGGAACGCATACTGCCGCCACCGGCGAGATTGGGCTGATCAAAGTTCTGAAAGAAGGCAGTGTGTCATCCGGCGTGCGCCGTATCGAGGCGGTCACCGGAGAAGGTTCGCTGCATCATTTCCAGAAAGACCATGAGCTGGAAGGTGTGGTGTCAAGCTTCATCAGTCCCACCTTTTCACACAGAGCGCGAAAGGATGGGGTGCCCACCTCCAGCGATGGGGCGTCCGCATCCGAAGAGGCTTCGCTGTCTCCGGCCGAAGCCCTGAAGCTTGAGCTTGAGAAAAAAGACGCTGAGATCAAGCGGCTGGGCCGCGAACTCGACCAGGCGCGAATGAAGTCGGCATCATCCACTGTGGCTTCGGTGACCGACAAGATCAAGGATTTCCACGGCGTAAAGGTTCTGGCACACCGGGTGGACAATCTCGAACGCGCACAGATGCGTACCCTGGTCGACCAATTGCGCGACAAGCTGGGATCGGGGGTTGTCGTGCTGGGCTCGGCCACGAACGGGAACGTCGCGCTCATCGTTGGCGTCACCAAGGACCTCACGAGTAAAATCCAGGCGGGAAAAGTTATCGGCCCGGTAGCGCAAAAGGTAGGCGGCAAAGGCGGTGGCAGGCCTGACCTGGCCGAAGCCGGCGGCAAGGACCCCGGGGCGCTGGATGCGGCACTGGGCGAGGCGTATGGCGTAGTCGAGGGCCTGCTGGGGAAGTAGAGAAATAAAATCAGTTGTCGGATCATAGTTCTTAGTTCACAGCGTTCTTGGTTCACAGCCTGGCGGTTTACCGACACTGGAAAAAAGTTCGCACGCGACCCGG
Organism: Terriglobia bacterium; assembly: GCA_963748935.1. Classification (GTDB taxonomy): domain Bacteria; phylum Acidobacteriota; class Terriglobia; order Terriglobales; family Acidobacteriaceae; genus JAIQFF01. The sequence continues at coordinate 123,058 of CAVVLA010000012.1, forward strand.
CCCCGTTGCTACACTCCGCGGCAAGAGGAGGGGCGGATGGAAAATCGCATCCGTTTCATAACCCATAAGGACAAACGAGTTTTGCTGGTGGATTGTTCCAATTGTCCAGCCGAAGAACTGGAGCAGTTCGCCACACTTGTTCCCGCGCGGGTTACGGTTGAGCCTCGCGGTTCGGTTCTGCTTCTGGCGGATTTTACCGGCGTCAAGATAGACAAGAAGAGCGTCGAGCGCATAAAACCCGCATTGGTTTTTGATCGTCCCTACTTGAAGCGTTCGGCGTGGGTGGGAACGGAAAATCTACCGAAGGTGTTCTACGAGCACATGAAGTCTTTCTCTCAAAGGGATTTGCCCCTGTTTAAAACCCGCGAGGAAGCGTTGGACTGGTTGGTCCAGGACTGAAACTTAGCTACGCCACTTCAATGTAACCGGGCTTGGCAGCGGATGTTTCGTTTCGCCGCCCGTTCTTCGCGCCTCCAGGTACGCCGCCTTCAATCCGAAATACCACTTGGCGGGACGGTCGGCGTCATCGATCAGCATCAGGTGCGGATTGTGTTTCAGACCCTCCGACTGTTTTTCCATGGTCTGCCGGTCTTGTTCGACAAATTTCGCAAAAACAAATTTGAGCAGCTGCGGGCCGAACGGAACCCAGCGAAAAAGATT
>CAVVLA010000013.1:0-139601 GCA_963748935.1 Terriglobia bacterium
CGTCGTAGCGTCGCCCGCCGTCGTCGGTCAGCGCGCCGATGCGTGCCTGGCTCCACGGGTCGGCGGCTTCCCATGCATGCGCCTGCGCGGGCGAGACCCACACCGCCGCGCCCTTGCCGTCCGCCACCTCCCACACCACGCCGAGGCCCAGGGCTTGTTCAAGGAAGTAGCGGAAACAGCGCGTCAGGGGATCGGCGACGTCTCCTACGAGCCCCATCGGCCACAGCATCATCGGCTCGTTGACAAACGCCCGTCCGAACGTGGATGCCAGCACGTCGAGCCGGTCAGGCCCCGCGCACGCGACGGCGGTCAACCGTCAGGCTTTCGCGATGCCCTGACCCCCTGCTTGGCGAGCGCGCCGTTGATCAGCAGCTGCACGGTCTTGTTCGCGGGTGTGCGGTATCCCGTCTCGGTGTGCGGGGCGTAGACGGCGCCGCTGTCGCCGACCTCGAGCCAGCCCGTGTGCTGGCGCGTGTTGAGCCCGATCAGCTTCGCCCCATAGCTGTGCCCGAGCAGGCCTGCGCGCCGACCCCCGGTCGGAAGCGGCGAGGCGGCGCTCAGCACGAACCCTGTCGCGGCGTCTTCGGTGACCAGCGCCACGGGGACGACGACCGGTGCGCCATCTGATCCCGCGTAGCCGAGCAGCGTGTGGGCCGTCGCCCGCAGGCGTCCCGCGGCACGCTCGACATCCACGCGCGGGCCGGTGCCGTTGCGCGGGGCGCGCTGCGGCGCGGCCTGCTCGGACGCCAACGGCTCGCCGATCACCACGTCGGGAGCACCTGCCGCGTCGAGCGTCGGCCACGCGCAGATGCGGGTCACGGTCACCTCGACCGGCACTCGGCTCACGTAGTACTCCCGCATCCAGTAGTCCCAGACCCGGCCCTGCTTCGGCGCTCCGAGGTATGACGCGGCGTTGACGCGCACCAGCTCGCGCTCCTGCTTGCCGGGCTGCTCGATCACCCGGGCGGTGCCCTGAGCGAGCACGTATCGGGTCGAACTCGAGCGGCCATGCTCGCGCGCGTGGAATGCCATCGCGATCCGTGGATCGAGCGCGAGTCGCTCGAGCTTCTTGCTGAACCCCAGCGAGGTTGTGAAACCGAGGGTCCCGCGCTCGCGGTCGTGCAGCCCGATCGGCGCCACGGCCTGGACGACGACACCCCCTGCCGGTGTGCGGTAGCCGAGCGCAACCGTCAGATCGGCGGCAAACAGCGCTTCGAGCTCGTCGTCCCAGACAACAGCCATCGCAAGGGCGATCAGATCGCGTCTCCCGGCGCCGTGTCAAGGCGGCGTAAGAAATCCGGCACGCGGGGCGCTAAGCGTGTCAACGGCGGCCTTCCAACCGGCGGCCGCCAGGTCTCATCAGAAAGATGTCATGAGCAGTCTGTCCACTCTGACGTGTCAGGGACCTCCTCAGCTCAAGCGCGGAGCGTGTCCGCGCAGGCTTGGAAACCGTGGAGCTTGAGGAGGCCCCTTGTGAGCATCGTAATGGGACTTGATCAGCATCGAGCGCAGATCACTGGCGAGTGGATCGATACCGAGACCGGCGAGGTGCAGCGCCGGCGCGTGTCGCCGGCGGACCGAGCTGTAGCTGCGGAAGTTCCTTCAGGGTTTCGGTGGCGAGGAGCTGGAGGTGGCACTCGAGGCGACGACCGGGTGGCGGTTTTTGGTCGAGGAGCTGCGCCGGGTCGGCGCGGTTGTGCACCTGGCCGAGCCGGCAGAGACCGCGGCGCAGCGGGGGAGCAAAAAGCGCGCCAAGAGCGATCGCGCTGATGCCCGGCATCTGCGGGAGCTGTTGATGATCGGGCGGCTGCCGGAATCGTGGATCCCGCCAAATCACATTCTCGACCTGCGCGCGCGGGTCCGGCTGCGCCACACGTTGTCTGAGCAGCGCTCGGAGTGGCAGCAGCGGATCCAGGCGACCCTGTATCACCACGGCTGTCCGCAGCGCCGAGCGCTGATGACCGGTGACGGCCGCGAATGGTTGACAGCCCAGCCGCTGCCCATCGCGGCGCGCGAGCAGGTCACGGTCGCGCTGGCGATGATCGACGCGCTCGACGGTCAGCTGGCGCCGCTGGATCGGGAGCTGCGCGCGTATGCGCGCCGCCAGGCGGGCTGCAAGGCGCTGATGGCTCACTACGGGATCGGGGAGCTGACCGCGGTGACGATTCTCGCTGAGCTGGGTGACTGCACCCGCTTCTCCTCCTCGCGGCAAGCGGTCCGCTACGCCGGGATGGACATCACCGTGTATCAGTCCGACCAGCGCCGCTCGCCCGGGCATCTGTCTCGTCAGGGGCCACCAGCGCTGCGGTGGGCGCTGTTCGAGGCCGCCCAGTGCGCGCGGCGCCAACGCTCGCCCGACCGTGACTACTACCAGCAGGCCGCCGAGCGGCTCGGCGCCAACCGCGCCGCGCTGGCGGTCGCGCGCAAGCTGCTCAAGCGCAGCTACCACACGCTGCGCGAACTCGGCGAGGAGGCCCTTCAGCCCGCATGACCTTCCGGATGCGCGCACAGCCCTTCGTCACACAGATCAGCCGCGGCCGGCTCCGGCAAGTTCCTGCCGCCACCACCAGGTGGACGGCCCTGAAAGACCGAGCGGCCGCAACGCTTCCCCCAGCGGGATCACCCCATCAAACATCATGTCGCCGGCCCCGGAGCCAACCCGAGGGTCGCGGACCGAAGTAAGGCTGGGCGCCCGCGCGCACAAGACCCGCACCAGCAACAACGCGCACGCACCACCCCCCAACCGCAGTTCAACCCTGACAACCCTGGACCCTGCGCTTCAGGCGGGGCCCCTGCACAAGTAAGGAATGCATGTCAACCACCGCGCTCAAGGCTCCGGGCAGTTACGGCACGGTTGCCGCCGGGGCGACCAAAGCCGACATCAAGAGCGATCCGGCATACCAGGCCTTCTGGCTGCTCCGGATCGGCTTCACGGTCGCGCCGATCCTGTTCGGCGTCGACAAGTTCGCCAACGTGCTCGTCGACTGGGAGAAGTATCTGGCTCCCTGGATCCGCGACCTGAGCCCGTTGAGCGCGACCCACACGATGTACGTCGTCGGCGTCGTCGAGATCATCGCCGGCGTGCTGGTCGCGCTCAAGCCGCGCTACGCCGCCTACATCGTCGCGGCCTGGCTGGCCGGGATCATCGTCAATCTGCTCACCTACTCGGGCTACTACGACGTCGCGCTGCGCGACTTCGGCCTGATGCTCGGGGCGCTCACACTGGCCAGGCTCGCGTCGATCTACGACCCGCCCGGCCTGACCCGCATCCGCCGCTGAGCGCCGGGCGGTCCCGAGGCACTGGCCGCCTCCTGCGTGCATCAACCGGTTGATCGAGTAGGTCGTATGGACGCACTGGATCAACCGGTTGATCACGCACGCCGAGCGGGTCAGTGTGACCCGTGGGTCGTACCTCCGCGCCCCAGTCGAGAAGCTCGCGCAACTGTGCCGGGCTGATGTTGCCGCCGCTGCAGACCAGGGCCAGCTTCTTGCCGGCGAAGCGCCTGCAGCTTGGTGGCCGCCGCCAACGGCGCAGCTCCTGCCGGTTCGATCAGATTCCGCGTGATCTCGAGCAGGCGCAGGGTCGCCGCTCGCAGCTCGTCGTCGCTGACGAGCACGAAGTCATCGAGGTGCTCGGCGAGGATTCGCTGCGGGAGGGCGAAAGCGACCCGCGTCTGCAGGCCCTCGGCGAACGTGTGCATCTCGTCCTCGACCAGCCGGCGTTCGTGCCAGGCGCGATAGGCGGCCGGAGCGGCGTCTGACTGCACACCGATCACCTCGATGCCTGCGCGGATCGCCTTGGCCGCGATACAGGCGCCGGCCGCACCGCTGCCGCCGCCGACCGGCACGATGATCGTCTCGATCTCCAGCTACGCTCGAGCACCTCGAGCGTCGCAGTCGCGACGCCGGCGATCAGCAGCGGCTCGTCGCCCGAGTGGATGTAGCGAGCGCCCGTCTCTGCGGCCGCCTCCGCACAGCGCTCTCGCGCCTCGTCGAAGTCGGCGCCGTGCTCGACCACCTCCGCACCCAGCGATCGCATCGCGGCCACCTTCACTGGGTTTGCGCCAACCGGGACGAAGATCGTGGCGGCGACGCCGAACAGGCTCGCCGCGTACGCGACTGATGTGCTGGGTCATGACGCCCTCGCCTTTTCGGCGCGCTGGCGGGCGCGCTCGAGGTCCGCCGCCAGGTAACCGGACAGCGCGTCCACATATAACTCGCCGCGTTCAGCGTTTGCAGCTCGCTGGTCACCCAACACCCCGTTTCTCGAAACACAGTCGATACCGTCACGCATCATGGCGGGCGCAATCGCATCGAAAGGAGCCGGGTTGCCCGCTTCAGCCGCCTCCATGCGCACCAGATCCGGGCGAGTCGCCAGCATCATCGAAGTTTCGAATTCGCCGGCGTGCGAACCAGAAACAGAAAGCGGGATGCCCTTCGCCACGGGTACGCGGTCCCAGGTGTTGGCGATGTACGCTGCGAGATCTCTCAAGCCGGTCACATGGCAACCTGACCATTTCGCCTCAAGTGAAGGCAGAATCTCCTGGAGCACCGCATTATTTCCGCCGTGGGCGATCCAAAAGTAGACCAGGCGGAATCCCGAGCGTGCGTGGCTCTCCGCGATATCGTGGAGGATTCCGGCCAAGGTTGACTTGGCTAAGGAAATCGTGCCGGGGAATTTCGAGTGTTCGGGAGAATAGCCTAAAGTCACGACCGGACCGACAAGTGTCTTGCCGAGAATGCGTGCGGCGCGGAGCGCCGTTTGCACGCCATGCTCGTTATCGACCAACAGAGGCAATGCCGGCCCGTGCTGCTCGGTAGCACCCAAGGGAACGACAACGGTTTCCCACCCTCCGGCGAGCAGATCACGAATCTGCACCGTGCTCAACTCGTCCAGGAGCAGCGAATGTTTGGCCTTCTGCACCATTACGGAATCACCGTGACCCGTCGACGGCTAAGAACCGGACACCACGATTCCTCGCATTTGGCGGTGGCACTGAGCTCATACTCGCCCGGCGCCTGCGGCACGCTCAATTGGAGATCGTATGAACTCTGGCCCAGCGCCGGCACATCGACTGCGGTGTCGCTTCCTGCGTTGTTCGTTCCAGAAGTATCGGGCTGCGGTTGCATTCCCTTGCTCGAGGCGGAAACCGGCAGGAACGTCAAATGAAGATTTCCCGTGAGACGCTGATCCGTGTCATTCGTGAGAACAATGCTGAAGCTCTGCCTCGCCCCGGCATGCAGGTTCGGTTCCCAAAATTTAAGATTCACGCCCAAAGGCTTGGAGGCGTTTCCCATGTAGTCTTCGAAATAAGGTTGGAACTGCAGGGTGCGGACGTCTTGAAAGTTGTCGGCGGTATAGATGTGCGGACCCTCTGCATCGATATAGGCCAGATACATCACCGCGGCGTATTGTCTGGTGGCCCGCCAGTGCTCCGTGAGACCTGCCAATAGATAGGCATCCATGAAGTATCGTTGATCGGGCGTCGCATCGGGTCCAAGCAATGCGTCGTAGACAGGTTTTGAAAGCACGGTGGGCCGGCCATCGCGGTGAAGCCAGAGCCAGTCATATTCATTAATGATGACGGCGTGTCCCGGCCATTCGAATTTCTCTGGTGGCCCGTTATCGAGATCGGACATTTTGAACAGCGCATGTCTGAAGCCGGGTATGGTCGGAGACATCAGCCATTTATAGGGGTGAACTTCATAGGGATCGTCGGGGCCCTGGGGGCCGTTGTACCCGTTTTCCCAAGGGCGATTGGAGAGATCCAGTACGCGGACGGCGGGAATGACTGTGTCACCCAGGAAAGCCCAGTGGGTCTCATTCGAAGCATCCCAGAGAACCACGCTGGCGTGATTCCAATTGTCGCGGACGTACTCCTTGTACTCAGTAAGGAGTTCGCCTTTGCTCCACGCCTTGGAGCGCATCGGCTCTCTGTCATCCCACACCGGAAATTCATACTGGAGGAGCAATCCAGCCTCATCAGCCACATCGAGCCAATGCTGTGGAGGCGGACCGATGCAGACACGAAAAGCGTTCCAATGCATTTTCTTTGGGATTTCGACGAGGAACTTACGCACCCAGGCAGCGTCCCATGGCAGTTGGCCTGATTCCGGATCGGCAAAGAAGCGGTGCACAGTCATGCTGGCTCCGCGCAGGTAGATCACTTTGCCATTCAGGACAGCTTTTCGGTCGGCAAAGTGGAACTCGCGCATGCCAAAGCGGGAGGTCGCGCTGTCGCCTCCGGTCGAGGTCTCAACCACATAAAGGAACGGGTTATCGGTCGTCCAGAGTGTGGCGTCAGGGACAGGAATGGTTTGCTGTACGAACTTATCTTCGCCGGCGGCCAGCGACACTTGCTCGCTTATGGCCTTTCCTACCAACTGCCCTCCTTTCCAGGTTTTTACTTGCTGAGTCAGCGTGATCGAAGATGCCGGACCGTTGTTCTTCACTTCGGTCTGGACCAGAATTTCTGAAGACTGAATGCGCGGAGCTACCTGCACGCTCTCGATCTCGGGATCGTTCGATAGCAGAAGCTCCACGTCGTCATAGATCCCTGGCGTCCAGAATTCTTTCTCTCCGTCGGTGCCCACGGGAACCCAGTCCGGAACCGCACCGGGGTGGGCGCCGATCCGTACCACGAGGCGGTTCTCGCCTGTCCAATTGATGGCAGGGGTCAGGTCAAAGTGGCCCGCGGTCCACATGCCCATGTGCTCGCCAATCTTTTTTCCGTTGAGCCACACTGCTGTGCCGAACTGAGCTTTGTTGATGATCAGGCGTGCGCGCTGCTTCCGTTCGGGTACACGGAAGGTCCGCTCATACCAGAAATAATTTCGCGGCTGCAGGTTGCGCCCAAGACCGTCGACCTTCGTCTCTGGCGGCAGGATGTGGTCGCGTCCGGTGACTGTCCAACCCCATTCGTGAGTCTGGTATTGATCGACTTTAGGGAAAGCGGGAGTGGCCGAATGCGCCAGCCCCGGGACGGGAGCGGTGTGCGAAAAAGTCGTTGGTACGGCATTCGGGTCAAGGCTGTCGGCAACGGACCACTTGCCATCCAACGACACCGTCGTTCGCTGCGCACCCGCCGGGACTGGCGCGAGACAGAATACGAGCCAGCCACAGATCAGCATTCGTCCCAGATTTGCGAGATTGCATACGCCCAAGCTGGCTTTCAAAATCCAGTTCATGGCTTCCCCCTCGCCTGATTTCCGCTTGGCCGGCGAGTGTCGCTTTTCCGACCTGGCATGGCAACTCTATTTAAGGCGTATCAGAAGTGTTCGCACTGCAAGCAGGCCATGAGCAGCAGGGCATTAATAGAGATCTGATGAATCAGCAACTTACTGCTACATCCACCTTTAATACAAACCTTTACAAGTGTCATGACGTTTGCATTGCAGACCAGAAGTATCTATATTTAGAATCCCCTCAATCGATATGCGTGATCCTTACTTGATCAAATCTGTCGGTCATGCGGCCCAACTTCTGGGTGCTTTTGAGTCACCCGGCGACATCCTGAGCCAAAAGGAAATTGTCAAACGCACTGGGCTCAGTCGTGGCATTGTGATGCGGCTGCTCTATACGCTGGGGCGCCATCAGGTGGTCGAGAGGATGGGGAGCAACAAGTACCGCATCCTGTACCGCAGATTGGCAAAAAGCCGATGGAAGATCGGCTACGGAGCGCCCGGCATCGATAACCTGTTCACACGCGAGGTCACCGAGAGCCTGCACGTGGCGGCGGATCGCTCCGGAGAAGTCGAGATTCTGATGCTTGATCATCGCTTCAAGCCGGCAGTGACGCTGCGCAACGCCGAGAGATTTATCCGCGAGCATGTCGACCTGGTGATCGAGTATCAGGTTGACGAGCAAGCGGGCGCAATGATCGCAAACTCTTACCGCCAAGCGCACATTCCAGTGGTGGCGGTGAACAACCCGCATCCCGGAGCCACTTACTTCGGTGCCAACAACTACGAAGCCGGACTTATCGGCGGCCGCTACCTGGGGAAGTGGGCGCGCGCGCACTGGGCAGGGCAGGTGGACGAGATCCTGATGCTGGCATTGAACCGCGCCGGCGTGATTCCAAAGACCCGGCTGAGTGGAATGGTGCAGGGGATTCGGGAAGTGCTCGGCGCCGGCTCAGAAAAAATTCCTGTCGTTTATCTGGACGGGAGAAGCGAATTTGAAGCGAGTTGGAATGTGGTTCGGACATACTTGCGCAATGGCGGAAGGGGTAGAACTCTCATCGGCGCAATGAATGACAACTCCGGCCTGGGCGCGCTCCGCGCCTACGAAGAGGCAGGGCGCCACGAAAACTGCGCCATTATGGGCCAAAATGGATCACCTGAGGCGCGTCATGAACTGCGCAAGGAGCGCAGCCGCTTCATCGGTTCGGTCGCATATTTTCCCGAAAAATATGGCGAGGGTCTTTTGCGCCTGGCTTTGGATCTATTGAATAGCCGGTTTGTTGCCCCGGCCATTTTCACCCAACACCAACTCCTTACCAGCCGGAATGTTAATCACATCTACCCGAATGATCCCATCATGGACTACACGCCGGACCCGATGTAAGTTCTTGTTTGGAGGCCGGTCTTATCTGCTAATTTTCATAAGAAAAACACGGAATCTCGTAAATTGTTCCGCTTGATAGTTGCCAGTCACACCTGCTCAAATCTCGTTGATCTTACTTAGCAACTCACCTGAATGATGAGAATAACGAATCAACCCGGGATATATCTTGTGAACACATTTTCGCATTGGGACCGTTTTCTTGGCCGCCAGTCTTACCATGTCTTCGGACGATCAGGCCTTGGCACCAATTCGTTGGAGGCAACTGTCACCGACTTTGAACCGAATGTCATAGCACGGATCAAGACCGCAATCTTTACAGTGTCCAGGGAAATCGAGGAATTGAAGAGCCGGTAGTTAGAGGTTCGACCTAAAAAACCCTGGTTACGCGGGTAGACCGTTCGAGACGGGTTCACGTAACCTTCTACTTCATACCAGCCTGGTCGGGGTCAACCGCTTGTTGCTCCTATTCACGCCATAGTTAGTGCCGATGTCCACGGCAGTTGGGAACGCCGTAGTGTCGGCCTGTCGCCGATTTCCCGCCCAAGATTCCCCCGAAGAAAAAGCCTAACCGGATCGCTTATTGTTCCACCTGCACGATGAAGTTGCGGATCAAGTCCTGGTTATGCGGGCTCATCTTCTTGAACTGGATTCCCTGGCGATTCTCACCCACCCATACCACAACGCCGCTTGCGTCGATGTTTTCCTGGGAGGGGGGCAGCCGGAAAGATAGCTGTACTATTTTCCCGGGCGTCAGGCCAGAGACCTCCACCTGCATTCCCGTCTGGCTGATGTTCCAACAGGTGCCACGAACCGTGCGCATTTCCATGCTGCACATCAGCTCGGTGTGGAGCGGAACGCGCACAGAGCGGCGTCGGTTCTGGAGCATCCCGCCACGAACGGTCCGCAACAGCCGACTGAGCTTTTGTCTGTCCACTGGTTTCTGCAGGTAGTAACTGGCCCCAACCGAAAACGACTGTCGCATGGTTTCTCGGTCACTTCGTCCCGACACTACAATGATGGGAGTCGATTTGTTCCAGGAAGACTCTCGTATCCTGTTCGTGAGATCGAAGCCATGCAACCTGGGCATCTCGAGGTCCAGAAAGATGCCGTCGAACTTCTCTTTACCGACGAGAGCGGCTGCTGTCTCGCTGTTGTTGACCGGACGAACGTCCGCCTGAAGCGAAGTGAAAACTTCCTCCATCAATTCCAGGCTGGGCAGGTCATCTTCCACTACAAGGAGCTTTAGCGATCCCATTCGGTTACCCTCCGCTTACTTCCTGAGCCCATTGGCTCTCTATTTGCTGCTCGCATCGGAACGTGGCTTCATGGACACAACCTGATACTCGCGTTCCTTGTCGTCCAAATCCTCAACACGAAGCTTCATCTTGTCTTTCTCCATCCGAAACTGTGCCCTCTGGCCCACCGGCAACAACGCGGGATGCTTTTCGTCTCGGGGACGAATTCTGTAGGTAATCTTCTCCGATTGGACAACATATTCCTGGCACAGGACTGCGTGCGTCTTTTTGTGCCCAGAATCGGTCCCGAGGATCTCTCCTGCAAAACTCTTCGCGCTATTCTCGTCGAGGCCGCACTCTACCGACTCCATCTGAAGCAAGGTTCCGCTTTCATGTGCCTTAACATCTTTACCCTGCACGACGGAGGCAAGGAACAATATCCCAATCAGGCTTCGGTACTTCACTGGTTAACCTCCTCGACCTCAGATATCACTGCTTCTGCCCGGCCCTGAACATGTTCTGGTTCTGATCGTCCAAGCCTCCGGACGCTCCTGCCAGTTAAGTACTGTGCATGAAGTTGCTGCTCTGCTGATGGTGCCTTCTGGGAACCTCAGCGATAGCCGTGTTTCTGAAACCGGCTATTGCCGCGTAATGAGGTCCGCCTAAGGCCCTGGCTATATTCAACAAGGCCGCGGAACCGCAAGCCAGGCAGCTCTTCTGCGCTGAAGTGATGACCTCGCAGTCCAGACAGAGGCTGGCACGTTGCAGAGGGATAAGACTTGGGTTCGAATTGTTCATTGCTGATCCTCCGAACTCTTTTCCCTCAGAGTTTCGACTGCACAAGATTGGTTTGGGGCGCTCATGCCCGGGCAAAGGTTGGGAGAAGGGCTAGTAATCCCAAATCCGACCAATTGGGGATTGAATCGGAGAAGCAAATTCCTTGCCTCGGTGTGCGCCCCAGGGGGAATGTCGCTAGAACTAAGAGGGGAGGGGGGAGCAATTCCAAGCTTCAAGTCGGGGCGAATCTCGTTCTTATCCGGAAGTGGCGTTTGATTCTGCATAGTTTGAACTAAGCAATCGGCAAGCCACGCTTTCCAAGCACCTCTCACCCATTGTTAACAGTAACTTAGACGCTACTGGTCGATGCTAATGTCCGGAAAATATGAACGGATTTTGGAAATCGGACATTCCGAAACGGAGATCGAACTCAGTCCATTCCCTGAGCGTTGCGTCAAGCAAACCGGCGCCCCCGGTTACCCTCGTACCGTTAGCTAATAGTTATTCCCGCACCTAGGTAGTGGACTCCGACTATGGTCAGGATTAGTGAGCCACAGTGTCGTCGGGACCAGGGAGGAGTGCGCCTGAGTGCGCCGAGGACCAAGCCGAACGCCGATGGAAGGTGTACGCTCCAATCCGGCCAGCGAAGCAAAGCGCCAGAGTCCTCACCATCCGGAGAATCTCCTTGAGGTCTGCGATTTGTCCGTGCGCTTCTGCGTGAATGATCGCCACGAGTTCACCGTTCTCGATCGAATAAGCTTCGACATTGCACCTGGCGAGGTTGTCGGGCTTTTAGGAGAGTCAGGCTCGGGCAAGACCACACTGGCTCTTTCCCTCCTGCGTCTTCTCCCTCCCGCGGCCAGGCTGGCTGGCGGTTCGGTCGGTTTCGGGGGCCGTGATCTTCTATCGATGAATGAAAAGCAGCTGCGCGAAGTTCGCGGCGCGGAGATTTCCCTGGTCTATCAGGATTCCAGCGTCTTGAATCCCGTCATCAAGGTGGGTGATCAGGTCACTGAAGTCATCCGTGCGCATCACGCGTGGCCAAGGCAGCGGGCGCGCGAAGAAGCAAAGGCTTCATTCACGACCGTCGGCCTGGGAGGCTCCGATCGTATCTACACCTCTTACCCCCATCAATTGAGCGGAGGACAGCGCCAGAGGGTCATGATTGCCCAAGCCCTGGTGTGCAAACCGGCGTTGATGATCGCCGACGAACCGACAGCATCGTTGGACGCGACTACCGCCGCTGAAATTGTAAATCTGATTAAACAGATAAAAGAGTCGTCCCATACATCATTCCTGTTTATCACGCACGAGGCAGCGACACTGGCGCGCTTGGCAGATCGGGTGATGGTGATGTACGCCGGGCAGATCGTGGAGAACGGCCCCACCCAGGAAGTGCTTTCGCAGCCTCAGCACCCGTACACCCGTGCGCTGTTGGAATGTGCACCTCAATCCTGGTCAGCCCCCGTAAATGGAGATCGTGCGTTACGGCTGGCTTGCATCCCGGGAAGCCCCCCCGATCCGATGACACCTCCACCTGGTTGCTCATTTTCGGAGAGGTGTAAGGATCGACTGGAAATATGTGACGCTCGCAATCCGGAGGAGTTTCGTTCCGCTCCTTCCCGGAGAGTTCGCTGTTTCAAGTATGGGGCGGGCCAGTCATGACACCCTTGATCCAAGCGCGAGGTCTTCGCAAGGTCTATAGCCGCACCCATTGGTGGCAGAAAAGGCTCGAGCTGCCTGCTTTGGACAATGTCGACCTGGCGATACAAAGTGGCCAAACGATGGCGCTGGTCGGTCAATCCGGGTCTGGGAAAACCACACTGGCCATGTGCCTGGTGGGCTTGGAGCGCCCCGACTCGGGGGAAATCTGGTTCGAGGGAAGAAACCTTCTGGCGCCGGACGCGGGTAGAAAGACCAGGGTCGGATCGGAAATCCAGCTCGTATTCCAGGATTCCGCGGGCGCGCTGAATCCCCGCATGTCCGCAGCCCAGATTCTCGAAGAACCGTTGCTCTTATGCCCGCGGGGCAACCGTAAGGAACGATCCCAATTAGCTTTGCAAATGATGGATCAAGTGGGCCTGTCACCAAAATGGAAAGACCGGTTTCCCCACCAGTTCAGCGGCGGTCAACGGCAAAGATTGGCCATAGCTCGAGCTCTCATCCTGAAACCAAGGTTGGTGATACTAGATGAGGCGCTAACTGGACTTGATCTGTCCATTCAAGGGCAGATTATTAATCTTCTCCTGGACCTGCAAGCCCTGGAAGCGTTGAGCTATCTGTACATCTCCCACAACCTTGAATTGGCGGCACAAGTGGCCGATGAAATCGCAGTCATGTATCAAGGCCGCATTGTCGAGCGCGCGAGCCGGTCAGAATTCTTCTCGCATCCTCACCATCCCCATACTCAGGCACTACTCAGGTCTATTCCTCCCAGACTCGCCTACGGCGCTCACGGTGGAGGCTAGAAAACCACCATGAGATACCTGGGTCTCCGCGTTCTTCAAAGTATCTTCGTGATGCTGGGAGTTTCGTTGCTTTCCTTCGTCTTTGTGGAACTCGCGCCCGGCAACTTTTTCGATGAAATGAGACTGGACCCGCGTATCTCGAGTTCAACGTTGAGGAACTTGCGGAAGCAATACGGGATGGACCAACCGCTCCCGGTCCGATACTCTCGCTGGCTGGAGTCCACGGCCAAAGGAGAGTTGGGATTTTCGTTTGCCTACAATGCTCCGGTCGGACCTCTTATATGGGCCAGAGCACGCAATACGCTGCTGCTTACCGGATCCGCCACTCTGCTTGCCTGGTTGATTGCTCTTCCCTTGGGAATTCTAAGTGCGGCGCAGCAACGGGGGTGGATCGCTCATGCCTGCGATCTGTTCACCACGGCTTTGCTGGCTACTCCCGATTTGCTGCTGGCGTTGGGGCTTCTGTTCCTGGCAGTCCGCTTCCATTGGCTCCATGCGGGCGGCATGTTTTCGCGAGAATCGGCAGGGCAAGGTTCATGGGCACTGTCGAAGGATCTGGCTGTTCACATGGTGCTCCCGGTCACCGTACTCGTCCTGGGTGGATTGCCCATATTGGTTAGACATACGCGCGCCGCCATGATCGAAGTGTTGGATTCTCCCTATGCTCGCGCATCCCGCGCTCTTGGGATTTCGCAGTGGCGCATATTGTTTCGGCACGCCCTCCCGGCTGCAATCAACCCACTGGTTTCGCTTTTCGGCTTTTCTCTGGGTTCACTTCTCAGCGCTTCCCTATTAACGGAAGTGGTCATGAGCTGGCCCGGACTTGGACCTCTTTTGCTGGAAGCGGTGCTGGCTCGAGACATTTATGTCGTGATTGGCGCCGTTCTATTCTCCACATTGTTCCTGGTATTCGGCACGCTGCTTGCGGATGTGTTGTTGTTTGCTGCCGACCCTCGAATTCGCACGGAGGGTCTGGCGTGAAACCGAAGTACGGAATGACAATTCTGCTGATTTGCCTGGGACTATTACACCTGGCAGTGTTCGCGGCAGGATTTCTATCTCCGTACGACGTGGCTGAGCAGGATCGGGAGCTACCTTTCGCTCCTCCTACGCGGATCCATTTTGTTGATGCCCGTGGAGCACTCCACTTGCGACCGTCGGTATGTCTTCTCGTGGAGGATTCCGCTCAGTTTGGCACCTATGCCGAAGACACCCAGAGATGCTTTCCGATTCGGTTCTTCGTCTATGAGCCTCAGTACAACCTGGCAGGCGTATTTGCATCGAAGCGGCGTTTGTTAGGTGTTGATCCTCCGGCGCGGCTGTTCCTGATGGGAACGGATGGCTATGGAAGGGACTTGTTCTCCAGATTCCTGCACGGAGGGCAGATCTCGTTGGCCGCAGGGCTCTTGGCAACGCTGTTGTCTCTGGGGATCGGGATGCTACTGGGCACAGTATCGGGATTCTATGGAGGATGGTTGGACGCTGTAGTCATGCGTTTCGGCGAGCTATTCATTGCACTGCCCTGGCTGTATCTGTTGTTTGCCCTTCGCGCCTTCTTGCCGCTCAACGTCAATCCCACTCAGGCTTTCCTATTGCTCATCGCGGTGATCGGGTCAGTCGGTTGGGCCCGTCCGGCACGGCTTATTCGCGGGATGGTCCTTAGCGGCAAAGAGCGTCACTACGTCTTGGCGGCACGAGTCTTCGGAGGTTCCGGCCTCTATCTGATGCGGCGGCATATCTTGCCGCAGACCTACAGCATCATTTTGACACAGGCTGTCCTTCTGATTCCCCAATACATTCTCGCTGAGGTG
This sequence comes from Terriglobia bacterium, assembly GCA_963748935.1. Classification (GTDB taxonomy): domain Bacteria; phylum Acidobacteriota; class Terriglobia; order Terriglobales; family Acidobacteriaceae; genus JAIQFF01. The sequence continues at coordinate 14,858 of CAVVLA010000013.1, forward strand.
ACGTTATCTTTCTTGGGTCTGGGGGTGGGTGAACCTGAACCAAGTTGGGGTAACATGCTGGCCAGCTTACAGCAGTATCATGTTCTAGTTTCGTATTGGTGGATGTTGCTCCCGGGTATCGCGTTGGTCCCGGTATTTCTAAGTTATGTGCTTCTAGCCAAGGTACTGCAAGCACGGGCCATGTAAGATTTTAGTGCGCATGCCGGGGACTTCCGGGATGAAGATCCGTGTTTTACGGTGCGTCGTTGTTCTTCTGACCGGGGCATACCTTTATTCATTCACGGCAGCCACCTTGGCTCAATCGCCATCCGCTGGCGAAGAACTATTCCTTACTAACAATCAGGTTGGGCACTACGGCGGCCACTTAGTAGTATCCCTTCGTTCGGAACCCAAGACACTCAACCCTGTTACTTCGCTCGATGTGTCCTCTCGGGAAGTTATCGCCCAAATGACTGGCGACTTGGTTCACATCAATCGACTTACGCAAGATACAGAACCTGCTTTGGCAAAGACCTGGCAGGCATCCCACGATGGGCTGAAGTACACTCTGCATCTGCGTCACGGACTGCGTTTTTCTGACGGCCATCCAGTTGATGCGGATGACGTCCTCTTCAGTTTTAAGATCTACCTGGATGAAAAGTCTCAGTCGCCTCAACGCGATTCGTTGATCATTGCAGACAAGCCGATTGTTGTGAAGAAGGTTGATGCTTACACCGTGGTCTTCGAGCTAGCCCAACCTTATGCAGCCGCAGAAAGGCTGTTTGACAGCCTGGCGATCCTTCCGCGCCACCTGCTGGAGAAGCCGTATCAGGAAGGGAAGCTGGGACAGGCTTGGGGTTTGGGGAGTTCGCCCGGCGAGCTAGCTGGGCTGGGCCCCTTTCGATTGAAGGAATACATCGCTGGACAACGGGTGACGCTCGAACGAAATCCTTATTACTGGCAAGCGGATCGCAAGGGAAATCGACTTCCCTACCTAAATGATATTACGTTTCTTTTTGTTACCAGCGCCGATGCAGAAGTAATTCGCTTTCAGGCGGGAGATACAGATATTATCAACCGCCTGAACGCGGCCGACGCTGCGGTCCTGGAAGGCAACCAGTCAATCCATCTCGACGATCTTGGTCCAAGTCTCGAATACAACTTTCTCTTCTTCAATCTGAACGCGACAGTCCCCGCCCAGTCCGCCGAGATTACCCGCAAACAAAACTGGTTTCGGCAGGTCAAGTTTCGCCAGGCAGTTTCCCTGGCAATCGACCGCGACGGCATCACTCGCCTGGTGTACCGGGGGCGTGCCACGCCACTCTGGACTCCAGTTACTCCGGCCAGCAAGTTTTGGGTTGATACTGCGATTCCGCATCCGCCTCGCTCGGTGGACCAGGCGCGAAAGATGTTGCAATCTGCCGGCTTCAGTTGGAAATCCGACGGCACACTAGTCGATGGCGCTGGCTCGCCGGTTGAATTTTCGATTGTCACCAGCGCTTCGAATAGCCAGCGTACTCAGATGGCCACCATGATTCAGGCGGACCTCAAGGAACTGGGGATGCGTGTTCAGGTGGTGCCATTGGAATTCCGCGCTGTTCTAGACCGCGTTTTTCAGACCCACGATTATGAGGCCGCCGTACTGGCCCTGGGCGGGGGAGATGTGGATCCCAATTCCCAGATGAACGTCTGGCTGTCATCGGGCAGCGACCATCTGTGGAACATCGGACAGCCTCACCCCGCGACTTCATGGGAGGCCGAGATCGATCAACTTATGGAGAAGCAACTCTCCAATTTGAAACCTGAAGCTCGCAAGCTTCTATACAACCGCGTCCAGGAAATCTTCGCCGAGAATGTTCCTCTCATTTGTCTGGTAAGTCCGAATATCCTGGTGGGCGCGAAAAACCAGGTAGCCAATTTCAAGCCTGCAACTCTCGATCCACATACCCTTTGGAACGCGCAAGAGCTGTTCCTGATTGGAAAAGGATCAACCGAAAAACCATGAGCACAGCGCCGGGCAGGGCTAAACAACGCGACGACAGCGCGCGCTCAGATGAGCAACTGGTACGGGATTGTCTTAAAGGAAAGGACTCCGCCTGGTCAGCTCTGATCTTTAAATACAAGAACCTGATCTTTTCCATTCCTATACGCTACGGTTTTTCTGAAGAGGACGCGGCTGACATATTTCAAGCGGTTTGTATGGATTTGCTGGCTGAATTGCCCCGTCTGCGCGAACCGAAGGCACTGGCCGGGTGGCTCATTCAGGTCACCCGGAACAAATGCTTTCACCGGAAGCGTGAAACGCAACGCCATTTCGTGCAAGAAATCGGGGACAGCGAGTTCCCTGGATCGGAAGAATCAGCGGACAACATGGTTTCGGAGTTTCAGCAGGACCAACTTTTGCGCGAAGCGATGTCGGGGCTTCCTCCGCGCTGTCGCCGGCTAGTTGAGATGCTGTTCTTCGAGACCCCGGCGCGCCCATACCTGCGGGTGGCGAGAGATTTGAAGCTCGCGCCGGGCTCCATTGGTTTTATTCGTAGGAGGTGCCTAGACAAATTGCGCGAGCGCCTGGAACAGTTGGGGTTCCAGTGACCGTAGGCGGAAGAAGAACACCTTCCCGAAGTGTCGCTTCGTCCCAAGCTCAACTGTTAAAACAACTCCCAACTCTTCGTAACAAGGCCGCGCAGAAACAATTTCTCGCCAAGCATCAAAACCTGCTGCGACCCGATGTTGTCTACTGGCTTACCCGTCTAGTCCCAGAACAAGCAAAAGTCGACACCCGTAACGCGGCGACCGTCGCCGAGATGGCCGTCACAGTCGCCCGCAAGCTAAAAGACAAGACAGCCATCGCGCATAGTCTTCGCGGAAGAGCCAACGCGTTCCATGTCTCAGGCAAGAACCAGTCTGCCCTGGAAAATCACGAAAGAGCCCGCAAGATGTTCGTGGCACTCGGCAACCAAGCCGAGGTAGCCCGCACCTTGAGTGCCTCGATTCAACCCCTCATTTTGCTCGGGGAATACCGCCGCGCTTTCGATGCAGCGGATGGGGCACGCAGGATCTTTGCGGCGGACGGCAACGAATGGCGATTGGCACGGCTCGAACTCAACCTGGGCAACATCTTCGATCGGCAGGATCGCTTTTCTGAAGCTCTTGCCTGCTACGAACGGGCTTACACCTACTTTCGTGCGCCCACCCTGAAAAAGATCCGGAAGCCGTGGCTGTGGCCTTGCACAATATCGCAGGCTGCCTCGTGGGCCTTAAATGACTTTCAAAGAGCCCTCGCCACATATCAGGAAGCTCAGCGCTTTCGCCCGGCAACATGGCATGCAGGTATTGGTCGGGCAGGCGGATTACAACGTAGCGTGGCTCTACTACCTCAGGGGCGAATACAGGCGGGCCATTGACCTGTTGCGCTCCACTCGAGAGACTTGCGAAACCACCGGCGACCAATATCACTTCGCCCTGTGCCACATCGACTTGTCCGAGATCTATCTGGAGTTAAATCTGGTCAAGGAAGCCGCCGAAATGGCGGAGAAGGCTTCTTCTTACTTTAACCAGTTGAAGATGAGATACGAAACCGGACGGTCTCAAGTGAACCTGGCGATTGCGCTGAGTCGTCAGGGGCAACTCACGACCGCGCTCGAGTTGTTTGCCAAAGCACGCAAGATATTTGTGGCCGAAGATAACCTGGTCTGGCCGTCCTTGATCGACCTCTATCAGGCCCTCGTCCTCTATGACGAAGGCGACGATGCCGAGGCGCGCCGCCGCTGCATCGCTGCCCAAAAGTTTTTCCGCAGATTCAATCTGGCCGGTAAATTGGTTCTATCTCAACTCTTGCTGGCACAGCTTTACTTACGCTCCGGAAGATCACGGCTGGCATTGTCGCAATGCAAGGCAGCTCTCAATCGCCTGGCTACGCTGGAACTGCCGCCCCTGAGCTGCCAGGCCCAGTCTCTAACCGCGCAAATCTACGAGCGCGCAGAAAACCATGCGCAATCCTACCGCTGGTATCAAGCCGCGCGGCAAACCCTGGAGACCTTACGTACCAGCCTGCCCGGAGAAGAACTAAAGACTTCCTTCATGAAGGATAAGTCGGAAGTCTACGAAGGCCTGGTAGACCTATGCCTCAAGCGCGGTTCAGGCCAATCGAACAAGGAAGAAGTTCTTCAATATATCGAACAGTCCAAATCACGAAATCTGCGCGACCTGATGTTTAAAGCCGGATCGGAGTTTGACTTAACGCCGGATGTGCACAGTGGGCCATACCGGAAGGTGCACGAGCTCCGCGCTGAGCTCAACTGGTACTCACGCACACTCGAGATCGAGCAGCTTCGCACCAACAAAACTACCCCTAAGCTTCTACGCCTGCAGAAAGAAGCCCGGGAACGGGAGCATGAACTCCTGCGGCTGGTGCGTGAAATGCCGTCATCGGAAGCCGAATCTGCCGGGCTTGCCGCTTCAAAATCTATGTCTCTGGAGGAGATCCGTGCCACGCTCTCCGCGGACGACATGATCGTCGAATACTTCCAGGTTCGCGACCACTTCGTGGTGGTTCTGCTTAGCCGCGACACTCTGGAGATCGTGCCGGTTGGCAGCAGCGCCCGCGTCCTTGACTTGCTGACACGACTGCAGTTTCAACTGTCGAAATATCAGCTCGGGTCCGACTACGTTACCACCTTCGGCACATCGCTCCAGGAAGCCACCCAACTCCATTTGAAGGAATTGTACGAAGAGCTCTTGGCTCCAGTCATTAAGTTGCTCCGGGGAGAGCGCCTCATCATCGTGCCCCACGGGGTTCTCCATCGCTTGCCCTTTCAGGCTCTCTTCGACGGTCAGCGATATCTGATTGATTCCTTCAGCATCTTCTATGCTCCGAGCGCGACTATCTATGGCCTATGTCAAAACCGACCTTCGAAGGCAACAGGCCGCGCCCTTGTACTGGGCATCCCGGACAAAGTCGCTCCCTTGATTCTCGATGAGGCCAAAGCGGTAGCTGCTGTGATTCCAGAGTCAGAGTTGTTTCTTGGGAAAAGCGCTACGACCGACGAACTAAAAATCAGAGGGACCCGCAGCCGCATCATTCACATCGCCACCCATGGCCATTTTCGGCAGGATAACCCAATGTTTTCCGGCATACGACTAGGTGACTCCATGCTTAATCTTTACGATCTGTATCAATTGAAGCTTCCCGCCGAACTGATTACGCTCAGTGGCTGTGCCACAGGATTGAATGTGGTTGCGGCGGGGGACGAATTGGTCGGGCTCGCCCGGGGCTTGATCTATGCTGGCGCCCGATCTGCCCTGCTTACTCTCTGGGATGTCCAGGACCGCAGCACCTTGGAATTCATGACCTCATTCTATGGGCACTTTTCTGATAGCCCCGACAAAAGCCTGGCCATGAGAAGGGCCACTTTGGAGCTGCGAGAACGCTATCCGCATCCCTACTACTGGGCCCCCTTCATATTGCTGGGCGGCGTAAGCCCTAGCCAGTCATAGGGATGGCCGGTTAATCGATCCGACCTATATTTTTTCGTCCTTTTACTACCCTTATTAACCAAACACTCCCAAGTTTCTGAAAGGAAGGCAATGAAACACTTCTCAATGCAGGATTGCGTCGATTTTGCACGCGGGGTCATGGAGGAAGAAGTGATCGCGAAAATGCAACAGCACCTGAACGAAGGGTGCGCTAAGTGCTTGAAAAATATTGAGATCTGGAGGCAAGTCATGAAATTCGCCAAAAAAGAAGCGCAGTACGCACCGCCCGAGTCCTCGATCCGCATGGTGGAGGCCAGCTTTGCCATGCGCCAGCTGGTGTCGGCCCGCGCGGAAAAATTCGAGCTGGCAATGCTGATCTTTGATAGTTCCCAGGTAGCGACCGTCACTGCCGGTGTACGCGGTGGATATGCGTCTGCCCGGCAGCTCCTTTACAAGTCCGGCAGCGTCTGCATCGACATGCGCATGCAACCCAAGCCTGGATCGGATTCCATGGTTTTGATGGGTCAGCTTTTGGACTCAAGCCAGCCCGCGCATGGAATCAGAGACGTCTCCGTAAGCCTCATTTCTGAAGGAGATACGCTCTCCCGCAAGACCACCAACCAGGTAGGGGAGTTCGAGTTCGGGTTTGGCGCAGTTCGCGATGTACAGCTGGTTTTTGGAATGGGGGAATCCAGGCTGCTGGTGGTGCCGGTCCCTAACGCGAGCAACTGAACGTGGTCCGGTGACGCCCTGTGGGAGCGTCACTTTAGTAATCAGCAGGCTAGGATGTCCGTAATCTTGAGCAGTGACCGGTGCAGTGCTGAAATGGGAAGGCCAGAAAACGCTCTGCGACCGACTCCGTAGTTGAGTAAGGAGACGCATGAAACGCTGGATTATAGTTTTACTATTCATAGCAGGTTCGGTGCTGCCGTCCGCCGCGCAACAGCGGTTTATTGTGCGCGACAGTCTGGGAGCATCGGGAATCAGGCTGGTTTGCACTACTCTTCACTGCACGCCAGGAAAGAGTCTTGGCGATCCCTCTGGTCAATTGTTCCTGGTCACCAATAACGGCCTGCTTAGCCAGAGTAGTTTCTTGACCCTTCTACTCGGTCAGTTCGGCATCGTGAGCGTCGAAGTCGACCGGCAAGTTAATCTGGGTGGGCCGTTCGCAACTTCGATTCCCGAGACTCTCACGGACAGCTCCGTGGCGATGTACTTTGGAAACCCGGTTTGGAACGGCTATGCGAATCAGCCCGCCAGCCAAATCGTTCGCCTAGCTGAGACGCAGAATACGTTTCACGTTACCGGTGCCGGCACAGTCGCAGTGATCGACACAGGAGTCGACACCACGCATCCGGCCCTGTTACCGGTTCTGGTCCCTGGTTACGACTTCACCAATGACACTCCCGACGCCGATGAAAAGGGGGGGCTGAACCACTCGTCGGCAGCGGTGCTGGATGGTGGACCGACTGACGCGCTATTCGTCAACCCGTCGACTCTGGCGGTCGTCAGCCCCGCCGCGGCATCATTACTGGGTGGAGGACCATATTCCGGATTTGGCCATGGCACCATGACCGCCGGGATTGTCCATCTCGTAGCCCCGACCGCAAAGATCATGCCTCTAAAGGCTTTTGGCTCAGACGGAACCGGCTATCTCTCGAATATTGTCAGCGCCACCTACTATGCTGTCGGACATGGCAGCAAAGTGATCAGCATGAGCTTTAGCTTCGATTCTTCCTCCAAGGAACTGGTGAAGGCCGTCAAGTACGGCAACAGTCGAGGAGTGATCTGTGTCGCTTCGGCAGGTAACGATGGCAGTAATGTTGTCGTCTATCCTGCGGCGTTGTCGCATGTCATGGGGGTTGCATCGACTTCCGACTACGACACCCGTTCCAGCTTTTCCAACTATGGGTCCGACGTTTGGGTGGCCGCCCCGGGAGAAGGCATTATTTCGACTTATCCCTACGGAACTTACTCGGCTGGGTGGGGAACATCTTTCAGCGCGCCTTTTGTCGCCGGTACGGCGGCCCTGCTGGTCGATACTTCTTCGAACGTAAATCAGCAGAGCGCTGCACAGGCAATAGCGCACGCCCAATGGATCTCAAACGACACGGGCAATGGCCGCCTGGATACTTACCAGGCAGTGCAGGCCTGGACCGCAGCGGCCGGGCAGCACTAAGCCGACAGATCTTTTCCGAGAGGTGACCAAGCCCAGGGATGAACGCGCAGCTTCGAACCAATCGCGCATTCGTCTCCTGGGGTTACTTATGGATGCATGCCCCGCAAAGACCGCGGAGACTATCGACAAAAACGTCCGGCCCGCCCTTCGATCCCCCACCTCGATCCCTGAATTACCAAGGTGATCTATCACGAAAGTACTCTTCCCGTTAGATTCTTATAAGACTGCGTCAAAGTGATGTACGAGGCCGCTTGCAGTCGTTGGTTGCTTCCACAGGCGCATCCAGGAAAGAGCTTCGGCGAGACTCGTATGTCGAAGAAACAGATCGTCGTCGGCGAGGATGACAACGCCATTCGTGACGCCCTTAGCGAATATCTGCGGGCCCTCGACTACGAGGTGATCGAGGTCAATAGCTGCGAGAGCATCAAAGAAGCCTTCAGAACGTCTTGCCCTGACGCGGCAATCCTGGACTATTCCCTGCCTGACGGGACCGCACTCGACCTCCTGCCCTACCTCAAGCAATCCTACGCCTCCGTGCCGCTCATTCTGCTTACAGGAAATGGGACCATCCAGCTAGCGGTGAGGGCAATTAAGGAAGGGGCAGACCAGTTCCTGACCAAGCCGGTTGAAATGGCTGCCATCGCCGTAGTGCTGGAGCGGGCGCTAAAGAATCAACGAAATCATCAGAAGCAACTCGCGGGGAAGGTACGAGAAGACCGCGATAGCGTAGATCCTTTCCTCGGCACCAGCGGCGCCATTCGTCAGCTCGCAGAACAGGCTGAGAGGATTTGCTTCAGCAGCTGTCCGGTGCTCATCGCGGGGGAAACAGGTTCCGGGAAAGGGGTACTAGCCAGATGGTTTCATGATCATAGTCCCCGAGCCGATGAGCCTTTCGTCGACCTCAACTGCGCAGGCTTTGGACGAGAACTATTGGAGACAGAACTCTTTGGCCATGAGATGGGGGCATTTACGGGTGCAGTAAGACGTAAGACCGGTCTGTTCGAAGTCGCCCAGCGAGGCAGCATCTTCCTCGACGAGATCGGCGACATGGACCTCCAGATTCAGCCCAAACTGCTCAAGATCCTGGAAGAGAAACGATTCCGCCGGCTAGGCGACACCCAGGAACGCCAATTGGATGTCCGCCTGATCGCAGCCAGCCATGAGGATCTCGGTCAACTAGTGCGGCAAAAGAAATTTCGGAGCGATCTGTATTTTCGCATCAGCACCGTCGTGGTGCGTGTCCCCCCATTGCGCGAGCGCTTGGAGGATATTCCAGTGTTGGCGCAGCAGTTTTTCCAGCGGGTTGCGGTTGATCTCGGAAGGCTACACCTCACTCTTTCCGATCAAGTCATCAAGACATTGACGGAATACTCCTGGCCCGGAAATATCCGCGAATTGAAAAACGTAATTGAACGAGCCGTCCTGCTGGCGAATGGAGAAACGGTTCAATCCAAGGATCTGCACCTTGAATTCGAGGAAGGAATGCCGGCCCACGGCAATGATTCCCACCTCACGCTAAAGGAAATCCAACGCCTTCACATCCAGCGTGCGCTGACCGCGGAGCGCGGCAACGTCGTACGCGCGGCTGTTCGTTTAGGGATGACTCGGAGTACCCTTTACAACAAAATCAGGACACTGAGAGTCGAACATTACCATCCCAGGGAGAAAGACAAGAAAAAAGAAGAGGACACTACAGAAAAGGGCGCCGCAGCTTCCAATTCAGGTTAGGCGGGCACTCGCCAGTCGGGATGGGCCTGTCTTTCCCGGCACTGGCGAGCACCCCAAGCCACCGGGCGTCCACGTTCGCCTACAACCCGCACGGAACCATTCACGACTGAGCTAGGAGGACCGTCGAGCAGCCAGGAAAAGAAGCTCTGTCGATGTCACCTCGGAAGGCTGCGGATGGGGACTCTTCGCAGTTTGGGTCACGGGCGGGAACATGGCGCTTGTGCCCGGCACAATACCCCTCTCTACCAGGTCCTCCAAGGGCATGGCTGGGCATAAAATATTGGCCTGGACCAGTTCGATTCCCATCCGTCCAAGCTCGGCCAGATCCTGATGCGACTCTACACCTTCCGCCACCACCGAACTCCCCAATGCGGCAGCCAGGGTCGCTACGGATTCGACTACCGCCCGGCGTTTTGCATCAGCACTCAAGCGCTGCACAAAGTAGGCATCCAGCTTGAAATATTCAGGGTGGCAATCCAGCATCATGCGATAGTTCGACTGCCCCAACCCGACGTCATCGAGCGCGATTCGGACACCTAAATCCCGTAGCGCGGTGATGCTTTCCATCAACTTCGGAAGATTGCAGGAGGGAGCGTGCTCCACTATCTCTATCGTAAACCGCTCGCTCAGCAGGCCGCGTTTCTTTATTTCATTTTTGAAGAAATCGACAAATCCTGCCTTGTGCCCGAGGGTCGCGGCGTGCACGTTGACATTAATGCGCATCTCGGCAGGCAAATTCAGCGCCGCATCACAGATCGCAGTCACGCAACTTCGATCCACTGACGCCTCCGCTCTTTTGCGGCGAACATAGTCGAACAAGACATCCGCCCGCTCAAAATTCGTTCGTCGCGGGCCGCGAACCAGGGCTTCCAGGCAGTGAACCCGACTTGATTCACCGCGAACAAGGAAAATCGGCTGAAACCGAACCGAAAGTCGTGACGGATCCAGAATGGTATCCAAAAGTGACATATTTATTCTCCCCCTGCGAGTGAGCCTATCGTCTTGGCCAACTCTGACAGCCGTGTCGGTTTCTTAACGAAAGCGTCCACATCATGTGCCGAGGCTTCTGCCTCGAGTTCAGGCCAGCCATACCCAGTGACCACGATGATCCGAGTCTTTGATGACACTTCCCGGATATGCTTGACTAGATTCAGGCCCCCAAATCCGAGCTTGCTGAGCCGAAGATCTGTGATGACAACCGAGTACTCAAAATGCGCCAGAAGCGTTTCGGCCTCCTCGACTTCCTGGGCGCAGTCGACCTGATATCCGAGACTGCTAAGGTATTCTTTGTACGCATTCGCTAACTGCTGGTCGTCGTCGATAATGAGAATTTTTTCAGCCATACTATGGTTATGGCACGCAGGCCGCCAAGTGGTGATTGGATGTAACCGATTGATATTAATGGTGTTAACAAGATTCGCTGACCCGACTGTTCAATTAATTAGGCACCGGTTGTTGGAAAGTGGACGAGTAGCAAAAGAGCATCGTGTTTCACCGTCGGGCACATTGATCCTGTTACCTCTGTAACCAGAGGAGGCTTGAGCTAAACCACCTGCTATGACGCAAACCATAAGGTAGCGAGATGATTCTCGAAGATACGGATCGTTTTGCTAGTTCCGGTGGAAAAAATCAGGCTGTTATGGGCTAGACCCAGATGTCCAAAGGGTCAGAGCCGGTGTTACGTGATTCGAGCGATTTATCGTAGTCACTAACATTAATACGGGCAGGCGGAACACTATGGCCAGAGGAAGCAGCGTCAAGGACTTCACCGAAGCAATAAGACCGAACAGTGTCTGCCAACGGCGTAATCGTTTCGATTAGGTTGGAAATATCTCCGCTAGGGGCATTTGCTGCAATCTCTACGCTGAAGTGATCGACTGCCAGGCGGTCCACCCCTGCCTCATTGCGGAAGAAATTGAACAGGCCAGGCTTGTACTCCAGTCTCAAGGCTTGAACATTGACCTTAATAAGGACCTGAGACGACTGGATAACCGGTGCATAGGCAGCCGATGCGCAACCCCAATCGACTAGCTTCTCTGCTGGCTCACGACGAGCCTGGTCAAGCGCTTTGCATATCCCGCTTACTTGATCGTCGTCGATAGTGATGATTTGGCCGGTCACGCTGAAGTGGTGGCACGCGACTTGCCATGTCGTTGTCAACTTGAACTTATTGATAACGAAGAATATTCGAAACACTCAGCATATGACCGGTTCCAACAATGAGTCAGTTTTGTTTGGAACGTGGACTCGGGGCTCACCGAAACTCGCGGTTCCCTTCTCCACCGCAAATGCCCGTGGGTTTGTTACCTCCGTAAGTTGAGACCCCATCTTTAGGCCGTTATCGTGTATCACAGCCCGCAAAAGTACTGAAATGGGAAGACGAAATCCGATGGCCAAGGGTATCGACAAAACCGCTAGCGGTCCTCAGTTAAAAGAAGACGTTCGGACGAATTTGCTGCTTGCTCAGAAAACGGAAGTGATCAGCGATCTCGCCGGAGCTATTGCCAACCAGTTCAACAACATCATGATGGCGGTCAGCAGCTATGCGGAGTTGGAATTAAAGAAGGCATCCTCACAGGAGAAGCGGAGCTTGGAGCAGGTTCTGAGCAATACTGCTCGGGCAACCTCGCTGATTCAGAAGCTATTGGCTTTCAGCCGCAAACAAGTGCCGTCGCCGCAGCCCCTGCATCTGAACCGCATAGTTACGGAGATCAGCAATCTGCTCAAGCTTGTGGTGGGCGAGGGCGTCGAGATTGCGCTTGCCGTCGATCCGACAGTCCAGAACGTCAAAGTCGATCGCGTGGAGCTGGAGCAGTTCATCCTCAGCTTGGCGATCGATGGGCGAAACGCCATGCCCAAGGGCGGCAAACTCATAGTCTCCACGGCAACAGTAAACCTTGACAACAAATTCATAGGAACCGACGATGCCGATCCGGGTAAGTTTGTGGTTCTCTCAGTGGCTGATACTGGAACCGTCACCTACCGGCGGAAGGACCGTTCCAAGCCCGACCGGCGGAGCAGTCCAGAGTTGAGGATCGGCGTGGCCCTGGCGGCCGCCTCCGGAATCGCGAAGGAAGCGCGCGGCCTGGTTCGCGTTTCCAGCGAGCCTGAAAGTGGCACGAGTTTCAAAATCTACTTCCCCGCCCTCGAACAAGCTGCGCCCGAAGCAAAGCCCGGGAGCGAGTCGCTAAAAGTCGTGCCGATCGCAAGAACGGTGCTGGTTGTTGAAGACGACGATTCGGTGCGCATACCAACTAGTGAATTCTTGAAGATGGAAGGATTCAAAGTTCTGCAGGCTCGAACAGGGTCCGAAGCGATCCACGTCGTGCAGAGAAACCGTTCGCCGCTTGATCTGTTGATTACGGACATCGTTATGCCAGGGATGGGTGGTCCCGAAGTAGCCGAGAAACTGATTGAAATGCATCCCGATCTGAAAGTTCTCTATATGTCAGGAGATGTTGAAAAGGCTGCGCCCTGGAATGACTCCGCCAAATCCGGCCACGCGGTGTTGCAAAAGCCTTTCCGCCTCAACATGCTTAATGACAAGATTCATGACCTGCTCGGTGAATGATGCTTGGGGCATAGAGCAAACCTAGCCAATATTGAATCTGACTCGAAGACAAACCGCTTCTATTAACAGCCATGAAATCCGCTGCAGAATCGGGCGACGCGAAGAAGGCGCGACAGGCGCTGGAAGAAAGCGCAGCCCTCCAGCGGGCCCTTCTCGACTCAGCCCTGGACTCCATTATCTGTACCGACCAAAAGGCCAGAATTACCGAATTCAATGCTGCGGCTGAGCGGATGTTCCGAATCTCTCGATCTGTGGCCTTGGGCAAAGACCTGGCTGACATAACCCTTCCAGCAGCCCTGCGAGACCACTACCGTCGGGAATTGTTCGTCTCCACTCCATCTGCTGGATTCGATGTGATGGGCAATCGCCTTGAGGCCGTCGGAATGCGCTCCGACGGGCACGAGTTTCCCGCAGAGTTTACGGTCAGCAAGATTACGATTGCGGGCAAATCCATGTTCACGGTTCAGGTGCGAGACATATCCGCACGAAAGCGAGCCGAAGAGGCGGTGATTTGGCTTGCCGCAATTGTCGAGTCTTCTCAGGATGCCATCTATGGAGGCGATTTTGATGGCAAGCTCTCGAGCTGGAACAAAGGCGCAGAGCTGATGTACGGCTATACCGTCGAGGAAGCCATCGGCAAACACGTTTCCTTTCTCGTCCCACCGGGCCGCCAAGACGAACTTCCTCTGCTCGCTGAAAAGCTCAAGAATGGCCTTCGGACTCATACTTACGAGACCGTGAAAGTCGCCAAAGGCGGCAGACTTCTTGATGTTTCCGTGAGTATATCGGCAGTTCTCGATTCAGCTGGAAACCCCATCGGAGTATCGGCTATCGCGCGCGACATAACGGCGCAGAAACGGGCCGCCGAAGCGCTTCGGAAGGCCAATGAGACGAGTGTCTACGCCTCTCCGATTCCAATCATCGCGGCGGACGCGAGAAGGCTGATCACAGTCTGGAACCCGGCGGCAGAAGAACTGTTGGGCTGGAGTGAGGAGGACTTAATTGGCAGACCTAATCCCAGCATCCCCCCGGAAGAGGAACTTGAGGCAGCCGCTTTGCACAAGCGATTGCTCTCAGGGGAAACCATCACGGGGGTGGAGGTTCAACGCCGGAAGTGGGACGGTTCATTGGTCTCGGTTAGTCTTTGCGCTGCCCCCCTCTTGGACGAGAACCGCCAGGTAAGAGGGATTATCGGATTCCTGACGGACATTACCGAACGCAAGTGTGCGGAAGAGGCATTGCGGAAAGCGGAAGAGAAATATCGAGGTATCTTCGAGAACGCGGTCGAGGGAATCTATCAAACCACTCTGGACGGCAAGTACATCGCAGCCAACCCTGCTCTCGCTCGGATGCTTGGTTTTGACTCGCCGGAAGAATTGGTGAATGCACGCAGTGACGTACGAAACCAGGAATACGTAAATCCGGAATTGCGTAGCGAATTTGTCAGATCGATTGAACAGCACGACGTCGTCCACAACTTTGAATACCAGGTCTATCGCAAGGATGGAAAGATCATCTGGGTCTCGGAAAGCGCCCACGCGGTCCGTAACGTCGTGGGAGACATCGTGCATTTCGAGGGCACCGTTCAGGACATCACGGAACATCGCGAACTGGAACAGCAATTGCGCCAGTTGCAAAAGATCGAAGCGATTGGTCGTTTGGCGGGGGGTGTTGCTCACGATTTCAACAACATATTGATGGCGGTCAGCGGCTATTCGGAATTGCTGGCTAGAAAATTACCCAAAGAGGACCCAAGCCAGCGCTACGCGGAAGAGATCCTGCGAGCAACGAATCGGGGATCGTCGCTCACGCAGGGATTACTGGCCTTCAGCCGGAAGCAGGTGGTGTCTCCGAAGATCGTGGACCTCAATGCGCTCATCTCCCAACAGATTGAAATGCTTAAGCGACTCATCCCCGAAGACATCGAACTGAAATTCGTTCCCAGCGGCGCTCTGGGCCACGTAAAAATTGACGTCAGCCAGATGGAACAAGTAGTTATGAACCTGACCATTAATGCCCGGGACGCAATGCCGAACGGCGGAGAAATCATCATCGAGACCAGCAATGCCGACCTGGATCAGAGTGGCCGCGAATCCCAAAAGGCGTCGGAACCCGGACGATTCGTCATGTTGGCAGTCAGCGACAATGGTTGTGGCATGGATGCGGAGACAAAGGCACATATTTTTGAGCCCTTCTTCACTACTAAAGAGCAAGGCAAGGGGACGGGTCTCGGGCTCGCCACCGTCTTCGGCATTGTGGACCAAAACTCCGGGCACATTTTTGTGCACAGCGAGCCCGGACATGGCACCACCTTCAAGGTCTACTTGCCCCACGTTGCGACAGAAGTTCGGTCAGAGGAGACTGCGACCCCAAGTGGGGCAGACTGCTCGGGAAACGAAACGATCCTTCTGGTAGAAGATCAGGAAGCGGTACGCGAATCGGCCGCCGAATACCTGACGGAGAATGGATACACCGTGCTGAGGGCCAGCCGTGGTTTGGAGGCCCTGGAAATTGCGCAACAACATGAAGATCCGATCCATCTTTTGCTCACCGATGTCGTCATGCCCCAAATGAGCGGCCGAGAGCTATCCGAGAGAATTACAAATATTCATCCGGAAACTAAAGTCATCTTTATGTCTGGTTACTCCAACAACTTGCTATCCAACCAGCAGGTTCTCGATCCAAAGCACGAGCTTCTGCAGAAGCCATTTCGCTTGGAGGCGCTGGGTCAGCGCATTCGTGAGACCCTAACCAACAGGCGGGCGGCAAGCGCCGGCAAGTAGCTCGTAGGCGTTTTCCCGCTACACTTTCTGATTCCTTCCTGGCTTAGCCCCGATCGAACGCTATTTGGTTCCGCCCCATTAATCGACAACCGCTATCCGCCTTCCTTCTGATCGCCCCTTCTACATTCCAATCCTGGGCTGCGTCACACAAGGTAACCATCATTCGGGTTTTCCAAAGTCCGGGACACGTGTCTAAGAACTGAGAAACGAACTTTCGCATCCTCGTCCAATTTGCACTGGCCAGTTGATACTAAGCCGCTTTGGCGCGATCCCAGCTATCTGCTCGATGGCAGTTTGAGTGCAATCTTCGTCTGCGGATGCGATTTATATATCCCTGGGTGAGCCATGAATCTGACTAAGTGGGTAAAGTCGATGCAAAGTTCAAAGTTAGTGGTGACGTTGTTGTTGACGATATGGGCGATGCCGTCCTTTGCCCAGTTGCATGCCATGGCCAACGACTCATCTTTGTCAAATGGCGATGCACCCGCAGCCAAGTATCGACATCCTTATCTCGCCGGTGGTCTTCAACTGCAAGGCGGCGGTTATGCACCGACAGCTTGGGCCGGAGAGGTGGGAGTAAACATTGAACTGAAGCATCTGGTCTTGGATAGCAGTGCATCCTACGCCGCCGCACATAAGGTAAACGACAATACCATCAACAACCATTCTGGACATCGGCGCGGTCTGGATGGCAACGCTTTCTATCGTTTTAACAAGCTCTATGCAGGCGGCGGGGCGTCATGGAGCCAGTTGTCAACGACGAACTATAAGAAGCAATCATGGCACCCGGCTGTCGGAGTTGGTCGCGATTGGCTGAGAGAAGGGTTTTCCATGCGCGGTCAGATTCTTTACGTGATGACCGGTGACGATCATATGAACGGGACGCGGTTTCCGTCGCCCGTGGCCGACCATCATCTCTTCTGGCGGCAGACGATTGGTATCTACTCATTTCATGAAACAGTCACCGACCCGTCTAACAAGGTTCTTACCGCGGAACAGATCAGCAGCCGATCGGTGACCGACAATGTGTCGTTCAACGTAATCTACCGCTTCTAGCGCGCAGTGCTGCCTTCTCTCCGGCTAAGTTCAACATCATTCACAAACGAATTAATGGGCAACCACGATTCCACCACGCTCCCGCGACGTCTGATTATTCGTCACGTCGTCGTCTCTCTGGCGTTTGTGTTGTTGTACGTCGCTTTGAATCGTCCGGAAGTGATCTTTTTCTCTCGAATTGGCGTCGTCGCCTGGTATCCGGCAATCGGCCTGACGATGGCACTCTTGCTGGGTGTAAGTCCCAGGTACGCGCTGCTCGTCTGCGTTTCCGATGCTATTGCCGGCAGACTGATCTACGACGAGCCACTCACGTCCTTCAGCGGCGGCGTGGATGCGGCAGCAGTGGGACTGTGCTATGGCGCCGCAGCATATGTGTTACGCGATGCCATGCAGATCGATCTTGGACTGCGTCACCGGAGGGATGTAGTCCGCTACGTGTTCGTAAGCGCAGTAGCGGCCTCGGGCGCAACCGTCATCGGAGTCGCCTGCTTGCTCGGGGATCACAGTATTACCTGGGGCGAATACAAGTCTTCCGTAATCGGGTGGTTCCTGGGGGACGCCATTGGTTTAGTCGGCATAGCGCCATTTTTTCTTGTCCACGTGCTGCCCCATGTCCGGAGTTGGCTCTCTCGATTACCGAATGGTCAAGGTTCAACCGCGGAGGGTGCGCCCGAAACAGCGTTAACCGTGAGCTCACTCGCAGAACTCTGTGGTCAGTCTGTGACGCTATTGGCGGTTCTCTGGTTTAATTTCGGAACCCGGGGCGGACGTTACGATCATTTTTATCTGTGCTTCGTACCAATCATCTGGATCGCGATGCGTCAGGGAATTCGGCGGGTTGTGGCCGGCCTGCTGGTGCTCAACTTTGGGATTGTGGTTGCGATGCATTCATTCCCTCCAACTCCCGCTCTGTTCGTTAAAGTCACACTGTTCATGCTAGTGGTGTCCGCCTTAGGTCTCATAGTGGGATCGGAAGTCAGCGAGCGCCATCGTTTGGCGCTTGATCTGATCAAACAGACGGCCTACCTGGACTCTCTAATACAAAACAGTCCGCTGGGAATTATCGTTCTTGACCGGCAGGGCTTCGTCGAGTTGGCGAACTCGGCCTTCCAGAACCTGTTCGAGTACAAGCAATCCGAACTTCATGCGATCCACATCGGAAATGTGGGAATACCAGGCGACGGGGAAACAGATTGCGCGCACTTAATGTCGCAGATCTTTGCCGGAAATACGCTGCGCAGGACGGTGCGGCAGCGGCGCAAAGATGGGACGATTCTCGACCTCGCTCTGTATGGTGTCCCACTGGTCCTGGAAAACAAAGTCCGGGGCGCCTACTTGATCTACCAGGACATTTCGGAGCAGATCAAAGCGAGCGAAGCCCAGCAGCAACATGCAGAGTCATTGAACAAAATAGTCAAGGAATTGGAACTCCGTACGAAGCAAATGACCCTCCTGAACGAAATGGGATCACTCCTGGAGTGCAGCGGCACCGTTAAGGAAGCGTTTGCCGTTGTTGCCAACTCGGTTCAGAAGCTCTTTCCCGAGGCCTCATCGGGATCGCTCTATTTGTTCAAGGCGTCCCGAAACCTCATCGAGGCGGCAATTCGGTGGGGAGAAGCCGGCGTCTCGGAACCGACATTTCTTCCCGAAGCATGCTGGTCACTTCGGCGTGGCCAGCCCCACTGGAGTGACGATCCCGGGAGGAGCATCAACTGCCAACATTTGGCAAAGAGTTTGAAGATCGATTGTCTATGCGTTCCAATGGTCGCGCAGGGTAATACAGTTGGAGTTCTGCATATCGAATTCGGAACCGCAGCCGTGTCGGGACATACTCAGGGCACGGAAACTCTGCGGGATTCCCATCAACGACTGGCCGTCAGCGTGGCCTCGCAACTTGCCCTTTCCCTTGCCAGCTTGCAACTCCGCGAGACTCTTCACGAAAAATCAATTCGGGATCCACTAACGCACCTGTTCAATCGGCGCTTTCTCGAGGAATCGCTTGAAAGAGAACTGCAAGTCGCTACCCGCAAAAAGCAGCCGCTGGCTGTTCTTTTCCTCGACCTTGACCATTTCAAAAGATTCAACGACATTTTCGGCCATGACGCGGGAGACATGGTGCTGCAATCGGTTGCCGCTCTGTTCCGATCCTTCTTCCGCACTTCGGACATTTGCTGCCGATATGGCGGCGAGGAGTTCGCCATCGTCCTGCCCGAATCATCGGCTCGGGACGCGGCCATCCGCGCGGACGCCCTGCGCCTGGAAGTAAAGAAGATGCGGATCGAGTACAAGAAGCAGATACTGGGGCCGATCACGTTATCGGCAGGCGTAGCGGCCTTTCCGGAGCATGCCACGACGTCCGCCGAATTGCTCAAAATCGCGGATCAATGTCTTTACGAATCCAAGTCATGCGGTCGGGATGTCGTGACCGTGCGCTCCTACGTGCGGCACCTGGCGGGCGAATCAAATTCATTTCTTGTCTGACTTGTCGTTCGGCATGTGATGAGGGCGTATATCGGATCGCTTACGATTCCAGTCAACATCCTCGAAACCACAGCGACCCTCCATGCCGCGGCACTAGGGGCTATCCGGTCAGGACGCTGCGGCTCAATAGATTAGCGGCCCTTCGTGCCAGCTCTTTCGTGTGTTGGCGGCTCTGTCGAAGGATGGTGGGCCTCATGAATCCAAAATCGAAGCTCAGAGAAATCAGCGCCCGCGCTAGCAACTCAATGTCATCATCGTTCGAAAACCGGCCATTCCAGTAACGCCGCAGCCGCTGCGCAATCAGCTCAGTCCGCGCGGGCATGTATTTTCCCAGAAGCTTGCCCAATCGCGGTTGCAGGATGGCGCATGAGAAAGCCACACGAAGGAACTCACGCTCTGTCCACAGATGGTCGATTTGCCAGTCCATCAGTTTCCGGATTTCCGCCTCCAGGGTTGCAGACGCAGGACGCTCGATAGTCGTGGCCTTGTCATCGGCTACATGCCGTCTGACGACGTCGAAAAGCAGCCTGGACTTGCCTCCAAAATACCTGTGGATCAGCCCTTCCGCACAACCGGCGCGCATCGCGATCTCACGGGTCGTGGTTGCTTCGTATCCCCGCTGAGCAAACAGACTAGTCGCTGCTGAAATCAGAGCTTTCTGTTTGCCAGAGCGACTTCGTGGTTGCTTGCTCATCGATTCTTGCGGGTTCGGTTGACGCTACGTGAAAGGGTTCGCTAAAAGTCGGCTCCGCTAGATGCAACTGGATTGCATGTACCAAAGGCGAAATGTGATTTGAATTTATTTCCATTGGGCAGTCAAGCCTGACGGCAATTTTCTGTTGCATCCGGTTTGCAACTAGCTGCAACAGTCAGATCTGTTGCCTCGAGTGGAGGAACGCATTGAAGACAGCTCTGAGTTTCGGGCCACTGTGGGTTCTCGGGGATTTTCGGCTGGACGCCGGGACAGCTAGGGATTCTCGGCCAATCCGAACGCGTCCCGGGGGTCGAGGAAACAATGACGCCAGAAAGCCTGGTCAGACAGCGTTGCTGACTTCCACTGGCCCAGGACAGGCATGGTTGCGGCGATCATGCCACCATCATCCGAGTCGAAAATCACCACCACTCCAGCTACGCTGCTCGAAGTGCGAACCAGGTCGGAATATTCGCGGTCGAACAAGGATTTTGCGTATGCCAGCTTCGCATCGGGGCCGGTGATACCAGCGTCATCGACCGTTTTCTGCACCGTGACAATCCTTACCGTTTTTCCAACTAGCGGTACCCAATTCCCTGGAAAGGATGCGACCTCTTCATTCTCCACGTGGAATGGCTGGGTGTCGGCATGCGACGGTTCGCTTCGCTCCTGGGTTTGTGCGGGTGGTGGATCGGGGTCGGCGGTGGGCATCTCCAGGCTCGATCGCCGGATCCATCCGCGCGAAATACCTGAAATGCGGACGTGCACCCAATTCGGGTTTGCATCCAGAATTTCAAATTCATCTTCGGCGCTTGCAAGAAACAGGACCTTGGCGTCTTCAATCGGGTTGGCCAATACGGGCGTCTCTTTTTTTCTCACCGCCACCAGGTTTGCGGGATGAGCCTGGTTGCGCAGGATCTCCTCCAGGCCCTTCACTTCTTTTGCCTGCTCTTCGGCGTGTCGATCAATCACTGCTTTCTGCGTAGCCAACGAAGACAGGTTATCCAAACTCAGTGAGCTTCCAAGCTTGAACGGCGAACTGACCGGCGTTTTGGATCCCACGCCCGGGGCAGAGGGCTGAGGCGCGGAAGGATTTGCTTGAGGCGGATTGGGCTGGCTTCGGGCGGCGGAGGCCGACGGGTTCGAGGCGGTCGTTCCAAGCGTTGTGTTGGGGGACGATCCATGACTGCTCAAAACGTCCTGCAAGCGATCGAGAAAATCGGCTTCCAGCCGGCCGTTCGAAGGAAGAGTCTGATACCCAGCCTTTCCGGAAATCGGGTCCGTATACCACGCGGAGATGTTAGCGCTGACTCGCACTATGGATCCGCCGGATGGGCCAGCGCTCACCTGCGCGGTGCATTGATAGAAGCCTTGGCGGAACTGATCAAGGGGACGATTTCCCGCAGCGCTGAAGCCTTCCAGAGTAGGAAGACGGCCGGCGCTGGAGGATTGCAACTCCTTGAGTCCCTTCTCGACGATTGCCTTCGATTGTGGAAAGGTGCGCTGGTAGGGGACGTTTTGAGCGCTGCTGCTCCGAGCAAGCAGGATGGCAAGCACGGCCAGGCTGCGGCAGAGCGCCAAAGGCACCCCTGAATTGCGTTTGGCTCTGGAAGTGAAGCGCTTCACGGGAGCGGCTCCAGTTGTCCGCGGTTAATCCAGCCGTGTTGGCCGTCGGTGGTTTCCACCCCGTACCAGTACGGAGTCACGATCAGGATTACGACTTCTGCGCCGGCTTCCAGAGCTTTGACATTGGTCGCGGTATGGAAGGGGGCAGACTTCAACTGACCTCCCGGAGCTTTCACCACCCGTTCCGCCTGATGCCGCAAGTACTCGAGACGCTGGTCCAGGGTTTGAGCTGAGGTTTGAGCCGCGGCGATGGCGGAGGTTTCCTCCGATAAGCGCTTGCGCTCCAGTTCCTGTGCCGCCAGCTTGTCCTGATGTTGTTTTTCGCGCTCCTGACTCTGCTTCTTCTCGGCCTCGACCGAGTCGATCTGATTTTCGATCTCCTGGCATTCGGCGTTTTCGACGCTCCCGTCGGAGGAATGCACGGTGCGTTGGAAGTCTTCAACGAAGACTGCATCGATTCGCAAGATGGTCTTGGACGCGTCTTTGCTCGAAATTACGTAGCGCACCGCCAGAGTTCCTTGGTCCTTGCTGTCTTTGAAATTCAGCGGAGCCAGAACGCCGGTGCGTACCTTGTAATAGACCTTCCCCGGCTCCTTCCATTCGGGAAACAGCGGCGAGGAAGCAGCGGCAGTGGCATTTTCAATGTATTTGTCTTTGTTGAACTCCTTGCTGCCCTGAATGATTCCATTGTTCACGACCGACTCTACAGCGTTTACAACTTCACTTTCAGGGGACGCTATTTCCGTGGAAAATACCAAACCGTAGTTTGCAGGCGAGACTTTTCTTTTGCGCTCGCGGCCGTGAAGCGGAAGGGTCCACAGCAGGAACAAGATTGTAGCGGCCGCGATGACGACTTGATCGCCTTGCTGGAGACGGATTGCGGGGGCTCTGACTTCACTCACCTCAACTACAAAAATGCGTAACGCCTTCTCTGCGATGGCCGGGCCTATATGTCCGAAACTCCAGGACCCTGGCTCAGTAACCACTCCCATCCCCTGTTCCATACTCTCGACCGAGGGAGGCTGTCAACTGAAAGCAGGCCACTCGCCGCTTCCGTCTAGTCGGCCAAAACGAAGGTGCGGGAAACGAAATCGGGTACGGTGGCGAGCATTCGCCAGGTTTCGAGA
Organism: Terriglobia bacterium; assembly: GCA_963748935.1. Classification (GTDB taxonomy): domain Bacteria; phylum Acidobacteriota; class Terriglobia; order Terriglobales; family Acidobacteriaceae; genus JAIQFF01. Next base: position 37,554 of record CAVVLA010000013.1, read on the forward strand.
CCGGTTCCTGTCCGGCACTAAATCTTTTTTGATGCGCGGACCTGACGGCTTTGGTGACAATTTCTTGACAACTTGCTCGCAAAATCGCGGTAGCCTATCAAATTAATTCGTGAGTCGATCGGATTAGTCGCCATGAAGACATCCAATTCCGATCCGAGAAGCCTGGTTGCCGCGCCAAGCAATGGGAACAAAGCCCGTACGGCGCGAACCCGCGACCGCGCCGGCAAAAAGCAGGCGCTGATCGATGCAGCTCTGAAATTGTTTGCCAGCAAGGGCTATGACGCGACGACAACTCGCGAAATCGCTGCATGCGCCGGATGCGCGGAAGGCCTGATTCACAGGTATTTCAGCAGCAAGGCCGGTCTGCTTCCCGCGCTTATGGAATTGCGTGTCTCGCGAGAAGTGGCGGACCTGCCCCGCCATCTCCGCCCCGCCGACTCTTTCGAAGATGAATATCTGCAACTCGTCAACTGGGCGGTGGAGCACATATGGGAGGACCGCGAGTTCTTGAAGGTGGCCGTCCCCCGCGCCATCTTGGACTCCAATTTTGGACAACTGCTGCGCCAGGTCGGTCCACTTCAGAGAGGGCGGGCAATCAGCGCGCGGCTCAAAAAATTCAGAGAGAGCCGCGAATTGTCTGATGTGGAATTCGAAACCATGGTCCAATCGGTGACCGTAATCGGATTCATGTTCGGCTTTATGCGGCCAGCGGTGTTGCGCCAGGACCGGAAGACGTCCGCTAAGACTGCGGCGATCGTCGCCAAACTTCTGGTTCGCGGCCTTTTTTCCGGGCAACCAATGAGCCAACTGGTTTCGCAATCGGTGCTCTCCCTCAACTAACTCCCTCAGCTACAGTATTTCCTGTAGCAACACTTCAATATTTTTCTTGACGGCTTTCTTGAGCACATGATATTAGCTTTGCCTAACATGTAAGTGCGCCTGCACGCACTTACTATCTGTCGGAACAATAATCGGATCGCAGGTCGGGACCCGCTCTCAAAGCGTGGGTAAAGGGGCAGTAGCTTTTGGCTCGTTGTAACTGGACCCGGTAGTTCCAGTTTGGCGTTGCACCAGGAGGACGCGATGACCTCTGCCCGGAAACGTCTCGCCAGTAGTGTGTTTCTGGCGTCCCTCATTCTGTCTTTTTTTGTCAGCGACGCGCACGCTATTCCAGCCTTCGCGCGGAAATATGGGTTACGTTGCTCGGCCTGTCACGAAGCCTGGCCGATGCTCAATTACTTTGGCCAGAAGTTCAAGGACAACGGCTATCAATTGATGAATGATCGGGATGCGCCGATCTGGCAGAACAATGGGTATTGGCCGGTCACCATGCGCATCACGCCTAGCTGGCATCGCGAGAGCACCGACAAGGTGGCCGTGGACCAAGCCCCGACGGGACAGCAGCAGATCACCGCTCATGGTTTTGATGTTGGCGGCCTTGACATCCTTTCGGGCGGCACTCTGGACAAGAATATTTCGTTCCTGTTCGTGCTGTCGTCGGACGAAAACGCCCAGTTTCACTTTGAATCGGTCAACGCGCGGCTGGACAACCTGTTCGGCAGCCCCTGGCTGAACGTCAAAATGGGCAAGTTCGAACTGGACAACATCGTTTCTGAGAAACGTGGGTTGACCCTCACTGCCGATGGCGGAGGTTTCCAGCTCTATCACTTCATCCCAGTCGGGGATAACAACGTCTTCGGCCAGATCGGCGATAACCAGTTCGGACTCGAGTGGATGGGGCACTCGGCCAATGACCGCACGCGCCTGTCTGCGGCCTTGTTAAGCACCACTGACGGCAATGTGGATCTGCCCGGAAGCAACTCCTACAGCGGCTTCTTCGCCGGAAGTCAGGCGTTCGAAGCGGGCAAACTCGGAACCCAGCGCGTCGGCTTCTACGCCATGATCGGTCAGGCGCCGACAAATTTCCTAACCTCGGGAGGACCAGATTTTCCGATCGCTGGCGGAGGGTTCGGAAACAAGTCCTTCAGTCGAGAGGGCTTCACCGGAATCTTCTACCTCAAGAAATTGGATTTCCAGGTGGTAACCCAGCACGGTTCGGACAATGCCTATTTCGCTACCAGCTCATCGGTCGGCGGACCGACACCGCTTCCAACCGGCGCCCGTTCGGCCGTCTGGAACGGTGCGTTTGTCGAGACCCACTACGTGTATAGTCCCCAGCTCATTTTCATACAGCGCTCGGAGTGGCTGCGAATGTCACAGCAGGCCATCCCGGGTACGGCCTCCAATCTGGGAAACATTGACAATTATGTATTTGGATACCGCTACATGCCCTTTATGACTAGCCGCGCCGGTTTTGCTTGGCATAATGAGTACTCCTGGATCCGTCAGCGCGGAACAGCGCCAGACGGCACCGACCTGACCAGCAGCAGCCTGATGCTGGGATTCGACTTCGACTTCTGAACGAGGGAGTGCCCGATGCGAAGAATGACAATGAACGGTTCGCTGGTTTTGACAGCGGTGGCGATGGTCGCTTTTTGCAGCTTCTCCTGGGCGCAAATGACGGAGGCCGACGAGAATCAGCGACTGGGGATGGAGAGCCACATCGGCAAGCTGACTGGTCACGCTGCAGCCGCCCAGGGTACGTATCGCAGATACTGCGTCGGTTGCCACGGGGTGTTAGGGGACGGAGAGGGCGAGAACGCGCAGTGGATCGATCCCAAACCCCGCAATTTTACTTTAGGAATTTTCAAGTGCCGCTCCACCACCACCGGGACTTTGCCGCTGGACACCGATCTGTACGACACCATCGGACGGGGTCTGAACAGCTCCAACATGCCGCCATGGAACCCGCTTTCGTCCCAGGAACGCGCGGATCTGGTGGCCTATGTGAAGCACTTCTCGGCGCGCTGGGTCACGGAAAAGCCGGGAGAGCCAATCCAAATTCCTCCAAAGCCGGAGGTCACAGCAGAACGAATCAAAACCGGCGAGGCCGTATTCCAGAAGGTCGAGTGCTGGAAGTGCCACGGGCAGACGGGCAGGGGCAACGGCCCCTCCGCCGCCACCCTGACGGACGATCAGAACCGGCCGATTCAGGCTTTCAACTTCCACGACAGTGTTCGCTTTAAATGCGGCACCACTGATGCGGACCTGTACCGGATTTTCATGACCGGACTGGACGGAACGCCCATGCCATCGTGGTCGGACAACATCAAGCCGGACGAAGCCTGGGATCTGGTGTTCTACTTGCGCTCCTTGCAGCCGATGAAGAGCAAGGAGAAAGAGATCGCGCGGCAAATCGGTCTGAAGCCCGGTGCTCCAAGTGCTGCTCCTGCGCCGGCTCCGCCGCAATGACAGTCGCACCCGAGTGAGGTGAGGTTGAAGCGTGGAAGAAAGGGAAAACCAAATGAGAGTACGTTACCAAGTGGCAGGCGTGATCTCGATGTTGCTGGTACTCGCGATCGGTCTTTTGTGGTCCACCCGGACTGTGAGTGCTGCCGCTGACGGAAAAATCACCGGAACGGTCAAGCTGGATGGAGCCGCGCCCCACATGAAGGGCATTGACATGTCCAAAGACCCATATTGCGTCAAGCAGCACGAGAACAGCCCGGCCCACCTCGAAAATGTGGTGGTGGGTTCAGGCGGTGGCCTGGAGAATGTTGTGCTCTACATTTCGGAAGGGCTTAGTGGCGCAGAGCCCAGCCAGGCACCCTCGCAGGAGCCGGTTTTCGATCAGAAGAACTGCATGTACACGCCCCACGTTCTGGCTATGGACGTCAACCAGAAATTCAAGGTGACAACCAGCGATCAGACGACCCACAACATTCACCCGTTGCCGAATGCGCTGGCTGGCAATATCCCATGGAACAAGTCGCAGCCGCCGGGGGCTCCGGCGATCGAGATGAGCTGGAAGACTGTCGAAGTCGCGATCCCGGTGAAGTGCAACATTCATCCCTGGATGCACGGCTATTTCGTGGTTGTGAAAGGGCCATACGCTACCACCGATGAGAAAGGCTCGTACACCATCGAGAACGTAGCTCCCGGAAGCTATACCGTGACCGCGTGGCAAGAGGAGTACGGAACTCAGACGCAAAAAGTGACAGTGGCTGCCGGAAAGCCCGGAACCGCCGACTTCACATTCAAGGCCAAGTGAAGCGCCAGAGTTCCACATCAAAATCATGCTGAATCTGGGCGAGGTAGTGTACATCGACAGCTCAGATGTCGGCGCACTGGTGAAGGCTCACGCTACTATTCGGAACCCGGGGGCTTCCTGAAACTGGCTTTGAACAAGCGAATGCACGATTTGCTGCAACTGACGCGCCTGTCCGACGTTTTTGATATTGAGAAGGACGAAGCCAGCGCGCTCAAATCTTTCGGGGCCAGAAGCCTCCGAGGGTGTGGCCTGAGACCCTCGCGCGATAGCTTTGACACCTCGGGCCCACCTCGCAAATGTGCAGATTCAGATTCGAAGCCAATGAACAAAGATTCATAACCAGTTCAGCTGGCGTTTAGGTGATTCAGTTAACGTCGCGCCGGCCCGCTGTTAAACCCCGGGACGGTCAAGTGGCCTGGGTTGTAAACCCAGCTGACAAGGTCGGAAGCAGGTAACCGGCGAGAAGCGAGACATCATGGCTAAATTCTTTGCGGTAACCATTATCGTGATTGCAATCGCTTCCGCAATTCCTATTCTGCGCCACACTTGGCCGCCGCCACAGGACATCTCGGTTCACGGACACCTAATCGACGAGCAGATGTCGGAGACCATGGCGGAGGCGGGAATCTCGTTTCTGGCGGCGCAGTTCATCCTGGCTATTTTTATCTGGAAGTACTCCAACCGGCCAAAGGACGCGAAGATCGGGAAATTTCCAGGCGGAGCCAAAGGATTGGTCGTCGCGGCTTTCCTGCTGGTCGGGACGGAAGTTCTCGCCCTTGGAATCTTTGGAACCAGGGCCTGGGCCAGCGTGTATTTCACTCCTCCGTCCGCGGACTCGATGCCGGTTCAGGTGCAGGCCGGGCAATTTGCGTTTTATTTCCGCTATCCCGGATCGGATGGCAAGTTTGGCCCGCTCCATCCTTCGATGATCAACGAGGCGAACGAGAATTTCTTTGGTCTGGATCAAACCAACGACCAGGATGCCAAGGACGACGTGGTGACCGCCCAGATGGCGATTCCAGTGAATCGCGAGATCCACCTGCTCATGCACGCGAAAGATGTCGGACATTCGTTCTTTGTGCCGGAGTTGCGGGTGCAACAGGATTTTGTCCCGGGATTGGATCTGTCCATTCATTTCACCGCCACAAAGATCGGGAAGTACGAGATCGTTTGCACCCAGCTTTGCGGCCTGGGGCACTACAACATGAAAGCCTATCTCTACGTTTACTCACAGGCAGACTTTGACGATTGGCTGAAAAAGCAAGCGGCACTGCAATAGCCGGTCGATGTTCTTTGCTCGAGTTGGTGAGGACGAGGGATATCTGGTTCGAGGTGAATTCCATGCATGATGTGTCTGCACATGCGGCGCAACACCATGCCCCACCGCAGGGCTTCATACGGAAACACGTCTTCAGCCTCGACCACAAGGTGATTGGCAAGCAGTATTACGCTCTGGCCCTGGTGGCGGTTTTTGTGGGGATGGTGCTCTCCTGGATCATGCGGTTGCACCTCGGATGGACGAATCTGGCCATTCCTGGGCTGCATTTACTTTCCAAGACGGGCGCACCCGGCGACATCATGACGCCGGAGTACTATCTGCAACTGATGACCATGCACGGGACCATCATGGTCTTCTTCGTGCTCACCACGGCGCCCTTCGCGGCCTTCGGTAATTACTTTCTGCCCATCCAGGTCGGCGCCGAGGACATGCCCTTCCCCCATTTCAACATGATGTCGTTCTGGGTCACCTTTGTGTCTTTTGTGGTTTTGATCTCATCATTTTTCGTCGGCGATGGGCCAACCCTCGGAGGATGGACGCAGTACGCGCCGCTAAATGCAGTGGGCTCGGTCGGCGGTCCTGGCCAGGGTCTCGGCGTGGTGCTTTGGGCAACATCTATCGCGATCTTCTGCGTGGGCCAGTTACTGGGCTCGTTGAACTTCATCACCACCACCCTCGATCTCCGGGTGAAAGGCATGAGCCTGATGCGCTTGCCCCTTACCGCGTGGGCATGGTTCATCACATCTTGTATGGGCCTCACGGCTTTTGCGGTGTTAATGCCCGCATGCATTCTGGTAATTCTCGATCACGTGGCCGGCACCAGCTTCTTCGTCCCATCGGGTCTGGTCATCAATGACCAACTCCAGCCGCACTCCGGCGGATCGACGCTTCTCTGGCAGCACCTGTTCTGGTTCTTCGGACATCCGGAGGTGTACATCGCGATCGTACCCGGGATGGGCATCGTCTCCCATGTCCTGATCACCAACATGCGCCGCCCTCTCCTCAGTCACCGGGTGATGATTGGTTGCATGGCGGCGATTGCGATTCTGAGCTACATGGTTTACGGACATCACATGTTTGTCAGCGGAATGAACCCATTCTCTTCGCTGGCGTTCTCATTTCCCACGCTCATCATCACCATCCCCGCGACCATCATCGTCTTGATGTGGATCGGTAGCCTGTATGGCTCCCGGTTGCGAATCAACGCCGCTTCGCTGTTCGCGCTGGGGTTTATTTCAATGTTTGTGAGCGGCGGCGTCAGTGGATTTTTTCTGGCCCAGCCTTCGATTGACATCATGCTGCACGCCACCTACTTCGTGGTGGGTCACTTCCACATGGTAATGGCGGTCGCGGCCATCTTCGGCATCTTCGCGGGAACCTACTTCTGGTTTCCTAAGATGACCGGGCGCATGATGAACGAAACTTTGGGTAAGGTTCACTTCTGGCTAAGCTTCGTGGGCGCATATTGCATCTTCATGCCATTTCATTATCTGGGAATAGCGGCGAACACACGCCGCTACCAGGCGTTCGTCGACGAATATTTGCAGCCCCTTATCCCGGTACATAAGTTCATTACCGTTGCCGCGATTGTGACGGGTGTGGCCCAGTTCATTTTTCTGTACAACCTGGTGCACAGCCGCTTCTGGGGCAAACCTGCTCCCGACAATCCCTGGGAAGCGACTTCGCTGGAGTGGACCACAGCCACACCGCCGCCGTTCGACAATTTCGGCGGGAACCATCCCGTCGTCTACCACGATCCGTATCAGTACGGAGTGCAAAGTTCGACGGGCGACTACGTCTTGCAGACGTCGCCCGAGCAAGTTGTAACCGAGCACGAAGAGAAGTAGCCGCTGACGGAACAAGACGGCACGTTAAGTCGATAGGAGAGTCGGGACACTATGGCGACCACGGTCCACGAACCACCGAAGATCGAAGCGCGTCGTCCACGTGAGTCAGGAAATGGCGGCTGGCGGAATCTGGTTCCGGCGGACGGCGGCGGGCGCGTGGTTCAGGACTACTCCCCCCGCCGTCGAGCACGGGCATATGGGTAGTCGTCTATGCCGTCAGCATGACATTTGCGGCGCTGACCAGCGCGTTGATTGTGCGCAAAGGCTCTTCCCTGGATTGGCAAAGCTTCACGCTGCCTTCCATCCTCTATTTAGATACGGCGCTGCTCCTGGGCAGCAGCGTCACTCTGGAAATAGCTCGACGGCGGGTGGCCAGGTTTATGGGTGGCGTTAGGACTCCCGGAGAAAGCCCGGCGCGCTGGCTCTACATCACTCTAGGGCTTGGTTTGCTCTTCGTCACCGGCCAGTATGTGGCATGGTCCCAGCTTCGAGGGCAAGGGCTTTATCTCGCGACCAATCCGAGCAGTTCCTTCTTCTATCTGCTGACCGTCGCCCATGTCTTGCACGTGCTGGGAGGGCTGGCCGGTTTGGCTTATGTGATCGGGAAACTTACCAGGTCTGGACTGCGGCGGAGCACGCTGGATGCGGCGTCGCGCTACTGGCATTTCGTGGACATACTCTGGATGTATCTGCTTGTACTGCTCTGGATGAAACTTTAACGCGATCGCGAACAGGAGACGCCGTGAGTCAAGCCGATTTGACAATGCAAGGAGCCTCCGCAGGCATGATGACCGATCGCCCGTTTGCCATTCCCACCAAAAAACTGGCGATGTGGCTGTTCATCATTGCCGATACAATGACGTTCGCCGCCTGTCTCGTCGCTTATGGGTTCCTGCGAAATGCCACTCCGGACTGGCCCCGCCCCTTCCACAGCATAGTTAACGTCGCGGTGATGACTCTTATTCTTCTGACCAGCAGCCTGACCATGCTTCTGGGAGTGCAAACGGCCAAGGCGGAAGACAAAGCGGGGGCCTTCCGCTGGACCATGATCACTGCCCTGGCCGGTGTCGTGTTCGCCATCTTACACATTCGCGAATGGCTCGGCTTGATCGGCGAAGGCATGACGCTGTTCAAGAATCCGTGGGGAACCGGGCTGTTCGGGGCCGCGTTCTTCACCGTCACTGGATTGCACATCACCCACGTGGTTGTGGGCGTGATCGCGCTGCTGGCGGTGGGCTTGCGTTACAAGAGCGGCCGCTATCACGCGGATGATCTTGAAATCGTCGGGCTGTACTGGCATTTCGTCGATCTGGTGTGGATGTTCGTGGTTCCATTTGTTTACCTGCTGAATCTCGCCCACTAAATTACGGCCGGAGGCGGAGCGCATGGCGACAGTCGCAGAACAGAAAAGCAGGGGAATAGGAAAGTACCTGGTCGTCTACATCTGCATACTGGCTTTGGCGGCACTGCAATTCGTGATCGCATACCAGAACATCACGGCAGCGCAGATGTTCCGCCGCATGTTGTCAGTGGCCGTCGTCGAGGCCGGAGTGGCTGTCATGTTTTTCATGCACCTGTGGTCGGAGAAGCGTGGATTTCTGTTGTTTGTCGTGGTGTTTACGATCTTTGTGCTGTTGTCCATGCAGTTTGGATGGACTGACAGTTTCCGGCTGACCCATTGCGCGGGATACTGTTCATAGTATTTTCGACAGAGTTGGGCATTGTCCCAGTTCAGATTTTCTTTGCGACCTTTGCGGAAGTTCTTTTGCGTGCTTTGCGGTTATGGCTTTTGAATCTCCTGGAGACAAAGGCAGAAGGTTTTCACCGCAAAGATCGCAAAGAAATGCCGCAAAACACGCGAAGATGTTGGGTCAAATCAAATCAGGACCTACGGGACTTGCTTCGCGGTACCGGCCTAGGAGAGTTTTCGAGTATGCGCCAAAGGACACTGCTAACGAACCTCGCACTGATCGTCGTGGCGGGCGTTGTGTTATCTGCGAGTAGTCTGCCAGCGATGGCGCAGAGTTGCGCGCTTTGCTATACCCAGGCCGCTTCCGCGGGCGGCCGCATGATTGCAGCTTTAAAGAGCGGAATTCTGATCCTCATCCTTCCGCCGACTCTGACGTCGATTGGCATGGTTTTCGTTATGTATCGCAATCGGAACCGGTGCCGGGACGAGGCCGACACGGCGGGACTCCGGCGCGATCTGGAATAGAACCGATCTATCGACTGCGCGACCACCCACATGGCACCCGCCCACGCGATCACCGATTCTTCCGCGACAAATAAGATTCCTTCGAAGCTCCGCGACTACTACACCTTGACCAAGCCGGAAGTGAACCTGCTGATCCTGATGACCACATCCGCGGGCTACTATCTGGGATCGTCCGGTCCGCTGCGACTAGGCAGGCTCTGCATTACTTTAGTGGGAACCTTGCTGGTGGCGAGCGGCACGGCAACCCTCAACCAGTGGATGGAGCGGCATTACGACGCTCAGATGCGGCGCACTGCCAACCGGCCTTTGGTTTCCGGAAGACTCACGAGCCGGGAGGCCTTCCGGTTTGGGCTGGCGCTGAGCGCCACGGGTGGCGCGTTTCTGGCCGCCCTGGTCAATCTGTTAACGGCTTTGCTGGCGATCGGAACCCTATTGTCCTACCTGCTCGTCTACACACCGCTGAAGAGGAAGACGCCGCTCTGCACATTGCTGGGCGCTGTACCTGGCGCCATGCCTACCCTCATCGGTTGGGCGGCCGCCTCCGGCAATGTTGGACGAAGTGCGTGGCTGCTTTTCGGGATCCTCTTTCTCTGGCAGTTCCCTCACTTCCTGGCGATTGCGCTGATGTATCGAGAGGACTACGCCGCGGCTGGCTTTCGGATGCTGCCGAGCTTCGATGTGGATGGAAACTTTACCAAACTGGAGATCGTGATACTTGCGGTCGTCCTGGTCGTGGTCACCATGCTGCCTTCGGCAGGGCGCGACGGCGGAGTGTACAGGCTGATCATGTTCGCCGCAGGAACGTTTTTCGTTTATCACACCGTTAAACTGGCCGATTCGAACTCTCGCCTGCTGGCCAGCCGCGTTGTTCATGCCTCGGTGATCTATCTGCCGGTGGTCTTGGGAACCATGATGGTGTGGAAGAATAATTTCTGATTGGTCAGTCTGAACTGAGCAGGAAAGAACCGACGCCGCTACTTTTCACCCAGGACGAAGTCGACGACGGCGTTTTCGTCAGCCTTCACCGCGACCTTCTTCTCCCAGGTCTTAGGTTCCGAGAAGACGGGGCGCCGAATTTTGCGTTCGGTCAGAACGTCGAAAGCAGCTTCCTCACGTTCGAGCTTCCAACCCTCGTGCCAGGCCACGATCTCGTATTGACCAGGTGGCACATCCCTCAGTTCGAATCTTCCGCTCTCTTCAGTCACGGTGTAATAGGGATGCGACACTACCATGATCTCTGCATTCATCCAGGAATGACCGCCGTTACATCTTACGTTGACCAGACCTGGGGTCGGCATGGTACGGGTAACAGGTCGATCCGTGAACGGGAATGGCAAGTTGTACGAGGCTGCGCCATCCATATGAACCGTGTGCAGCACCGCATCCGAGCTCTTTAGCTGGAGCGGCCCGTTCTCGGGCACCAACAGGACATGGGGCTCGTAGCGGCACTGCTTCTGATCCAGAGAGCGCCTGGGTTCGGGGATGTCCATTGCCTTTCCCCGAGAGATGTCCTTAAGAAATACGACCGTGTTTGCCACCCCATTCTGAGTACCCACGATCAATCGATCAAGATCGCGAATTTTGTGCGAATCCGGATCGCAAACCTGCGGATCTTTGTCGATCGGAAACGCAGGGATGCGGGGTAACGGGCCCGACCATTTGACGGTGCCGGAGATCGTCCCAGTCTCAGTCAGTCGAACCACCTGGTAGCCGCTTTGAGCTCCCGCCTCGTGGACGAGCGAAAGCCATAGTAATGAAGTAGCGACTATGACGGCTCTGGACATGAAATACTTACTCGCAATCTCCAACTCTATGCCTACTTCTTGATGTGGCAAGTCACAAAGGTAACGTCAGGGCTAAGAGGCAGCCTCTGTCGCGGCGCACGGGTCGTCGGTGCTTCCGATTTGGTTGGCTATGATCTGGACTTAAGCTTTGGCGGACCGGTCCGTCGCGAGGGGCAACGTCTCTTTGTTTTCGCCCTTCAAACCCAAATTCGTTACTTGTGATAATCGGAAGTTGTGACGCGTATTTCCAGACCCTTGGCTTCCGACTTGATATTTGTCATGGACGGATAGTTCGTATCATCTGACAGCCGGGCGAAGTCAACGATGAAAGCCGCGGGATCATCGTCCAGACTTGAGTTGATGGCCACGCCGGATTCATTGAACTCCAGCGCGTGTCATCACGTGCGGCTTCCTTTATCATGGAGTTGAAATGGCCTTCCCGATCAAAGTCTGCGCTATCTGCTCGGAAGAGTTTGAGCTAAAGCCGGATAAGCCCGGTTTCGCCAACCGCTGTCCGGAGTGCAGCGCCCCCGATGTTGACCCCGTCACCCAACGCGGCCGGGACAGCGATGCCCTCAAGACTGACCGTGAAGCGAACGCAGCCAGGAGGCAGGCGATTCGCGACCTCCTTTACCGGAAGGATAGCTAAACGCCCTCCTGCCAAAACAGCCCCGCTAGCCAAAATATAAACAATAGAGCCGAGGAGGCCCCGACCTTCATTTCCCATGTTGCAATTTCTCCATTTTTCCTGCACTATCATTTCATTATTTCGCTAATTGATGAAATGACAATCACGGCATCCATTCAGGCTCTGGGCAACGATCGTCGGCTGCAAATTCTGGAATGGCTGAAGGACCCGGAGAGTCATTTTCCGCCGCAGCGCGACGGGGATCTCGTCGAGGACGGTGTCTGCGGCTTGCTCATCGCGCGCAAGCTGCGGGTAAGCCAGTCCGCGGTCACAGAACATCTGAAGATCCTCTCGCGAGCCGGCTTCGTCCGAAGTAAACGCACCAAGAAGTGGACCTTTTATAAGCGGGATGAGAAGGCAATTCGGGCCATCAAGCGCGCGATTTCAGAGGGCGTCTAGACCCCACCAGGAGTAAAACAAAATGAGCACCTCTACGCACTATCCCTATGACACTCGCCTTAACGTGTTGCATAAACATCTGGAACTGATCGATGAGAAGGCGGTTTCGGATGCCGCTCCTCACAAATGGTACAACCAGACGCTTTGTCAGGTTAACGCGTCGGTGGTCCGGTTGGGAGTGGTTGAGGGCGAGTATCACTGGCACAAGCACGATCACGACGACGAGTTCTTTTATGTGGTGGAGGGCAAGTTGCTGATCGATCTGGAAGGCCGGACGGTCGAGGTCGCCCCCAGGCAGGGCTTTGTGGTTTCCAAGGGAGTGCTCCACCGAACCCGGGCGCCACAACGCACTGTGATTCTCATGTTCGAAAATAACGGAATTATCCCGACGGGAGACGCAGGATGAAGGGGGCTGCGGACCGGAGAACCGCTTTCAACGTGCGCAAGATTGAAAGACGGGATGAGCGGCGCTGGCGCGAGCTGTTCGACGCCTACACCCGCTTTTATGAGAGGGAACCAAACAAGGCGATTACGGATCACACCTGGACTCGGATCATGGACGCAACGACGTCGGTTCATGCCATCGTCGCCGACGGTAAAGATCAGGGCGACGTAATAGGCATCGCCAACTATGTCATTCATGAGAGCACTTCGGCGCTCACTCCTCTGTGCTATCTGCAGGATCTGTTTGTCGAACCTGGCGAGCGCGGGGCCGGTGTCGGCCGTCTGTTGATTGATTGGCTGGTTGCGGAAATGGCGGCTGCGGGCTGGTCGCGCCTCTACTGGCACACCCGGGAAAACAACTACCGTGCACGCGGACTCTATGACAAATACACGCCGCACAGCGGCTTCGTTCGATATGTCATCCCCAATCCACTTGCCTGACGTTCGGCGCGAAGATCAAGGAACCGGCGGCCACGGGACCGCAGAATGAAAACCTTCATCATCGACTCGTTTACCGACAGACCGTTTAAGGGAAACCCTGCGGGCGTTTGTATCGTGGACAAACAGTTGAGCGATGAAACCATGTTGCTCATCGCGCAGGAGCTGAATCTCTCAGAGACGGCTTTCATCTGTCCGCTCGATAGCGATGGCAAATTTTCCATCCGGTTTTTTTCACCCAAGATGGAGATTGCGATATGCGGTCACGCCACCCTGGCCTCGGGCAAAGCAGCTTTTGCCGACTACGGACTGAGCGAGGCTCATTTCATAAATATCCGAAACCTGGATTTTGCGGTGCGCACATCCAAAGACCGCATCTCCATGGTTTTTCCGGTTTACGAGACCCACCCGACTGAAGCTCCTCCTGCGCTCCTGGCGGCATTGGGAATCGAGTCAATCCGCAATGCTGCCTATAATCAGGAAACCCGGATTCTGCTCCTGGAGATTGCCAGCCCCGATGAGCTTTCCAGCCTGACGCCGGACTTCGCCGCTCTCTACCGGTCGCACAATTCCATCAACGGTGTGCTGGTCACAGCGGCTTCGGGCAACGACGAATATGATTTTCATTCGCGATATTTTTGGCCCTGGAGCGGGACCAACGAGGACCCGGTGACCGGGGGCACGCACACGTTTCTTGCGAAATATTGGTCGCAAAGACTAGGCAAAACCCGGATGAAGTCCTTTCAATCCTCGCAACGCTCGGGGTTCATGGACGTCGAGCTGGTCGACAACCATGTCCTGATCAGCAGCCAGGCAATCATCGTTTTTGAAGGCCACATAACGGTTTAAGTCACAACCGCCTTCATCAGAGCGCACTACCTTCGAATAGCCAGAACAGTTCCACGCACCGGTTCGAGAATGGCAATCCTATAAAAACACTAGAGCCTCGGGTAGCATGGCCGTGTACCATGTGCTGCCGTGTCGAGAACCATTTAAATGACCAGCCAAGTCATCACCAGTGCCGCTCCCAAAGAATTGCGCAGGGAATTGGGTCAGGCTTCAGCAACAGCTGTGGTGGCCGGCGAGTGCATCGCAGTGGGGATCTTCCTCACGCCCGCCGGCATGGCCAAAGCGCTGAGTTCCCCGATGTGGCTCTTGCTGATTTGGCTGCTGGTCGGCGCGATGACCCTCAGCGGTGCGCTCTGCTTTGGAGAACTCGCTGGCCGCTTCCCTCGCGCCGGAGGAAGCTACGTTTATCTGCAAGAGGCTTTCGGCGGCCGGGTGGCATTTCTGTACGGGTGGATGTGTCTATTAGTCATGGATCCCGGCCTCTCGGCCTCGTTGGCGACTGGGACTGCATCCTACGCCGCCTACATCTTCCATTGGACACCTGCCATCACCAGACTCGCCGCCATCGCCGCGATTTGGGCGCTTTGCCTGCTGAACATTGTGAGCATCCGGATGAGCGCAGGTTTCATGCGCTGGATCACGTGGCTCAAGCTGGGTGTTCTGGGATTGCTCACCGTTTGGGCACTCGTATTTCGCCTCGGCTCCTGGTCGAACTTCGTGCCGTTCGTAGCTCAGCGCCCGGGCTCAATGCCGCTGATGGCAGGCCTGGCAATCGCGCTGGTGGGGGCGTTTTATTCCTTTGGAGGCAGGTGGGAAGTCAGCAAGATTGCCGGGGAAGTGCGTGATCCGGGACCCACTTTGCCGCATGCGCTGGTGCTGGGCGTCATCGTGGTCACTTCCGTCTATGTTCTGATCAGCGGTGTATTCCTTTATCTAATTCCTCTGCAGAGTGTCACATCCAACGAAACTTTCGTGGCTCAGGTCGGGTCGGTCCTCTTTGGCCCTGCTGGTGGAGTCGTCTTCGCGGCGATTGTCGTGGTTTGCGTGTTGGGCAGCCTGGCCGGCTTCACTATGTCTGCGCCGCGCGTTTATTACGCCATGGCGAAGGGTGGGCTCTTCCTCCAATCCGTCGCGCGCCTGCACCCCCGGTACGGCACCCCCGCAGCCGCCATCGCGGTGCAAGGAGCGATTGCCACGCTTCTGGTTTGGATGAGCAGCTTTCAACAAGTCATCGCCTATTTCATTTTCGTCGCAGTAGTATTTCTGGGCCTGACGGTAGCTGGTCTTTTCGTGTTACGGGAACGAAATAGTGGAGACGCAAGCGCCATCTTGGCTTCGGGATATCCATTCACACCGCTGGCCTTTCTGAGCCTGGTAGTGCTGCTGCTGGTGATGGTAGCGGCTCACAGTCCGCGCGAAACAGCTTTGGGAATTTTGGTGGTGTTGGCAGGCGTGCCCGCTTATGCCCTGTTCCGCCATCGCCCGCCTCAGATAAAAGATCGCAGATTCGTTGAGGCAGACTAAAAGTTTATGACGGACGAAAAGAAGTCAATCATTCCAGAACCCGGACTCCCGAAGCCAGCCACGAAAATCAAGATCATTGAGGACGCCGACGCCACCGGCGACACCGCCGCGGCCTATGACTACTGGCGAGCCGGTTCCGGCCGGCGGCAGGTTCCCGGCATCATCAAATGTTTCGGGGCGCGGCCTGATTTCCTCCGCCAAGTGGTGGATTTTTCCAACACGGTTCATTTTTCTGAGGGACATCTTTCGCGCCGGCACAAGGAGATGATCGCCAGTTATGTCTCCTACCTGAACCGATGTCCGTATTGACTGGACAGCCACGCCTACTTCCTGCGGGTTCAGGGAGCAACTGATCAATGCGTAACCGCGGTTCTGGAGGGCAAGCCGGAAGAGGCCGGCCTTACCGGAGCGGAGCATGCCCTCATGGAATACGTAAAGCTGGTTACAGATGCCGCTTATCGTTCCACTCAAGAAGATGTTGAGAAATTGCGAGCCGCCGGCTGGAAGGAAGAACAGATTGCGGAGGCGGTGTACATCACGGCATTGTTTGCATTCTTCAACCGGGTCGCTGACGCCTTTGGCGTTCCCGCTCAGAACTACCTGTCCACGGGGAAAATGATGCCCTAGCGGGTCGCGTTTCCAAGTTCTTCTTTTCTCACTTCGGCTTTAAACCGGCGCTGCGGATTCAGTCAGAACTACGATCAGGATCAGCACCAGGATCACGAAGATTAGTGCGCCCGCGCCCAGCAGGATGATCTCGCTCATTACATCGGGCTTCAGCAGGTCTTCACGACGCACAAAGTAACCTCCAGAAACATTGCAGGGGAGGTTGGCACGAGTCACCGCTTCGTGCCCGAAGTGGGTATGGCACTTTTGATGCCATCGCAGTATTTGATTGGACGGCAGAGCCTGTTGCAGTTGAGAGAGCGGCGCAAAAGCGTAGTTGCAGAATCCTGCATTTTGCGGGCAAATAACTGCACGATGCCCGGCTCGGCCAGCTACCAGCACGGGGTCGGAGCCAGGTTGAGGATGAGTAAGACCAGCCCCGCGGCATCCGCAGGGACCAGCCGTGATGTCCGCCTAAAGGTTTGGGCGGGAAGTGCCGATTAGGGCCTGTGACCACCTGGCAACCCTGCTGACGAAGTGCGTTCAGCCGATTAGACGGGGCGTCAGAGGCCCGGCGTGCGTGATGGTGTGCAGTAACTGCCCGGCCCGCTTTCCCTGTTTCCCTCGCCTTACTTTAGAAGAGAGACATCGATACAGGAGGCTGGAGCTGTGATTTCTATCAAGAAATATCTCGACATGGATCCGGCATCTGCAGGTGCGGCGGAAGCCGAAGAGTTACTCAAGGCAACCCTGGAATCTTATTGCTCCACCATCCTGGTTATGGGCAAGAGTGGGGATCGAGCCTGTCCCGCTCTGGGTTCAGGCCTGCAACAAAGCCTTGGGGCACTGGGCAAACGCCTCTCCCATCAGGTGACTCCGTCTCTGGTGAGGGGGACGCGAAAGCATGTCGAAGAACAGCTGCAGCAATGGGGAGATCACACCGCCGAATACTACAAGGCAAAAGCCAACGATGTGAAAGAGATCCTGCTGGTGCTGGCCAGCACCGCCGAGTCGATGGGCGAACGGGACCAGCGCTATACCAAGCAATTCGCCGAGCTCACCACCCGCTTGAAGACCATCGCAGACCTGGAGGATTTGGCGCAGTTGCGCGCATCTCTGATGGAGCGGGCCACGGAACTTAAAAATCGTGTGGAACAGATGGCTGAGGACAGTAACCGGTCAGTGGCGCGATTGCGGGCGGAGGTCTCAACCTACGAAGCCCGGCTGAAGAGCGTGGAACAGATCGCATTGCGGGACGCGTTGACCGGCCTTCCCAATCGCCGGAATGTCGAAGATCGGATGGAAAGGCGCATTGAGAGCAAGCAGGTCTTCTGCGCGGTTTTTCTGGACCTGAACCGGTTCAAGCAGGTTAACGACGTTCACGGGCACATGGCGGGGGACAGCCTGCTGAAACAGTTCGCCGAAGAGTTGCGATCGAATACCCGTCCCACGGACGTGGTAGGACGCTGGGGTGGCGATGAGTTCATGCTGATTTTGGACTGCGACCTTCCCGGTGCGCGGACTCAGATCGAGCGCCTGCAGAGAGTGGCGTTTGGCGAATATACGGTCAAATCGGGTACGGGTGGCGAAAAAGTAAAGGTTCAGGTAAACGCGTCGATTGGCTTGGCGGAAGCGCAGCCGGGACAAACCGCTCACGAGATCATCGAGCACGCTGATGCTGCTATGTACAAAGACAAGAAACTTTCGCGGAAAGGCGCCCACGCCTAGGTCGCGGCACGCGCGATCTAAGGCGCTACCCGAATCATGACGACGGAATGGGCCACAACCGGAGCGGAAAATTTTCCCTTGAATTGCCCCAGATCTTTGGCCTGCCACAGGTCGCGAACATTGGCGTTCAGGTGAGCGGGATAGCCGATGTCTTCCCATGAAACTGTAATCTGCTTTTCGCTGGCATCCCGGTTGAGAAGGACCACGCTCCGGCTTCCATCCTGCATCTGCTTGGCCCAGACTTCCTGGGCTCCATCCTTGCGCACCCGGTGACCCTGTTTCCCGAGAGGATCCTGGTTCACCGCAATCACTTCCTTGTTGGTAAGAATGTCGTGAATCTCCGGCTTCATGTCGCGCAAATCGTTTCCGGCAAGCAGCGGAGCTGCGAGCAGCGCCCACAAACTGAAGTGGGCGCGGTATTCGTCCGTGGTCATGCCTCCGTTGCCGACTTCCAGCATGTCGGGATCGTTCCAGTGGCCCGGCCCGGCATAAGTTTCCAGTCCTTCCTGGCGATCGAGGATGTCAACCATGCCCAGGTGATGCTTGTCGGTGCTCTGCCACATGTCGCTGATGTCACCGGTAGTGCGCCAAAGATTTCCGCCGACTTTCTCGCCCCATAGCCAGGGCTTGGCCGTGCCCCACTCGCAAATGCTGAGCGCAATCGGCCGGCCCGTGGCATTGAGCGCGTTGCGGATCAGGGCATACGCCGCCTGAGCATCCTGGGTTGTGGTGTTGCACCAGTCGTACTTGAGATAGTCGACGCCCCAGGCGGCATATTGCAGCGCATCCTGATATTCATGTCCCAGGCTGCCCGGGCGTTTCGCGCAAGTCATGCTGCCCGCATCGGAATAGATTCCAAACTTGAGACCGAGGGAGTGAACGTAGTCCGCCAGCGCCTTGATGCCCGAAGAAAAGCGCTTGGGATCGGCCACGATGTTCCCGCTTTTGTCCCGTTCCACTTGCCAGCAATCGTCGATGACAACGTATTGATAGCCGGCATCCTTCATTCCCGACTTGGCCATCGCGTCCGCCATTTGCCGAATCAGGTCTTCGCTCACGTTACAGCCGAACTTGTTCCAGCTATTCCACCCCATTGGGGGAGTGCTCGCCAGCCCCTTGTCCTGTGCCGGGAGCAGTGAAGCCACGACAAGCATCACCGCCAGGGCGACCACAATTCTTGCTCTTGCCAGCATCGCTAATGCTCCTTTTCTAGATTTCAGTGGAAAGAATGCTTCGAACTTGCATCATTACCGTCCTGGATTGGCGCTCTTCTTTTTTCTATGGTTGAACCCATCCGCGCCGGCGTCGATTGAGGATGAAGTGGAGGGACGAGCTTTAAGGCCTGAACCGGCTCGTTGCGTCGATTGACGTATCACCAGCCGGGGTTCGATCAGGACTTTTCTGGGCTGCAGCCGGCGCTTCGAACCGATACGCTCAAGCAAGAGATCGGCGGCACGTTTTCCGATCTCAGACGTCCCCTGATCGACGGTGGTAAGGGGTACGGCCAGAAAATCGGAATAGTGAACATTGCCCGCGCCGACGACCGCTATATCTTCCGGCACTTTGAGCCCGGCCTCGGAAATAGCCCGCATGGCGCCAATAGCAACCGGATCGTTGTAGCAGAAGATGCCATCTGGCACCGGGCTCATTTGCAGCAATTTGCGCATGGCCTCGTGCCCCGTGTGATCCTGGTAGCCGCCTTCCACGATGTAGCCTGAGGGCACCGATAATCCATGTTTTGCCAGGGCGTGGCGGTAGCCCTCCATCCGGGTAGTTGCTATGCCGATTCCCGGACCGCGCAAATGCGCAATTCGACGGCACCCCTGCTCAATCAAATGAGTCGTGGCCAGTTGACCGATGGCATGGTTGTCCGCACCCACGAAGCAAGCCTGCACCCCGGAAATGGGGCGGTCAATCAGGATGAATGGAGTTTCGCGCTTCACGATGTGCTCGAACGCGCCGGCTCCAGGTTGCGCCGATGCCAGGATCAGCCCGTCCACCTGACGGGCCAAGAGCGACTCGGCTTCATTCTTTTCCAGCTGAGGATTCTCTTCAAAATACGAGATGATGACGTGATAGCCGTGCGGCCGCACCGTGTCAGCGACTGCCTTGGCGATCTCCGCGAAAAAAGGGTGGGTAAAATCCGGCAGCAGCAATCCGATGGTGAAGGTTCGCCGGGTTACCAGGCTGCGCGCGATCCAGTTGGTTTGATAATTGAGCTTCTTGGCTCGCTGCAGGACACGCTTCCGGGTAGCGGCGCTGATCTTGCCCTTGTTGCGCAGGACCTTGGACACCGTGACCACGGAAACATTCAGTCCCCGGGCAATGTCCTGCATGGTAACGGCCATCGCCGGGAAGGATATCACTTGCGCCCGATTTGGAGGGAAGGAAGATTCGGAAGCAGTTAGCACTTACAATTAGCACTTAGCCAAATGCGAAATTGCCAATTCCCTAAATGCTGCCAAGTGCTGTTTTCCCTACGCCGGGACCACCGGCTTCGATCCTCGGAAGGCAAAATAGGCAATATAGAGATAGCAGACCACCGGCAGTATGAATGCATGGTGGATTCCCATGCGATCGGCCAGCGCGCCCTGTACCAGGGGAATGATCGCACCTCCGACAATCGCCATTACCAGGAGGCCGGAGCCGTCGCCGGTCAAGGGCCCAAGCTTCGCGATCCCCAGGGTGAATATGCTTGGGAACATCACGGAGTTAAACAACCCAACGAAGATAATGGCCCACATCGCCACATGCCCGAAGGTGAGCATCGAACAAACCACCAGCGCACACGCCACTAGGGCTGCGATTCCAAGCACCACATTGGTACGAACTTTTTGCAAAATGGCCGAGCCAATAAAACGGCCCACCATGGCACCGCCCCAGTAGTAGGAAACATAACCGGCAGCCACCACTTCCGAGACATTTCCAATGTTCGGCTGGGTGAAGTAGTTAATCAGGAAACTGCCAATCGAAACTTCAGCGCCCACGTAAACAAAAATTCCAACCGTCGCCAGGATCAGGTGACGGTACTTCCATAAGCTAACCTTCGGACCTTCGGCTCCATGACGTTCGGCTTCCGGCATCGCCGGCAGCTTGAACATGGCAATGGCAACTCCCAGCGCCATCAATGCGAGGCCAATGATCAAATATGGCAACTTGACCGAAGACGCCTCATGGATGCGGTAAGCCTGCAGCGCATCGCTCGACATCTGCCGCACGCTGTCCATGTTCTGCCGAGTCGCATTCAAAATAAGCATGCCGCCCAGGTAGGGTCCGATCGTCGTTCCCAGAGAATTGAAGGCCTGCGCCAGATTCAGTCGGCTGGATGCAGTCTCAGCCGGTCCCAGCACGGCCACGTAAGGATTGGCCGCCACCTGCAATGCGGTAATGCCCGCGGCCAGCACCATCAAGGCGCCCAAAAACAAAGGGTAAGAAGGAACGCTTGCCGCCGGAATGAACAAGAGCGCCCCAACGCCCATGGTAAACAGGCCGACCACCATCGTCTTCTTATATCCGATCCAATCAATCACCTTGGCGGAGGGAATCGAGAACAGGAAGTACGCTGAGAAAAAAGCGAACTGAATCAGCATCACCTTGGTGTAGTTCAGGTCAAAGATCGCCTTCAGGTGAGGCACCAGCACGTCATTCAAAACGGTGACAAAGCCCCACATGAAAAACAGCGTGGTTACTACCGCCAGGGCTACCTTATTGCTGGAGGCCGGCGATCCGACTGCGCCGGTTCGGACTGGGACGTTTGCGATTGGCATGGCTTTCGTTCCCGCGCACAGATTGCAATATCGGCCTGCATCATACCATCGCAAGAGTCTGATCAAAGCCTTGGAAGTATGCCTCCGTGCGGGGCGTCGTCCTGAGTGGCCTTCAGGCCGCGAAGGATCTGCCGTGGGTTAGATCTGCACTTCACCCGCAACCTGGACAGCCGACCGCGTTAGACCCTAGATGATTTGCCCTGGGGGAAATACCGACAAAGCTGTACAGCGAATGCGATTTCTGGTGCAATCTAACCAAATGCTTGGAGGCGAACACCATGAAAATAGCTGGCGTTGTCAGCGTAGCGGTTCTTTCCCTGCTCATTACAGCCGGAGTTCCGGCCTATTCGCAGCAGGACCACCAGGACGACAAAGATAAAAAAGAGGCAAAGCCTCAGCGGCAAGCCAATCCCGAACCACACCCCCAGGACCATCACCAACAGCCGAATCAACCGCCCGAACACGTGCAGCAGGACCGCCAGCGCGAGCAGCAGCAACAGCAACAGCACGCCCAGCAGGAACATATGCAGCAGCAGCACCAGCAACAGCAACAACAGCACGCCCAGCAAGAGCACATGCAGCAGCAACGACAGCAGCAGATGCAACAACAGCGGGCGCAGCAAGAGCATTTACAGCAGCAGCAACAGATGCAACAGCAGCAGCATGCCCAGCAGGAACGACAGAGGGAACTGCAACAACAGCAGCACATGCAGCAACAGCAAGAACAGCAGCATGCTCAGCAGCAACAACGCCAGACGCAGATGCAACAGCAGAACGCGCAGCAGGAACGGCAGAGAGAGTTGCTCCAGCAGCAGCAACTGCACGCCCAGCAGGAACAGCACGAACGTCAAAACCAGCAGCAGGCTCGTCTTTCACAGGAGCGCCAACAGGAACTGATTCGGCAGCAACAGCAGAAGATCGCGCAGTACCGCCAGCGTCTGGATCAGCAGGAACGCATCGCCCAGCAGCGAACCGCCGCTCTGCAGCAGCAGCGTCGAATGGCGCAGTATCGCTTTCAGGAGGATTACTACCGGCGCGAGCGCGAACAGGAGATTCGCTGGCGCAACGAGCGCCATGATTACGACCACGATCCTTACTTCTATACAGCTCCGATTTATCGCTACAACCGTGGCGGCACATATTATGAGACCAATCAGTACGGCGCGGATTTGTTGCGACAGGCTGTGAACTACGGCTATCAGGAAGGCTTCCGCGCAGGCGCCGCCGACCGCGAAGACCGCTGGCACGGCGACTATCAAGACTCTTTCGCCTACCAGGACGCTAATTACGGATACAGTGGCTACTATGTCGACCAGGCCGACTACAACTATTATTTTCGGGAAGGCTTTCGCCGCGGCTACGAAGATGGCTTCAGCGACCGCTACCAGTATGGCGTTTACTCGAATGGCTCCTACAGCGTTCTGGGGAATGTCCTGTCGCTGATCCTGAACTTGCAGTCGCTCCGGTAGCCGAGTGATGGCGGCCGGTTCTTTCGCCCCTTCGGGGCTTACTTTCTCTCGCGTCTGAGGCCCACGGCTTACGCCGTGGGCTTTATTCTTGCGCCGCTTCGCGGCTCTCCGTGCATAGCGCATCGGCACGTAGGCACAGCGCGCATGCACATCGCCAGATACGCACATTCGGCAGGAGCGTGGCGGTCACGCGGCCGTTCGGCTCGCGAGCAAGCCCTACCCGTCCCGGCGCGCCATCACAATTTTCGCGGTTGTGATCGCCTGTCCTACATGACGCTGGGTATGGTCTGCGACATGCACCAGCAGGCCTGCGACGGTTGTCGGTAAAGGTCGCTTACCGACGCTCCTGCTTTGTCCGAGCTCGTTCACGTCAATGGCCCGAACCCGCCCCGCACTATGGCGGATCCCCTCCTCCAACTCCGAGAAAAGATCATTC
Source organism: Terriglobia bacterium (assembly GCA_963748935.1). GTDB lineage: Bacteria > Acidobacteriota > Terriglobia > Terriglobales > Acidobacteriaceae > JAIQFF01. The sequence goes on from CAVVLA010000013.1 coordinate 61,138, forward strand.
CGGTTCGCCCCGGGATCCAATTCCCCTTTCAATGCAGCCAACTGTTCCGCGCTCAAGGCTCGCCCTTCCGCATAAGTCAGCAACCGGTCGAGGCTGCGCGCAATATGGCGAAGATGAAATGCCACCGGGGGCAGCCGGGACGGGGAGAAGTTAATTTGTTCCTCCGTCAAGCCGCCGCACCAGCGCCTCAGATCCTCTTCCGCCAGCTCCAGCGCGTGCAATACCGCCCGCTGTACAGCCGGAACCTCTGTCAGGGTGCCGCGCAACCAAGGTTCAGGCAATCTGGGTTCAGGTAACTTGCGTCCAGATAATTGAGGTTCAGGTAATTTGCTCTCAGCCATTCCGCCCCCTAACCCATAAGACTAAACCGGGTGAACGCCGATCGTCGCCCCGTTCTTTCGGGAGCTTTTCGGAGCTACAATGTAGGCGGTTCAAGTCGCCCACGGAAAGTCGGACCCGTAGCTCAACTGGATAGAGCACTGCGCTTCGAACGCAGGGGTTGGGAGTTCAAGTCTCTCCGGGTCCACCACCTCATCCTCTATGGTCTGCCTGACGAATTGTCACCCGAGCGGGAGTTGCTGGCCGACCGCATGATGCTTGCCTTGGGCAGTTCTTCCGCCATCGTCGCCCACAACCTGCCGACGCTGGGCAGCCGTGTAGGGTTCCAATCGCTGATAGGAGACGATTCGCTGGGACAGCTGTGTGGGGCGGACACTCCTGTACGCCGCTTTTAACGCCGCCTTCCTGCAGGCGGTCCCAGCGCGATCTTACCGGCTAACTTCCAGCAGCAAGTGATCCTTGAACTCTGCCTTAATCCGCGGAACTGCTTCCGCCGTGACATTCACCGTCCCGAGGTCTTTTCCTTCACCATATTCTGTGACGTGGTAGCTGCCCGGCACCAGCCCTCGCAGCTCGATCTCTCCCTTCCACGGCGATGCCGAGGGAGCAAAGAACGCGTAGTACATCCTCCCATCTTTTTCGATGGCGTAACACTCGGGCACGTCATACCCGTAGACGTAAAGATTACGGAACGTGCCCTTCGACAGCATCTTCTGGTTGTAAATGCCGATCCACTTCTTCCAATGTTCCTCTTTACTCTGGGTCAGCATCACCGGCTTGAACTTCGGCCCGGGATCGGGCCACACGAATTTGGTTCCCACAACTCCGCCGGCGCCAATCGTTGAAGCGAAGTCCTCGCCGTGCTCACGCCAGTTGTTTCCGATCCGATCCATGGCGGAGAGTTCCACGTGATCTCCATAGACCGCTGATTCCGGTCCGAGCAGCGCTTTGTACATTTTGATCCGTCGCCGCACCTGCACCGCGCCCACTGGATCGGCGGTCACCGCCTGATCGATGAAGGGCAACCAGGCCAAAGACGGCGGCGTACCGCACGGACAGCTCTGCGTCACACTTTCCGGCTTGAGCGCGCGGCTGGTTTGAAAGATCGTCTTGTAGACATCCGCCATGGCGTTTACCGAATCCTGCGGAGACTTGTGACGGTGCGCCGGGTTGTAACACATAGGCACACTGTAGATATTGTCCAGCTTGGATCCATCGAACCCCCATTCGCCGATAAACTTCTCCGTAAGCTTCTTGTAGTACGCCTGCACCTCGGGAACGGCCGGGCACAGCGTCGCCAAGTCGCGAATGGTCCGCGCGTGCTTTCCCTCCTTGTCGAGGATGAGCCACTCCGGGTGCTCCTGCACCACCTTCGACAGGCCATACTTGTGCGACTCATACTTGCTTTGCCCGTCTTCCACGGCCAGCGGTAGCCACCACAGCTGCACCAGGATTCCCTGTTTGTGAAAATCATCCACCATCTTCCTGATGGAGTCTCCGGGAAACGTATCCGCGCGCGGATCCCAGTCGCCGTAAGTATCAAACCAGCGATCGTCGAGCGTCGCCCACTTGATGCCCAGCTCCTTCAACTTTGGAACCGTGCCCAGCATCTGCGCCGGAGTGACGTTAAATTCATATCCCCAGCCGCACCAGCTCACGTTGTAGGCTTCGCCGGAAGGCTTGGGGATCTCCCATCCTTCTTTTTGCAGCACGCTCGACCAGGTGTGCAGCGGTTCGTAGAAATCACCGGCGTACACCGAAACAAAACTGCGCGGAGTAGAATAAGTCTCTCCCGCCTGGAGCACCGTGTTCGCGTCAATGTCCACGCCGGCATCCACGCCTTCCGCTCCGACCTTGACCGGCAGCGACAATGTCAGCGGCACGGTCTCAACGTGACCAACCGCCTCGCCCACCGATGCGTTCCAGAACGCCACTACCGGGATGCCGCCGCCGTAGCCTCCTTTTACGGCCGCGCCCATCAGGTTCGGCTGCGAGAAGGAACGCGTCATCTTGACAACATCGTCTTTGCCCCAGTCGTAGCTTGATCCGTGAAAACTCCACATGTCATAAGGCTGCGCTTTTTTGTCCGTGAGGCTCCCGCTGAACCTGTGTTGTTGTTCAACCACGCGATCAATGCGGAGCTCTGCGGAGCCGTTGTTCTTGTATTCCGCGCTGGATAGCAGCACATTCGGGAAGTCATCGTAAACTTCAATCTGCAGCGTACCCAGCAGGGCTTGCTGAAGGCTGGATGGTCCGTCCAGCGGGCGCACGGGAACCTCTACCCGCTTGCCCCGGCCTAATTTTCCGGCGCTGTCCTGCACTTTTGCCTGAGCGAAATCCAACGCGAGGTGAACTTCCTTGCCGTCTTGCACCAGAAAATTACTGCCGCCCGGGCTGGGGGCATCCATGGTGATTTTCTGATGTCCCTTGAACAGCGAAGCCTGTATGTACCCGGAGGGCAGAACCTGGAACTCGGCTGAACTCGTGGTCAGAACGATCGGTCCACCCGGCGTTACATCCACTTTGATTTGGGAGGGCCGCGCCGGCGCTGGTTCCGGGTTAGCCGGGGGGCGAGTACAGCCCGCAATCAGCAGGCAAAGTCCAATGACCAGAAACCTGCGGGCACGAATCGCGTGAACGGGTACAGTCCCGCCACTCCCGATCTCTCCATCTCTCGCGGTCATCGTCATTGTCATTGTCATTGCGCGGCTCCCTTGACTCCACCCTTGAACTGGCGAAACACGCGCTCGGCGTTCAGGTGATAGATTTTCTCCAATACCGGATCGGGCAAGTTCAGCCCGTAAATTTCCCAGCGCCCCTGCCCCGGATAGCCCCAGTAGTCGAACGACTCGTCCCCGGTTTCGAGCCAGCGAAACTGATTGCGGTACATCTCTTCTTCCATACCGTTGTCGGTACCGAACATCACCCGGTCCTGATACTTAAGGAAGAGTTCGCGCGTGCGACGCGGCTGTCGTCCCAACTCCGCTTCACGAGCCCCAAACTCGACTATGACATTAGGATGTTCATCGAGCATGCGGGAAACCCAGTCCAGATTTTCCGGCCAGCCCATGTGGAGCGAAACAAAAGTAGTTTCCGGATGCCGGGCAAAAACCCGGTTCCGCGCCTCCAGCAACTGTTCCAGGGAAGGAAACTGCGGTCCGTAAAAACTCCAGTCGGGATGTTCGGTCAACTCCTCGTAGCGTTCGTTGCGCGCATCCGTGGGATGAAAGAACGCTTCGGGATCGCCGGTGTGTATGAAGACCGGGATCCCTAAACGGCCGCATTCGCGCCAGACCGGATCCAGCCGCGGATCATCGATCGCGAGCAACTTTCCGGACTTGTCCCGCACGCCCAGGCCCAGGTCCTTCAAAAACTTGAGTCCGCGAGCACCCCGGGCGACGGAATCATCCACCAATCGCACCATTTCCTCGCCGAAATTCGGATCGTCGATCTTGCTGTAGTCCAGTTGCGTGAAAACCCTAAACCGCCCTGGGTAAGGCTTGACCATCTCGTCGATCACGTGCTGCAACTTGTCACCCCACATGCCGGTAAGAATCACGACGGTTTTCACGTTGGTGCGATCCATGACTTCGACGACCCGTTCCGGCGGCATGTGTTCCTCGATGCGAGCAGCATCATTGATGTGGTTATGCACGTCGATAACGTAGAACTTGGCCTTCGGGACCTCGTGCGCGGGGACGTGAAGCATGGAGGCAGGATAAAAGTCTCGCAATAAAAGCGTCTTCTTCTGCTCGGCGTCGGCGGCCGACTTATATCCAATCTGGCCGGCATCGGTCTGCGACCACGCCGTCAGCCCACCAAGCAAAATCGTTGCGATGAGTTTCCATTGCGAGCCCATGCGAACCTCCAGCGAGATGGAAAAAGGCTGCCGCGTCCTTTTTAAATGAAAGCAAAAGCAAGTACCCGTAACTATACAACACCCCGCGACGGGATGAATCCCAAAAAGAAATGCAGCGTCATTGTGATCGCTGAGCCGGCGAATTGGCCCTGTGCAAAACCTTCGCCAACCGTTAGTCTGGGATTGGCATCTTGATACTGGCGGGTTTACTCGTCCGGAGAGACAAAAATGAAATCACGCAAGGAAAAAGTCCTTCTTAATCTGATGTTGGGCACCGGAATTTATCTACTCGAATCCATGCGCGGTCGTATGGGAGGAACCGTCGACGATCTCCGGTCCAAGGCCGAGGATCTGCGGTCGAGGGCGCAGGAAACCTACGAGACCGCCTCGGACCGCGTCAGCCGCGCGGCCGACGTAATTCGTGGCGAAGATGGCAGCAGCGTCCTGGGCACCGCCGGGGCAGCGCTTCTCGGCCTCGGCATCGGCGTAGGAATTGGCCTGCTGCTCGCTCCGGCCAGCGGAGAAGAAACCCGAAACAACATCGCAGAAAAAGCGCGCGACATTCGCGACCGGGTGTCTTCTCGCGTAGGTGCCACTGGCACTTACGGCATGTAATCTCGACCTTTGTGGGCGGACCGTTCTGAGGGAAGTTGGAGGAACCTGCGCCCACAAAGGTCTGCAGAGAAATAACATGACGGCATTATCCTGCCCATTCTGGCCCGAACAACAATGTTTCCTGCCCTGCAATACCTACCGCTTTCTTCTATAGTGGATCGGCCAGGCCACAACCACGTCTTGCCGCCATCTTTGTGATTTTCCCAGTGATCCTTGCCAGTTCCCGTCGAAATTGATTTGATTGCATGACCCAGATGCGCACGTTCAACTGGGCCTGGTTTCAACTCCTGTGATACACCTTACTGCTTGAGCCTTCCGCCCTTGAGCCCACTCTCCTTAAACTTCGGCCAGATTGTCTTTCTTTTCGCCGCTGGCATGATGGGCGGAGCTTTGAACGCAGTCGCCGGCGGCGGCAGCTTTGTCGCCTTTCCTGCTCTGTTGTTCGTCGGCGTGCCGCCAATTCCCGCCAACGCCACCAACGCACTCGCCCTTTGGACGGGAGTGACCGCCAGCGGAGGCGCGTATCGCAACCGGCTCGACGTACCCCGCCGGGTTCTGCTGCCGCTGCTTGCGACCAGCTTCGTCGGCGGAATCATCGGCGCATTCCTGCTGCTCAGGACCCCAGCCCACACCTTCATGCGGGTGCTGCCCTGGCTGATGCTGGGCGCGACCCTGCTCTTCGTTTTCGGCAAGACGACTGGCAGGCGGCCGCGCTTCAAGCGTCGGACACGACGCCACCACGGGAGCCATCGTGGGCGCGTCGATTTTCGAATTGGCGGTCGCGGTATACGGCGGCTATTTCGGCGGCGGCGTGGGCATCGTCAACCTGGCCATGCTGGCCGCGGTCGGCATGACCGACATTCACGCCATGAACGCCTTGAAGAGCATCCTCGGAATCGCCATCAATGGCGTCGCCGCAGTGGTATTCGTCGATCAAGGGGGCGATTTACTGGCCGCAAGCCATCGTCATGATCGCTGGGCGCGCTGCTGGGCGGATATTTTGGCGCACATTATGCCCAGAAGCTGCCCCAGGCCTGGGTGCGAGGATTCGTGATCCTGGTGGGAACCGGAATGACCGTCTACTTCTTCGTCAAGAGCCTACTAACGCGGAATCCGCACGCTCCTGAATCTGTAAACCGTTCGTGTACCTTCGTGTCCTTGGTGGTTAACAGCTTTAGTTTTCAATCTGCGCCGACTTATTGCAATGGCGCCGAGGTGTGCTCGTGGACGATCATCCATTTTCCGGCCTGCTTTTCGAAGATGACGGTCCAGCGCCACGTCGCCAGTTCGTGTTTGCCTGACGTGGTGACCGCGTCTTCCTTGACCGTCGCGGCTGCCCAGGTCAGGTTGCCGTCTGTGTGAATCTGGGCATCGTCGTTCACCGTCAGCTTCACGCTCTTGTAGCCCTTCAACAACTCGCCGACGCCATTCTGGTATTCCGCCCAGTTGTTGTACTTCAACGGCGCGATGTCGAAGAACAGGTACTCGCCCTGATCGTAGTACTGGGCCATGTCAGCGGGGTTGAGCGAACTCCAACCGTCCAGGAGTTTTTGCAGGTACTTCTTGTCTGGAGCCGTGGGCGCGGGGGCTTTCTTCTTTTTCGCAGCGGCAAGGCTGGAAAGGCTAATTGCGAGAACACAGACCAGGATGGTCAAAAGGCGCTTACGCATTGTCCTCCTCCAATTCGGCGACAGATTGTCGCATAAACAGCGAACAGCCGTAAACCACAAAGGACGGGGTTACGGATCAGCTTGGAACCTTATAAGCGAGTCGTCTGGCTAGGATAAGGCACCAGTGATTCCGCGCTCCGGTTTGACGCTTTTCCACGGCACACGCTAGAATGGATGGGTTTGCCTGTACTCGCGGCTCCGTTCTGGAGCCGTCCCGCATTGTTGCCCAAAGCGTCGAGGCGGAAAGCAGCAAGCACAGCAGCAGGTTCCCCGGAATCGCGCCAGGACGCGACCGGCATAGGATTGGACGGAGGCATACGTATGTACGCGGTCATCCGCGCCGGAGGAAAGCAGTACCGGGTGGCGCCCGGCGACGTGATCCGGTTGGAAAGCCAGGGCAACGGCACTGACGGGAAAATTGAATTCAGCGATGTGCTGGCAGTTTCCGGCGAGCCCGGCCAGATCGCCCGTCCCCAGTCGGCAGCGCTGGTGACCGGAGAGGTCGTGGAGCAGGGCCGCGGCGCGAAGATTCTGGTTTTTCATTACAAGCGCAAAAAGCAGTACAAGAAACTTCGCGGACATCGACAGGGATACACAGCGGTCCGTATCACTGAGATCGCGATCGATGGGCAGAAATTCACCGCCCCCGAGCTTCCGAAGAAAGAAGCGAAACCGAAGAAAGCTAAAGCCGGTCGAGGTGGAAGAGGCTCCCAGGGTCGAGGCCAAGGCAAAGTCCTCGAAGAAACCTGCAGTAAAGAAAGCCGCGGCCAAGAAAGCAGCGCCAAAGAAGAAAAAGTAGCGCCGGCTCTTCGACTGTGCTCAGGGCGGGCTTCGGCTGTCCGGCGGGCATCGAAACCAGAAACTGGAAACTTAGAATATGGCACACAAAAAAGGTTTAGGCAGTTCACGAAACGGACGCGACTCCAACGCGCAACGCCTGGGCTTCAAAGCTTTCGGCGGACAAGTAGTCCCGGGCGGCACCATCATCGTGCGCCAGCGCGGAACTCGGGTAAAACCCGGCTTGAACGTCGGCCGCGGCAAAGACGACACCCTCTTCGCCAAAATCAGCGGGCGCATCAAGTTCCTGGACAAGGGCTCGATGGGCAAGTTCGTCATGGTCGAACCGCTCGAAGCGAAGTAGGAATACGCCGCGCGGACCAGGATCCCACAGACAGCCTCGCCTCCGGGCCGGGGCTTTTCTTTTAGCTGTCAGTCTGTCAGGTATCAGCCTTCAGCTGAATCCCCATTCTGCGAGGGTTAGCTGAGAGCTGACAGACTGAACGCTGGAAGCTGAGTTTCCCATGTTTATCGACGAAGCCAAAATCCGCGTCAAAGCCGGGGACGGTGGGAACGGCTGCATGGCCTTCCGCAGGGAGAAGTTCGTCCCCCGCGGCGGTCCCTCGGGAGGCGACGGCGGCAAAGGTGGCGATGTGATCATGGAATCGAGCGAACGCCACAATACCCTGGTGCATTTCCGCTTCAATCCGGAATACAAGGCTCAGCGCGGCCGCCATGGAGAAGGCTCCAACAAGACCGGCCGCGAGGGGGTCGACGTCCTGCTGAAGGTCCCGGTCGGAACGATCCTGTACGACGACGAAACCGGAGAAAAAGTACACGACTTCTCCCGGCCCGATGACCGGATCGTCATCGCTTGCGGCGGACGCGGGGGCCGAGGCAACGCCAGGTTTGCGACTTCCACCCACCAGGCTCCGCGAGAGCATGAACCCGGGCGTCCAGGTGAAGAGCGGGTCTTCCGTCTTGAACTCAAACTGCTGGCCGACGTCGGCCTGGTGGGTTATCCCAATGTCGGCAAGTCGACTTTGATCTCACGCATCTCGGCGGCGCGCCCCAAAATCGCGGATTATCCCTTTACTACCCTGCAGCCCAACCTGGGGGCGGCGGTCGCGGGCCAGCCGCCGGATGAGAAAAGCTTCGTAGTCGCCGACATCCCCGGACTGATCGAAGGCGCGCACTCCGGAGCAGGGCTCGGCATCCAATTTCTGCGCCACATCGAGCGCACCCGCCTGCTGGTTCATCTTGTCGACGTCTCCGATGCCAGCGGCCGTCCCGATCCGGTTAAAGATGTTGAAGTGATCAACGAGGAGCTGGCCAGCTTCGGAGCCCATCTGGAAGAGAAGCCGGTGATCATGGTGGCCTCCAAGATCGACGTCGCCAATAAAGAAAAGCTGGCCAAGCTGAAGCGTTATTGCAAGAAGCATGCCCTGGAGTTGTTCCCCATCTCTGCCGTCACCGGCAAAGGGATCGACGAGCTGAAATACGAAATCGCAGACCGGCTGGAAAAACTTCGCGAAGAGCAGACTGAACAACTGACAACCGGCAACTAGGGGCTGGCAACTGGTTGTAAATACAAATCCTCCACCGCCTTGTGGACCTTATCCGATAACTCGGTCATGTTTCTCAGCGGATATCCGGCGGTTGAAATAGGTTGGCCCACCCGCATTTCAAGCGGACGGCATTTGATGTGGTAAGTGTCCATGGGCAACAGTTCGTAGGTTCCTACCAGCGCCACGGGCACGATATCTACCTGCGCCTTGATGGCGAGAAAAAATGCTCCAGGCAGAAATGGTTTGACCTCGCCATCGGGCGTGCGTCCGCCCTCCGGGAAAATCACCAGCGGTAGTCCACTCTTCAGACTTTTTAACGCCGCGCGAATGCTGCCAATCGACTTCGCCGGATTCTGCTGATCAATACAAACCTGCCCCGACCGCTTCAGGTGCCAGCCCACAATCGGGTAGCCCAACAATTCCTTCTTGAAGACGATGCGGAACTGGAAGGGCAAGTACACGTAAAGTACCGGAATATCCAGCGCCGAAGCATGATTCACGGCATAGACATACGGCTTCGCCGTGTCGATCTTGTCCAGTCCAGTCACCATGGTGGGCGAGCAGATGATCTTCATGATCAATTGTGACCAGAAACGGGCAAAGCCGTGCAGAATGCGGCCCTTGTTTCCCAACAAAGAAACCGGAATCGAAATGATCCCCAGGACAACGGTAACCAGCCAGATAAGCGGATCGAAGATCAGGTACGAACGCAGGCGGCTGAGCCATCCATATTGTTTGGAGGCCGGCGGTCTCGCAGAGGAAGCCGGGCGCAAGCGGGCGGCCTCTTGCGCCGGATCAGCCGGTTTATCGACCTCGGTAGTGGGTGTCTTCACAGACGGCACTGCCTATTGGATGCACACGCCGAGCAATCGCATCGCCTCTCCTACAATGTATATCGAGCCGGTAATAACCACTACCGCATCGTTCCGCTTCCCGGTTCGTGCCGCTGCAATGGCGGCGGCCACGTCCGGCGCTTCCTCAATCTCGGTTGAAGTGCGCGAGGCCGCTTCACGAATCTCCGCCGCAGTCGCGGAGCGAGGATTGTCGGCGCGGGTCACGATTACCCGGTCCGCCAGGGGAAAGAGTATTTCCGCCATCTCTCCGATCGCCTTGTCCCGCATCGCCCCAAAAATAAAAGTCAGCGGGCTATTGGGATACCCAGCGGAAAGACTCGAACGCAGCGCCCAAGCCCCCGCCGGATTATGTGCAACATCAAGTACAAATTCGGTATCGCTGGCGACCACAATCTGAAAGCGGCCCGGCCAACGCGTTTCCCGGATACCTTGCGCAATCGAACCGGCCGTAATTGAAAACCCTTGCCGACCCAGTTCCTCCGCTGCCGCAATTGCGAGAGCGACGTTACGCAATTGATGTCTACCCAGCAAGGGAGTTTCGACCAGAATCTGCTCACCCATTACCTGCAGCGGATAACGCGAGACCAGAGTTTTCGTCGAACTGAGTGACAGGTATTGACTACTCGCCGGACTCACCGGCGGCACGTACGGCACCGCATTCACGGCCCGGGCTTCCAACTCCAGAATCCTGTTTCCAATCACATCATTGGCTTGCGGTTGCTGAGGCAGTGTGACCACGACCCCTCCTCGACGCATGATCCCCGCTTTCTCGCCCGCGATCTCGGTCACAGTGTTTCCCAAAAATTTCTGGTGGTCCAGCGAGATGTCAGTAATAACGCTCACCCGGGGTTCGATCACGTTGGTAGCATCGAGCCGCCCGCCCATGCCGACTTCCAGCACTGCGATGTCGACTTTGCGACGCGCAAAGAACTCGAACGCCATGGCGGTCAGCATCTCAAAAAAGCTGGGGTGCCAGGGCAGCTCGCCTTCGCCGACCAGCCGCTCGGCGGTTCGGTCGACCAGATCGTGCACTAACGCAAAATCGTCGTCGCTGATCTGCCTGAAGCCCTGCTCCCCGCCAATCTGTATGCGCTCGTTGATCCGAGCCAGATGGGGAGAGGTATAGAGCGCAGTCCGTAATCCCGACACCCGCAGGATCGAGGCCAACGTTGCCGCCGTAGAGCCTTTACCATTCGTCCCCGCAATCAAGACCCCCGGAAAATTGCGCTCTGGATTATCCAGGGCTCCCAGCAAAATCCGCATGTGCGCCAAATCGAATTTGTGCGACGGCGTCTGGGTCAGCTCGTGTCCCAGCGCATACATGCGCGCGATGGCGGCTTCGTAGGAAGACATCAGTCAGTCGTCAGTCGTCGGTCTTCAGCTAGGGCTTAGGTTATCAGCTTCAACTCTGCGATTTCGAGGCCATGCCGCTGAATCGCACAACTATGGGGTTGAAAAGGAGAAGAACGAAGCTTGCCGGAGGGAAGCGATGTCGATGTGGGCTGAAGACCGACGACTGATGACTGACGACTGGTTTCTTAAGCTGACGCCTGACGACCGATGACTGACGACTGGTCCATAAACTCCAGCGCCCGCGCAATATAAGCCTTCAGCTGCTTGCGGTGGATCACGGCGTCTAGCATCCCGTGCTCCAGCAAAAATTCGCTTCTCTGGAAGCCCTGCGGAAGCTTTTGCCGTATGGTTTGTTCGATTACGCGAGGTCCCGCAAAGCCGATCAGCGCCCCGGGTTCGGCAATATTGAGATCGCCCAGCATGGCAAACGAGGCGGTCACGCCCCCGGTCGTGGGGTCGGTCAGCACCGAGATAAACGGAACCTTGGCTTCATCCAGCCGGGCCAGAGCGGCAGAGATCTTGGCCAGCTGCATCAAGCTGATGACGCCTTCCATCATGCGCGCGCCCCCGGAGGCCGAAACGATAACGATCGGCACCGAGGTTTCGGTTGCCTGCTCGATGGCTCGCGTAATGCCTTCGCCCACCACGGCGCCCATGCTTCCACCGATAAACGCATACTCCATTGCGCTCACGATTACGGTGCGGCCATTCAACTTGCCGCGGGCATTGATTAATGCATCCTTGAGGCCGGTGTCGGCTTGCGCCTGCTTCAGCCGAGCCGAATACGCTTTCAGGTCCACGAATTTCAGCGGGTCGGTGGACGCCAGGTTCGCGTCGGAAACTTCATACTCGTTGTCGTCCAGAAGCTGAGCCAGGCGGGTGCGGGCGTCAATACGGAAATGCCGGTCGCACTTGGGGCAAACGTTAAGGTTCTCTTCCAGATCCTTTTTCCAGATGATCTGGCGGCAGGTCTCACACTTCACCCAAAGCCCCTCGGTGCGCACCTTGCGCTCCCCCGAAGTGTCCAGCTCGCCGGCTTGTCGCTTGAACCAGGCCATAGTTAGTCGTCAGTCTTCAGTCAGGCGTTGGTCGGTAGTCGTTGGTCCTTGGCCAGCAGCCTTCCGGACGCCAAATATTGTTAGCCAACGACCAACGGCCAACGACCGCACTTCAGTACTCGATCCCTCTCTGCGCCATCACGCCCTTTTCGTAGGCATGCTTTACCTGGCGCATCTCCGTGACCGTATCCGCGGCCTCGACAATTGTCGGATGGGCGTTCCGGCCGGTCAAGATAATGTGGACCATTTCAGGTTTGCTCTTCAGAGTCTCCACCACGTTGGCCGGGTCAAGCATTCCGTAACTGATCGCGTAATTAATCTCATCCAGGATGATCAGGTCCCAGGTACCAGACTGGATGGCCCGCACCGCCTCCGCCCAGGCCTCTTCGACCATGCGCACGTCTTCCGGGTCGGGCTTCTCGGCGCCGACCTTTACGAAGCCTCGCCCCATCTGCTTCATCACGAACTTGTCGCCAAAAGCCCGGACCGCGTCCAGCTCGCCGTAGTGCCACGAGCCCTTTAAAAACTGCAGCATCAGGACGCGCATGCCCTGCCCCACCGCCCGCAAGGCCGTGCCCATCGCGGCGGTCGTCTTGCCCTTGCCCGGCCCGGTGTTCACGATAATGAGACCACGGCGGATGTCCTGCATACCGGCGAGTATTCTGATTGTACCTGTTCGCCTGATGTAGGCGCGAGCGTCCACGCTCGTGCGTCCCAATCCACTGACGCTAAGGAGATGTAGATGAAGGCGAACCTGGAAAGGAAACGCACGGACGTCTCCGCCCGTGCCTGATCTGGTTTTTGTGATTTTGAGATTGGAAAAAACGGAATTCCAGCCTACGGCATCTCGATGACCGAACGCAGATCCACTTTGGACTCACCCGGGCGTGAAACCTCATCCCCGATCAGCCGTATCGCGACCCGCAGCGCATCGATCTCTTTCCTGACCTTGACCATTTCCTGCTCTTTGTTCTTAAGCACTTCGAACGGATTCTTCATTGCCATTAGTCCTTTGGGGGAGGGCTAAATGATCCGGCTGTGCTCTGCCGTATTCCAACTCTAAACTCACAGATGAAAGAGCGGAACGTCACGAAGGTACACGCCTGAATTCCCGTTCGTCGTCAATGCCCGAGGTGATAAGGGTGACGCTTTAAGATGGTGAACGCCCGGTAGAGTTGCTCCAACAGTACGACCCGCGCCAACTCATGCGCCAGCGTCATCTTGCCCAGGGAGAGGACCAGCGTCGCCGCCTGTCGTGCCTGGTCGGTGAATCCATCCGCCGGTCCGACAGCCAAGAGCAGCGGCAAGGGATTCTGCTCCTGGTAATCGCCGAGAAATCTGGCAAATTCCTCAGACGATAGCTGCTTCCCACGGCTATCCAACAACACCAGCGCGTGCCGGGTCGGACGCGCGTCTCGCGCACACAGTTTCAAAACAGCAGCTTCATCTTTAAGGGTAACGCCCGCGATGTCGGCGTAACCGGACAAGCGCTTCAGGTACTCATTGGTGAGCGACAGGAGGGCTGGTTCTTTGGTTTTGCCGATCCATGCAACTTTGAGCTTCACGATGGAGCCACAACTAAGCCCGTTTCTTTCTCAAACCTCGGACCGGGGTGCGCTTTCGACCCTGCACCGGGACCAATTGAGATGGTTCCATGCGCCGGGCTGACTTCCACAACCGCTCGAGGTCGTAAAACTTGCGCGCCTTCTCGGAAAAAATGTGGACCACGAAATCCACATAATCGAGCAGCACCCAGTCCGCCTGCTTGTATCCCTCGATCTGATTGGGCCGCACGTCCGGCCCGTTCCAGACGATTCTCCACCTCGTCCGAAATCGCCTGCACCTGCCGTGGATTGCTGCCGCTGCAGACCAGGAAATAATCGGTGAATGCGCCTGATCCTTGTTCCAGTTCCAGTACGGTGATTTCCTCCGCCTTCTTTTCCAGGCAGGCTCGGATGGCCTCGGAGATTTGGAGTTTCGATTCGTTCTTCTTCATGCGCGAGTTCAGTCGTCAGTCCTCAGTTTTCGGTCGTTAGCCAAACCATTGTAGCCGACGCCTCGACTCTTCGTGGCCTGGGACTAACCCCCGATGACAAATGACTGACGACTGATGACTGATGACTGATTTAGGCATACAACCCTTCTTTCCTGATGTACTCCTCGACCTCGGCTCCGACAAACTTCCGCAACGGCTTCTTCGCCGCCACCGCATCCCGGATCGCCGTGGCCGAGACCGGCTGGTGCACGCTATCCAGCAAATGCAAGGTTGCTCCATTCAAGACCAGGTCGCCCTTGGCCGGCTGTTTGGCAAAGGGCTGGCTTACGGCGCGAGCCGGGCGCAGCCTTTCCGGCAGGGCATTGGCCACGTCGGCCAGTGAATATCCCGGGCGACTGGCCACGATGAACTCGCATTCGCGAAACAGCGCCTCGGGCTCGCGCCATTGGGCGATCTCGGCAAAGGCGTCGATCCCGATCAGAAAAAACAGGCGGTCAATTTTCTTCAACGATTCTTTCAGACGCCGGACCGTATCGATGCTGTAGTTGGCGCCGGCCGGGACGTGATCCGCGGTTCGCGACTTACCTCCTGTCCCGCTCACCGCGACCCCGGGAGCCTCCAGCAGCGAGGGCACAAATGCCTTTTCACCCATCGTCGCCAGCACCACCATGGCGTAGCGATGGAAATAGGAAGCCAGCGGCTGCCTCTGCTTGTGCGGCGGAATATTCGCCGGCACAAAATAGATGCGGCTGAGCTCGAAGCGCTCCTTCGCCGCCTCGCGCCAGCGCCACGTGCCCGTGATGGATGGGATCGAAGCTGCCGCCAAATAATCCAATGTTCATGAAATGTGGGACGTCTGTTCCTCCTGCTCACGCTTCCGCGATGCTCGGACTCCGCCAGATTCGACGGTTAACCGGAAAGACTGGTCGACGAAATCCTCTACAGGGTTGCCCTGATGCCATAATTCTTTCAACGGTTGGCGACTGGCCACGCTTCCCTTGCACTCCCGTAACTCGCGGTAATCCCGTTGCGGGAATTAAATTCTTCTTATGCGAGCGAAGCTCCCCCTTCTTCGCAAACGCTACATTCCTCCGGCTCGGGCCCCCATCCTCCGATACGGCGTCGCCGTTCTCAGCATTATTCTTGCCCTCATTCCGGCCCTGCTGCTTTCCGACGTCGTGGAGAGCCGCCTGGTGGTCTTTGCCGTCGCTGTCATGGTCAGCGCCTGGTACGGCGGCTGGAAACCGGGCCTGGTGGCTACGTCCTTTGCCTTGACTGTCAGCGCGTACTTCTCGCTCGCTGGGGCACGCACTCTCGCTGACTATCACAAGGCCATCATACATCTCACCCTGTTTCGTGTTCGTTGCCGGGCTGATCTGCTTCTTCAACGCTGCATTGCGCTCGGCGCAGGAAGGGTTGCGCCGTTCCGAGATCAACTTCCGCTCCCTGGTCACCCACGCTCCCTACGGAGTCTGCCGTTGTGACTCCACCGGCATTCTGCTCGACGTAAACCCGGCCCTGGTGACCATGCTGGGCTACGAAACCGGCGCGGACCTGGTCGGGCGGAATCTCGCCAACCTTTATTTCGATTCCCAGCAGTGGTTCAGCCTGGCCGACTATCTTCGGTCCCTGCAAAAATTCCAGGGCCTGGCTGCTGACTGGGTGCGCAAGGATAACACTCCGATCAACGCTGCGACTCTCCGGACGCGCCTTCCGCGACGACGGCAACGCCATCTTCTTCGAGCTGTTCGCCGAGGACGTCACCGAACGCCGCGCCCTGGAGCAGCAGCTCCGCCAGGCCCAGAAGATGGAAGCCATCGGTCGCCTCGCCGGCGGCATCGCCCATGACTTCAACAACCTGCTCATGGTGATCTCGGGATACTCCGAGTTCCTCCTGGAGCGTGTCGGGCCCGACCCCGCGCTGCGCGGGCCCGCCCAGGAAATCGGAAGAGCCGCTGAGCGCGCCACTGCACTCACTCGCCAGTTGCTCGCCTTCAGCCGCAAGCAGATGCTGGCGCCGAAGGTTGTCGACCTCAACGGCATCGTCACGGAAAACCTGAAAATGCTGAACCGCCTGATCGGCGAAGACATCGACCTGGTCATGGTCCCGGGCGGAGATCTTGGAGCGGTCAAAGCCGACCCCGGACAGATCGAGCAGGTGGTCATGAACCTGGCGGTCAATGCCCGCGACGCCATGCCCCAAGGCGGGAAGCTCACCATTGAGACCGCTAACGTCAAGCTCGATGCTAACTACGCTCGCTTCCATGCGCCCGGTAAAGCCTGGAGATTACGTGATGCTGGCCATCAGCGACACCGGCGTCGGCATGGACGCCGAAACCCAGACCCATATCTTCGAGCCGTTCTACACCACCAAGGGACTGAAAGGCACCGGCCTCGGACTCTCAACCGTCTACGGCATCATCAAGCAGAGCGAGGGCTACATCTGGGTCTACAGCGAGGCCGGCAAAGGCACTACTTTCAAGATCTATCTGCCGCGCGTCAGCGCCTACGTGCCTGCCGAGACCGCGCTGCCAGTGACCTGCGGAGCAGCAATCCGGCCCCGGCCGCGAAACCATCTTGCTAGTTGAGGACGAAGAGAATCTGCGACAGCTGACGCGCCAATCCCTGGCAAGCCAGGGATACAACGTCATCGACGCCGGCGACGGCGCTTCCGCCATCCGACTTTCCCAGGCACACCCAGGCCCCATTCACCTGCTGTTGACGGACGTCATCATGCCGGGAATGAATGGGCGCGAACTGGCCAATCAGGTTTCCCCGAGCCGGCCCGATATGAAGGTGCTTTACATGTCGGGCTACACCGAAAACCACATTGGACACAACGGCACGCTGGATCAGGGAATCGCCCTGCTCCAGAAGCCCTTTACCCTTCCCGCCCTGAAAGCAAAGGTACGGGAGGCGCTCGATACCCCACCCCCAAAGGAGATTCAGATGTCTGCTCGTTTAGCTCAACCCGCTCCCCTTACTCGCAGCCGTAACAAAGTATCCTCCCCCTTTCGCGCTACCCGCTTCGATCTTCGCCTGCCGCTGAAATACCGGCGGGTGGGAGAGAGCGGCTGGCGCGAAGGCACCACCGAAAACATCAGCCGCTCCGGCATGCTCTTCCAGGCGGAAGAATCCATGGCCCCCAACGCACAACTGGAAATCAATCTCGTGCTTCCGGCTGAAATCGCAGGCCTGGCCGCGGCAGAAGTCGTTTGCCGGGGCGAAGTCGTACGGATCATCGATCCAGAGTCGGGAAAGGTAAGTCCGACGCTGGCCGCGAAAATCCTGCAATACCACTTCCAGCACGGCTCACGCCTGTCGGAAGCATGATCGCGGTCGATGAAGAAGACGTCCGCGTCTGAAATGTGGGCGCGGGCGTCATCGCCCGTGCAGGCGAGCAAATCTCGCCTGGATTTGTCGTTAGATGGACTCAACTCGGGACGAACACGTCCGGGGAAAGGCACGAGTTTACTGTGCCGATAAATCGCCGAGATACTTCTGGCTTTAGCCGCTGAGGTTCGCTTTTAACTTGAAGTCAAAAGCTCGCGGGCGAGTCGCCCGCGGCCACACGTGCGATCCTCGAAGAATTCCTCAACGCTGGACAAAATCTCCACCCTGCTCTTCGACTCATAGATAGCTTTACGCAGCGCCGCCCCTCCCGCCACTCCATGGGTAAACCACGAGGCAAACTGCTTCATCTTGCCTTCGGCTCCCGGCATCTCTTCTTCAATCAGCATCTCGAAGTAAGTGCGAATCATCTGGTAGCGGTCTGCTTCGCTAGGCTCGTCATATGGCAAAGAGTCATTTGAGGGTGTGGAACCGGGTCTCTGACCCGGTTGGGCCGGGCAAAGCCCGGCAGGACCGTTCACAGCAGCTGCCGAGCTGCGCTCGGCCAGGCCGGGTCGAAGACCCGGCCCCACACAACCCTTGCCAACCCATTCCGTATACTGCTCGATCTGCCGAAAGATCCACGGATTCGACGGCGCTGTGCGCCCGATCATCACTGCATCGCATCCGGTTTGCGCCACCATGGCGCAAGCATCTTCCGGCTTGCGGATGTCGCCATTGCCAATCACCGGAATCTTCACTGCCTGCTTGACGGCCGCAATCCAGTCCCAGCGCGCCTGCCCGCTATAGCCCTGCTCGCGGGTGCGGGCATGCAGCGCCACCGCGCATAATCCGCAGTCCTCCGCCATCTTCGCCAGTTCCACGCAAACCAGGTTTTCATCGTTCCAACCGGCCCGGAACTTCACCGTAAACGGAATCGTGACCGCGGCCCGCACCGCCTCAAAAATCTTGCCAATCGCGGGCAAGTCTTTGAGCAGACCTGACCCGCCGTTGCACTTGACAACTTTCTTGGCTGGACAGCCAAGATTGAGATCCACTAAGTCGAAGCCCAAGCCCTCCACGATCCGAGCCGCCTCCGCCATCACTCCAGGATCGCTGCCAAAAAGCTGCGCCGAGATAGGATGCTCGTCTTCATAAAAATGCAGATAGAGCTTGGCCTTCTTGTCCTTGGCCCGAAGAATGCCGTCCGCCGAGGTGAACTCGGTCATGATCAGCCCGCAGCCTCCGAGATTCCGAATAAACCTTCGAAAAACGGTGTCAGTCACCCCAGCCATAGGAGCCAGAACAGTAGCCGGAGCAACCTGCACGCCCCCAATCATCACAGAGGAAGGAACAGGCGCCTGTTTGACCGCGGGCGACTCGCCCGCGCCGGGCCCGGAATTGTCCCAAAACTTCCGCACAATCCTATTCTACCTGTGACCCCAAAAAACGAAGCCCCCGCCAAAGCGAGGGCTTAAAAACGGTGCAATCCGTGGGTGTACTTACTTCTTCACCGGCTCCGCCTTCGCATACTTCCGGCGGAAGCGCTCCACCCGGCCAGCGGTATCGAGCAGTTTCTGTTTGCCGGTAAAGAACGGGTGACAGGCCGAGCAGATTTCCACGTGCAGATCGCCCTTATGGGTCGACCGGGTGACAAAACTGCTGCCACACGCGCACATAACACGGATTTCGTTGTAAGCGGGATGAATAGCTGCCTTCATGGGGTCTCCAAACTTATTCGAGACATTAGATTCTAAAGGATTCCCGCAGGATTCAGCAACCGGGCAGAGCCAATCCTGGCAGCGATCTTCGTAGCGCCGCGTCCCGCCGGCTGTCCCGAGGGCATCCTGCCCTCGGCGGGAACAAACCTAAAAACCCTGCCGAGCTTCGCTCGGCGTGAACGGGTCAGAGACCCGCTCCCACCCATTCTCCGCGAAAACAAAAAAAAAACGGCAGGACCGACCTCCTGCCGTTCTGAGTTTTCCAGTTAGATTTTGGCCCTTACTTGCCGCGGTTAACCGCCTTCTTGAGTTCGGCTCCGGATGAGAACTTGGCGACTTTCCGGGCAGCGATCTTGATGGTGGCACCCGTTTGCGGGTTACGCCCGTTGCGGGCTTTTCTCTGCGAGACAGAGAACGTGCCGAAACCAATCAGCGCTACCCGATCCCCTTTCCGCAGAGCAGAAGTGATGCTGTCGACAGTAGTGTCGATAGCCGTTGCTGCCTGAGTCTTGCTGATGTGGCAACTGGCTGCGATTCGGTCAATGAGATCAGCTTTGTTCATCTTCTCTCCTGGCAGGTTTCATTGGTCCCCCAGCGTACACGGAGGAGGAGAATATTGGGTGCTCGCTGAGTGGGAAACCCGGCGGCCTTATTTAGCTACCGTCTGGAGGGAATGTCAACTGTGGAAATCCGCGCGGGATGCCGCTTTTGAGTCACCGCTCCGGTCCAGTCTCGCTGTGGGACAGAAAAAAGGCCACTCCCCCCGCCAGGGACGCCAGGAAAGTGGCTCTTCGGCCGAAAAATCGTTACATCCTGAACTGCTTCGCCGGCTCTGTCTCTGGCCTCGGGATCGGCGCTGGCGCGCGCTCGCCGCCGGCAAACTGCTCCGCCTCGGTCGAGCCCGCCAGCGCGGTTGTGGAAGAATTTCCGCTCGCGATCACCTGCGTCACCGCGTCGAAGTAGCCCGTCCCTACGAAGCGCTGGTGCTTCGCCGCTTCGTAGCCAAACGCTTCACTGCTGAATTCCTGCTCCTGCAATTGCGAGTAGGCGGTCATCCCGGCGGCCTTGTATCCCCGCGCCAGTTCAAACATGCCGAGGTTCAGCGCGTGGAAACCAGCCAGCGTAATGAACTGGAACTTGTAACCCATCGCCGCCAGGTCGGTCTGAAAGCGCGCGATGGTAGCGTCATCAAGCTTCTTCTTCCAGTTGAACGATGGCGAACAGTTGTAAGCCAGCAGCTTTCCCGGATACTTGGCGTGCACGGCTTCGGCAAAGCGACGGGCATCTTCTAAATTGGGCTCCGAAGTTTCCCACCACACCAGGTCAGCATAGGGTGCGTAAGCGATGCCGCGCGCAATCGCCGCATCCATCCCGCCCCGAATACAGAAGAAGCCCTCGGGCGTCCGGTTGCCGGTGAGGAACTTGTGATCGCGGGGATCGGTGTCGCTGGTCAGCAAGTAGGCGCTGTGCGCGTCAGTTCGCGCCATGATCAGCGTGGGCACCCCCAAACAATCTGCCGCGAGACGCGCCGCTACCAGCTTCTGAATCGCTTCCGAAGTCGGCACCAGCACCTTGCCGCCCAGATGCCCGCACTTCTTTGCGGAAGAAAGTTGGTCTTCAAAGTGGACGCAGGCCGCGCCCGCCTCAATCATTGCCTTCATCAACTCGAAGGCATTGAGATTGCCGCCGAACCCGGCTTCCGCGTCGGCGACCAGCGGGGCAAACCACTGCATTCCGTTCTTTCCCTCGGCATGATGGATCTGATCGGCCCGGGTCAATGACTGGTTGATACGCCGCACCAGGTTAGGCACGCTGTCGGCGGGATACAAACTCTGATCGGGATACATTTGCCCGGCGTCGTTGGCATCGGCAGCAACCTGCCATCCGCTGACGTAGATCGCCTGCAGGCCAGCCTTTACCTGCTGAATGGCCTGGTTCCCGGTCATCGCGCCCAGCGCGGGCACGTAGGCTTCGCTGTGCAAGAGGCTCCACAAGCGCTCGGCGCCATGGCGCGCCAAGCTACACTCAATGTGCATCGAGCCGCGCAGCCGCTCGACATCCTGTAAAGTGTAGGGCCGCGTCACGCCCGCCCACCGCGCATCCGAGCTCCAATCCATCTTGCCGTTAATTGCCATAAAGTGTCCTTGTGTAGCACTAGATTTTCGTAGCGTCGGCGTCGCGCCGGCTGTCCCGAGGGCATCTTGCCTTCGGTAGGAACACCGTTAAAACCCAGCCGAGCCCCGCTCGGCCTGAACGCCGGCGTCCCCGCTCTCCCATCTCAAACCGGATCAAACTCCCCGTTCAAAATCATCGCCTCGCTGATCCGACGCGCCTCACGAAACGTCCCCACCGTCCCTAGATCTCGACCCGGATTTGCGATCAGCTTCTCCAACTCTTCGTCAAACAAACGAGAGACCAGCTCCGGTGTATGCACCACGACTTTTCCGTCGTCCGTCACCGGAACATGTCCGTTGTGGCGCAGGCGCTGCGCAATCATCAACCGGTAAATGCGATCGGTCGCCAGATCCTCCATATAGCCGTCTAACAGGCTGGCGCCCCTGCCATTTAAGACGCCGTTGCGATAGCGGATTACCGTTCGCACCGCCGCCCGTGTCCCATCCAGTGTGTGCTGGCCCACATGCTTCGGTACCGGCCGCAGGTTGGGATAGCGTTCAGCCTGCGCCCGCCGCGCCGGCAACTGGTTGGGAAAGGGAAACTGATCAATCGCAATCTGGTTCTGATCGGGATGCCCCGTCCAAGCACCATCCATCAGGCAGTCCGCCTCGTTCTTCTTGTCTTTTTCGAGAGCGCCCAGCGCTCGCGAATTAAGCTCGCTATCTTCCCGGCTGGGATAAAGAGCCGTCATGCCTCCAATCGCCAGAATCCCGCGTTTATGACAAATCTCCGGCATCAATGCGCGCAGGTTCTGAAAGAACGGGACGTTCGAAGGAATGGTGTTGCGATCGGGCAGCACCCAATCCGGATCATCCAGGTTGAAATGGATGAGGCTGGCCATGTAATCCCAGCGTCCCAGGTTCAGACCCACAATGTGATCGCGCAGGTTGTAGAGAAATTCCTCCATCTGAAACGCCAGCGGGTGCGACTCCACCAGCGCCATGCACTTGATATCGTTGCGTGGCCAGCCCCGCGCCTCTGCCAGCGCTTGAAACAGATCGCGCCACCACAGGGCTTCCTCGGCCGATTCGGACTTAGGAATGTAGAAAGACAACGGATGCTTGAGCTCCGCCGGGTCCACCCGGTACACGATGCTGGCGACATCAAACAACGAAGCCGAAGTCAGCTCGTCGCCGAAGAGGCCGCCCTGGTGAATGTGCAAGCCCCGCGGCCGTATCCAGATGACGGTGGGTCTTGGTTCGATGCCGACCACCTTGTCCCGCTTCTTGTCGAAATATGTCAGCGTTCCGCGCAGCGCTTGCAGGATGTTCTCCACCCCGATCCGCTGGTGCTCCCACTCGTTGACCATGGAATCTTCCAGGTCAAGCATCACTCCGGGCGCGCCCGAGTTGAGCATTTTGACCACCAGCTCGGCGTCATCGGCCGGACCCGTCATCTGGTTTCGTTGGTCCTGGCACCATTCCGGCAATTCGATTCGCCAGCCCCGGCGCACTGCATCTCCGGGAAACCGGTGTGTGGGCTTCTCCCCCTGATGAGACTCCGCCAGGATCTGCCGGCGTTCCTCAACCAGCGAGCTCTGCCAGGGAGCGAAGCGGCGATGAAGCGGAGCCAGGAACTCCAGGAATCCCGGGGGCAAGTCGTGCTTCGGATCAAACGTCGCGGGAGGACGATTCAACTGGAAACCCTCGAGTGTAAAGTTGCTTGCGGGAATTGTGGCCATCGAGCTGGCTCCTGACACCCAGAGGGGACGGAGGAAGAGATTTTCCTCTCTGGAGTAACAATCTTGCGCACTTCACAGGCTTTTACGGCCCGCTATCGAGGCTGATTCTGCGCAGTTTCCCCTACCCGGTCAAACGGAATGTTTGAATCGGCGTGATAACTAAATATTATCAGTAGCCGCGGTTTTGATAGTAATATGTTGTCAGACTGGCAACCGGGAATTCAGAACTGATAACTGGTGTATTCAGCACACATGGAAATCGACCAGATCAAAACCTTCCTCGCCGTGGCCACGTTTGGCGGCTTTCATCGCGCGGCGGAGGCGCTGCGCGTGAGCCAGCCCGCGGTCAGTGCGCGCATTAAAGCTCTCGAGGATTCCCTCGGGACAACGCTGTTTGCCCGATCCCGCAGCGGGCTGACGATGTCCGAGGCGGGCAGAATTCTTCGTCCCTACGCAGAGGAGTTGTTACGAACCGCCTCGCTCGCCTCGCAGGCGGTGCACGAGCTTAAGCCGGCCAGCGCCGGCCCACTACAAATCGCGGCCGCGCACTCGATTTCGGTTTACTTGCTGCCGGATTTCTTGAAGCGCTTTCAACGTGCCCACCCAAAGGTCGTCATCGCCATCCGCGCAGGTCATTCCAAGGAAGTGCTGGACATGGTGCTGAACCAGGAAGCGGAAATTGGACTGGCCCGGTCACTGAATCATCCTGAGGTGGAAACTCTGAGCCTGCGCGACGATCCGCTGCTGCTGGTTGGACATCCCAAGCACTGTCCCACACCGTCTCGCCGCGCCCGCCTGGACCAGGTAGCCGGCTGGCCGCTCATTTTCTACGAGCGTGGTTCCAGCGACTGGACTCTGACCCACAGTCTTTTCCGCCGCGCCGGCCTGGTTCCAAACGTAGCTTTGGAAGTCGACACCATCGAAACCGCGAAGCGCATGGTTGACCGCGGCTTGGGCGTGGCATTTCTTCCTCAACTGGCAGTAGGCCAGGAAATTCAGGCGGGAAAACTTGTGACGGTTAAACTTCTCGACGCCGAACCTCTCGGTCGAAGCCTTGACGTCATTTATCCTCGACACCGCCCTCTGCGGAAAGAAGCTCAGGCGTTCCTGCAAGTCATCCGGGAAGCGGTCCAGGAATCGCCCGCTGCAACGAGGCCGCATCGCGGTCGGCGTCGATGATAAGAATGAATGATGATGAATATGAATATTTAAATTGAGCGGACACTATTTCCTCAGTTCTCCACAGCCCGCTTCCTAACTCCACAGGATGTACACAGGTTGATCGTCTTTGCCACTTGCGCAAACTGCATTCGCGAGTGCAAAGTTTAATCAAGGGATAGAACCCAGGTCATGAAAGTTTTGTCAGAAGTTTGTTCGCTGTGCGAAGGTACCGGCTGGAAATCTGTTTCCATTGGCTCCGAGCGCCGGGTCACGCGCTGCGATTGCCGTTTGCAGGCCCGCGCCCAGGCTTTACTCACCAGCGCCCGGATCCCCAAGCGTTACGAACACTGCGAACTTTCAAACTTTGAGTTCGATGGCCCACACCGCGCGTTAGCCTCGTCCCGACTGGCCGCATGCAAGTTCGTGGAAGAGTACCCGGTTGACAACACTGGGCTGCTGCTCATCGGCAGTATTGGCGTGGGTAAGACTCACCTTGCCGTCGGCATCATCAAGGAATTGATTCTCAGTAAAGGAATCGCCTGCCTTTTCTACGACTACCGCGAATTGCTGAAGCAGATCCAGAACTCCTATAACGATTCCGTAAAAGCCACCGAACTGGAGGTTTTGCGTCCCGTGTTCGAAACCGAAGTGCTTGTTCTCGACGAACTCGGCGCCGTCAAACCCACCGAATGGGTCTGGGACACGGTCAGCCTCATCCTGAACACCCGCTACAACGACAATCGCACGACAATTATTACCACCAACTTCCCAAATCTTGGCGAACGCGAGCGGCATCGCAACTCCGGCAGCCGAAGTTTCGAAGCCGCGAAGTATTCCGCGGAGAAGGAAACGTTGGGCGACCGCATTGGTGAACGGATGCTCTCCCGGCTGCATGAAATGTGCCGCATAGTCGAGATGGAAGGCGCAGACTTCCGGAAGGCACTTCGCAGCGCCAGCTTCAGGTAAATTCTGGGCCACGGATTTCACGGATTAACGCGGATCAAACCTAGATTTTTCTTCCATCCGTGTTATCCGCGTTGATCCGTGGCTACCTTCCTCCGTGTCCTCTGTGTCCTCCGTGGTTAATTCAAACTAGAATGAAGCAGTGCTAGCTGAGCGCCTCGAGTTCGCTCCCGCCCGCGACGTCGAAGCCTTCGCCGGAGCCCCAGCCGCACCTGCAGTCTTTCTTCTCCGCGGAGACGATCCCCAATCTGAGCCTTACGTCAGCAAGACCGCCAACCTGCGCCGCCGTCTGCAGCGTCTCCTAGGCCCTCCTGAGCACAGCCGGCGGCTCAACCTGCGCGATCGAGTGCGCTGGATCGAGTTCACGCCCACCGGCTCCGACTTCGAGTCTGGATTTCTCCTCTACCGCGCGCTTCGTTCGACCTTCCCAAAAACTTACAGCGACCGCCTCCGCCTGCGCTTCGCTCCTCTACTCAAGCTGCACATGGAAAATGAATACCCGCGCGCCTCGATCACCACCCGGCTCGGGCGTCTGGACCGGAAATCGCTGTACTATGGTCCGTTCCCGTCCCGCACTGCGGCAGAAAAGTTCGCCAACGACTCCCTGGATTTTTTCAAAATGCGCCGCTGCGTGGACGATCTCCATCCCGACCCCGGCTTTCCCGGCTGTATCTATTCGGAGATGAAGATGTGTCTGGCGCCATGTTTCAAAGGCTGCACCGACGACGAATATCACGCCGAGGTGGCGCGCGTGCAGACCTACTTCGACAGCGCGGGCAGCTCTCTGGTGCGGGAGATTAGCCAGCAACGCGACCTGGCATCGACCAACCTGGAGTTTGAAAATGCTGCTGCCCTGCACGCCCGAGTGGAGAAGCTGAAACCCGTGCTCAACCAGCTTCCCGAGATCGTGCACCGCATCGATCAACTCACGGCTGTCATGGTGCAGCCCTCTGCAGTATCCGAATCGGTCACATTTTTCTCGGTTGACGCCGGCCAGATCACCGGCCCAATCCCATTTTCCATTCAAGCCGCCGAGCACACCAAATCGCAGTCGATGGAGTCTCGGGTGCAGGCAACGCTGGCAGTGCTTCCGCCCTCACAATCAAAGGGAGCCCTGGAAACCATGGAGCATCTGGCCCTGCTCAAACGCTGGTTTTATCGCAGCACGCGGACAGGAGAGATTTTCTTCGCTGACCCCAAAGGCGGGCTGCCTCTGCGCCGCCTGGTACGAGGCATCGCCCGCGTCTATCGCGGCGAAAAACCGGATGAAGGAATTAAAATGTAGGCGCGAGCGTCCACGCTCGTGCTGGCGACGAATGGAACACCCGTCGCCATCAGACTCTGTGACAATGAGGTCGGAAGGAAGCAAGAATGAAAATCGACCCTGACCCCTCTCTGCGCCGGCACCTTGTCGATCTGCTGACAGGCGGCAACGCCCACGCCAAATTTGATGATGTGGTCGCCGGACTTCCCGCCAAACTGCGCGGACAAAAGCCGCCCGGCCTTCCCCATTCCCCATGGATGCTGCTCGAACACCTGCGCCTAGGCCAATGGGACATTCTCGAGTTCAGCCGCAACCCCAAGCACGCCTCGCCTCCTTGGCCTGAAGGCTACTGGCCGCCCACCGAAGCCCCGCCCGGTTCCGCCGCCTGGGACACCAGCATCAAGAAGTTCCGCAAAGACCTGAAAGCCGTGCAGGATCTGGTCATCAATCCGAAAACTGATTTGCACGCGCGCATTCCCTGGGGCGAAGGCCAAACCATCCTGCGAGAAGTCCTGCTGGTAGCCGACCACAATGCCTATCACCTGGCCCAACTGGTGGATGTGCGTCGTCTGCTGGGAGCCTGGCCAGAGAAATAAAAGGGCTGCAAGGGTTATCTTTGTCATCCCGACCGGAGCGAGTGACCAGAGCGAAGAACGTGTCGTCCCGACCCGAGCGAAGCGCAGCGAGCGGAGTGGAGGGACCTGGTGTGAGACGGCAATGCTACCGATGAGTGTTTCAAAACCTACCCAGCCTTAGACAAGCCGCCGGTTTTCTCCGTTCTCGGCGTTGACGCTTGCCCAGACCGCTTCCGGAATACCGCCTTCACCCCGTCTCTCCATCTTTCATCAATCCCCACTACGGTCCACTCTATCTCGGGCGTGACGTAATGCATCAAGATGTCAGTCGCGGGATGCACGTGCAGCGCCGGTGCCACTAGAAATAACAACGGCCGTTCCATCGTCAGCTCCCGCCCGGAGAAATATCCAAAGCGCTGAAATTCGCCTCGGGCATGGTGCCATGCCACCCGCGCCCAGTAATCCAGGCCTTGCAGCGGCAAGTGGATATCCTCGTCGGCCTTAAGTTCCACCACCGCCAGCCGTTCCGGGTACGTGAGCACGTCGATCATGGCGCGATCGACGCGAAACGCTGGAACATACGACCGGATCAGCCGTTCATCATCCGCCGCGCACCACCAGAGACTCCAGCCAGCGTTCCGGATGCAGTCGCCACAGGATGGTCTCGCGGTCCCTCGGCATGGCGCACTTCTCCCACGCTGCACAAGTTGCCGGAATCCGCCTCCTCTCCCAGCACTCGCTCCGCCGCGCCCACTCCAAACACTACTTCCGGCGTGCTGCGTAACGATCCCAACTGGTGCACCAGGCGTGCCCGGGCAAATTCCAATCCATGACAGCGAAATGCGATCTCCCCAGCCGAGAGAACCGCGATTTCGGCCTCAGGCATCAACGTCCGGACTTGGTTGATCGCTACCGCGAACCGTTCTCGAGCCCCAGCTTCATCGCTCCAGTGCACCAGCCGTGTCCGCACATTGCCGCGGTCGGAAACGTCGATCTCCGTTAGCACATCCTCCCGATTCTCCAATTCGTACAACTGCCATTTGGCTGCGTCCTGGTGCAAGGGGGCCATACGCTCGCGACTCAATGCGGACGTCCCCGCCGGTAAAAACAGTTTCAGGCCTTCGACCGCCATTTTTCCCGCTTGCGCCTTTCGGCAGGCATCCAGCCACAGAATGCCAAACGTCAACGCGGCATCGATCGAGGATTGCGTCTCCTGCGCGTTCACCCCAGCACGCAAAGCCGGACTGCCCCCGGCGCAAAAGCCCGCGAGCATAGATGGGGCCAAACGAATGCTCCAGATCGACGCAGGTCGTAAGCCGAGACGCTTCATAAGTGGAAAACCGCCGCTCCAGCGTCCCTTGCAAGCTCTGCTGGTAGGCCAACCGCGCGGCCCGTTCGCAGTCGGAGTCCGCCGGTCGCGCTGCGCGGCAGATCTCCAGCTTGCTGGGATGGGTTTGCCCCAAGCGCTGCACCGCCAGTTGCAGCACCTCGCGCTTCGACCTCCACATCAAGCACCCGCCGCACCAGATTCCGTTCCTCCGACCAGAGATGGAGCAAACATTTATTACGCTCTCCAGAAACGGAATACTTCGCCTGTGCCAGGTCAAACAAGACTGCGCCTTCGTCCAGCACCACGGCATCACGCGCACCTGCAAGAAAATCTTCCACCGTCCGCATCAATGCTTCAGGCGTCATAGATGAGAATCCTCTCATTGTCAGGAGTCCCTGTCTGTGACACATGACCATCCATACAGTTCAATCGGGGTAGCCACTCCCCCACTGTTCAGCCGGCAACGACCGTTAAAATTGAGGGACCGCCAGATGTCCCCAACTAGCCAACGCGACCGAATCAAGGACCCCTAACCGTGTGGGATAATGACCTATCCGGGAGTCTTTCCCGAGCCAAGGACATCTAATTAACGTGGATAAGAATCGGTTTTTCTTCCAGCATTACGGCCTCACGGAACATGACCTCGAACGCTACCTGGCAGCAGCCCTTTCAGCCGGCGGAGAATACGCCGACCTTTACTTCGAATATCTATCGTCCACGTCGCTAATGGTGGATGAGTCCATGGTGAAGTCCGCTTCCCAGGGAATCTCGGCCGGTTGCGGCGTGCGCGTCGTCGTCGGCGAGCGTACCGGGTACGCCTACACCGACGATCTTTCGTCCGAGCGAATTCTGCACGCGGCCCGCACCGCGGCCCTGATCGCCAGTGGTCCGGCCAAAACTCCCTCGGTAGGCTTCCAGGAGAAGCCCGCCCGCAGTCTTTATCCGGTCACCCTGCCGTCGGTTGACGCAGAAATCACCGCCAAGGTCGAACTAGTGATGCGCGCCGACCAGTCGGCCCGCTCCTATGACCCGCGCATTCAGGAAGTTCGCGCCAGCTATGCCGACGAGTTGCGCAACATTCTGGTAGTCGGTTCCGATGGCACCTTTGCCGAAGACTCGCAGCCCCTGGCTCGCATGAACGTTTCCTGCATCGCCAAGACCGAGGGCAATTCCGCTCGCGGCAGCTCTGGCGGCGGTGGACGGGTTGCGCTGGATTTCTTCTTCGGCGAAAAAACTCCCGAATACTTTGCAAAAGAAGCCGCCCGCCAGGCCATTCTGCAACTCGACGCTCGCGAAGCTCCCGCAGGCGAAATGGAAGTTGTCCTCGGCCCGGGCTGGCCCGGCGTCCTGCTGCACGAAGCCGTCGGCCACGGCCTCGAGGCCGACTTCAATCGCAAGCAGACATCAGCTTTTGCTGGGCTCATCGGCAAGCGCGTTGCCAGCGAAAAATGCACCGTGGTCGATAACGGCACCATGCCCTGGCGACGCGGATCACTCAACGTGGACGACGAAGGCCAGCCCACGCAGAACACCGTCCTCATCGAGAACGGCATCCTGAAGGGATACCTGAGCGACAAGCTCTCTTCCCGCCTGATGGGTATGGCCGACACTGGCAACGGGCGCCGCGAAAGCTATGAGCACATTCCCATGCCACGCATGACCAACACTTACATGCTGGCGGGGCAGGACGATCCCGAAGACATCATTCGCTCGGTCAAGCATGGCGTGTACGCGGTGAACTTCGGCGGGGGCCAGGTGGATATCACCAGCGGGAAGTTCGTCTTCTCCGCTTCCGAGGCCTACCTCATCGAAGACGGCCACGTCACCGCGCCCATCAAGGGCGCCACGCTCATTGGCAACGGCCCGGACGTTCTGACCCGCGTCTCTATGGTCGGCAACGATTTAAAACTCGACGAAGGCGTCGGCACCTGCGGCAAAGATGGACAAGCCGTACCCGTGGGAGTCGGCATTCCCACGCTGAAAGTCGACCGTCTGACCGTCGGCGGAACCGCAAGGAAAGATCCCGGCGGATTCATGCAGTAGAGCATTCCAGATTGCAGATTTTAGATTGCAGATGAGAACCGTCGAATCTGGCCTTTCAAATCTGAAATCTGCAATCACCAATCTGAAATCATTCTTATGCCCCAAACTGAACTGGAAACTGGAAACCGAAAACTGGAAACTGATCTTCCCGATCTCGCCCAGGACATCGTCCGACGCGCGATGGCTGGCGGCGCCACAGCCGCTGAATGCGTAGTCCGCGAAGGCGACGAATTTTCCACGCTGGTCCGCCTGGGCCAGGTCGAAACGCTAAAAGAAGCGGGCTCTAGATCGATTGGTGTGCGGGTGTTTCACGGACAGCGTTCCGCCAGCACCTATTCCAGCGACTTCTCCCGCGCAGCTCTCGACCGGATGTTGAAGTCCGCGCTTGAACTGGCCAGGATCACTTCCGAAGATCCCTTCAGCAGCATTCCCGACGCTTCGCAGCTCGGCTCGCTCTCAGGCGATCTCGATCTTTACTCCGCCGACGTCTACTCTCTTCCCGGCGAGGAGCGTATCAACTATGCCCGCCGGGCTGAAAAGGCGGCTCTGGACTACGACCCGCGCATCAAGAATTCCGAAGGCGGCTCGTTCGACGCTGCCACCGGCCACAAAGTTCTGGCCAACTCTCACGGGTTCGTCGGTGAATACAAGCGCTCGTATTGCTCCGTCGCAGCGGTTCCCATCGCCCAGACGGAAACCGGCGGCATGCAACGCGACTACTGGTTTTCGGTGGCCCGCAATCTGGGCCGACTGGACTCTCCCGAAGAGGTGGGCAAGATCGCAGCCCAGCGCACTCTGAGGCGGCTGGGAGGCCGCAAGGTAAAAACCGCGCGAGTTCCCATCATTCTCGACCCCATGGTCGCTACCTCCATCCTGGGTCATATCTTTGAAGGCATCAATGGAGACTCGGTCTATCGCGGTGCATCCTTCCTAGCCGGTAAGCTCGGCCAGAAAGTCGCGGGCGACCACGTTACGATTATCGATGATGGCACCATGGTCGGAGGTTTCGGCACAGCACCCTTCGACGGCGAAGGTATTCCGACGCGGCGCACGGTTGTGATTGAAAAGGGCGTGCTCAAGTCGTACCTGCTGAACACCTATACTGCCAAAAAGCTCGGCCTGCAGACCACGGCCAATGCCTCTCGAGGGCTCGCCGGCACCCCCGGCATCGGCCCCGGAAATTACTTCCTGCAGCCAGGAACGAAGACTCCAAAAGAGATTATCGCCGACATTGCCGAAGGCCTCTACGTCACCGAATTCCTCGGTCACGGCGCCAACCTGGTTACTGGCGACTATTCGCGCGGGGCATCAGGCCTCTGGATTTCCGGCGGGGAACTGGCATATCCAGTCGAAGAAATCACAGTCGCAGGAAACCTGAAAGAGCTTTTCTTCAATATCTCCGTGATCGGAAACGACCTGGAATTCCGCGGCTCCATGGCCTGCCCAACCATCCGCATCGACGGCCTGGTAGTAGGCGGCGAGTAGGGCATTGTGGGGCGGGCGCCCCCGCCCGCCGCCTTTGACTTTGAATTTGTTTTGATTCTGCTTTTGACTCTGTCCCGACACGCTAATCCCGTGCGGTCCCCTCTGAAATCTGCAATCTCCAATCTGCTATTCCCAGTACAATCTCCCCATGGGAAGCCTGCTCCAGCCATCTCCGGTAACCGAAGAGCCGAGATCAAATCTGCTCCCCATCTTGCTGGGTCTTACCCTCGTGGTCGTGGTAGTCGGCATCGGTGCTCTTCTCCTGCGCACCGATTCCAAAATTGCGAATCCTCCTCATCCCTACGCCGCCAACCTCAAACTCAGCGACATGAAAATGAGCGCCGCGGAAAACTTTATCGGCTCCACCGTCACCTACCTCGACGGCACCGTCACCAACGCCGGCGACAAGACCGTCAGCCACGCTCTGGTCCATGTCAGCTTCAAAGACTCGCTCGGCCAGATCGCCCAGTCAGAGGACGTTCCCCTGCACGTTCTGCAGACCACTGGTCCGTATGCTGATGCCGTCGACCTGAGCGTCGCGCCGCTCGTCCCCGGCCAAAGCCAACCGTTCCGCCTCACCTTCGAACACGTCACCGCCGACTGGAACCACGAGTATCCGGAATTGCGGGTGACGGATGTTTCAGTAAAGTAGAGCGTAGGGCGGACACTCCCTTCGACTTCGCTCAGGGCAGGTCCTGTCCGCCGCTTTTGACTTTGATTTTGGACTTTGCCTTTGGACTTTGCCTTTGATTCTTGACTTTGATCTCGTCTTTAGGACCAGAACGACCCCGGCCCGCTAGATTCAAGACCAACACATAGAGCGGCCTACAAAGCCTGCCCTGAGCGAAGTCAAAGGGAGTGTCCGCCCCACACGGCCTTGAGTAGATTTTCGGAAATTCTTCTACAATGTAACCCATGCCGGCCCTGAAAACCCGCCTGACGGAAACCGTAAAAGCCGGGGGCTGCGCTTCCAAACTCAGCCCCGCCATCCTCGACAAAGTTCTGGGAAGGCTTCCCCGGCAGCACGACCCAAATGTTCTGGTCGGGTTCGACCACGCTGACGATGCCGGCGTATACAAAATCAGCCCCGACACAGCGCTGGTGCAGACTGTGGATTTCTTCACTCCCATCGTGGACGATCCCTACACTTTCGGCCAGATCGCCGCGACCAATGCCTTGAGCGATGTTTACGCCATGGGCGGACGTCCCGTCACAGCCTTGGCTCACGTCTGCTTCCCGGCCAACGGCGACCTCGAAGTACTCGAGCAGATCCTGGCCGGCGGTCTTTCCAAAATGATGGAAGCAAGCTGCACGGTCGTAGGCGGCCACAGCATCCGCGACGAAGAAACCAAGTTCGGGTATTCCGTCACCGGCCTCATTGACCCCGGCCGCATCTTCACTAATGGCGGCGCCCAACCCGGCGACCGCCTGCTGTTCACCAAATCCTTAGGCACAGGCGTCATCTCGACCGCAATCAAGCAAGGCAGCGCCAGGCAGTCGTGGATCGAAGCCGCCACCCGCTCCATGACCACGCTAAACAAAACCGCCGCCGAAGTCGTCGCCGCTTTCGGCGCCACTACAGACCACGTAGGGGCAGGTGTCCCACCTGCCCAGGCCGAGCAAAGCTCGGCAGCGCTTGTCGAACGACCAACGACCAACGACCAACGACCCATCCACTCCCTGACCGACGTCACCGGCTTCGGCCTGATCGGCCACGCCCGCGAAATCGCCCTGGCCTCGAATGTCTCGCTGCGCTTCCGCGTCAACCAAATTCCGCTGCTCGAGGGTGCCCTCGATTGCATCCGCGCCGGAAACATCCCCGGCGGATTGAAAAACAACCGCGACTTTGCCGAATGCGTAGTTGGCTACGAAGAAGGAATTCCCGAAGAGCTACGAACCATCCTCTTCGACCCTCAAACCGCCGGCGGCCTGCTCATCGCCGTCGCGCCAGAACATTCCCCGGCCTTGATTCGAGATCTCAAAGCCGCCGGAGTGCCAGCCGTCGAAATTGGCGAAGTGCTGGAACGAACCAAGCCCCTGGTTACAATCAGCGCCTGAAGAACCGGGTTTATGTGGGGCACAGCCGCCCCCGGCGGTCCAGTCGAGCGAAGCTCGACAGTGCCTGTTGTCGACGAAAATTGCGGAGCTACGCTCCGCCGGACAGCCGAGGGCGGCTGTCCCCACGTGGACTGTGCCAAACAAAAAGGGGCGGCATGTAGCCGCCCCAATATTTTGCTGAAGACCGAAGACCGACGACTGTTTACGCTGGCGCCGGCCTCTCGCCACCCTTGGCTCGTCCGGGCTGCAAGTCAGGCTTGATCACCTGCTGCACTCCGTCATCGGGCTTGGGCGGTGGAACGATCTTCGGCAGTTCCTGGCCTTCGATGATCATTTTGATCTGCGCTGCATCCAGCACTTCGCGTTCGATCAGCGCATGTGCGATCCGCTCCAGCACGTCGCGATTGGAGGACAGAATCTCCTTCGCGGCGCGGTAGCCATTTCCCACCAGCTTCTGCACTTCCGCGTCGATCTTGACCGCAGTAGCCTCGCTGTAATCGCGGTGTTGGGCAATCTCGCGGCCCAGGAAGATCTGCTCTTCCTTCTTGCCGAAGGTCAGCGGACCCAGGTCGCTCATGCCCCATTCACAGACCATCTTGCGCGCCATTTCGGTGGCGCGCTCAATGTCGTTCCCGGCTCCGGTGCTCATCGAGTTGAGGAAGATCTCCTCGGCGATGCGTCCGCCCATCAGGATTGCAATCGAGGTCTCAAGATAGTTTTTGTAGTAGTTGTGCCGGTCGTCGATCGGCAACTGCATGGTGACACCTAGCGCCATCCCGCGAGGAATGATCGTCACCTTGTGCAAAGGATCGGAATGGGGCAGCAGGGCTGCCACCAGCGCATGGCCGGCCTCGTGATACGCCGTGTTCTTTTTCTCTTCATCGGACAGGAGCATCGACTTGCGCTCCACGCCCATGAGCACTTTGTCCTTGGCCAGTTCGAAGTCGTACATCAGCACGGCTTTGCGGTTCTGCCGCGCCGCAGCCAACGCTGCTTCATTCACCATGTTTGCCAAGTCAGCGCCTGAGAAACCCGGTGTCCCGCGGGCCAGTACGGAGAGGTCGACATCGTCCGCCAGGGGAATCTTGCGGGTATGCACTCGCAGAATTTCTTCCCGTCCACGCACATCCGGACGGCTCACTACCACGCGCCGGTCGAAGCGTCCAGGCCGCAACAACGCCGGATCAAGGACGTCAGGCCGGTTGGTCGCGGCCATTAGAATCACGCCTTCGTTGGACTCAAATCCGTCCATCTCCACCAGCAACTGGTTCAGCGTCTGCTCGCGCTCATCGTGACCGCCGCCCAGGCCGGCTCCGCGGTGCCGCCCCACGGCGTCAATCTCGTCAATAAAGATGATGCAGGGTGCGTTCTTCTTGCCCTGCTCAAACAGATCCCGGACGCGGCTGGCGCCCACTCCGACAAACATTTCGACGAAATCCGAACCGGAGATCGAGAAGAATGGAACGTTAGCCTCGCCTGCCACTGCTCGAGCCAGCAGGGTTTTACCCGTTCCCGGAGGGCCCACTAACAGCACACCCTTGGGGATGCGTCCGCCCAGCTTCTGGAACTTCTGCGCCTCGCGCAGAAATTCGATAATTTCCTTAAGCTCTTCCTTGGCTTCGTCCACGCCCGCCACGTCCTTGAACGTGACTTTCTTCTGCTGCATGGAGAGCAACCGGGCCCGGCTCTTGCCAAACGACAAAGCCTTGTTCCCGCCCGTCTGCATCTGCCGGATCATGAAGAACCACAACGCAGCCAGCAGGATCAGGGGCGCCCACGTTCCCAGCAACTGGAGCGGCCAACTGCCGCTGCTCATGTCGCGGATGTTCATGGTGACGCCCTTATCCCGCAGCATCTTGTAAATGTCGGGATAGTTCACCGGAGCGGTGGTATGGAAGGGAGAACCGTCGTTGCGGTACTTGCCCCGCACTTCCATCCCGGTGATCGTGACTTCTTTCACATTTCCCTGGTCGATGTCCGAAAGGAATTGCGAGAAATTGACTTCTTTGTCTTTCTGGCCCGCGCTCCCGGCCTTCATCACCTGCCATAGCAGGAAAGCCGACAGCACGATCACTAACCAAAAGACGACTGTCTTGACTGTAGAATTCACCTAAGACTCCTGAGAAAAGAACGCCGCGCCCGAAACGAAGCCGGATATGTCACGACACCTAAATTAGATGCCCGGCCGAGGGGGTTTGGATCGGACAAGTTGCCAAACTTGTATTCTAACCGTTCTGAGGAAAAAAAGGTCGCCGTTCTGCGAGTAACTTAAGTCACGAAGTCACTTCAACTTGCAGCGCCAACATAGGGCAGGTTTCGGTTCGTCTGCTCCGGCGAGCCTAACCCATATCCGATCAAAAAGGCCTCATCCACCAGAAAGCCAAAGTAATCCGGCTGTAACTGCACTCTTCGAGCCGATTGCCGGTCCAGCAAGGTGGCCAGTTTTACCGACGCCGCGCCCCTGGCTTTCAGGTCACTCATCAGAAATTCGGTTGTGATTCCAGAGTGCACCAGCCCTTCCACCACCAGGACGTGGTGACCGCGAATGTCAGACTGGTGGCTGAAGAAGATTTCCAGCACGCCCCCGCCTGCGCCATCCGCACTTTGTTCCTGATATCTGGGCTTGATGAACTGGCAGATTACCGGAACGTCCAGCGCCCGCACCAGGTCCGCCATGAAAATGAATCCGTTCTCCAGCAGCGCCAGCAGGTGGATGGACCGGCCGCGGTAGTCGTCAGAGATCTGCCGGCCCATCTCCCGCACTCGCTTCTGGATTTGCTCTGCCGGAATTACGGTGCGAGGTTGCAGTGCTTTCAAAGTCTGATTCATGCCTTGGAGTACTCCTGAATAACCAGGGCCTGTTTCGCGGCCTCCGGCGGACGCAGTCGCGCCGGCGACGGGAAGCCGCGAACCCAAACAATTTCCTTGCCGCTCACCACCACCGGCCAAAGCTTGCGTTCCGGCGTGCCCAGCTTTCGCTCTTGCAGCAACTCCTTGATCTTCTTCGGCGACTTGCTATGAGCCGGCCAGAACCGGTCGCCCGGGCGCCAGTTTCGCACGGTCAGCACTTTTTGCAGCAATGCCGAATTCAATACGTGGTCGGGATTATAACCCGGCACTACGTCCCGCGGAACGATTGTCGCCTCAAACCGGCTCCCCGCTTCAGGAACATGAACCATACCAGGCACGGCCAAAAAATACTCGTAATCGAATTTCGCAGCTCCCGTCGCGAGCCCGAATTGCAGGCCGTCCCTGGTTTTCGTGACTACCCACCCATCCGGCAACCTCGCCGACTTAGCGGTCGCCGATCCCAATCCAAGAACCTCCTCCACGTGCCGGAACTCCAGCCGCAGTCCCACCGATTCCGCGGCGGCCCTGACCACGCGCCGCCGGAGCGCCAGCGGCAGTCCACCCAGTTCAGCCAAACTCCTTTGCTGGGGCTCCCACACCTCGGGAAGCACCTGCTCCACTTCCTTTTGCCAGTAGTCCTCTTCTGACCTCGCAATATCCGCCGTCTCCGCCAGCGTTTCTTTCACTTTTGGATTCAGCGCGCGCGCCAGCCGGGGCAGTATCCCGTGCCGCAGCCGGTTTCGCGCATAACGCAGATCGCGGTTGCTGGAATCTTCGCACCAGCCCTGCCCGACTTCCTTCAGGTAGGCTTCAACGTCCGCCCTGGAAGTCCCAAGCAGCGGCCGAACCACTGAGAACCGAGAACCATCAATTGAAAACTGGGAAGAACTGAACAGGCTCGACGCTGACGGGAAAGAATTCTCCCGCGAAGAACCTGATCGAGAACGACCCTGGAGATAAATCAACTTGGGATAAATCGCAGCCAGCCCACGCGTCCCGGCCCCGCGCACCATTCTCAACAGAACCGTCTCTGCCTGATCGTCCAACGTATGGCCCGTAGCAATACAATTCAACCGGTCCTCCTCCATAAGCTGCAAGAAGTATTGGTAGCGTAGTTGCCGTGCGGTAGCTTCCACGCTCAGGTGCCGCGCTTCCGCGTGTTTCTGCACATCCCCGGCACCGGAATGCAACTCGAGCCCGTGGCTCTCAGCCAGGCCCGCCACGAAGTCCGCGTCAGCATCCGATTCCGCGCCGCGCAGATTGTGATTGAAGTGAACGACCGAGAGCACCAGGCCGATTTCCTGACGCAGTTCAAGCAGCAGCCATAGAAGCGCGACTGAATCAGCTCCGCCCGAGACTGCGACTCCCGCCCGGTCCCCGGCTTTGAGTAAACTCTGCCGGCGAATGTATTCGAGGACGGTCTCCGCCAACTTGCCCACGACCCAATGTTACATCCCAGGCCAGAAACGCGATCAAACCCTATGCCATCATCCGGTTCAAATCGTCGTAGGAAATCGCACCCTCCATCGTCTTGTAGCTTCCCGCGTTCTTCAACTCCTCCGCGATTCGCCGCACCAGCCCAAGCGTTGCCCGCATCGCGCCTGAACCCACGGTAGCCCGCGCCACCCCCAGCTTTTCCAACTCCGGGGCGGACGGCGATCCCGGCCCAACCAGAATGTTGACCGGGCAGCGCAAGTCCTTGACCAGCCTTCCAATAGTTTCCACGTCTCGCAAGCCCGGCACAAACAAGCAGTCCGCGCCCGCGTCCCGGTACTCGGCCAGCCGCCGGAGTGCTGCGTCATAACGAGTTTCAGGAGTTTCCAGTCCCAGCAGGTAAACATCCGTCCGGGCGTTCAGAACCATCGCTTCCCGCATCGCTTCTCGCACCGCTTTCACTCTCTCGACCTGCAGCGTCAGATCGAGAAGCGGCCGCCGGGGATCGCCCGTCGCATCCTCCAGATTCATTCCCACCGCGCCCGCTTCAGCAACTGCGCGTGCTGTGTGGGCTGCGTCTTCTGGACGATTGCCATATCCGGCTTCCACGTCCGCCGTCACCGGAACCTTGACCGCCGCCGCAATCCGCCGCACCACTGCCAGCATTTCCTGGCGTGAGATACGCTGTCCATCGGGATATCCGAGGGTGAAAGCGATGCCGGCGCTGGTGGTAGCAATCGCGCCAAAACCAGCCTCCTCAAACACCCGTGCACCGGCCACATCCCAGGCATTGGGCAGCAAAAGAATCCGCCCACCTCGATGCATGCCACGAAAGCGCTCAGCTTTCACTTTTTGCCCGTCCATGTTCGCTCTGACCATTCGTTAACCTGAAAATCCACGTTGAAGAAGAAAGGCCACTGATGAGGAAATCAATCAATGGCCCGGCTTGCTGGAACCTGCGAGTATCGAGGCTTGAATCTATGCCGCTCGCGACGTCCGTTGCGCCTCGATTCCATCCAAAGCGCGCCACAAAGCTTTCGCCGCTTTCTCTCCCGCTGCGAGGGCGTCTCCCGTGGTCTCTGGGCTGGCCTGCAGGCGGGCCGCCAGCTGCTGACGCCAGACTCGCGCGTGAGAAACATCCGCCGTAGCGTGCAGTGTGAAATACTCGCAAGTCTTTTCATCCGCGCCGTACATCTCACGCAGTCCCCAGGCTTTTTCCTTTGCCACTCGCGGCACCTGAGATTCATAAGCATAGAATGCCGCCAGCGCCTCTTCCGGAGTGCCCTGACTGGCTACATCGTGGAAAAATGAAGTCAGCTGCCTGACTTCAGTCAGTGGCCGATGGCCTCGCGGATCGCGAGTTGATCCCATGCCCTCGGCAAAATCGAGCCAGAGTTCAGCGTGCTCCGGATTCTCGGGCGAATCTCCGCCCTTCTCGTCAGCCATATTCGCGAGCACCGCCCGGCGCAGTTCGCTTTCGTCAAGGCGCAAGCTGAATTCCGCGAGATAAGCAGGAAACGCCTTCACATGATGATAGTAATCTCGCGCATACTCCCGCAGATCGTCGCGCGACAACTCGCCCGCGCTCCACGCTTTGTAAAAAGGATGGCAAAGCAGATCGAATTTCGCGATCCGAGCGTCCAGCTCCTGGAAAAAATTCTCTGTGCTCATGTTGGCCTCTTCCTCCATGTCACCCA
The DNA here is from genome assembly GCA_963748935.1 of Terriglobia bacterium. GTDB lineage: Bacteria > Acidobacteriota > Terriglobia > Terriglobales > Acidobacteriaceae > JAIQFF01. Next base: position 100,994 of record CAVVLA010000013.1, read on the forward strand.
ATATACGAACCCGCAGCCCGGCTCGCAACTGCGCTCATTGAATCGCTCCCACCAGGACGCCAACCTCGCGCCATTGCTAGAATAGGTTTCTACGCTGATGCCGCAGTTCACCGAACAATTCGACGTGGTCGTGGTTGGAGCTGGCCACGCTGGATGCGAGGCCGCCATGGCCTCTGCCCGCATGGGCCTGAAGACCGCCCTGTACACGCTCAACGTCGATCTCATTGCCCAGATGTCCTGCAACCCGGCCATCGGGGGCATCGCCAAAGGCCATCTTGTTCGCGAGGTCGATGCCCTGGGCGGCATCATGGGCGAAATCACCGACGCTGTCGGCATCCAGTTCCGCCTGCTCAACACCTCCCGCGGCCCAGCCGTATGGTCCCCGCGCGCCCAATGCGACAAGCAGGCCTACCGCCTGAAGATGCGTGAAGTCCTGGAATCGCAGCCCAATCTTAAAATCAAGCAGGCAGAAGTAGCAGAAGTGATACTGGAGCAGTCGTCAGTGTGCAGTCATCGGTCGTCAGCAACTTTCCGTGCCAATTGTCATCCCGAGAGGACTGAGGCGCAGCCGAACGCAGTCGAGGGGCCTGATTTTGTGGCTGACGACCGACGACTGAAGACTGACGACCGTTGCATCGGTATCAAACTCCGCGACGGCCGCACAGTGGGCGCGCCAGCCGTCATCATCACCACTGGTACTTTCCTCAACGGCCTGATCCACTGCGGCGAACAGCAATATCCCGCGGGACGCTCCGGCGAACCCGCGGCCGTCCTCCTCGGCGAATCCCTTAAGCAACTCGGCCTTCGCGGTTGCCGCCTCAAAACCGGCACCCCGCCGCGCCTCGACGGCCGCACCATCGACTGGTCCCGCTTCGAGCTGCAGCCCGGCGATGCTGACCCCACGCCGTTCAGCTTCCGCACCCGCCGCGTCGCTCATCACGATTCCCAGGTTCCTTGTTACATAGCCTGGACTACCGCTGAAACACGCCGCATCATCCGCGAGAACGTCCATCGCTCGCCCATGTACAGCGGCCAGATCCATTCCATTGGTCCGCGCTACTGCCCCTCGATCGAAGACAAGATCGTCAAGTTTCCCGACAAAATTACCCATCAGCTCTTCCTGGAGCCTGAGGGTCTGAACACCCACGAGATCTACGTCAATGGCATGAGCACCTCCTTGCCGGTGGAGGTCCAGCTGGAGATTCTGAAATCCATCCCTGGCCTCGAAAATGCCGACATGCTGCGGCCGGGGTACGCCATCGAATACGACTCTATCGATCCCACCGAGCTCGAACGCACGCTCGAAACCAAAAAGATCGCGAATCTCTTTCTCGCTGGCCAGATCAACGGCACCAGCGGCTACGAGGAGGCCGCTTGCCAGGGCCTGATGGCGGGCATCAACGCCGGACTCAAAGTAAAGAAGGCCCCGCCGCTGATCCTCGATCGCACCGAGGCCTACACCGCCATCCTCATCGATGACTTGATCTCCAAGGGCACCAACGAGCCCTACCGGATGTTCACCTCGCGCGCCGAGTTCCGCCTCCACCTGCGCATCGACAATGCCGACCGCCGCCTCACTCCGCATGGCCGTCGAGTCGGCCTGATATCTGACCTAGCCTGGACCGACTTCCAGAGCAAACAAAACCGCCACGAATCCATGAAGCAGTTGCTGGAGCGAACCCGCCTGACCACCGCAATGCTCGAAAAAATAAGTGATCACGTAGGGACAGCCACGCCGGCCGAGCAAAGCTCGGCAACAACTGATAACTGGCAACCGACAACTGACAACTGCCTGTCCGCTGTAGGCCAATCCCTGGCCCAACTCCTCAAGCGTCCAGAAATCCAGATCGAACACCTGCTCCCGATCCTGCGCGAATCAGCCCCTGATTTTTTTGAAACAGAAGAAATCTGTGAAAGTCCGCGAGAATCCGTGGCCGATATTTCTTCGGCTACCCGCAACCACCTGAAGTCCATCGAGACCGAAATCAAATACGAAGGCTATCTTCTGCAGCAAAATCGAGCGATTGAGCGCCTCAAAAAAGCCGAGCAACACACCATTCCGCATTGGTTCGACTATAGTTCGGTCAGCGGACTTTCGCGCGAGATGCAGGAAATACTGATCAAGATTCGTCCACGCACCCTCGGCCATGCGTCGCGCATTCCGGGCGTCACCCCGGCGGCCGTGTCCCTGGTACACGTCTACATCGAAATTCAGGCGAAGCGCCGAGAGCAGGCTGCCGCGATCTAGCTTGGCGTCGCGGACGGGGACAATTTCCTCCTTGTCCTCAGTGTCCTCTGTGGTTGAATGTTTGGTGTCATGCCTACCACCTTCACCCAAATCGAAAGCCCGCTAGGACCGCTCCTGCTCGCCGCCGACGAAACTGGCCTGCGCAGCATCGAGTTCGTAAACGGAAGGCGCACGGCCCGCCCCGATCCCACATGGCGCGAAGACCCCAATCCCTTGCAGGAACCCGTACGCCAACTTCGCGCGTATTTCGCTGGAGATCTGGAAACCTTTGATCTCCCGCTCGCGCCCGCTGGCACGCCGTTCCAGCTCGCCGTCTGGCGCAAGCTCTGCGAAATCCCGTACGGAAAAACCATCTCTTACGGCGAACTCGCCCGTCACCTCGGCAACCCCAACGCCTCCCGCGCCGTCGGTTTGGCCAATGGCGCAAATCCAATTCCCATCGTCATTCCCTGTCACCGCGTGATTGGTAGCAACGGGAAACTCACCGGCTATGGTGGCGGTCTACCGATTAAAGAAAAGCTGCTGGCCCTGGAACGCCGCCAGCTCCGCCTGCTATAGGGTTTTTTGCGCCCTTTGCGTCCTTGGCGGTTCAAAGCGTTTCGCGTGCGCGCCGCAGCGCCTTCGGTTACGATAGATAGACGAATGCCCGCATCTAAACCAATATGAGCAACCACCTGATCGTTCTTGGCCTGCTTGTCGCTGCCCTGGCTTCCGCCCAAACCGTCGATCCCGCGCTGAGACCGCCCAAAGGCGCCCAGGTCGCTTTGGTCGTCTTCGAAGACTTGCAATGCCCTGACTGCCGCCGCGCCGCCCCCCTGGTCCAAGAAGCCGCGAGGACCTACAAAATCCCCGTCGTCCGCCATGACTTCCCGCTACCCATGCACAACTGGTCTTACGACGCGGCCATCATCGCCCGCTATTTCGACACCCGTTCCAAACAGCTGGGCAACGAATTTCGCGACTACATTTTTGAGCATCAACCTGAGATCACGCCTCCCACCCTGCGTACCTTCGCGGAAAAGTTCGCCGCCGACCACAAAGTCGATTTGCCTTTTGCGTTGGATCCGCAAGGGAAGCTGGCGGAAGGAATTAATCAGGACAAAAATCTGGGCCAGCGCGTCGGCATCAATCACACTCCAACGATTTACGTAGTCAGCAACAAGACGCAGGGCAAGCCCTTCGTCGAAGTCGTAGACCGCACCCAGCTTTTTCAGTTGATCGACGCGATGAAAAACGAGTAGCGAGGAAAGTTCCTGGCCACGGATTTACGCCGATTACCACGGATAAACCCCTAACTGGGCCAGAAGCCTCTCGTCCGAGACCATACAGCTTTTTGAAATTAGATCCGTGTTGATCCACGTAAATCCGTGGCCAGGAATTTTTTACCCCACCTGCCAGACCGTATCCAAAACCGTTCCATCCACCCACTTCACCACCGCCACAGGATTCTCCCCAAGCTTTGGCCGCGCCGGCTTGCCACCGCAAATCCGCTCCACTTCCGCCTTGATCTCCTGAATCGGCCGGACCGGCAAGGACGATCCCTTCACCGCATCGATCAAATCCTGACGCCGTGGATTGATCGCAATTCCGCGCTCGGTCACTACAACGTCAATCAACTCTCCCGGCCCGGTCAGCGTCGTCACTTCATCCACAATCACCGGGATGCGATCGCGGAACGAAGGCACCGCCAGAATGGTGCATCCCGCATCCAGACAATTCTGCCAGCCGCCAATTCCGTGCAGAAGCCGCCCGTCGGAGTGTGTGACCACGTTGCCGTTGAAGTTCACGTCCACTTCGGTAGCGCCCAAAACTACCGTATCGATCATCGACGCGAACGACCCCTTCCCGTGATAGTTGTAGGAAGTAAACGGCGACGTCGCTACGTGCCGCGGATCGCTGGCAATTGACTTCACCGCATCCAGATCAAAAGTCTGTCCGTCCAGAATGTAGTCGGTCAATCCCTCCTGCAGCATCTCGACCAGGTAGCGCGTCGATCCGCCGCGCACAAATCGCGCTTTCACCCCATCTTCTTTCATCATGCGGCGCAGGTAATCCACAAACGCCAGCGCGATTCCACCTGCGCCCGCCTGAAACGAAAACCCGTTGCGCATGATTCCCGCATCGCGCAGAAACCGCGCCACGTATTCCGCCACCTTCAGCCGGTCGGGTGAACGCGTAATCTGCGTCGTCCCCGAAACGATCTTCGCCGGATCGCCAATCGACTCCACTTCCACCACGCAATCCACGTTGTTGCCCTGGATCTGCCACGGTATGCAGGGGAACGGCACCAGGTTGTCGGTGACAACAATCACCTGATCGGCATATACCGAATCGGCCAACGCGAATCCCAATGAGCCGCATGCCGATTTTCCATGCGAGCCGTCGGCATTGCCGAACGCATCCGCAGTGGGCGCTGCGATCACCGCGATGTCGATATGCACTTCGCCATCCTGAATTGCCTGCCAGCGTCCGCCATGAGACCGCAGAACTCCCATGCCGCGCATCTTGCCCTGGGTGCAGTAATCTCCTAGCGGACCGTTCATCGAACCTTCAATGTGATGAATCACCCCTGACCGCATCAGATCGATGGCGCCCTTTTGGGAAGGAAAAGACGCGCTGGGGAACCACATCACATCCTTGGCGCCCATCCGCGCCGCCGCTTCCAACACCATCAACGCCACGCGATCGCCATCCCGCAGGTGATGATGATTCGAAATCACCATCCCATCGCGCAGACCGCACTTGCGCAGCGCGGTCTCCAGGTCCGCCACACACTTGTCGCCATTACCGGGATAGTCTTTACTGGAGCGCACCGGCGGCGCAGTCTTGCGCCCGCGCGGCTGGTATTTGGCAAAGCCCAGGTAAGGAATCTGAGGCTTGCCATTGACCATGGCCGGCACCATCCGTCCCGCGGCGTTCTGCACCAGTTCCGCTCGTTCCGTCATTCCTCTCCCTTGCAACGCGCGTGTGGGGCCGGGTCTCCGACCCGGGCCAGGCCGAGCGCAGCTCGGCAGGTTGTGAGTTCATTGTCGAGCTGAAGATCGAGCTCCCGCTCGATCTGGGCGGGTCAGAGACCCGCCCCTACACGGTCCCCGCCTTCCCCATCCGCTTTGCCCGCTCCACCAGCTTTTGGGCTCGTTCTACCACCGGAGGGTCAATCATCTTCGACCCCAGGCTGACCACGCCCAGCCCGCGCTGCTGGGCTTCCTCAAACGCGGCAACGATCTTCAATGCCTTCTCGATCTCAGCCGAGGAAGGCGCGAAGGCCTGATGAATCACGGGAATCTGTCCGGGATGAACGCAGCCCATACCCTCAAACCCCATCGCCCGGGAATTCTCCGCCCAGGCTTGGAGTCCAGCCATGTCACCCACATCGCCGTAAACCGAGTCGATCGCCTGGATGCCCACAGCCGTCGCCGCATTCACCAAACGCATCCGGGCATAAAGCGACTCGCGGCCTTCCACCGTCTTGGCCACGCCCAGATCGGCGGTATAGTCTTCGAGCCCGATGGTCAGCGCAACCACATGCTTACTCGCGGTGGCAATCGCAAACGCGTTCTCGATCCCCAGCCCTGACTCCAGAATCGGCATGAGCCAGATGGGACGTGTCACTCCATAGCGGCTCTTCAGCTCGCCAATCATGCGGTTGGTTTCCGCGACCTGCTCAGGCCGTTCGGTTTTGGGCAGCAGCACCAGGTCCGGCGCTTCAGGAATAATCTCGACCAGGTCTTCCAGCCCGAGGGGAAACTGGTTGATCCGCACCATGCGCTCGCACTTGCCGAAGTCCACCGCCCGGAGCGCGTTGCGCACCAGAATGCGGGCCGCATCCTTTTCCGCATGGTGGACGGAGTCTTCCAGGTCGAGAATGATGGCGTCGGCGCCGTGCAGCGCCGCATTGATGAAATACTTCGGCTCTGAGCCGGGAATATACAACCGCGACCGCCGCAGACGATCGCGCGGCGACGGTTCCGGCAGCGTGATCTGCTCGGGCGACACCTTGCGCCCCAGGCCCAGCCCAGCGCGCTTGGCGGCGGTCTCGATACGCGCCGCAATGACGAAGGGCAGCGCACCCTCATCGCGTATCGCAACCCGCGCCTGCTTGACCCCAAGAGACTCCAGCACCTGTCGCGCCTGCGTCAGTATGGAGCTGCCATAGTAAGGCGCAACCCGCGACTCCATGGTGATTTCGAGCCCGCCACTATCCCGGGACTCGACGACGACTTGCAAGTCCGAGCGCACATCTTTGCCAAAATGCCCAGCCTCCCCCACCCCCGCCGCCTTGCCTTCCGCCGAACTTGTCATAAATATCACGTGCGACACGAACGACTAGTCACGTGGGGACAGCCGCCCCGGCTGTCCAGCGGAGCAAAGCTCCGCAATGTAGCGCCGGCGTCCCGCCGGCTGTCGCGAGGGCATCCTGCCCTCGCAAAGTTATCCTGAGCGCACGGTTGTGCGCGAGGCGAACATCCTTATCTCAATTTCTCCAGAATCGCATCCCCCATCTGCACCGTACTCGCCGCGCCCTGCGCGATCGATTTCGCTCCTCCTGAAATTCTCATCATGTCGTAAGTCCGCACTTTGCCTTCCTGCACCACATCCGCAATCGCCTTGCGAATGCGCGACGCCTTCTCTCCTTCACCCACATGATCCAGCATCATCGCCGCCGAAAGAATCATCGCAATCGGATTCACGATCGGAGGATCGAGCTCTGCGTATTTAGGTGCCGACCCGTGCGTGGGCTCAAACACCGCAACTTCATCTCCGATGTTCCCCGAGGCCGCAAAGCCTAACCCGCCCACCAGCCCGGCGAAAGCGTCCGACAGGATATCGCCAAACAGGTTCGAGGCCACGATCACGTTGTAGTCTTCCGGGTTCTTGTTCAACCACATCAGCTGCGCGTCGATATTCGTGGACCAAAGCGCAATCCCCGGATAGTTCTTTGCCACTTCCTTGGCAGTTTCTTCCATCATGCCGGAAGTCTCGCGCACCACGTTGGGCTTTTCGCAGATGGTGACGCCCTTGAAGCCGCGTTTCCTCGCATACTCAAACGCCGCAGTGACAATACGCCGCGCCGCCGCCCGGGTAATAATGCGCACGCTCACCGCGAGATCGGGACCAGGCACGCTGTTAAAAGCCTTGAATCGGGGATGACTATTCAGCGCTGCCCGCACATTCTCCGGCGGGTTCGTCCACTCCACTCCTACGTACATGCCCTCGGTGCCTTGCCGGAAGACCGTGGTGTCGATCTTGGGCTCATCGAACCCGCCGCCAACTTTCTTGCGAACGAAATTCAGCGGATTGCCGGTGAAACCGATACACGGCCGCATGCAGATATCGAGGTTAAACCGCTGCCGCATAGTCACAATCGGGCTGTAATACACCAGCCCCTTGCCGCGCAGCTCGGGCTGCAGTTCAGCCTGGGCTTCCTTATTCGGTTTGGAAGTGATGGCTCCAAACAGCCCAAGCTTGTGCTTGGTCAGGAGATCGAGAGTCCGGTCCGGCAACGCATTGCCTTCTTTGCGCCAGATCTCCCAGCCGATATCGGCATGAACATATTCCGCATCAAACCCGACCGCCTGTAAAACCCGCAAAGCTTCGGGCAGAACCTGGTTGCCGATTCCGTCCCCGGGCATAGTCACAACCATACGTTTCGCCATCCGTCCGATTCTCCTGTCCTCCAGTCCGATGTCATCCTGAGCGAAGCGAAGGACCTATGCATTTCTGCCCGCTGCGCCGCCGCCCCTCAGCTCAGCCCCAACCGCTTCGCCACTAGCTTCTCCACTCCCTGCGCGATCACCAACGATTGCGGCACGCTACCCAAAGCTGGAAAGGTAAACATCTCCCCCGCCCAGCAAATCACCCCCGAAGTGAAATCGATATCAATTTCGCCGCCGGGAATAATCGTCTTTTCCTTCGCCGCGATTTCGTTGGCAAACTGTTCGCGCAGTTCCTTCACCAGCTCCGGGACCTCAATGCACAAGAAGCCGTTGTTGTAAGCATTGCGCAGATAAGTCTGCGAAAAGCTCGCCGCAATCACCAGCGGAATCCCTTTCGCCTTCAGGCAAGTGACGGCCTGCTCCCGGCTCGACCCGGTTCCGAAGTTGAACCCGCTGACGATCACATCCCCTTGCCGGGCTCGCGCGGAGAACTGCGGATCGTAGTTCGCCATCGCCACCTGGGCCATCGTCTCCAGGGTGACGTCGTCGCGGTAAGTGTAATCCTTCCCATAAATCGCATCGGTGTTGACATTGTCCTGAGGCAGGAATACCAGCCGTCCCCGCAATCGCTCGGGAAAACCGGGAAGGATCTCGACTTTCTCGACCGCCGCGCTGACGGGAAATTCGTGATACTGCCGTGCCGGTGTTCGGTCCGCCAGTTTGAATGGCCCGCGAATATATCCCGCCACCGCCGAAGCGGCGACCACCTCCGGGCTCGCGAGATAGCACTTGGCATCGCGCGATCCCATGCGTCCCTTGAAATTGCGGTTAGTGGCGGAAATCCCTACCTCGCCCGGCTCCAGCAATCCCACTCCCAGGCCGATGCACGGTCCGCATCCCGCCGGCAAAGGTTGCGCCCCGGCGTCGAGGAGAGTTTTCCAGATGCCGCGCCTCTCCGCTTCGTCCTGCACCCACTTGCTGGCCGCGCCTAAATAAAATTTGACCCCCGGAGCCACCTGCTTGCCTTGCACCACGTGCGCCGCCGCCGCCAAATCCTCAACTCGCGAATTCACGCACGACAGCAGATACGCCTTCTGGATCGCAACTTTCTTGGTTTCCATCTCGGCCAGAGACGACATGGTCTGCACCGTGTCCGGGCCCGACACGTGCGGAGTTACCTGCGCCAAGTCGAGCACAATACGCGCCGCATATACCGCGCCGGGGTCAGGCTGAGGAGGCGTCCTCGCCCACTTCAGCATGTCCTGATCGGTAAAGCGCTCGATTCCCTGCGTCGACAGCCGCTCTTTCACCCCCGCCAGATACTTAAGCGTCACCCCATCCACCGGAAACCATCCCACCAGCGGCCCCCACTCGGTCGACATGTTGGAGATGGAGAAGCGCGCATCGATGGAAAGACTGGTCACACCCGGCCCGCTGAATTCAACTGCTGCATTCAGCACTTCGTCGTGGTTATAAAGCCCGCACAGCGTGATGATAATGTCTTTTCCAGTCGCGCCCGCGGGCAGCGCGCCCTCCAGCACAACCTGGATGGAGCGTGGAATCTGCCACCAGAAATCGCCCGTGGCCCACGCCGCCGCCGCATCCGTGCGCACGATCGGTGTCCCCACCGCGCCCAGCGCTCCGTACATATTGGAGTGCGAATCGGATGCCACCACAAACGATCCCGGAACCACATACCCGCGCTCCACCATGATCTGGTGTCCAATGCCGGACCCGGCAGGATAGAAATCCACGCCGTGATATTTGGCGAAGCCTTCGATGGCCCGGTACTTCGCCAGATTCGAATCTTCCTTGTTCTGAATGTCGTGATCCAACGCAAACACCAGCTGCTTGGGATTCTGAATCTTCTTGGCTCCGATCGTCTGAAATTTCTTCATCACCGCCGACGTATTGTCATGCGTCATCACCCGGTGCGGCCGAATAGCGACAAAATCCCCCGTCCGCAAAGGCCGCTTCGGCCCCTCAGCCAGGTGTGCCTGCGCGATTTTTTCAACGATGGTCTGCCCCATAAAACACCCCTGGTCGTGTGGGACCGGGTCTCCGACCCGGTCGGGCCGAGCAATGCTCGGCAGCTTTAGATTCCGTCGGCCGAATCAGGAAGCTGAATCGGCAGTTTCCTTCGCCCTTTCAGGGCTGAATCCTTCCCCGCCTGTTTACCCAGGGCTTGCGCCCTAGGCTATATTTTTATGCCGCTCGGCGCTCGGCAAATTGGCTCCTCAGAGCTATCGCCGTTTCTTGCTCTTTGTCACAGCCTTCCGCGATACCGCCTTCCCCCTCACATCCGCCTTCATCAACCCCATCAACTTGCTCACTGAACCCAGCTTCTCCAGGTTCCAGATCGCATTCTTTAGCTTCTTTTGCGCCCCATCCGATAACACGCCTTCCGCCAAGGCTGCAAACTTCTCCTCCGCCTCGGCGTCGGTCAAAGGATTCCGCGGATCCCCTTTCGGATAATCCAGCTGCTTGGTAAAGGTCTGGCCGTCAACCGTCGTGAGGTTCACAATCACCCGCTGCAGCGCCGGAAACACCTTCTCAATCTCCGGATCGGCTACCACTTCCACTTTCTTTAACTGCGCCCGAATCGTCGGGTCCATGATCTTCTTCATTTCAAACTGCACCGGCGTGACCTGGCGTTCGGCGATCGCCGCCGCAATCACGTAAGGAAGCGAATGGTCCGCCGTTTCCTTCGACTGCGGATCATACTTGCTCGGGTCGGAAAGAATATCCGCCGCCCGCGCCAGCGAACGAATCTGCACTTTCTCCACCTGCTCAGGCTTCAGGTCGTTCGACTTGACGATATCCAGCACCGCCGAAATCGGCGTGTGCGTAAGCGCCTCGGTAGGAAACGCCTTCATGCCACACTGCGTGATGCGCCACGACTCTCCCAGACCGTCGGTCAGCAGATTCAATTTCCACGACGGACCGAAGCAGTGCGTCAATCCCTCTTTGCCATCCACCACATGCTCCGGCCCTGTGTACCCCTTCTCCGCCATCAAGGCCGCCAGCACTCCGCTCTGCGTCGCCATCGGATCCACGGTGTTCTTCATCATGGTCAGCTTGCCGGCAGTAACCGCGCCCAGGGTCGCATGCCGGCTGGCCGAGATGCCCACCGCGTGCTGAATCTGCTCCCACCCCAGATGCAACGCCCGACCGGCCACGATCGGCGAAACAAACGCGGTCAGGGTGGCATGATGCCAGCCGCGCTCGCGAATGCCGGGAAAGGCCGCCTCGCAGAAGCGCATCTCAAACTCATGGCCGAGCACCAACCCGACGATCAGTTCCCGCCCATCGCTTTTTGCGCGCTCGCAACCCGCCAGGGCCGCGGGAAAAATGTCCGAAGGGTGCGACGGATCCTGCTTCCAGTAGATGTCGTTGTAGTCCATGCAGCGTATCATCAACCCGTTAGCCAGCGACGCGGAGACCGCGTCGATGCGCTTGCCCGTTCCAATCACGGTCGCCGGACCACGCCCGGCGATCTCGTCAAGCACCTCCAACGCGATCTTCACGTCATGCTGCTGGTAGCCGCCCAGCGCGCAGCCCACTGAGTCCAGCAGGAAGCGTTTGGCCTGGTATACAGCCTCTTGCGAGAGCTGCGGGTAGGTCAGCCCGGCCGCCCAGCGCGACATTTTCGCGGTGATGGTTTCCTTGGCGGCAATTTCTTTGCTTGATGCGTGCGTAGCGGCCACGAACACTCCTATTTCATTTTGATGTTTTTCGGATTTTTGAAGGGCAAAAATGCCATGAAGTCGGCGTGATGCACGATGTAGGCCTCAGTCGTGCGCTTCACCAGGTCGCCTTCCGCCGCATGCGCCGCGATGATATGGCAGACTGCGTCAGGCACGCCGCACTCCAGCGCCAGCGCCACTCCAGTGAAAGGATGACGCAGCGCCTCTCCGCGCTCGCTCTGGCGGCTTTTGCCATCTGGACCAAGCTCGTACTCCAGCAGTTTGCCGACGTCAGCCAGGATCGCCCCCGCAATCACCGTGTTCAGGTCAATCGCAAGTGCGCGCCCCATGAATTCCTGCATCGCCTCTGCGCTTCGGCGCGCGATGTGCACCACGCAGCGCTTGTGCTCCATAAAGGTGATGGGACAGTTGGGCACCAGCAGCGTGAATGGAATCCGATTGAGGTCGTCAGGCTTCAGCGGGCTCTGCTCCAGGGCTTTCACCCAGGTTTGTGTCACCTGGCCGCGCAGGTTCTTATTCTCAATCCACTCAATCTCCGGCCAGAGTTTGGCCACCGCATCCTGCATTCGAGCCACCCCCGAAACCAAAACGATTTAGCTTACCGTGGCAACGCTGCACGCGTCGAGTACCAGCAAAGTGAGGGCTCCCTTCGTGTACCTTCGTGCCCTTGGTGGTTTATGAATTTCGGGTGCCGCCAGGCGATCCCCCTGTCCTTCCGGATGAACACAACCTTCGATCCAATGCTAGAGTTGACCATACGTCCGCGCGAGCCATCGAAAGTCCACATGAACCTGAAACTCACCGGATCGGCTCTGCTGGCTGTCATCCTGCTCGGCACGCCTCTGTCCGTCGCACAACAGGGCGGAGCGATCGGCGAGCCCATCGTGCTCCAGACCACGACCCTTCCCAAGGCGTTTTTGCGCCAGCCCTATCACTTTAAGCTGGAGGCCCAAGGCGGCATCCTGCCGCTTAAATGGGAAGTAACTGCCGGCTCTCTGCCCGAGGGAATCGACGTGGCTCCTGACGGCACACTGACAGGTGCGCCCACCGAAGTCGACACCTTCCACTTCGTGGTTACAGTCACGGATAGCGGCAAACCGGTCCGCCAGCTCAAGAAGGAATTTACTCTCGACGTTGTCGCTCCTCTGTTAGTGGAGTGGAGCAGGAAGCCCAGGGTCACGGGCAGAAGAGTGGAGGGCGCGATTAAAGTGTCGAACCAGACCGAGCAGGATTTCGATTTTACCTTTATCGCCCTGGCCGTGGATCCGACCGGCCGTGCCACCGCCGTCGGTTATCAGCATTTCACTTTGAAGAAGAGTACCGACGAGTTCGAAATCCAGTTCGGAGAGAACCTGCCCCACGGAACCTACGACCTGCACGCTGACGCAATCGCGGAAGTAGCCGCGACCAACAGCATCTATCGCGCCCACCTCCAGACCGCGGAACAACTCCAGGTCCAGGAAGGCCCGTAGTCGGAAGATTGAAGAAATCTGTGGAGAGGCTGACAATGTGTGGGAAGTTTGAGAATGTGTGGGGACGAGTCTCGGACCCGTCCAAGCCGAGCAAGGCTCGGCTGGTTTTTTGGTCAACAACCGGACCCCAGCCCGTCCTTCCAAAAACTAAGAATCCCGAGGTGATGTTAAGCCCATTCGTCTCGGCCAGTAGCTCGCGTTAGACCCTTGCCGACCTGCTCTCGTAGCTTCCCTTGCGGGCCGCTTCGCGCGATCATGCTCGGGCTCCGGGCTCACCGCCAACCGGACAAACCTGCTTAACGCCTCGGGATTCTATCTTGCCTCCGACATATCTTCTTGTTCGCCTCGACCAGCGCTTTGCTATAGACCCTCGCTCACCCTCCTTCCGTCATTTTGCAATGCAGAAGGTGACTCCGCTTGAGCCCCGGACGCCGCACCAACCGGGAAAACTTCAGAAGCTGTCAAAGAACGAGTTTGTTTTTACTCCTTTCATTTTTAGAGTCAATTAAAAACGAGCTTTTCTATCTGCTGCAAAATCAATCGAGTGCACGCCATCCACAGCCCGGTGCCGCAAACCTGGTGCAAATGTATTTACGACCTTCGCATTAGTTTCCCCACCAGCCACTGTTTTACGCCCCTTTTCGCACTAGTCGGGTTCGAGTCGTCTGCCCCGCGCAGTTGATGAATTGTGAAAATCGCTGAATAACGCGCAAAGACGCGACTTTGCGAGGGTAAGAGCGACCGTACAGAGAGGGTGCCCCATTCTAATTTCGCGCCTGTTGCGAAATTAGATTGGGGAATTTGGAACGCCTACCCAACTTTGCCAAACCGTCCACTCGTCATCAGGTAAAATTCCGCCTTCGAGGAGAGCGCCTTAATTGAACCGAGCCATCGTCCTCTTACTCCTGTTCTCCGCCGGTCTGACACCCGCGACCGCCCAGAAGGCCTCGACCTCTGAGCAGCGTGCGGCTCGCTATTTCGACTCCGTCCGCAATCAGCCTCCGCTTCTTCTGGCGTTTCTGCGCGACATGCCCAAAGGCGGCGACCTGCACAATCACCTCTTCGGTGCGATTTACGCCGAGAATCTCGTCGACTTTGCCGCCCAGGACGGTTTCTGCATCGATCGCACCACTTCGATCCTGATCGCGCCCCCTTGCGACGACGCCTGTGACCGCTATGCCAGCAAGCCGCAGATCGCTTGCGCCTATCAGGATCACGTGCTGTATAACTCCATCATCGACGCCTGGTCCATGCGTAACTGGTTTGGCGAAGAGCCGGGCCACGACCACTTCTTTGCCACCTTCGACAAGTTCCAGAATGCGCTGTTCGGTCACATCGGAGATGCCGTTGCCGAAGCCACCGCCCGCGCCGCTGCCGACCACCTGCAGTATCTCGAACTCATGCACACCGCCGACAACATGCGGTCCGCTGAACTAGGGGCCAAAATCGGCTGGGATGACGACTTTTCGAAGTTTCGGGAGAGGCTGGTGGCCGGTGGCTTGAAAGATGTGGTCACCGCCGCGCGGCAGCAGTTGGATCGCGACGAACGCAAAACTCGCCAGCTCCTGCGCTGTGATTCCCCTCGGGCCAACGCCGGCTGCGGAGTCACCGTCCGTTACCTCTACCAGGTGCTGCGCGGGCTTCCCAAAGAACAGGTCTTCGCGCAGATGGTTCTCGGCTTCGAACTGGTTCAATCCGATCCGCGTTTTGTTGGGCTGAACCTGGTCCAGCCCGAAGACTGGTACGTGCCCATGCACGACTTCGACCTGCACATGGACATGCTCGACTACCTGCACGGGATTTATCCCGAGGTGCACATCAGTCTGCACGCCGGCGAACTGGCTATGGGACTGGTCCCGCCCGAAGGATTGGCCTTCCACATTCGCGAATCCATCGAGAAGGGTCACGCTGAGCGCATTGGCCACGGCGCCAGCGTGATGAATGAACGCGATGCTCCGTCTCTGCTGCAGGAGATGGCCAAGCGCAAAGTGCTGGTCGAAATCTGTCTCACCTCAAACGACCTGATTCTAGGTGTCCGCGGCCGCGAGCACCCCCTGCGGGTTTATTTGCGTCACGGCGTGCCGGTCGCGCTGGCAACCGATGATCAGGGCGTGTCGCGCTCCGACATGACCCACGAATACCTCCGGGCAGTCGAAACCTACAGCCTGACCTATGCCGACCTGAAGCGCTTCGCGCGCCAGAGCCTGGAGTATAGCTTTCTGAACACACCGGATCGCGCCCAGCTGCAACAGAAGCTGGAACACGATTTCACCGAGTTTGAAAATAAGTACTGAGAACTGAGATCAGAAAACAGAGAACTGCCCTTAAAATATTCAGAACAAATATTTAGAACCGTCGCAGACATTAGCAACCACCGCGAAACCAGGCCAACGTTTATATGAGCGAGCCAAACTCTTTTGCCAACGCCGAATCCGCCGCCAAGTTCCTGCACTCGCAAACCTCGCTACGGCCTAAAATCGGGCTAGTTCTAGGTTCCGGTCTGGGCAGCTTTGCCGACGATCTTTCCGACGCAACCCGGATACCATTCGCGAATATTCCCTTTTTCCCGCGCTCCACGGCGGTCGGGCACGCCGGGCAACTTGTGATTGGCAACGCTGCCGGAATTCCGGTGGCGGCCATGCAGGGCCGGGTTCACCGATATGAAGGCTACTCGGCCCGGGAAGTCGTCTTTCCCATGCGCGTCTTCGACCAGATGAACATTCATGCTGTGATCCTCACCAACGCCGCCGGCGGTATCAACCTGGAATACAAACAGGGTGCGCTGGTCGTCATTACCGACCACATCAACCTGCAGGGTGACAACCCGCTCGTCGGACCCAATGAGGACCGCTTCGGCCCGCGCTTTCCCGACATGACCCAGGCGTACTGGAAACCCTATCGCGAGCTTGCCCTGCAAGCTGCGCAGAAGGCGGGAAAAACTGTCTATCAGGGTGTCTACGCCGCCTTGCTCGGACCAAGCTACGAAACCCCGGCCGAGATTCGCTATTTGCGCTCGATTGGCGCCGATCTGGTCGGCATGTCCACTGTCCCTGAAGTGATCGCTGCTCGTCATATGGGAGTGAAAATCCTGGCCATCTCCTGCGTAACCAACATGGCGGCCGGAATCCTCGATCAACCCATCAATCACGAAGAGGTTCTGGAGACAGGTGAACGTGTGAAAGGCGATTTCATCGCTCTGTTGCTGGCAGTATTACCGGCAATTGCAAAAGATCTGGAGGAACCACCCGAAATCGTAGGAGGACAGGCTTAAGCCGACACCCGACGGCCGAGGTCGAATGTCTGAAGCTCACTTCTTGGGTCGCGCGATAAGAACCGCGACCGGCGGCTGAATCGCGTAAGTAGCGGCAAAGCTCCCCTGGTTCACGGCCAACCCGATGTGTCCCCTGGAATCGATATACAGCAGCGGCTTCTTCAAAGCCACGTCGCTGAACGTCCGCACAAAAGGAATGTTCAGCTCTGTCTTGCCGACGGTGATGTGAACGTTCTGCCCATGTCCGTAGTCGAGCTTAAGAAAATCTTCCCCGCTGATATTGGTTACCAGATTGCCGAATGGCCCATCGGTGGCGATCACTTCACCGCTCAGCCCCTTCTCGTCGAGTCGGGAGGGCGCAACATCCAGCCGGATCAACCGGTTCACTGCAATCTCCGGCCCGACCTGCGTCCAATCCTCGCCGTGCGCCAGATGCGCGCCCACTGGGGAAAATATGTCCCGCCCATGAAAAGTCGACGACAGGGCCGCGCCAATCATCCACTCGCGATTGGTAATTTCATGCGCCGCTTCGATGCCATCGCGATCCTGCACCAGCGTCATCAATCCGTTGTCAGGCAGCACAAAATACTGCCCTCGCTTCGACTTGACCACCACCGCTTTCCGCGTGCTTCCCACCCCCGGATCGATCACCACAACAAAAACCGTCCCCGCAGGGAAGTAAGGAGTCGAACCATAGAGAAACCGGGCGCCATCCAGTATGGAGAACGGCGTCACCTGGTGGGTAAGATCCACAATGCGCAATTCGGGCGCAATCGAGTACATCACCCCTTTGCACAGAGCCACCGAATCATCCACTACTCCGAAGTCGGTCATAAAAACCACCGTTGGCGGGGCTTTGGACTCCGCGTCCTGCGCCTCAACAGCGACCGCGCAGCTTATGGCCAGCAGAACCCCTGCCGCCATCCGCGCGAAGCTCAAAAACCACGCTGCCCGAGATCGTAACCTCATAAGACCTGCTTGACCCCCAATCGAGTGTGACATTGTAAACGACTGTAAAGCCCCGCCCCAAGCAAAGCCCTGCCCTGGGAGTTTCCATACGCCGCTAAACGTCTATAATCTCCCAAGCGAAAAATTTCTTAAGTTTCAACCTTGCCAGGAGCCACCCATGCCTTCAGCCATTCCCGAAAAGTATCGTGACCTGTTCAGTAAGCGCGCCTTCGCCAGCTTAGGCACGCTGATGCCCGACGGCAGTCCGCAAGTAACGCCGGTGTGGGTTGATCTGGAAGGCGACCACGTTCTGTTTAATTCCGCCAAGGGCCGGCAGAAGGACCGCAACGTGCGCCGCGACCCCCGCGTCGCCCTCGCGATCATCGACCCCGACAATCCCTATCGCTATCTGGAAATCCGCGGCCGCGTGAAGGAGATCACCGAAGAGGGCGCGGACGCTCACATCGACAAGCTGGCCAAGAAATATCTGGGCGTCGACAAATACCCTTATCGCCAGCCTAACGAAACCCGCGTCATCTACAAGATTCAGCCCGAGCACACGACCATGATGGGCTAGAAGATGATGGGTAGCGATGAGAGGCTGCAGTACCGGCCAATGAAGCAATCCGGGGATCCCGACAACTCATGCCAACTGCGCAAACTGAAACTGCCGCACTCGATCTCACCTGGGTCCGCTCGCAATTTCCTTCATTGAGCCAGACCGTCAACGGACAGCCCGCAGTTTTTTTCGACGGACCCGGTGGCACGCAGGTCCCGCAGCGCGTGATCGACGCGATCAGCGACTACCTGAAGAATTCAAACGCCAATACCTGCGGCGCCTACGCGACCAGTCGTCGCACCGATGCCGTCATCGCCGAGGCCCGCTCCGCCATGGCGGATTTTCTCGGCTGCAATCAGGATGAAATCGTTTTCGGCCCGAACATGACCACACTGACCTTCGCCATCAGCCGCTCCATCGGCCGCGAACTTGGTCCTGGCGACGAAATCCTCCTCACCTATCTTGACCACGATGCTAACGTCTCGCCCTGGCAGGCACTCGAGGAGCGTGGCGTAACCATTCGTTTCGTGGAAATCAATCACGACGACTGCACCCTCGACCTGGCCGACTTGGCAAAAAAAATCAGCAGCCGAACTCGGGTTGTGGCTGTGGGCTATGCTTCCAACGCGGTCGGCACGATCAATGACGTCGCCGAAATCATCCGTCTGGCCCACAAAAAAGGGGCTTTGGCCTACATTGACGCCGTCCACTACGCGCCTCACGGGCCAATCGACGTTCGCGCCCTGGATTGCGATTTCCTGGCGTGCTCGACTTACAAGTTCTTCGGACCGCACATGGGAGTCCTCTACGGCAAACGCGAACACCTGCACCGCCTGCAGCCGTACAAAGTCCGCCCGAACACAAATGCCGTTCCCAATCGCTGGGAGTGGGGCACGCTTAATCATGAGTGCATCGCGGGAATTGCCGCCTGCGTCGACTATCTGGCCGACCTGGGACGCCAGCTCGAACCCTCCACGGCTGACCGGCGTTCGGCGGTGCTCGCGGCCTATCGCACCATCCAGCAACACGAGCGCCGCCTGTCAAAAACCATGATTCGCGGATTGCTTGACATTCCCGGTCTTAAACTCTACGGCATCAGCGATCCTGAAAAGCTTGACCGCCGCTGTCCCACCTTTGCCGTGCGCATCGCGAACCACACGCCGCTGGAACTCGCCACCAGGCTGGGCGAGCGCGGCATCTTCACCTGGGACGGAAACTATTACGCATTGAATCTTACCGAAAGAGTAGACGTGGAAAAAGACGGTGGCTTCCTCCGCATCGGTCTAGCCCATTACAACACCGCCGAAGAAGTCACTCGCCTGCTGACCGCCCTAAAAGAAATCGCCGGATAGAAAAGCGTCCGGCAACTGACAACTGAGAACCGATAACTGACAACTGTTTTTGACTAACGGTCGGCAATTAACTTTTTGTAAACGCTCGTAAACTAACCTTCAAAACTAAGAGTTACGAGCGCCCGACCGCAGCAGCTCAATCACCTGATCACCCTGGCCAATCAGCACTGCAGAAGCCATCCCAATAAACAACCCATGCTCCACGACTCCCGGCATGCTCTCCAGTTCGCACGCCAGCGCAGGAGGATCTGAGATCTGTCCGAAGTTACAATCCAGGATGTGATTGCCTTCGTCGGTCATGAAGGGATTACCCGACGAGTCGTTGCGAACCTTGACCGCTGCACCCAGGGCTTTAATCTTCTTCGCTAGCAGTGCCTCGGCGAACTTGATTACTTCCACCGGCACCGGAAATTTGCCGAGCATCGGAACCTGTTTGGTAGAGTCGGCGATGATCACAACTTTCCGGGTGGCTGAGGCTACGATCTTTTCCCTCAGCAGCGCCCCACCTCCGCCTTTGATCAGCCGCAATTCAGGGTCGACTTCATCCGCACCGTCGATGGTGACGTCAATCTCCTGAACTTCGTCCAGCGTGGTTAACGGGATCCCAAGACTTGCCGCCAGTTCCCGGGTATGAATCGAAGTCGGAATGCCGCGAATCTTGAGCCCGGCTCGCACCCGTTCGCCCAGAAAACGAACCGCGTACGTTGCGGTTGATCCTGTGCCCAGCCCGACCACATCACCGTCGCGCACAAACTTCAAACTGGCACGAGCTGCCGTTTCTTTTTCCTGATCACTAGCCATGCACACCAGTCACTCTACCGCTTTTGGGGATGTAGGCGCGAGCGTCCCGCTCGTGCTTGTTTTTGCCCCATGCTCCTCCAACTAGGAAACAAACCAAGCCGCGAAACGCCCGCCCGAACTATCTCCCCGCCAGTTGCGGCGTCTGCCCGAACCGCTGCGTAGCGTAGCCTACAATCATGCCCACAATCCCTCCCGGAAGCATGATCTCGAAATAGTAGTGTTTGCCGCCAGGATTCGGTATCGCGGCCACTGCAAAAGCCAGCACCAGTCCAACTCCCAGGCCAAAAAGTATTCCCAGGGGCAGCGAGTTTACCTTCTTTGCAAAATACCCGATCAGAACACCCGCGATCAGGCCCTTTACCGTTGACCCGATCACGATCCCCAGCAGTTGGGCCCGCACCTCGGGTGTGAACCAGGAAGTCAGCCCGTCGAAAATACCCAGCAATCCCCCAACCAGCAGCCCCAGCACGACCTTGTTCATATCTTCCTCCTTGCAGGCAGGTTGCCCACTACTGTCCTATTCCACGCTGCCCAAAAATCCTTTAGCCAATAGCCGGGAGATCGAACGGTGCCCATCTTTCGCCTCCTTGCGAAGGTGGGGTCTTTCTGTCCCTATCGGGACCGCAGCAAAATGAACAAAGCTCGCATCACTAGATAGGCCAGAATCAATAAAATCCATGCCCGATTCCTTACCACCCATCGCCACAAACGCGTAATCGCACCTTCGGGGTAGGCGGCAACCGGCAGCCCATCCAGATAATGAGTTACGTCGGCGGCCATCTCCTCCACCGAAACGTAGCGCTGCTCCATGTCCTCGGCTGTCGCTTTGTCGGCAATTGCGGCCAGCGGCTTAGGCATCGCAACTCCATTTTCGAGCAAGAACTTCAGAACCGCACCCAGCGAAAAGACATCCGCGCGGGGACCGACCGCAGCCGTGTCGCCACGTGCCTGCTCCGGCGCCATATATCCAGGAGTGCCGAGAACCGCGCCATGAGCTGTGTCCGGGGCGACGGCGCCTGATGTCTCCTTCGTCAGGTCCATCGCCCCCATCCCGGCCGGCTCGGCCGCGGTTTCCGCATGCAATGACTTGGCGAGACCCCAGTCCATAACTAGCACTTCCCCGAATCGCCCCACCATGATGTTTTGCGGCTTAAGGTCGCGATGTAGCACTTTGTGCGCATGCGCGAATGAGACCGTTTCACAAATTTTCTGAAAAATCCGCAAGCGCTCAGGCACTCCGCCAAGTTTGGCGGTCTGCTGGTCGAGTCGCCGGCCCTGCACCAGTTTCATGGTGTAGAACACACGACCGTCGGGCAATGCGCCCACATCATGCACCGGAACGATGCCGGGATGCTCAAGCTGAGCGATGATCTTCGCCTCTCGCAGCAACCGCACTGCAAACTCGCCACTGGAATCCACCATCGTAGTCACTTTAAGCGCGACCTGCCGGCCCAGCGCGGCGTCTTTTACGCGATAGACTCCGCCCATGCCGCCTTCGCCCAGTTTGTCCACCAGCACATAGTCTGTGCCGCTAAGGTCTGGTAGATCGGCGGCGTCCCGCAGGCGGTTGAGAGCTGCGTCTGACAGCCACTTCATGGCTTGGCCCTTCTCACGGCACGTCCACTCCCAGAAGCGTTTGCGCCTCCCTCCGAAATTCTTCTTCGCTCCCCGTCATCTCGCGTAATTGCTCCAGCACAGTCCTTCGAAACTCGCGGCGGGCGTACGCCAGATAGTTCGTCACCTCGGAGGTCTTCAAGCCAAACTGCCGCGCTACCTGTTCATAGGTCTGCTCTTTGCCCGCCTCTTCCACGTCATAGAACTCGAGCAACCGGAAGTGGATTTGTTTTCCACGCTCTTCGCAGTCCTGCCGAAGACGCTCCAGCGAGAGACTGAAAACGCTTCGCGCCCACTCGCGGTCAAACAAATCCTCCATTCCGCCATGCGATGGAATCTCGATTTCCTGCAACTCGCCTTCCGCCGACTCGAAATCCAGAGAAAGCATCTGCATGTCTCCGCCTCTCTTCAAACGCCGCGATGCCTTATCTTCATTGGCAATCATGTGGTCCACGCACACCCGCAAAAAAGTTCGCAACCGGGCTCGCAGCGGGTCGTAGCGACCGAGAAAGTCCTTGTCCAGAAGACGGCAAAAAAAATCCTGGGTTAGATCCCTGGCCTCCTCGTTATCCTTCCCCCATCGCAGGCGAACATACTTGTAAACCGGCTTCCAATACGCCGCGATCAGGACTTCGAGCGCTTGCCGTCGCACCTCAGGCTGTGCGCTGCGCGCCGCAATTATCAGTGACCAGCGTGTGGTTGGAAAGCTCCCCTTGCCGCCGAGATTCATATCGTCCCGCATAAAAGCGAAGAAGCGAAAGGGAGTGTACACCGGAACTGTACAAGGCGCGCCAAGGCAGACCTGTGAGGTACACGTGGGGACAGCCGCCCCGGCTGTCCCGCGGAGCAAAGCTCCGCTGAGATTTTTCGTAAACGGAGAGCGTTGCGAACCCGAACCTGTGCGTACTTGTGGAAATTTCAATCTCAAGATTTTTTTGTTTCAGATTTTTCATCGCCAGCTTGCCTCGCATCCCCGCCCAGGCAGCATGCCTTCGCACTTTTTGCATCCACCACGCTTCCGGAAATTCACTTTAAAAAATTTCACAGTTGCACCAAAGTTTTGGGATTGACCCAGCCCTTGATCCCGCGTAGATTCGTCCTCACCTTCAAGAAGAAAATCCAGCCAGCAAAAATAAACTCCAGGCAAGTAGCCGGGCTTACGGTATTCCCTCCCCCCGAAGGATGACGCAGAGTGAGAAAACTAGAAAGTGCATGGCAGATTTACCGGACCCGATTCCTGATTCGAGCCAAGCAACTTACCGGACCGTTAGAGTTCCGGGATGCACTTGGACGCGAACATCGCGGTCAAAGAGGCGATTACCTTGTCGAATCCTCCGACGGCACACTAAGAATTGCGCCGCGTGAAATCTTCGAGGATGTCTACGTGGCTATGGGTTCCGCAGTTCAGAAGCGGAATCAAATGGCTCGAGGCGACTTTTCAATCTCGGATCTGAAGCGTCGCAGTTCGGCTCGGGCCGAGCTGCCAGCGTAGGGAAAAACCCTCCTTGTGGAAAAACGCAGGCAGGAGGCAGCATCCCACTTGTTAAGACTGAGATACAATATATGGGGATACCCTCTTGACAGCCCCAACATACGGGCGTACTGTTTGCATCCCATAGAGCTTTCGCCTTCGTCTAAACGAGGCCAAAGCGATGAATGGCAAGTGCAAGAAAAACAAAGGGTTGGCGTTCGGTCTGAGGTGGCTTAGCGCCGTCCCGTTTTAAGCAGGGTTGCATAGCGCGGTGGCCGCTCCCTCGTTCTTAAGTGCGGTTCGCGGAACTCCTCCCGAGGGAGCGACGACAGTTGACAAATCAAGCTGTGGAAAATGCCTCGAATCGAGGACTGGCAACTCCTTTCCTCGAAGGCAAACTGAGAACCGGGAACCAGTAACAGAGAACCGCTTTGTCCAACTGGTTGAGCGATACTAAAGATTCAGGAGCGGATCAAGCGGCAGCAGAAGATCCTCGAATCGAGGTCTGGCGACCGAGGCAAACGGAGAACCGGGAACTAAGAACCAAGAACTGGCTTTATCACAACTGGTTCCATTGGCTGAGCAAGACTTAAAGATTCAAGAGCGGATCAAAACGGCAGCAGAATTCACAGGAGAAGAGAAACGACAATGGCAGAGGTAAAAGGAAAAGGAGCCCCCACCGCCGCCGAGACCACCGCTGTTCCCAGCGCGACCCCGGTAAATGCCGCCACAACAAGTAAGAAGGTCCCGGGTTTGCCGTTCAATCGTTTTTTTACCAAGCCCGGCGTCTCGCCCTATGACGAAATCGAGTGGGAGAAGCGCACCGCCCTGATCACGGACGCCAAGGGCAACCCGATTTTCGAGCAGAAGGACGTCGAAGTTCCCAAAGACTGGTCCGTAACCGCCACCAATATTGTGGCCAGCAAATATCTGCACGGAACGCTGGGAACGCCCGAGCGCGAAAGTGGCGTGCGCGCCCTGGTGACTCGCGTGGCCGAGACCATTCGCGACTGGGGTCTGTCGCAAGGCTATTTCAAGACGCCGGAAGACGGCGCAATTTTCCACGACGAGCTCGCGCACATCCTGCTGCGCCAGTACGCCGCCTTTAACTCGCCGGTGTGGTTCAACGTAGGCTGCGACCGCATAGAGCCCAACTCCGACGCCCAGAACTGGCACTGGAATCCTGCCAGCGCGCGCGTGGAGTTCGGTGTCACCGGCTACAGCACGCCGCAGTGCTCGGCTTGCTTCATTAACTCGGTGAAGGACTCGCTCGATTCCATCCTTACTCTTGCCAAGACCGAAGGCATGCTCTTCAAGTGGGGATCTGGTACCGGCACGAATCTCTCCTCGCTGCGTTCGTCCACCGAAGGCCTCAGCGGTGGCGGCACCGCCAGCGGTCCGCTCAGCTTCATGAAAGGCTTCGACGCCTTCGCAGGCGTCATTAAGTCCGGCGGCAAGACGCGCCGCGCCGCCAAGATGGTCATCCTCAACATCGACCATCCGGACATTGTCGACTTCATCGAGTGCAAGTCGAAAGAAGAAGCTAAGGCGCATGCCCTGATCGCATCCGGATACGACGGGTCATCTCCCGACTCCGATGCCTACTCGTCCATCTTCTTCCAGAACGCCAACAACTCCGTTCGCGTCACTGACGACTTTATGTACTCCGTCATGCGCGACAACGGCTTCACCACCCGCGCCGTTCGCGACGGACGCCCCATGCAGAACTTCAAGGCCAAAGACCTGCTCTTCAGGATCTCCGACGCCACCTGGCGCTGCGGCGATCCCGGCATGCAGTACGACACCACGGTCAACCGCTGGCACACATCGAAAAACACGGCCCGGATCAATGCCAGCAATCCGTGCTCGGAATACATGTTCCTGGATGATTCCGCCTGCAACCTGGCCAGCCTGAACCTGCTGAAGTTCGCTCCCAACGGCACATTTGACGTGGAGGCCTATCGCCACGCTGTCGATGTGCTGATCACCGCGCAGGAAATTCTGGTCGACAACGCCGGCTACCCGACGGAAATGATCGCGAAGAATTCCCACGACTACCGGCCGCTGGGCTTGGGCTACGCCAACCTCGGCGCCCTGCTGATGGCTGCCGGTCTCCCCTACGACTCCGACGCCGGCCGCGACTACGCTGCCTGCGTCACAGCAATCATGTGCGGCGAAGCCTACCTGCAATCCTCGCGCATCGCCGAATCATGCCCCGCGTTGGTTCCAGCCACCGAACCCACACAAAAAGGCCTGGCAGAAACGAATCTAGGCGCACGTGTGGCCGCGGGCGACTCGCCCTTGCTCATGCCCGGAGGAGCCTGCCCCGGCTGGTACATCAACCGCGAGCCGTTCTTAGACGTCATCCGCATGCACCGCGCGTCAGTAAATAACATCAACAAAACGAATGTCCCAACGTCACTCTACGAATCCAGCAAAGCCTGCTGGGACGAAGCCCTCGCCCACGGCGAAAGACACGGCTACCGCAATTCCCAGGTCACAGTTCTTGCACCGACAGGAACTATAGGTTTCATGATGGATTGCGATACTACTGGGATTGAGCCGGATCTGGCGTTGGTCAAGTACAAGAAGCTGGTGGGCGGCGGGATGATCAAGATCGTGAACAACACGGTTCCGACTGCGCTGTTTAAGCTGGGATACGATCACGACGAGGCGGACAAAATCGTCTCCTACATCGACGCGACCGGCACTATCGAAGGAGCGCCCGATATTAAAGATGAGCATCTGGCGGTGTTTGACTGCTCGTTCAAGCCGGCCAAGGGGACGCGCTCGATCCACTACATGGGGCATCTGAAAATGATGGCGGCGGCGCAACCTTTTATTTCCGGCGCCATCTCTAAGACAGTGAACCTGCCGGAGAATGCCTCGGTCGAAGACATCATGGAGTCTTATCTCCAGGCATGGAAGCTGGGGTTGAAGGCTGTGGCCGTCTACCGTGATGGATGCAAGAAGTCGCAACCGCTGAGCGCGTCCGGCACCACCACTGCGCTGAGCAAGAAGGGCGATGCTCATGTGGCCGCGGGTGACTCGCCCGCACAGGAAGACAATCTCAACGCTCCGCCGCGCGCCGTCCGCCACAAGCTGCAGGAAGAGCGCGCCTCCATCACTCACAAATTCAATGTGGGCGGACACGAGGGCTACATCACCGTCGGCCTCTATCCCGATGGTGAACCGGGCGAGCTCTTTATCACCATGGCCAAGGAAGGCTCGACGGTCAGCGGCCTGATGGACAGCTTCGCTCTGGCCGTCTCCATCGCGCTGCAACACGGCGTGCCCCTGAAACTATTCTGCGAAAAGTTCGCCCACACCCGCTTCGAACCCAGCGGCTGGACCAACAATCCCGACATCGGCTTCGCCAAGTCGATCATGGACTACATCTTCCGCTGGCTCCAGTTGCGCTTCCTCACCGGCCAGCAGGGCATGCTGTTCGAAAACCTGAGACTGCGGACGCCGGGCACCGGACCTCAGACGTCAGGCGCAGACGATGTGACCGGCTCGGCTGCCGGGCCAACGACCAACGACCAAAGGCCAAGGCCCGGCCCCGTCCACGCCGCCGACGCTCTCGCCGGACTCATCGACCTGGGCGACGCCCCCACCTGCAGCTTCTGCGGATCCATCATGACGCGCAATGGAAGCTGCTACCGGTGCGGGAGCTGCGGGAGTACGAGCGGGTGTAGCTAGGCTCGTTCGTGGGGGATTGCTGGCACGAAGGTGCCTGGCATTCCTCAAGAGCGAGGAGTAAAAAGACAACGACTGTGAGGGGGTCACGGCGATGCCGCGGCCCCTTTTCTTCGTTCGGACTCTGATCGTTCGGCATTTTCATTTTCAAATCAAAGGACGATATGATCGCCACGATAGTCAAAATCGATCTAGTCGGAAGTAAGGCCGTATCAGCCGCTAATCGGCTTAAGAATCCCAGCATACGAAAGCAGCTGCTCGAGAAATTGTTGGAGATTTCAAATAGCAAGTTCCCTTAAGCTGATGCAAAGTATTCCAAAGGTAGCTTTTACAAAGGTGAGGGCGACGCGGTTTACTTCATCTTGACAAAGCCAACAGTAGCACTTCGTTCTTCCATAGAATTCATGCAGGGCTGGTTCAATGTTCGGCTTCCGGACGTTGATCGGTGTCCTGACTGCCGAATAATGATTGACCGGGGTGACATCCGGACTGTGGATACGCCGGCAGGAGATGATTTCGTCAGTGCTGCTTTCGAGAACATAGCGGTGGCTGAGAAGGGTTTGCAGAGCGGCAGCATCTATGCCTCGCGAGACGTAGTTGATAATTGCGACAGAACACTCGCGCGTTTTGTGTCCTATTCGACGGCGCAGCCACGGCCAGCCGACAAAGTTGAGATCTATAAAGTAGATTTTCTGGATCCCCGAACTACCGACGATTCAAGCCTACTTCATGCCCTGTTCGTCGCGCATCCACAATCTCAAGAAGCTAGAGACCGAGTGCTGGAACTGTTCCTCCTGGAGTACCTCTTGGAGAACAAGGAACTAAGGGACTTCGATGCCTTCAACAAGTGGGCTAGGGGGAAGTCGTATTCGACTCTGCCCAAGCAGAAACTAGAAGAACTTTGCAACGACTCCACATATGTAATGGTTAAGCCTGGGCAAACCCAGATCTCCTACACCCTAACACCAGACGGACTGACCACCCTGGAAAAAGCCCGCAAAGAATTTGTCAAGGCGCGCAATGAGTGTATCCACACAGTGCAATTATCGATTACGAAGCAATGTGGAACGTCGAAGGCTACCGATCAGTATGACCTGCCTCTCATAGTTGAGGAATATCTTTGTGCGATTTTCTCGGAAACAAGAAATGATGGCTAACTATTTCCGGGATACCTCTCAACTGTTTGATATGGAGCCAAATGAACTGGAACAATTCGACTATGTTCTGAGACGCCATTGGCCTTTTAACGATGCGCGATACTTCGGCGATTGGAGAAAAGCATTTGTAGAAGGACTAAGATCCACTAGCGGCAAAGAAAACGGGTATGTCGCAGCAGTGTTCCATAACGTGTTAGCGACGTACTACCTAAACAGGTCAACGAAGCCTTCCGCGTATCAGGCCAATAAACTGGCTGAGCGTCAGCTATATCTTGACACCAACATTCTATATGCGCTTAAGGTTGCTGCCTCCAACTATCACGAGGTAGTAAAGTATTTTATCGATCGTCTCTCCGGTTTGAACATTCCCATTTATGTCTTTCCATTTACCCTGGCGGAATACGAGAAGTCTCTGGCGTTGACGGAGCAAGAAGTAAGGTGGGAACGTCGAGAGACACTCACCAAGGGTTATCGGCCAGCGCTCGACGCTTTGAGTTGTTCGAGATTTTCGGGGGCAATCCACTTTCCTGAACGCTGCGCGAGCGCGACCAAAGCTCGCGCTTTGTCGTATTCTCGGTTCTGGTTCAAATAGATTGACAACAACGGATTGTAGGGCTCGCACTCGCAAGCATCTCCTGCACCGCGAATCTGGATTGCCTGGTTCAAATCTGAAATGGCCAGATCGTACTTCTTCTCACCCATATAAACCGTACCGCGATTGCAGTAGGCGTCGGAAAGGCGGAGGCTTTGCAGGTGGTCCATTCCGGTTTCCTGTTTGAAATCGGCGATGGCCTGGGTCCAGTTGCCCATCGAAGCGTCGGTCAAGCCGAGCATGTCGAAGGCCATGCCATTTTTGGGATTCTTTTCTACCGCCCGGAAAAAATCAGCTTTGGCCGGAGCGAGAAAAACAGACGTGGGCGCTTTAATCATGTCCAGGCTGGCGCGAGAATAGTAGGCATTGCCGCGGCGGTAATACGTGTCTGCGTTGTCCGGGGCGAGCGCGATCGCCTGGTGGTAATCCTGAATCGCCAAATCGAAGAGTTTGTTGTATTCCTCATCTGCGATGAGTTGCATAACTCGCGAGTACCGAGCCTTGTCGGCGTAGGCGTCAGCGCGGTCGGCGTAGGCTGCGGAGCGTTCGGCATTGCTCGTGGCGGCTGCAATGGCTTCACCGGCACGGCCAATCTTGCCCTCAGAACGGCTTAGGTACAAGCTGTGGGAGATGTGCGCACACCCACCTAGGAGAACTACGGCGGCGAATAGAACGGCAGCGCTGGAAGGTTTCACGCTTGAGCAGGGCGCGATCATCAGCGTCAGTATGCTGGATCGCTGATGCAAGCGAGTCGAATTTCTGCGCCGTGTGATTACTTAAATAATATTCTTGCCGAGCTTTGCTCGGGTGGGCACGTGGAAGGCCGATGGCAACACGAGGTCCCCTTCGCTTGGGTCGGGATGACAGCAGTCAGGGAGTTCAAAATCTTCAAGGTCAACATCCCCACCCTAATTTCGCACAAAACGCGAAATCAGGATGGGGCACCCTCGGCGATCTACGCTGGAAATAACTCGAAAGTAACTCGGTAACCTGACTTCTTATTTGCTCCCCCGACTGAAGTATTTTCACGGTTGGCAAGAGTTGCGGATTTTGCATAGCTGTCTAAGCCACTGAGAAAGCGGCAAATCAGGGGCTTGGCATCCGCGGTGCACTTAGAACTTGCGCAACGGGACAGGCGGCGCGTCAACCTGGATCTTGCGTTTGCGGGTTGCACAGCTGCCATTCGGGCCGGGGTTTACGCCCTGGTCTTTTCGGAGGATTACGGCAATGAAAATCATTCTCGCTTCACTTGTTTTCGGCAGCCTTGTCGTCGGCACAGCTCTGGCGCAGACCTCTGCGACTTCGCAGAGCAGCGCTGCGGCTTCAAATGACACTTCGGTTTCCGCCGACAAGTCGGGGGCTCAGGTAGGTTCCACAACCTCGACGAACGCAGCGGCAAACACCACCATCACCAAGAGCGGTCGGCAAGGCGCGGCAGCGGGCGACTTGCAGTCTGGCACTGCCATCGGTGCTAACGCTGGAAGGAAGCCGCTCACGTCCTCGGGGACCGTCTCCGGAACTCAGTCTGCTGGCGCCAGCGCCGGTAGAGGAGTGATGGGCAACGCAGGCGCGACTTCCAACGGAACTCTCAACAGCGCGGGAAGCGCCAAGGGAGCCAGCATGAGCTCGGCAGCGGCCAGTGGCGCGCACCTCAAGGGGGTTAGCGGGTCGGCGGGTCTTGACCAAAACAGTCAGGGCACGTTCGGAGGGCGCAGAACTAACCTGGGTTCCTCCACCGCCGGGTCGGGCATGCTGAACACGCGCGGCGGCAATGCGCAGTTCAACAGCGCCACGGATACGGCGATTAGAAAGAAGAAATAGCAGCAGCACCTCATCCCTTCAGGGTGAAGTGGACGGGCGGCGAGTTCATCGCCGCCCGTTTTGTTTTGCGGGCGGATCTGGCGCGTGGCGCACATCTCCAGCGGTCCAACAACATCAAATTCTCAATTCCAGATGCCGCCGAGGAGTAGACTCAATCGGTTCTGATCGATCAGAACCAGATGCATTAACAAAAGGAGACGAGATGAAATACGTGATCAGCTGGAGCGAACGGCCGCAAGGCTCGCCTGCGGAGTACGAGAATGCTCAGAAGCGAATCCTTGAGGTGTTTGGGCAGTGGAAGGCGCCAGCTAATTTCAAGATCGAGTTTTTCGTCGTGCGGGTAGGAGACTGGGGTGGGCATTTGCTAGTGGACTGCGACGATCCGCTGGCGGTTCACAAGTTTTGCTCGATGCTCCCGGCATTTGAAATGGAGGCACGCCCGGTAATTGCTGTCCAGGACGCAGTCCGGGTCGAACTCGAAGTAATGGCTTGGCGCGACGGCCTGAAGGGGAAGTGACATAGGCTCACGTCGGGCGGGTGGCGCACCCTGGGTGGCTAGAGGTTGCTCATGGGAAGTTTAAGGGTCAAAGACCCCACTCTAGTCGCAAAGAGCGCGACTAGAATGGGCCACCCGCCTGCGTGCGGCGACGTGCGTTTTTGCTGTGGGCTTTTGATTGAGCCTTCACGTGGAGGGAACGGCAGTGACGAAAGACGAAGCTTGGAGTCTGGCCAATCATTGGGTGGCGGCCTGGAACGCTCATGATCTGGACCTGATCATGACGCACTATGAGGAGGCCATCGAGTTGACCTCGCCCGTTGCCGCCCGTCTTTTGGGGAGGCCGGATGGCAAGGTCGCAGGCAAGCCAAACTTGAGAGCTTACTTTCAACGCGGGCTGGAAGCCTATCCGGAACTCCAGTTTCGTCTTGAGGACGTGCTCTGGGGCATCAACAGCATCGTGCTCTATTACTCAAATCAAAAAGGAACACGCACAGGAGAATTCATGGAACTGTCTGCGAGCGGGAAAGTGGTGCGAGTTGTGGCGAACTATAGTTCCTAAGGGGGTTGGCCGACGCTTGCGGCGTTGCAAACAAACAGCAGGTCCCTCGACTTCGCTCAGGATGACAATGGTTGGAAAGTTCAAAATCTTCAAGTTCAAACTCCCCATCCTAATTTCGCGTAAGGCGAGAAATTAGGATGGGGCACCCTCAAACTCGGAGGAACTTCCCGCTTAGCATTCTTCTTGGAGCTACCATTCGGTGTAGAGACTGTCGGAGACGATCTTTCTTATTTTCTCGAGGTCTTTGATCCAATTCTGGTAGTCGGGGCTGGCGTTGGTCTTGGCGTAGGCGTCGGCAAGAGCAGCCATGTTGGGATACTCGATGGTGGCCACGACCATGCCTGCGTCCGGCCCGGCGAACCTGGCCTGCCACACCCGGGTCTGGGCCGCCACTCCCAGACTCTTCATGATTTGCCGTCCTTTTTCGATCTCCTGAGCGTAGGCGGTGGGGTTGTCGGTCTTAACTACGACCACGCGCAGGATGGTTGCCTTTTGCGCGAAGGCGGCGCCCGATGCCGCACAGAGCAGGAAAATCACAGAGAGCATTGCAATACGGTTTCGCATTCGTGTTCCTTTCTTTTTTTAGATTTGCGGTGAAGACAGTAGGTTGGGCCCGGCACATGGTATGTCCGGGGTGCGGCCAAGTCAAACAGATGGCGATTTCCCACCCTTTTCGCGGCGGACGCGAAAGAGGGTGGGGCACCCTGGTTTTTCTTGCAATTCTCGTCGAGCGGGACTCTGCCCTATGGCGCCCTATGCGAGATCGCTAGCTGATTGCTGCTATCTGGATACGGCGGCTAGAATCTGTTTTTGATTTTTCAGGATCTGGTCGAGAGCGGACTGATTCTTTTTGATTACTCTCTGGTTGGCGAGAATTGCCTTCTGGTTTCTTACGATGGTGGCTTGGTTAGCGAGGAGTGCCTTCTGATTTTTTACGATTGTGCCCTGGTTGGCCAGTATCGTTTTCTGATTGGAAAGAACTTTACCATCCGCCATATTTCCATCTCTCCTAAATTTCTGCTTTTGGAATCGCGCCAGTTTATCATCCGGTGGGCAGAGGCGGGTAGCGACGCGATTTGCTTAGCGGACTATTTGAGTTCGCCTGGAGAGATCTGCGGCGGCGGGGCGCTCTTTTGTCAATGGGTAGAAATTACGCGAACAGCAGTGTCCTGATAGCGCGGTAGTAGATATACTATGAGCTATTGTGTCTCATTTGCATATATCTTATTGATATAATTGAAACTGTGCAGCGGCCCCGGGCCGCTTTTTTATTGGAAGTGAATCGGAAGTGGGGAGTGTATGTGGAAAACTAGGGGTTCCAGCAGGACCTGCAAGGAACGGGGCGAATGGGCGGAGCTTTGTTTTATGGCGCGGGCGTCGGAGCGGGGATTGAATGTTTCCAAACCGCATGGGGATTCGGCCAGTTGCGACGTGGGCGTCGAACAGAACGGGAGGTTCCTGCGGATTCAGGTGAAGTCCACGACCTCCTGCCGCAAAGGATCGTATACCTGCAATATCGTGGGGCCACGGCATGAGCGTTATGCCTGGGGCAAGGTGGATTTCTTTGCCGTGTACCTGGTGCCGGTGGATGTGTGGTACATCATTCCGTTTGATGTGGTGCAGGAGAATAGTTCGTTGAATTTGACGCCGCGAAAAGGGCATAAGTTCTCGCGATACATGGAAGGATGGAATCTGTTGCGCGGGCGGGAGAGGAGGAAAAGGGCATCCGCGCGGTAGGGATTGGGGCAACGATTTGAAGAGAGTCAGGCTGGGCGTCCCAACAGGCAACGCGCGATTGATTTGCGCACTAGCGTTTCTTTCACCCCTTTGGGCGGGATAAATTTTCATGCTGGATCCCACGGCTTACGCCGTGGGCTTTATTCTTCTGCCGCTACGCTCAGTGAGGTTAGTCGCCGCGAGCTGATTGTCCGTGAAGCCA
The DNA here is from genome assembly GCA_963748935.1 of Terriglobia bacterium. Classification (GTDB taxonomy): domain Bacteria; phylum Acidobacteriota; class Terriglobia; order Terriglobales; family Acidobacteriaceae; genus JAIQFF01. Next base: position 134,360 of record CAVVLA010000013.1, read on the forward strand.
ACGCCATCGGGACCGCCTACCCGCCTTTCGGGATTCATCTGTGGGTGCGCTCGCTCGTCGGACGGGCAACAGTCTATCGGAAGTTTCGGTTGCGAGCACGTCACGGGCAATGGCTGATCTGGTTTGCGCGGGCCTAGTCTGGCGGACAGTATTTTCCTGCCAGGAGGATGCGGGCCATCCAGGAGGCATGCGGCAGACCGGACTGCAAGAGATCTCTCGCTTCACTTTCCACGTCGTACTCAACCCGGCGAATGGTGATGCTGTCACCGTCAATCAGCAGGTAGGAAGCGCGGCGATCTCCATCGTAGGGTTGGCCGACGCTGCCGGTATTGGCTACGGTCATGTTTTCCAAGCGGCGTATGTACGGACAATGGATGTGTCCGTAGACCACGATCGGAGTGTGAAGAGATCCGTATGTGCTTTGCAACTCGGTGTCGCTGGAGTTCGGCATAGGGGCACGCCAGAGATCATCAGGGCCGGCGTGAACCAAGCCTAGACCGTGTTGGGAGTATCGACGAGGAAGCGCTTCGAGCCAGTGCAGACGTTCCTCACCGATTTCGGCGATGGTGGGAGAAATCGTTTCCTGGACCAGGGCGAGAATGCGGGTGAGTTTGGGTTGGCTGGCGGCGTATTCAGCAAGACGTTGCGGAGCCCAAAGCATTTCATCGGTGTTTCCGCAGACTCCGGGCCATCCGAGGGAGCGAATTTGATCGATGATGTTAGCGGGATGGGCGCCACCGGATGCCAAATCTCCGCCTTGGAGAATGAGGTCGGGAGCGGCGCGTTGGAGGTCGGCGAGAACGGCCTCGAAGCCGCGGCGATTGCCGTGAATATCGGATACGATCGCGGTTCTCACTTGCGTTTAGTTAAAGAAGAATGGGATGGAAAGTCAACATTTCCACGGATTGTTTGAGTTCGTACTCCGGACCTATGCCGGGCTCTTCTATTCTGCGCCGCTTTGCGATTTTGATCCCGTGTTTTAGCTTCAGGCTCCTCTTTCACGAGAACGTGATTCGAGAACTCGGTCTCTTTCGCCCTTTCAGGGCTTGGTCTCTCTTTTTCCTCGCACCCGGGCTTACGCCCGGGGCTGTATTCTTGCGCCGCTTCGCGGCTTTAGCGCCGCGTTTCAACTTCAGCCTGCGTTTCAACCTCACCCTGTGTTTCAAATGCAGGCTGGGTTTCAGCTTCAGGCTAATTGTAAGAGAGCCCGATTCGCCACAGCGAGTACTCACGCTCTGATTTTACTGTCATGCCGCAGCCAGATAGATGTAGCGCAGGATGAACAGGACGGTGAGAATCCAGACCAGGATGTTGATTTCGCGAAGTTTTCCGACGGCAACTTTGACGACCGTGTAGGAAATCAGGCCCAGGCTCAGGCCAGTGGCGATGCTGAAGGTCAGGGGTGTGGCCAGCATGGTGATGAAGGCGGGCACGGCTTCGCTGAAGTCTGCCCAATCGATGTGCGAGATCGATTGAGTCATCAATGCACCTACCAGGATAAGAGCGGGCGCTGTGGCGTAGCCGGGAATCGCGGTTGCCAGCGGAGAGCAGAACATGGCGAGCACGAATAGCGCGGCGACGAACACGTTGCTCAGTCCAGTGCGAGCGCCTACCGCGATGCCGGCCACACTTTCGATGTAACTCGTGACCGTGGATGTTCCCGCTAGCGACCCGAAGATGGTTCCGGTCGCATCCGCCAGCAGTGCCCGCCCGACTCGAGGTATTTTTCCGTCCTTGATGAACCCACCCTGCTCGCACACGCCTACGAGAGTCCCCACGTTGTCGAAAAGATCGACAAACAGGAACGCGAACATGATTTCCAGAAATCCGAGATGGATTGCGCCGCGAAGATCAAGTTGCAGAAAAGTGGAGGAAGGATGCGGCATGGAGACGATCGCGGAGGGCCAGCTCGAAATGCCGCGAAGCATGCCGAGGAGCGCGGTGCCAACGATGCCGATCAGGATTGCGCCATTCAGCTTTCGCGCCATCAGCACCAGCGTGAGCACGAGGCCGAAACACGCAGTCTGAACTTCGCGGTCGGCGAAACTTCCCAGGCCGACGAAGGTTGCGGCGTTGGCGACCACAAGTTTTGCATTCCGCAGTCCGACGAATGCGATGAAAAAACCGATTCCGGTCGCCGTGGAATGCTTCAGGCAATCGGGCATGCCGTTGACGATCTGTTCGCGGACGCGCGTGACGGTGAGCACCAGGAAAAGAGCTCCGGAGAAAAAGACGACGCCAAGCGCGGTGCGCCACGGAATGTGCATGTTCAGGCAAACGTAGTACGTGAAGTACGCGTTGAGCGACATTCCGGGAGCGAGTGCGATGGGATAGTTGGCGTAGAGACCCATGACCAGGGTCGCGACCGCGGCCGAGAGGCACGTGGCAAAAACCACGCCATCGACCGGCATCCCGGCCTGGGCGAGGATCTGCGGGTTAACCACGACGATGTAGGCCATCGTCAGGAACGTAGTGACGCCGCCGAGAAACTCTCGGCGGACTGTAGTGTGGTTTTCAGTGAGCTTGAAGTAGCGATCGATCAATCGTTTCGCCTCAGGTTAGTAAGTTATCTTGTTGGATTTTTCTTCCCAGGCGCGAAAAGCTGCCAATGCCTCCTCGCGCATCATTTGAATCATGGGAATTCCGCGTTGGGCATGCGGTTGAGCAATTTCGCGGTAGATAAAAGAGTCGTCAAATCCGACTCGGGATGCGTCGGCAGCGAAACCGCCGTAGTAGACGCGGGAAAGGCGCGCCCAGTAGATCGCGCCCAGGCACATGGGGCACGGCTCACAAGAGGTATAGAGTTCGCAGCCTTTCAGCTCGAAGCTGCCAAGCTTTTGGCAGGCCTGGCGGATGGCGAGGACCTCCGCGTGCGCGGTGGGGTCGTTGCTGGCGGTCACACGGTTTGCGCCCTCGGCGATAATGCCGCTCTCTTTCACGACCACGGCGCCGAAGGGGCCCCCTTGTCCAGTGCGGACATTTTCGATCGCGAGTTGAATGGCGCGTGCCATGAAAGGACTGTTCATCGGAGCGCTTTCTTTCCAGCTAAAGCATGCAAGTATAAGCGGAGGGGTGGAAGCGCGCGAAATGTTTATCGGGTGACGGACAGCAGGTCCCTCCACTTCGCTTGCTTCGCTGCGCTCCGGTCGGGATGACAGAGGAACTTGGATGATTTTGATGATGGCGGCAAGTTGAAAAAGTGATGCGGGCGCGATAGGCTCGGCTCTTGATGCGGACTTTTTTGCGGAACGGGCGGGCAACACAATGAGCATGCAGGCTTTCGTTTCCCGCCGGGTGGTTAATGGGGAAGGCATCGGGCCGGCTGCCGTATTGGTGGAAGGCGAACAAATCCGGCGGTCCTTCCTCCCCACCAAATGCCGGGTGACGTCGAGGCGCACGATTTTGGCGATGCCGCGATTCTTCCCGGGCTGGTGGACTCTCATGTTCACATCAACGAGCCCGGACGGACAGAGTGGGAAGGGTTCGGTAGCGCGACGCGCGCGGCGGCAGCGGGAGGTTATACGTTGCTGGTGGACATGCCCCTGAATTGCCTGCCGGCGACGACAACAGTTGCAGCACTGGAGGCGAAGCGGGAAGCGGCGCGCGGCAAGTGCTGCGTCGATTGGGCCGCCTGGGGTGGAGTGGTCAGAGATAACCAGAGTGATATCGAAGCGCTCGCGGCCGCCGGGGTGCTGGGATTCAAGGCCTTTCTGATACATCCCGGAATCGACGGCTTCACTATGGTGACCGAGGAAGATCTGCGTAGGGCTCTGCCTCATGTTGCGCGGATTGGACTGCCACTACTGGTACACGCAGAGCTCTCCGGTCCGGTGGAAGCGGCTACGGAGCGTCTGGCCCATGCGGATTGGAAATCCTATGCGACGTATCTGCAATCGCGGCCCGACGAAGCGGAGCTCTCGGCGATTGCGATGATGCTGTCGCTGTGCCGGCAATACAATTTCCACTTGCACATCGTTCATCTTTCGACTAGCCGTGCCCTGCCGGTGTTGCGAGCTGCCCGGTCGGAAGGGCTGGCGGTGAGCGTGGAAACCTGTCCGCATTACCTGCACCTGGCTGCGGAAGAGATTGCGAGCGAGGGCACCCTGTGCAAGTGTGCGCCGCCAATCCGCAGCCGCGAAAACCGCGAAGCATTATGGCAAGGGCTAAAGGAAGGGACGATCGATCTGGTGGCCACCGATCATTCTCCTTGTCCGCCAGAAATGAAGCGGACTGCCGAGGGCAGCTTCAGAACTGCGTGGGGCGGCATTTCAAGTCTCTCTGTGGCGCTTCCCTTAATGTGGACAGAGGCTCGCCAGCGGGGATTTACGCTGGTGGATATTGCGCGCTGGATGGCCGAGGGTCCGGCGCGGTTGGCGGGGTGCCTGGGGCAAAAGGGCCGACTGGCGGCGGGCTACGATGCCGATCTGGCTGTATTTGATCCCGATGCGGAGTTTCAAGTGACGCCGGAGCGGTTGCATTACCGGCATCCTATGTCGCCTTATCTTGGAGAAACGTTGCATGGTGTTGTCAGGGCCACGTATTTGCGGGGACAGCCGGTGTTTGTTGACGGCGAGTTTCCTGGAAAACCATGCGGCCGCGAGTGGCGGCGTTAAGGGCTCGATGGATTATCCTTTCGCCCTTTCAGGGCGGGGTCGTTTCGCGCTTCCCGTCCCCGGTCTTACGCCCGGGGCTTCATTCTTTGCGCCGCTTCGCGGCTCTTTTGCGTCGAAGCGCCCGTAAGGGCAGTGAGAGCGCGTGCAAGTGCGATAATCAATCTTCATGGCGAATGATCGCATCGTCGGGGTGTCGGTTCCGCGTAAAGAAGGCCGTGACAAGGTCACGGGACAAGCGCAGTACATCGACGATATGACGCTGCCCCACATGCTGTATGGCGCAACCGTTCGTAGCCAAATTCCTCGAGGCAAGATAAAGAACATTACGTTTGGGCCCGGAATCGCCTGGGACGAATTTGTCGTAGTGACCGCGAAAGATATTCCCGGGAAAAATGTTATCGCGCTGATTGCAGATGATCAGCCTTGTCTCGCGGATGGGGCCGTGAACCACCCCGAGGAGCCGGTTCTGCTCCTCGCTCATCCCAACCGGCACCTTCTTCCCCAGGCTGTGGCGGCGGTCTCGATTGAATACGATCCGCTTCCGGCGGTGTTCACCATGGAGGAGAGCGAGAGCGGTTCCCAAATCATCTGGGGCGCGGACAATGTGTTTAAGACCTATTTAATCGAGA
>CAVVLA010000014.1:0-95809 GCA_963748935.1 Terriglobia bacterium
TACAGACCCGACAGTGTCACCACGTCAAGAATGGCGATTTTCTTGAGCGACAGGGAATAGGCAGTAGTCACGACCAGGTACAAAGCCAGCAGTGCGATTGCCGCACCGTGGGCCGTTAAGCCAGCCAAGCCGAAGGACAATCAATAGTAGAGCAGCGCCACTCCGAGTGCCACGGGGATCGGGACTCGCCCCGACGGAATAGGGCGGTTGCGTTTTGTCCGATGCACTCGGTCCGCTTCGAGATCGAGGAGATCATTCAGAAGATACGCGGCGGAAGCGCACAGACTGAACTCGGCAAATGCGAGGAGAGCGCGCTCCAGGGTTGCGACGTCGCGAATTCGGTGCGCCAGGACCAGCGGAACAAAGACCAGCACGTTCTTGAGCCACTGATGAGGTCGTAGCGCACGCCACAACGCTGCCGCCCGGCGCTTCTTCCGACTTTATCACGCGCACGGATTGGGATACATGCTGGACCCGCCTCTTCAAACTCCGGAAGGCTCCACCAGAATGGCGGTTCGGGCAGCCTTCCAGACCGGCAAATCACGCCGGGAATCGCCCACATAATCGAACCCCGATTCACCAAATTTGGAAATGATCAGGGGTCGCGCTTTGTTGTCCCGCTTAGATTGGTCGTTCCATCGCTGGCCAGGCAGTCGGTAAACATTCCAAGGTGGTCGCGAATCGGGCTCTTCGACCATAACGCGTCGGACGCGGTTACTAGCGCAACTCTGCGGTTCTGTCGTCTCGCGTCCCGGATCGAATCCAGAACTTGCGGGTGATAATTAAGGGTGGCCGGATTTGGAATGACGCGGAGGGCGATTTGACGCTTGGTGTAGGCCTTTCCACGAATCAGCCATGTCGGAAGCCGGAGCAGAGACAGAGGCTTTCGTTTCAACAACAGCAACAAGGATTCCCAGAGCAAGTCGCTTTGCAACAGCGTCCCATCCAGGTCAACACACAAAACTGAAGACGTCTTAACCGAACCGCGGGATTTCGTTTCAGTTTGCTCTGGCATTTTGCAGACTAGTTCACTGAATATCGAATGGTCGTTACCTTAAGTCGTTATCTCAAAATGATGGGTCCCGTCGCAAGGCTCACAGTTGCAATATTGTAGCAGTCTCAATCCACTTCCAACCTGCATGGTACCTCGAATGACACGGGTTCGTGGCGGCTGCGGGATCAGGAGTCGCAGACCATATTGTCTTCGGACTAGAAGGATAATCGTTTAAAAACCGATTCTGGAAGGGCTCGTACGCCTGCCATGATCAGACGCCATCGGCGCGGAGTGTAGAGTACGTCAGGAGAGCGTTTTTCAAGGCACGATAGATATCGCGCGCAACATCCTCAGGGTCGGCGAACATGCCGCTCTTTTCCATTTTGTCGGTCATTGCCGTTTTCACCGGGCCAGGCTTTATGGTGATGACTTTCACTCCGGTTGGATACAGTCGGCTGCGAAGTCCCTGCAGGAATAAGACTCAACGCGCCTTTGGCGGCGCCATACACGTAGTTCGAGCGGCGTCCGCGATCGCCAGCCACAGAGGTGATGGCTGCAATGCAGCCCGTGCCCGTACTCTGCAAAGTGCTCCGCAAAAATCGTGAGCAGCGCCACAGCGCTAACAAAGTTGGTTTCGATTTCCGGCGAGCCAGCACCGCTGAGTCGCTGGCATTCTAGTTGATCGAGCATGGTCCCGTACGCCAGCAGAATGGTGTCGAAATTTGTCAGATGATTTCTGGCAAACTCCAGAACCGGAACATGAGTGGAAACATCCGCCAGAGTCCGCAGGGAAGGTTACAACCTCGCGGGCGCCGCGCACCAGCAGATCTCCTCTGGATACCGACAGACGTTCCGGAGAACGTCCCACAAGCATCATTTCTTTTCCGTTGCTTAGCCAGCAATCGCTGTAGTGCTTGCGCAATGCCCGACGTAGCTCCCAGTATGACGACCCTCTGCATGATCAGGTTCCTGTTACCCGGCGCCAGAATGAGGATGACAATTTGGGATCGATAAATGGTTCGAGTTGGCGCCAGTTTGGAAACGACGCTTCAAATGTGGCGCGGCTCATCCGAGCATCCTTGGCCGGATATATTGCCCCCAGGCTCTTGACGACAACCTTGTCGAGTTCATCCAAGAGACGAAGCGTCTCTTCTCCTCTCATCGCAAAATCCAATGCCAGCGTTAAACCAGGCCTGGGAAACGATAGTGTGCCTGCTTTTGGGCTTGAACCGAAGCGCTTCATGATGGCCAGAAACGAACCCATGTGGGAGTCTGATATCAGGTCCAGCAATTCCTGGAATGCGTCGAACGAATCGTCAGGAATGACACATTGATATTGAAGGAATCCCCGTGCGCCGTAGATCAGATTCCAGCGGGCAACTGCATCCAGGGGATAGAAAAAAGGTTCGTATGGCACAACCGACCGGCGCTTCCCAAGAGCATGTCTCGAGTAGTAAGCAGAGTTGAACATCTTCATGGTAAAGCCGTTGAGTATCCAAGCCGGGAAATTCAAATGGAACCCGCGCACGAGTGCCCGAACGCCGCTGCTCGCCGGCTCGGTCGGAGTGGTTGCCGCGGAAAAAGATGCCGCGTGTGCCTTTTCGCGAGAAGCAATCGACCCACGCCACCGTGTACTCAAAAGTGTCGTCGCTATTGTTGCTGAGCGTCAGGAATTCAGATAGTGAGTGGAATGGGATGGTCTCGACGTCGATGAATGGACCCTTAATCGGCTTCAACGCTATTTCGGCCCGCGTAATTATTCCGGTGAGTCCGAGGCCGCCGATGGTCGCCTGAAATAAGTCTGTATTGTGATCAGGGCTGCATGGTATCAGCCCGTGATCCGACCGGCAGACTTCGAAGCTCCGGACGTGTCGGCCCAAAGTACCGGCGCGATGATGATTTTTTCCGTGCACATCGTTGGCGATCGCGCCGCCAACAGTCACAAACCTCGTACCCGGGGTGACTGGCAGGAACCAGCCGCGCGGAATAGCGATGTCAAGAATATCGGAAAGGCTGACTCCGGCTTCACAGTGGATGAGGCCCTGGTCTGCATCAAAACTAATGATTCGGTTGAGGCGGGAACATACCACGAGATCGCGCCCCGCATTGACGCAGGAATCACCATAGCTCCTGCCCAGTCCATACGCCAGCAATGACTCTGGCGCAGCCCGGTCGAGTATAGCCGGGACCTGATCCGTCCAGCTTGCACGGTAGATTGCATGATGTTTGACCGCAGGGTACCTGCCCCAGGACAGGCATTCTTCGGCCGATGGGGCAAGCTCTGTCTTGGTAGCGGATTGGGTTTCGGCGAAGCTGGACGACATTCTAGAAACCTGCTCGGTGACCCCGACCGCTATTGTTGCTTAAACGAGCGGGCATTCTGCTCCTGGCGCGAGCTGTAGAGTCATATTCACCAGGTTTTGAAGGCTCAATAGCGCTGTTTGCCAACAGAACCGGGAATCGCTATTTGTTTTAAAACGAGGATAAATTGTACACGGACTCATCTGGTCGGACGTAGTTCCCAAAACGATTACCTTCCGGTCTCCCATTCTCTTCTACCAGCTTCGGCAACGAACTCGGTTGTTGCCTTCGCCCTGCAAGATTGCGCGTCACAAACGGTAAACATCCGACCTTCAAGGGGTTGGTCTCCGAGTGCCTGGCAACGGGCATCCAGATTACCTGAGTCACTGGCTTCCGGCGACGGAGTGGACTTTTGAACGCACCCCTCCCGTCCCCTGCTTTACAATAGGAGTAGGTCTTAACGGTAGTGAGAGCGCGGGTTTCCCCACCCAGCCCGGATCAAGGAAATGGTTATCGCAGACGTCGGAACGGAGCGTAGGCCATGTTTTTGAGTTTCTTTGGGTTACGCGAACAACCATTCGGCGTTACCCCGGACCCTCGGTTCCTTTATCTCAGCGCCGCCCACCGCGAGGCGTTGGCCTCCCTGTATTACGGAATTGAAGCAAATCGAGGTTTTCTGGGCCTGATCGCCAGACCAGGAATGGGCAAGACGACAATCTTGTTCCACTTGCTGGAAAAATTTCGCACCAGCGCACGCACCGCCTTAATTTTTCAGACCCAGTGCAACTCGCGAGAGTTCATGCGCCTTTTACTGGCAGAACTCGGCTACGAAGGGGCTATCCAGGATTTGGTGCAGATGCACGAAGAGTTTAACAAACGTCTGATGCAAGAAGCGCGATCGGGCAATCGCCTCATTGTTGTCATTGACGAAGCCCAGAACCTGGATCCAGAAGTTCTGGAAACCTTGCGGTTGCTCTCTAACTTCGAGACGTCGCGGGCCAAGCTGATGCAAATCGTCCTTGCGGGTCAGCCGGCGTTGGCCGACAAGTTGGCTAGTCCGGGTTTAGCACAGCTGCGCCAGCGCGTTTCGATCGTTCACGGCCTCGAGCCGCTGCCTGCATGGGAAGTCAAGAACTACATCGAGCACCGATTGCTGGTTGCGGGATACAAAGGAAACACGCTGTTCACGACCGAGGCCTATGAGGCTGTTGCCACGTTTACGCAGGGCATTCCCCGAAACGTAAATAACTTTTGTTTTAATGCTCTTTCCCTGGCGTGTGCGCTGCGAAAGCGGGTCGTAGACTTGGATATTGTGAACGAGGTCAAGTCCGACCTCGATATCGAAAAACTCACGTCCGTGTCGGAAACTGCTCACATTGAGTCTTCGTACACCGAAGATGTCCCGCGGATTCCGCGCTCTCCCGGCGACGAGGAAGAGATTTCCTCACCCGCCCAAGCTGCGGCATATATGCAACAAGTCGCGTTGAAATTAAGGGACTGGCGAGAGTCGCTCGGAAAAACGGCCGGCAGTGCAGCGACCAGGTCGATACCCAGTTCGCGCACTGATGTGACCGATTAATACTCGGATCCAGTCTTCTTCTGCGCAAGCAGTTCCTGCGCTCGGCGTATTGCCTGGCTCCAGACTCAATTGATCCTCTGGAGGTTCGACGCCTCCCCGTATTGAGGCTCGCCCAGGACTCATATCCGAGCCAGTAAGCCGCTGACCCGCAGGTCATCTCTGAAAGCATATGGTTTACTATCGGTAATTTGACTCGAAAACGAGCAAGAGTACACTCGAGTTTAGGGACCCTTTGCATGCACATTCTTCACGTTGTGGGCGCCCGGCCTAACCTTATGAAGGTAGCCCCGGTGCTGAGCGCACTCAGACAGTACCCAAGGATACGACAGACCTTGATTCATACCGGCCAGCACTACGATACGAATATGTCGGATGTGTTCTTCGAGCAACTCGAGATTCCTGCTCCGGACGCCAACCTGGAAGTGGGTTCGGGGAGCCATGCCCGGCAAACCGCGGAGATCATGACCCGCTTTGAGCCAGTTGTGCTGGAACGAAAACCGGACTTGGTTCTGGTCTATGGCGATGTAAACTCCACGGTTGCTGCTGCCTTGGTTTGTGCCAAGCTGCGGATTCTGGTGGGGCACGTGGAAGCTGGGCTTCGTTCATTCGACCGCGCCATGCCTGAGGAAATCAATCGCCTGGTCACGGATCAGCTCGCGGAATTGTTGTTCACCCCTTCTGAAGATGGAGACAGGAATCTCGAACGGGAGGGTATTCCTCCGACCAAAGTACATAGAGTGGGTAACGTCATGATTGATTCGCTGATCCGGTTGTTGCCGGTAGCGACTGCCAAGAATTCCAACGGGTTGCCCGACCGCTATGTTCTAGTCACACTGCACCGACCTGCCAACGTGGATGACGATCACACCTTGAAGCTGATCCTGGGATGCCTGCTGGAGCTCAACACCCAACTGAAAGTTATTTTTCCAGTACATCCCCGGACTCGCCAGCGAATCGCAGACTTCGGAATTGACGTCAGCCACCCTGGATTTACGGGAACCACTGCCTTACATTGAATTCCTGGCCCTCCAACGTCGCGCTACGGTGGTTGTCACAGACTCCGGCGGCATCCAGGAAGAAACGACCTATTTAAAGGTGCCTTGCCTCACGCTTCGCAACAATACTGAGCGTCCCGTGACCGTGACCCTCGGTACGAACATCCTGGTTGGGCAGGACGGGACTACATTGCGCGCAGAGTTAACCAAGATTCTTCAGGGCAAGCAGAAGCAAGGCACGGTGCCGCCCCTTTGGGATGGACATGCGGGGGAACGCATCGCCAAGGTATTGAGCAAGCTGTGAATCGTTCAAGGGAAGACCCTTCCCGCACTCTACGGGATCGAAAGCCGCCCGATTGGCTACCCACGAAGCCCGTGTATCTTCCTCCGTCCTCGTCCTGATGAGACAATAGCAAATCGCTATGCGAGCCATCTTGGAAGATCTACGTTCCGGGGAAGTCGCCGGTCACGAAGTACCGCAACCCGAGTTGCGTCCGGGCGGCATTCTCGTACGGACCGGGTTTTCCGCCATTAGCGCCGGCACAGAGCGGGCTCATCGCGAATAGGTAGAAAGGTCTTTACTGGGCAAAGCTCTGGCTCGTCCCGACCTGGTTCGCCAGGTGTTCGATTTCGCGCGCACAAATGGTGTGAAAGCCGCCTACCAGAGGGTGCAATCCCGATTGGATTCGCTGGCTCCTTTGGGATATAGCTGTGCCGGAATCGTGCTGGCGGCGGGCACAGGAGCGCAGGAGTTTCAACCTGGCGACCGGGTCGCTTGCGCCGGCGCGGGCTACGCCAACCACTGCGAGGTCAACTTCATCCCGAAGAACCTTGCCGCCAAAGTTCCGGATTCGGTCCTGCTGGAGGCTGCCTCATTGACCGCGATTGGCGCCATCGCGCTTCAGGGCTTTCGCCAGAGTCAGGCTGTTCTCGGCGAAGTCGTGGCCGTGATCGGCGCAGGCTTGGTCGGGGTGTTGACTATCCAGTTGTCCAAAGCTGCAGGATGTCGCGTGATCGCCATCGATCGTGATTTGCAACGAGTGGAGCAGGCACGACGGTTCGGCGCGGACCTTCCGCTGTCTTCGGATGGGGATACGCTGACGCGAGCGAAGGAATTTGCTCCTCACGGAGCTGATGTCGCAATTATCACCGCGGCAACTCCGTCGGCTGAGCCGGTCGAACTGGCGGCAGATATTTGTCGCGATCGCGGGCGCATCGTGGTGGTGGGGACAGTCGATCTCGGAGTTTCCCGCCAGACCATGTATAGGAAAGAACTGTCGCTTGTTCTTTCTCGTTCCTACGGGCCGGGCCGCTACGATTCGCGATACGAGGAAGAAGGTCTTGATTATCCGATTGGCTACGTACGGTGGACCGAGAAACGCAACATGGAGGCCTTCCTGCAGTTGCTGGCTTCGGGAGCCGTGGATGTGGCGCCGCTCATCGAGCGGCGTTGCTCGGTGGAGCAGGGAAGCGCCGCCTATGAGGAGTTGAAAAACAGTGGCGCCTACACAATTCTGGTGGAATACCCCTTGAGGACCTTGAACAAAGTGCCGTCGCCATTGATCGATTCACCGCAAGCGGTGCGTCCACGGCAACAGCGCGACCTGCGAGTCGGTTGTATCGGCGCTGGAAGCTTTGCGCGCGCGGTGATGTTTCCAGCCTTGCGGAAGAGCCAGGGAGTGGCTCTGCACTCAGTCGCGACAGCCTCGGGCGTGGCCGCCGAGTCCGCCCGTCTGCAGTTTCACTTTGCCCAGGCGACGCAACCCGGCGAATTGATTCAGGACAAAGACACCGACTTGGTGGTTGTGCTCTCCCGCCACGATAGCCATGCCCAATATGTCATTTCCGCCCTTTCCAATCGCAAGCCGGTTTTTGTGGAGAAGCCATTAGCGATCAACCGCGAGCAACTGGAAGAGATTCGTTGCGCCTATCAGGCGGAGAAAGAGAGACACGCTGCGCCCTTTCTGATGGTCGGCTACAACCGGCGCTTCGCGCCCTTCACTGAAAAGCTGAAGCAGTTTTTTTCAGCGCGCCAGGAACCGATGATCGTGAATATCCGAGTTAACGCCGGATACATCTCTCAAGAGCATTGGCTGCAGCAAGACGCCAGCGGCGGAGGCAGGATCATCGGCGAGCTTTGCCATTTCGTTGACTGGACCCGCTGCTTGGTTGGAGCAAGCATCGCCAGCGTTCGCGCGAATGGGCTTCCGGATGGAGCCCGCTACAATCGAGATAATGTCGTTGCCACTCTCACCTTCCAGGAAGGATCGATCGCCAACATCATATATCTGGCCAATGGCGACAGATCTGTGCCGAAGGAGCAGCTTGAGGTGTTCTGCGCGGGTAAAGTCGGACGGGTTGAGGATTTTTGCACCCTGGAACTGGCTCGCGACGGGAAGACCAGACGAATCAGGGCAAGCCGCGATAAGGGACATCAACGGGAAATCGAATTGACCCTGGAAGCTATACGCCGGGGCGACAGTTCTCCGATTCCGTTTGAAGAACTGATGGAGGTTTCCGAAGTCACCATCGCGATCGACGAAGCGATTGGCACGGGGAAATCGGTTGTGTTCCCGTTCACGCACGCCCCGGCGGTTTAAGACCTCAAGTCGACTAGGAGTTCGGAATCTCGACTTGAACCTGGTTCGAGTAGTTGCTTTCCTCTCCGTCTTTGTTCACCGCCGTGGTCATGTAGAAGTAGGTTTGTCCGCCGACCACCGAGGCGTCGGTAAAGGTCAAGCTCGGATTCGGAGACGCATTCATCTTTGTGTATGGGCCCTCCAAGGCAGCCCCCGGTAAATGTTGTAACCAGCCTGGCAGCAGGGGCCGCTCCCCACGCAAGAACTACGCTATGCTTTGGTGCTTGCGTGCCGTTACCGTTGAATGAGACGTGGGCCGAGCTCGAAGCGTCGCTCACGAAGTGGATGTTCCCGGGCGCGTCTCCCGCTCGATGGGGCGTGAAAGTCACCCGAAAGTTAACACTCTGGCCGGCGGGCACGGTAACCGGAAACACAATTCCCGTGACCGAGTATCCCTCGCCGCTCCACTCCGCAGATGACACTGTGACGCTTGAATTACCTGCGGTCAGCGTGCCAGTTTGACCTTTTTGGCCGCCCACCTTCACTTTGCCAAAGTCGAGAGTTGAAGGCGTCGCGACCAGTTGACCCGCCGCGATGCTTCGGCTAGTGCCCGATCCGCCTCCGCAGCCCATTGTGATGGAAATCATCAACACGGCCACGGCTAAGAATAATCTTCCATGCATTGCGTAATGCTCCTGATAAAAAAGAATTGTCCCCAAAACTAGTTTGTTGCGCGGGACGGGTCGATCGAATCCCACTATGCAGGGAAACCTGAAGGGGTACATCAGAAAACTAAACTGGCAGCTGAAAGACCTGAAGATGTCACAAGTACATAACTTTGGGTCGCATCTGTGTTCACTCGCGCAAGGTTCACCTGCGATGGGACAAGATTGAGCGCGCGCGAACAATTTCTTCTTGGATGAAGGATGGTGGCAATGCAGGCATGCTGCATCATCGTCTGTGTGGGATCAGCTGGCCTGACTGGGTGCTTCGCGGTCAGAGATTACGGGCGGGCCGAGTCGCACGGGGTGTGAAATATTTCACGCTCCGTGCGACTCAGAGATTTCCCGACTCTTAGGGTTTGGGAATTACGGCCAGCGCCTGATTCGAGTTCGCGCTTTCCTTCCCGTTGCCATCGACCGCCGTGGTGACGTAGAAGTAAGATTGGCCTGCCTGAACCGTGCTATCGGTGTAGCTGGTGTCGGCGTTCATGGACGCGATTCTGCTGTAGGGGCCGCCCGTACTATTGCCGCGGTAGACGTTGTAGCCAACTACTCCGGCTGCACTTGTATTCCAGTTAAGTGAAACACTATGCTGCGGCGCTGCCGCGCCAGTGCCACCGAGAGTTGCCTGGGCCGAGGAGTTGGAGGCGTTGCTGATGAACGACGCGCCCGCCGCAGCTACGCCGCTGGCTTGAGGAGTGAATGTGATAGTGAATGAGACGCTCTTGCCGGCAGCCAGAGTGAGTGGAAGCGCAAGGCCGCTAACCTTGAACTCCGAAGTGCTCGTGTTAGCGTTTGAAACCGTGATGCTGGAGCCACTGGCGGTCAGCGAGCCGGTCAAGCTCTTGGTTTGGCCCACGGTGACAGTGCCGAAGTTCAGCGTGGCCGGACTGACCGCCAACTGACCGGAGACGGCTGCGGTCCCGGCCAACGTAATAGTGAGTGTGGAATTGGAAGCATTAGACACGACGGAAATCGACCCGGCAGCGCTTCCGCCCGTTGTCGGCTTGAACACCGCACCAAAGGTAAAGCTTTGTCCCGGGCTCAGGGTCAGGGGGAGGCTCAGGCCGGTGACTTTGAAGGCGGTGCCAGAGAGGTTTGCTTGGGTCACGGTAACGCTGGAACCACCGGTATTGGTTAAAGTTTCTGACTGGGTGCTGCTGTTGCCCAACGCAACGCTGGCGAAGTCGAGGCTGGAGTCGCTGGTGCTCAAGAGCCCGGCGGTCGCAGAGGTCGCGCTAAGCGGAATCGTCAACGCGACATTAGACGCGTTACTGACAATCGAAAGATTTCCGGTTCGCGATCCACCACCCTGCGGTGTGAACGTAACGCTAAAGGCTCTGCTTTGCCCAGCGGCCAGAGTAGCAGGCAGGGTCAAGCCATTTAACGCGAAGCCACTTACCGAGACGTTGGCTTGAGTGATTGTAATGCTGGATCCGCCCGAATTGACCAGAGTTCCCGAGAGAGTTTTGGGGCTGCCGGCAGGCACGTTCCCGAAGCTCAGACTAGACGGTGTCGAGTTGAGCGCTCCGGTGGTGGCACCGGTGCCGGAAAGAGGGACAGCCAGCGTGCCATTGACGGCGTCACTGATCACGGAAAGGCTGGCGTTCACCGCCCCCCCGGACTGCGGATTAAAGCTCACTTTGAGCGATGTGCTTTGTCCCGGTCCCAGAGTGAGGGGCAAAGTTACGCCACTCAGCGCGAAGCCGGAGCCGGAAATGCTCGCCCGAGACAGGGTCACAGTAGAACTTCCTGAGTTGGTCAGGGTTGCGGACAACATCTGACCATGATTCACCTGTACGGTGCCAAAACTCAGGATGGAAGGATTTGATATCAGTGCCCCACTGGCCACCGCGATTGCTGTGACCGGCAGGCTTACGACCGAGTTCCCAGCGTCGCTGGTAACCGCAATAGTTCCGGTTGATGTCCCGGCCGCCTGGGGAGTAAATATCACCGAGAAGTTCTTTCTCTGCCCCGGTGCAAGCCGCAGCGGGAAAGTGAGTCCGCTCATCCTGAAGCCGTGGCCAGTCACGGTGGCATTGCTTACGGTAACCGGAGAACCGCCTGAATTCGCAAGCATCGCGGACTCGGTGTGAGTGGTGCCAACTTTGACGTTGCCCAGAGACAGGGCCGCGGGCGAAACCGCGAGTTGTCCGGCACTCGCTCCGATGCCCGAAACCGGCAAGCTTATCGATATAGGCAGGATGCTAGGGGCGTCGGCTATCATCCCTTTCCGGTGTCTGCCGCTACGGCTACCCGAACGCACTGAAGCGGTTCCTTGCAGATGAATCGTGCCTTGGTTCGATCCGCCAGACGTTGGCGTGAAGTGCACGCCGATCAAGGTTCGTTGTCCTGGGCCGAGAGTCAACGGCAGCTTCAGGGCATCCAAGGCGAACCCTTGGCCCGAGATGGCAGCGTGAGTGATGGCTATCACGCCTCTCCCTGTATTGGATAAAGTAGCTGATAGGGCCTGAGTCTTCCCGACCGGAACATTGCCGAAAGCAACGCTCTTCGGAGACAGCGTAATTTGGCTGGAACCGACAGTCGTTTGAGCAGAAGGCTGGCTGGCGTCGAGACCAGAGCAACCTAGCAGGGTGCCCAAAAGGAGAAGGAGAACTACCAGTTTGCTGCGGCTGCCGAAATACTTCACGAGGGCCTCTAGTAAGCCGTACGGCCATACGGCGGGGGATTTACTTGCTTGCTGCACCATTCCGAGTGCCAATCCCGCTAGAGACCGAAACGTGGAATAACGCAGCCAAATGCAGTGTGCTCTGAGGGTTGCGCAGGCGGTAGATACCGGAAGTGAACTAAGGGCTGGGCCATGTGGCCACCGACTAGGCGTAACTCTAGTTACCTCGGTCACGCACCTGCCGGTGACAGGCGAATCTCAGATATCAACCGGCGCGAGAAAAACACGCGGAGTGATTGTCAATTCCAAATGAAATTTAAGTGGAGAAGATTTTTTGCTGGAACAAACTTGATTTGAGCGCGGCGGACCTGAGCAGTCACGTGCAGTATCTATCGCGGAAGGAGGCTGATGCAGTAATCTAATTGCAGAATTTTGTCGAAAGATGAAAGGTTACTAGACGCCAGTTTTCTTTTCTCATGCCCACACTGAATCCCCGGCAGTCCAAATATAAAGGCATCATTCTCGCCGGAGGATCGGGTACTCGCTTGTACCCGGTGACTCATGCAATCGGCAAGAGCTTGCTTCCCATCTACGACAAGCCCATGATTTATTACCCGCTGTCCACGCTGATGCTGGCGGGTATACGCGATATTCTTATCGTGTCCACGCCGCAGGACGCTCCCCGGTTCGAACAGCTGCTCGGGGATGGAGCCCGACTCGGACTGAACTTTCAGTACGCGGTGCAGGCGCGGCCGGAGGGAATTGCGCAAGCCTTTCTCGTGGGACGCAAGTTTATTGGGTCTTCCTGCTGCGCATTGGTGCTGGGCGACAACATTTTCTACGGGCACGACCTGGCCAAGACGGTTCTGCAGGCCGGTCAGAAAAGCAAAGGTGCGCGGGTATTCGCGTATCCAGTGCAAGATCCGGAGCGCTATGGCGTCGTTGAATTTGACACCAAAGGAAAAGCTCTGAGCCTGCAGGAGAAGCCGAAGGCCCCGAAGTCCCGTTACGCCGTGACTGGACTGTATTTTTATGACAATCAGGTCATCGACATCGCCGGGTCTCTGAAGCCTTCCGCCCGCGGCGAATTGGAAATCACCGACGTAAATCAGGAATATTTGAAGCGTAAACAGTTGGACGTAGTGGTCTTGGGCCGAGGTATGGCATGGTTGGATACAGGCACCCACCAGTCAATGCTGGAGGCCTCGCTTTTCATACAGACTATTGAGACGCGGCAGGGACTGAAGATCGCGTGTCCGGAAGAGATCGCCTTTCGTTACGGATACATCACCGCAACGCAACTGGAGAAGCTGGCATCCGTGCTGAATGGGAGCAGCTATGGCCTGTACTTGCGGCAACTGCTCAAGGAACGGGTGTTCTGACACCGCGATATGCTCGAGCTTTGCGAAGTATGATTCAGGAAGTTGTCTGCAGAAATGCTACGGCCAGGAAGTTTTACCTTTGTTTTCGCCCTCTACCGAGGAGATCCGCATGTCTAAATCGCGCCGAGATTTTCTCCGTTCACTCACTCTTGGTGCCGCGACCGGAGCGACCTTGGGTTTGCCGTTGGGGAAGGTTTCGGTTGCCTTTGCGGCGGAACCTGCGCGGACCAGGCAGCCAGATGGATTCATTCATTTGGACGCCAATGAGAATGCCTATGGTCCTTCTCCGAAGGTGGCCAACGCTATACGCACCGCCACCGGCCTGGCAAATCGTTATCCATTTAGAAAGTACAACGAACTGACCGAGCAAATCGCGAACTTCCACAAGGTGAAACCTGAGCAAGTGCTGTTCGGATGCGGGTCTACGGAAATACTTCGGGTGGCGGCGTGCGCTTTTCTCGCCGATGGCCGCCAACTTGTGCAGGCAACGCCGACGTTCGAAGCAATCGAGCATTGTGCCAAGTCGGTCAACTCTCAAATAGTATCCGTAACGCTGACTCGCAAGTGTGAGCACGACCTCGAAGGCATGCTCGCGCGCGTCGGACCTGCCACGGGGCTAGTCTATATTTGCAATCCGAATAATCCCACCGCGTCAATCACTCCGCGACAGGATATCGAGGCCTTTATCAGCAAACTTCCGTCGACAGTACAGGTTTTGATTGATGAGGCCTATCATGAGTTCGCCGCACCGTCGGCGATGTATTCGTCCTTCATCGATCGCCCAGTCGACGACAAGAGAATAATCGTGACTCGTACTTTCTCTAAAGTGTATGGTCTGGCCGGACTGAGG
Organism: Terriglobia bacterium; assembly: GCA_963748935.1. Classification (GTDB taxonomy): domain Bacteria; phylum Acidobacteriota; class Terriglobia; order Terriglobales; family Acidobacteriaceae; genus JAIQFF01. Next base: position 14,032 of record CAVVLA010000014.1, read on the forward strand.
TTGGGTTACGGGGTCGCACATCCCCAAATCGTTCAGAAAATGCGCCCGTTCATAAGCGAAAACGGTCTGAATGCGATCGCGGCGGAGGTGGCCGCATTGGCGCTCGACGACACCGCGGGAGTAAAGGAGGCAGTGAAGCGCAATCGCGACGACCGGCAGGAGTTTTTCAACCAGGCGATGGCTCGAATGCTGTCGCCGATCGACTCGCAGACCAATTTTGTGATGATGAACATTCAACATCAAGCGGCAGAGGTAATCGAACATTTCCGTGCTCACCAGATTCTCATCGGACGTCTTTTCCCGCAAATGGGCGATTACATTCGGGTCTCACTAGGCACGCCCGATGAAATGCAGGCTTTCTGGCGAACATGGGACTTGTTGCCCTGGGCAAAGAAGTTCATGCATCATTAAATAGTTGAAGTTGGCCAGACGCGCATCACGGAAAGGTTGCCGACGGTCTTGGCCTGAGCTTACACGTGCGCTGAGTGCCAAGTCTGTCGGAAGTTACTATCAGAAGTTGCTTGACAGAAGTAAATCGAAAGCGCACAATCCACGTCAAATAACAATCGGTAAGAAAGTCACTTTACCGCCCAGCCTGTGGTCTTACTAGAAAAATCCCCCCGGACCAGTGTTGCCGCCCTAGGGCAAACGTGGTTCGAACTGGAAGGCGACACCATGTTGAGCATTGCACGCAGTTTGTGGCGCGAGGAACAAGGTCAGGATATTGCCGAATACGCAGTTATGCTGGCGGTAATCCTCGTAATCGTAGTTGGGACGATACGACTGGTAGGCAGTAACGCTAACAACGTCTTTTCATCGGTTGGTAGTTCCATCCAGTAGCTCGCTCGAAATGTCCAGCCTCGGAGCGCATCTGAAAGGCGTGCGCAGGGATGGGTGTGCTCCGGCGTGGGACTAACTAGATCGGCGCGATCGTGATGACAATCGCTGGCGCGCACATCTATCTCGATCCAAATTGCAGCCGCAGACCGGCTCGAGCAAGAATCGGCGGACCGACGGTAAGGACGGGTGTGCGTCCGACGTCATAGCGCTGGTTGAGCAGATTCTCCACCGCGACAAACACATCGAGCCCGTGACGCAGGCTGTGCGAAGCGGTAGCGTCGAGGGTGAAATAACGTCTCAGCAATAAGGTGTTCTGGTCGTCGTCGAACTGGTTCCCGCCGAAGCGTCCCTGGACCGCGAGAAGAATGAAGGGCCGTGAGTAACGGGCCTGGAAATCGAACTGGTTGCGGGGAATTTGTGGAACGTCGAGACCCACCAGGCTTGGATTCGAGTCCCGCCAGAGCAGGATCGACAGTGAAACTGGTCACGGTAGCATGAGTGTATTCGTAGCCGCCCGAAAGCGTGATCGAGTTGCTCACCTGTCCGCTGACTTCCACTTCTACGCCTTGTGAAACTGTGCTGCCCAGATTCTGGCGCTGCCGGGTGATCAGGCTGGGAGTGGTGGTCAGGGTGACATTGGCCACGGGCCGCGTGATCTGGTTCCAGAAAAAATTGCCACGCAGCATCAGGCGCTGGCTCCAGCCGGTGACGATGGCGCCGCCTTCGGCGCCAGTCAGCCGTTCGGCGCGAAGGTTCGAATTGGCTTCGGTAAAAACATTGCCTGCGCGAAACCCGCGATACAGTTCGTTCAGAGTGGGCGCGCGGAACGCGCGGTAACCGGAAGCGGTGAGAGAAACATTGTTCGTGAGCTTGTGCAGACAGCGCCAGTCGCGGACTGAAGAAGGACTCGCTGCGATCAGGAACCGGAGCTGCGCCGACTGGTACCGCTGGATTAGGAGGCGCGAAGGCATCGAAGTTCATCCAGTGGTCCACTCGCCCGCTTGCCGTCAGCAGCCAGCTCGGGGTGATGCGGATGATGTCTTCGACGTAAGCGCCCCAATTCACCTCTCGACCTCCGCCCGCGGAAGTGCTGGTGGGATGGCCGCCGAAGTATCCCTGCTCGTTGGTCTGGCCGTGAATGTTCGATTCTTCCAGTCCGGCCACCAGATTCTGGCGCGTCCCCATACTGTGCTGCCATTGAACGGAGAATCCAACCTGCTGCGCGGGGACACGCTGCGTACGGGTGAGACTCTCCGTGTTGCGGTCGGCAGCGATCGATGAGAAGGACTGGTCAAGGTTCTGGCGGCCGGCGTAAGCACGCAGTTGGAAAGCGCCGATTTCGTGCGCGTCCCAGTTCCCGCCAAGATCGAGCTCGCGGATCGTGGTGCTGTTGGTTTGGAGCGGCGTGCCGTTGTGGCGCGACTCGCCGAACACCGATCCGCGAACAAAAATGCTTCCGCGATCCCCGAATTGGCGCCGCACCGTAACATCGCCGGTCGCATCCTGCGAGTTCACCGGCGTGTCGACGGCGCCGCGCAAGTCGGCGGGAACGGCGATGTAGCCATCGGTGCGGAAAAGTTCGGAAGCAATGCCGAAAGACCACGGCCCCAATGTCTTGCTGGCGGCCAGAGAGAGGTCTGGCGAATTTTCATTCCCGTAGGCGGCTTCCAGTGAAACCGCGTCCTGATTGACGGGCGAACGAATAATATTGATGACCCCGCCGAGGGCGTCCGACCCGTAGAGGTGCGAAGCGCCGCCGCTGGCCACTTCGAGGCTTTGGATGCTTTCCCGGGGAGCGCGGTCCCAGTAGACCCATCCGCCGAAGGGATCGTTGAGCGGGAAGCCGTCGCTAAGCACCAGCGCGCGGCTGGCTCCGCTCGCTCCTAGCCCGCGCAGCGAGACGCCTTGCGTGGTCGGGTTCGCGCTGCGACTGGTGGTGCGGCGGAAAAGACTGAATCCCGGCACCTGGCGAAGCATGTCGTCCAACCGGAACGCGGCGGTCGCTTCGATATCCGGCCCGGAAAGGATGGTGACACTGGTCGCGTTTTCAACTACGCGCACGCCGGTACGATTGGCGGTGACGGTAACCTGCTCGGCCGCCGTAGCAGGGAGCAGCACGATCTGGAGCGGGCCCGAGCCTGTACGCCAATCAGCAGTGTTGACTTGAAATCCGTCTGCGGATGCTCTCGCCACTCCTGCTTCCACGGGAACATTCGAAAATGTGAATTTACCCCAGTCGTTGGTGACCTGGGTTGCGGAGAAAGAATCAGCGGTGAAAGTCACCTCGGCGCCGGAAATCGCCGCGCCAGTTTGATCGGTGACCGTTCCGGAGATTTCGGCCTGGGGCAAAGTCTGAGACTGTCCGGCCAGCGGCGATACCAGAAAAAAGAAGAGCGGGATGATCAGGAACGGGAGCCTGAACCATGACGATGGAAACAGTGATAACCCAAGTCGAAGCAGAATGGCCCTCCCAGGATTACATCCCAACCGAAAAGTTGTTAAATCATATATTAGGCTGCGGAAGCGGTGAGAAATGTCGTCATAGTGAGGAAGCAGAGATTCTTCGCTCAGCAAATCCCGACGAAGGATTCTGTGCATTTTCGGCCCCTGCCCGTGGCAGAAGGCAGCACACAGGATGGCAAGTGGTTGGGAGGGCTCCACAGCAACATAGGCTTGTCCCCGATGTATTAAAGCGTAAGTTGAAGATGTCGGGAGGGCACGCATTCGGCTCATTTGCTGCAATTGTTTTCATTCGAGAATTTCCAACGTGCAACTCTTGTTCGACTAACCAATTATTTATCAATGACTTACATAAATTGTCCTGGCATCGCGATTGCCTCTGTTTATAACGCGCTGGAAATAGGCGGCGGTTCACCGCCATTTTTGGCGAGGGGAATAGCGGTATATGAGGCTTCACGGATGGTGGTATGTGGTGTCGATTGTCTGGGCATCTGCCCTGTGCCTGGCCTCGGTTGAATCGATGCGGTCGCGCGCGGGCAGCGGACAGGCGTCTCTGCCCGAGCGGGAACGACACATCTGGAGCTCAGCCATGCACGACTCTGAATTCGCGGCTCTGCCGCACGCCGCGAATCGCAGCACATGCGCAGCGGCCCAACCTCCGCAGGCGCTGGCCACGCCCGATCCCTTGCTGGAAGAAGCGGAGGAAAATTCGAAGGTCAGTGTAAGTTTCATCATCGGGACCGACGGCCGAGTGCACAGCGCTCTGATTCTGGAAAGCGCGGGGCCATACGAAGACCGGACGGTATTGGCGGCGGTACGATTCTGGCGTTATCGTCCCGCGTCGTGCAATGGCGTTCCGACAGACTCGGAAGCGAAGGTGGAGTTTTCCAGTCACTGAGAAAAATTTCGACTAGAATGGGCGTTATCGGCAGGTGGAACCGGAAGGGAACTCAGATACGGAATGGATGATCCCAAACTGGGCCCGGCGTCCAAAGCCGCCGTCTTTCAGGCAATTCAGCGATTCTCCCTTGAGCAAAGCGCCGAAGAGTCCGTGACCGTGAACCCCGAATCCGAAAGCTCTAAGACGTGTCCGGCTTGCGGAACCGCCAACCGCAAGGGGAACAACTATTGTGCGAGTTGTGGCGCGTCCTTGCTGAAAGTGGCGGAACGGTCCGAAGCCGCGCCAACCAATCCGAAGCCCGGGGCTGACGCGCCCGGCGAGCATCACTACCATCATCACTATCATTATTTCGCGCCCGCCGACGGGTTTGATGCGGGTGTAAGTCCCGATATGCGCACGGCCGCCGGCAGCGCCGGCGCCCGCGACATTGTCAGGGTGCGAGCCCCGCTGGGTGGCCCTTCACTAAGCCGGGCCGAAGCGGCGCTGCGCAAACTGACCCAGGACTGGGCTCTGGCCTGCAACACGAAACAACTCGACGACCTGGTGGACCTCTACGTTCCCGACGCCATGGTGCTGCGGCCAAATGTTCCCGCAGTGCGCGGTACCGCGGCAATCCGAGAATTTTTCTTCGGCCTGATCGATGCCGGCATGAGCGATATCGAACTGGACCCTTTGCGCTCGGAACTGTTCGGCGATTTCGGATACGAAGCCGGTCGCTGCAAGTCGCTTGTTCCAGTCGCGATGGGGAAGCGACGCGAAGAGCGCGGCAAGTACCTGGTGATGCTTAGCCGGCAGCCAAATGGTGAATGGAAGATTGTGGCCGATAGCTGGTCCAGCGACCTCAGCCTGGGAGGCAGCACCGAGCCACTGGTCAAGCCTGGCGCTGCTCCACCAGGGCCGCCGATTCAGCGGCCGCTCCGCAAACCATAAAGCGAATGCGTCGCTCACGCTCTGCGCGTGCTGGCGGTCAATGATTATAGTTGCCTGTCATCGACAATAACTCCGGAAGGTCAGAACCAAAGTCCAGTCTCTTGACGCAATCTGGCGATGCCCCTGGACGGCGCACTTCCGAAGAAGCGGCTGTATCCCCGGCTGAACTGCGAAGCGATCAGATACCAACACGCTGACTCGCAGTCTCCGCGTCCATCATCGTCGACAACAAGAGCGAGAGTCGGCGGCGGCAATAAGGCACGCTAGTATGGCTGTGTCTGGTTGGTTTGGATTGGCTCAGTCACGTACCTGCCGCGGAGACACCACTTTGCCGTTGACCTTCACGCCTTCGAGAATATGCTTTTTGCGAATCATCATCGTGCTCATTGCGTCTGCGCGAGAACGGCAACGTCGAGTTTTGAATAGTACTTCTTCACATCCTTCGCCCCGTATTTTTCACGGAATTTCTCGACTACAGACGAGACTCGTGCGGCATCCGTGATGGGAACAGCCTGAAACTCACCTTGCGCGCTGCCCGCCTTGATCCGAATCGAAGGGTTCTTCAGCACGTTCTTGTACCACTGCGTATCCGACCCCTGCACCGGCAGGAGATAGAGCTTGTCTTTCTCTTTGTCCAATACGAACCATATCGGGTTTGAGATCGCACTTCCTGACTTTCTGCCGGTCACAGTGATGTTGATTTCGCTTGATCGCGAGAGACGATCTCTGAGAGCTTCCATTGTCTGAACTCCTTAAGTTGAAGCCTTTTCTGCTGTTCGATTGAGTGTGTTCGTGAACCCACCCGGGCGGCTCACTTCGATGTCTTGTTCATCCAGACGCCCCACGTGACCGGACCGACTTTGTCGTCATCTAGTGGTTGGCCCACCCGCTTGAGCGCCAGCTTGATCTGACCGTGATGGTAGCCCTCGTGCCAGACCATGTGCTGAAGCAGAAGGATCGGGTGGTCATAGTGAAGGTCCATGTCGCGGCCTGCTGCCACCCTGCCCTTTACCGCGTCCCGCACCGCCCGGGCGCTGTCGTTCAACATCGCCGCCATGCGGCTACGGTCTCGCTCGGCCTTCCACTCTTCCTCGGGCAGGTCTCTCGCGAACTCGCGGGCGTCCTCTAGGACAAACACAAGTCATACATAGTGCATGTGCATGAACAGCTCCGCGACGGACGGGCTGCCGTCCATTGCCCTGGCCTCCAACCCGCCCTCCGGAAGGGCGCGCAGAAGATTGAGCAGGATGGTGTTGTTCCGCTCCCACGAGTCCAGCAGAGTCTCAAGCAGGCGTGCATCTGGTGCGTCTAACATATTCGGCCCCGTTGGATCAGATCTGTACACCCAGCTTGCGTAGTTCCCGGCGCAATTGTTCGACGTCATGCATTTCGATAGTGGACATTCCCAATCGTCGGGCGGATTCCAAATTCAGAGCTCGATCATCGATGAAGCAGCAGCTCTCCGCCGACTTCTGGGTCACTTCCAGCGCCAGGCGGTAGATGGCTTCCTCCGGCTTCCGCAAGCCGACAAAGCAGGAACTCACAAATACCGAAAAAATCTCGCGCAGGCCGAAAGTCTGAATGCGGTATTGGTTCAGATCTTTTGATTCATTGTTAATCGTCGCCATGAGGTATTTGCCCGACTTCGCCAGCTGTTCCGCCACGGCCAGAACCTCGTGGTGAGGTTGGGAAAGCGAAAAGACGTAGTCCTTGAATACTTCGCGAGCGAAAGGCCGGGGGCGGTAGAAGATGGTGCGATCGAGGTATTCGTCGAAGCTGATTTTGCCTCGCTCGAGCGAGGAGACCAGCATCTCGTGGCGGTCTGTAAATTCCGCTTCGTCCAGCTTGAATTGCTCGAGCGCCCGCTCGCGTTGACTGCGGTCCCAGGCGTTGCTAAGCAGCACGCCGCCGACGTCCCAAAAAATCGAATTGATGTCAGGCAAGAGCATCCCTCCGCACTGGTTTGTCACCGAGCACGACGAAAGGCCAGATCAGGCCAGATCAGAAATGATACACGCGATGAACTGTGGAAGATGCAGACCTTTGCGCGCCAGAAAAACTGTAGAAATAAATCAGCCGTGTCGATGACCTTCTGGTATGCGCGATTTTGGGCTTCGAAAGGTGTGGCGGAGGGCGGCGATGCGCAAAATGGGACTAGTGGCGGCACTATGTTTCCTATCAGCATGTGTGCAGGTCCGGAATCTGAGATATATCGTGCCCTCGCGCTGTATTGCGATCAACATTCAGAGTTTCACACAACCGTGCCAGCAACACCCCGACGGCAAAATCGTGTGCAATGGAGTTGTGATCACAGCAAGCTGCCTGGCAAAACTACCGGAGCCGACGGGGCGTGATCGCCAAAATGGAAAGTAGAAAACAGCGACGTCAGATGAACCAGCCTGAGGTATGAGCAGGATCGTGCAGACCCGGCCAGGGAGCTGCTTCCAGGGGGTCATTCATCAAATTTGTTTGGCTGTCGACCAGAGAGCCGAATGGCTAGGCCCCGTGGACCTTGGCCATACCTTTGGCCGCCTTGGGGGCGGTCCGGCGGGTGCTGGGCACGTAAGCGCACGATCGGAAATCGTAGTGCTGTCCCAGGCAATCCGGACAAAGGTGGACCTGGTGTACCTTGCAATGAATCACCGGCATGTCGCCATGGCAAATATCACAGCCGCCCCGAACCCGTCGTCCCGAGTTCTTGGACTCTCCTGACGACGCTCCGGGACGATCCTCCGATTTCGTGGTTCGGAATTTCATATAAATGCCCGAGGCTGCGATCATGGAGCCGAGCGATACTCCGCACGCCCCCAAAGTGAGCAGGCTGGTGTCCACCGGTTGACCCATGGCGGCGGGCAGGACAAGCATTCCCATCAGCACTGCGACTGCTCCGGCCGCGATCATCCAGTTGCCCGTGCGTGGTGACATGGTTGGAGTTCCTTGCAAACCCAGGGTGGCTTACCACTCCCAACATATCCAGTTCTCCGGTTCGACTCCAGATGACGAAAGTCACCGGCAGCATTTAATTCGATGGTTCGTGACTGAGGTAACTTGTCGCGGCTTACCGAGGAACTCTAACATTCTGACGGTATGGCGCTTACGTCACTGATCGTGTGTGCAGACCGCAAAGCAGTGGAAGTCCTCAGCCAGATCTTTCAGGAGCTGAGCATCGGGGTAGAGCACTGCGGAGAAATCAGCGCAGCCGCTTCCCGCCTGGCAGCGCACAAGTTTGATGCCGTGGTCGTCGATTGCAAGGATCAGACGGCAGCGGTCGAATTGATTGCTTCAGTGCGCAAAGCACCCGTCAACAAGAGCACACTCGTGATCGGCCTGGTGGACGGGCGCGACCAGGTGCGGGACATTTTCGGTCACGGGGCCAACTTTATCGTGTACAAACCGGTTTCCGTGGAGCGGGCGGCGAGCAGCCTGCGAGCCGCGCGTGGCCTGATGGCGCGCGAAAAGCGGGTCAAGCTCCGAGTCTCGTTGCATGCGCCGGCCTCTATTGCCTATGGCAATGCGGAGAACGTCGCCGCTACCTTGCTGGACTTGAGCGAGGATGGTCTGGCCATACAATCCGAGCGCCGCTTGCCACCACGATGCAAGGTTTACTTTCAATTTAATTTGCCCGGCGACAAATCTTCCGTCAGGCTGTCGGGGGATGTGGTGTGGCAGGATTCATCGGGAAGAGTCGGAATTCGCTTCGTGGATGTGCCGCAAACTTCGCGGCGCACGCTGAACGAGTGGATCAAGGGCAGCCTGGCCCGGTTGGCTGCGGCCGAGCGCACCGCGCCCAAAGTCGCCGCACATGCGTCCTCGGAACCCGTCGCCACCCGGCTTGCAGGTCTGGGACTTTCGGCTTCCTCTTCCAACCGCCGAATCCAATCGCGCCACGCCTGCCGCCTCAGTGCGGATGTGTTTCGGCTGGGCGAGGGCGTTCCCAATCGCTGCACACTTAGCGATGTCAGCACCGGCGGTTGTTATGTGGAGACGCCGTCTCCGTTTCCTCCGCATACGGTGGTCGATCTCGTGGTTCGGACCAAGGATTTGAAATTACGGGTGCGGGGAACCGTACAAGTAACGCATCCCGGCTTTGGGATGGGAGTGCAGTTCAGTCTGAATACCGTGGCGGAACGGGAACAAGTAAGGCAGTTGATCGATTGCCAATCTTCCGAAGACACTTTGGCCTGAGCGAAGCTTACGTTTTTGATTTGCTTTCGGACAAATCTGCAACCGCTTTCCGGAAATAATCCAGGGACAAGCGCAGGCCGGTCATAAGGTCGATCTTCGGCTCCCAGCCCAGCAGAGTGCGCGCCTTGGTAATGTCGGGGCAGCGCTGTTTGGGATCGTCCTGGGGCAAGGCTTCGTACCGAATGCGGCTCTTCGATCCAGTGGCACTCAAGACCTGTTTGGCACACTCCAGAATGGTGAACTCGGTGGGATTCCCGATGTTGACCGGAAAATGCTCTGCCGACTTTGCCAGTCGCAAAAAGCCCTCAATCTCATCACTGACGTAACAGAAGCTTCGAGTCTGGCTGCCATCGCCATAGACGGTCAGGTCTTCACCACGGAGAGCCTGCTTGATGAAGTTCGGAACCACTCTGCCATCATTGAGCTGCATGCGCGGGCCATACGTATTGAAGATGCGAACAATGCGTGTGTCCACTTTGTGATACCGGTGATACGCCATGGTAGCGGCTTCGGTAAATCTTTTCCCCTCGTCGTACACCGAGCGCGGACCGATGGGATTCACGTTGCCCCAATAAGTTTCTTTTTGCGGATGCTGCAACGGATCGCCGTAGCATTCCGAGGTCGAGGAAACGAGATATTTCGCGCCATATTTGCGCGCGATTTCGAGCGCGTGAAAAGTTCCAATCGACCCCACCTGGAGCGTGGCGATTCCGTGCAAGGTGTAGTCCACGGGGCTGGCTGGGCAGGCGAAGTGGAAAACATAATCTACCGGGCCGCAATCGAAGGGGTGATTGATGTCGATTTGCTGAAATTCAAAGCGCGACTCGTTGCGCAGGTGGTCGAAGTTGGACCGTTTACCGGTGAGCAGGTTATCGACCGCGACCACGGAATAGCCTTCTGCAAGCAGAGCGTCGCAGAGGTGCGAACCCAAAAATCCTGCGCCTCCGGTCACCAGGGCGCGTTGCGCTTTCGTCATTTCTTGGATTTCCTGGAAGAAGTGGTTACCGGGGCGGGTGCAGCTACGGGCACGCCCACGGGGCGACCAACGCTGTAGTAAGTGAATCCGCGGGCAGCCATTGCCTCCGGGTCATAAAGGTTACGACCATCGATCACGATGGGATACTTCAATTGGCGGTGCAAGCGATCCAGGTCAAGCGAGGCGAACTCCTCCCATTCGGTTAGGATCAGCAGCGCATCGGCGCCGCTGGCCGCGTCATAAGGGCTGGTCACAAATTCGGTGCCCGAACTCAGAACCTCTCGCGCCCGGTCGACCGCCGCTGGATCGTAGGCGGCAATCTGGCAACCTTCCTGCAGGAGCGCCTGCACCAGCAGGATGGCGGGCGATTCGCGAATATCGTCGGTGCCACCTTTGAAAGCGAGCCCTAACACTCCCAGGCGCTTTCCACGTAGCGTCCACAAGGCAGTGCGCACTTTACGCAGGAAGCGCTGGCGCTGCTCCTCGTTGATGCGCATAACCTCGTCCAACAGGCGGAACTCGTACCCGCATTCCCGAGCCACGGCGCGGAAGGCCATCAGATCTTTGGGGAAGCAGGACCCACCGTAGCCGATGCCGGGATTGAGGAAGCGCGGGCCGATGCGGGTGTCGGTTCCGATTCCCTGGCAAACCTGCTGCACATTTGCGCCCACCGATTCGCAGATAGATGCTACCGCGTTGATGAACGAAATCTTCATCGCCAGAAATGCGTTGGAGGCATGCTTGATCAGTTCGGCACTCTTGGCGCTGGTGACGATAAGCGGAGGAGGAATCTGCGCCCGGTCAGGCGCCGGAATCGCGTCCTTGCGCTGGTAATAGCTACCTTCGGTGAGGGGCGCGTAGATCTCGCGCAGCACCGCAGCACAGCGTTCGCTGTCCGCGCCGACCACGATACGATCGGGATAAAGAAAGTCGGTGACTGCCGTGCCCTCGCGCAGGAATTCAGGGTTGGAAGCGACGTCGAAGGAATCCGGAGCGGCGGCATTACGCAAAATAATCTTGCGCACCCAGTCGCTGGTATAAACCGGAACCGTACTCTTTTCGACCAAAACTTTGTAGCCGTTGATGGCTCCGGAAATGCTCCGGGCGACCGATTCCACGTAGGAGAGGTCGGCTTCGCCCTGCTCCGTGGGCGGAGTGCCTACGGCTACAAAGATTGCCTGGCTGGCTCTGACCGCCTGCTGCAGATCTTCGGAAAACGTCAGATTGTGGTCACGATGGCGCTTCAACAATTCAGGCAGAAACTTCTCGTGGATAGGGACTTCGCCCCTTTTCAGGGCGTTTACCTTCGCCTGGTCGTTGTCGACCAGGATTACCTTGTGGCCAAGATCTGCGAAGCACGCTCCCGCCACTAAGCCGACGTAACCCGAACCCACCACTGCAATGCGCATCGAGTGCTCCCCCAGGGAACAATTTGAGTGAAAAGATTTAAGCACGAAATCGCTAACAGAAACTCTAGCAGCTTTCCGGGTGGAGAAGCGACGCCTAAAATCCCATAGTCCTGGCAGCAATTATAGGACCGCGCTCCAGTTCACAAGGGGTTTAGGAGTGCGGTGTCATAAGCCTCGGTGACCAAAGTCACGTGCGCAACTGAACACCATCCTGATGGGTAAAGATTTTCCCCTTGCGCTCCGATCCCAGAGCGACAACGGTCGTAAGAAGCAGGATGTTTGCAATCTCGAATGCGGCCAGAGCCCAAGGATAGCCTAGAGGCTTACGCAATGCGTAGACGACATTGTTAACCGGGGCTGCGATCAGAATACCCAACTGATAGGCGAAGCCGGGCATGAGTCCGCGGACGGCGTCGGGAGAAAGCTCATTGAGGTGCGCGGGAATGATCCCCCACGCGCCCTGAACGCCTGCCTGCATCACAAAAGCCCCGATGGCCAAAGTCAGCAACGATCCACCAAAAGTCCAGGCGGGGATCATGGCAAGAGACAAGCACAGCGCGAAGATCATGCTGCGGCGACGGCCCAGGCTCTCAGAAAGATGCCCAAAGATGATGGCTCCGAGCACTGCTCCTACGTTAAAAAGAATCACCAGGTAAGCAACAATCTTGGGATCAAAGCCGCGCGCCGTTTTCAGAAAGTCGGGATACAGATCCTGGGTGCCGTGGGAGAGGAACATCATGAGCGTCATCAAGAGGACAAGGTAAAGAAAGATCTTCCAATGACCGCTGGCGGTACGCACGATGGCTCCCAGGGTCGGAGCTCGATGCTGTTTCCAGGCTTCGGACTCCCGCACCCGGAAGCGGATGTAGAAAGCGAGCAGTGCGGGAGCGCCTCCCACCCAGAACATAGCGCGCCAGCCCAAAGTGGGAAGCACGAAACGCGCCGCCACCGCAGCCAGCAGGTAGCCGATGGAATATCCGCTTTGGACGATCCCGGATAGAATCCCACGCCATTTTGCCGGGGCGCTCTCCATCGCCAGCGAGGCCCCAACCCCCCATTCGCCGCCCATCCCGATGCCATAGATGGTGCGGAGGATCAAAAATACTGTGTAGTTCGGAGCGAATCCGCAGAGCAGTTCCACGAGCGAAAAGAAAACCACATTTGCCATCAGAGGCTTGCGGCGTCCGTAGCGATCAGCGAGCAGGCCGAATACGACTGCCCCGACCGGCCGCATTGCCAGGGTCGCGGTCATGGTCCATACGATGGCACTTTTGGTGACCTGGAACTGAGCCGCGAGCGTATCCACCAGGAAAACCAGCACAAAGAAGTCGAACGCATCGAGGGTCCAGCCCAGAAAGCTGGCGGTAACGGCGTGCCATTGGTCAGACCGCGAATGGGGCGCCGGGCTTGCGGATAAGGGTGATGGGGTCATTCTTTTTTCGCTACTCGTGATAGCGCCGGGGAAGTTTACACCGGCCCGATTGAGTTTAGGAATTGGGCTGGCACTCCGTTTGTGCTTTTCACTTGTGGCCTTGCCTTTCGCTGGATAACTCCAGTTACTGGGAAAACCCCGCGGCTACGAATCGACTCCAAAACAGCAAACAGAGTGTCCACGCCGCGTTCCTACACTGAACTCTTGGGCGGACAATCGGGGTAGATTTTCGTTTTCCGCTGTCGTGAGGCGAGTAGAATAAGGATCAGCGGCGTACTTTATCCACGTCGCGTTGTTTGATAAGGCTTGTGTCGTGAATGAGTTACCCTCCAATTCAATTGTATTGACAAGAATTATTTTTCAGGCGAAACTCCGCTCGATTGCTGTGGGGGTTGAACCTGCGCTGCCAAGTACTGGCCCTTGGCTCGTCGATTCATGCTGAAGCCCGACCCAACCCGCTTGCCGCGCGTGGTCCATACCCGTCTCAACGGTCCAGAGTGGGCTGAGCCTGACTTTGGCGAGAGTGTGGCGGACGCGGCCGAAGTTCTCGAGTTTCATCGTCCAGAGGCGTTGGCGCCCGATCTCGCCCTCGACCTGCGCCTTCACGAAATGCTGGAAGAGGCCTTGGTGGCCACGGCAGCGAGTGGAGCGGTAATCGCCTTGGCGAGCGGAGACCAGATGGTCTGTCGCGCTACGGCAGGCGAAAAGTCCCCCAAAACCGGGGTTTATCTCAACACCCATTCCGGGTTGTCGGGCCTTTGCATACAGACTCAGGAGATGCAGCAATGCGACGACGCCCTGTTGGATTCCCGGGTGAATGCGGAGGCTTGCCGCGAGCTGGAGATTCGGTCGATCGTAGTGCTGCCCGTTCTTGGCGGGGAGAGGATGTGGGGCATCCTTGAAGTCTTTTCTTCAGCCCCCCGCGCTTTTGGTGATCCCGATATCGAGGGCCTTCAAGCGCTCTGCCAGACGATCGCCCACACCGTGCGCGAAGCAATGGCGGGCGAACCGGGAAGGCCGTTGCCGGACGCATCCTTTTCTACTTCTACTTCAACGCCGCCCAGCGAGGTTCCTGCGTCGCCGGAAACGATGGCGAGTGAGATCGTTCGCGCCTCGGCCCAAATGGCTGCGGCGGGGCGGCGTCGCGACTACCGGACAAGTGCTCTGACTGCCGCAGTAATTGCATTGGCAGTTCTGTTGGGCTGGATGGTCGGGCGTGCAGGTTGGAGCATGGCTACAAATCGATCCCCAACTCAGATTGCTACGGCGCCGGAACCGGTGCAATCCGTGGAGCAGGCCACGCCGAACCAGTTGCCTGCACCGCGCGTTGTGGCTGATGTCATTAAGCCGGCTGAATCGACGGCTGACCTGCCGGTCCCATCCAAGCCTGCTTCGAAGGCAAAAGCGCAACCGGTCGAACCGCCCGGCAGCCTGGTAGTATACGAGAATGGCAAGGTCGTGTTCCGGATGGAACCTCCGATAAAGCCGCAAACCTCCAGCGGTGAATCCAGCCCGGTTCAAAGTGCCATGACCCGGGAAGAGGAATCCTCAGGCGGGGCTGAATCGACCTCTCCCCAAGTGGGAACCAACTATCTGTTGGAGCGGGTTGAACCCGATTACCCCGAAGATGCCAAACAACAACATATTCAAGGTCCCGTGGTATTAAAGGCTCTGGTGAATTCGGACGGGTCGGTGCGAGAAGTGAAAGTGGTAAGCGGTAATTCCCACCTGGTAAAGGCCGCGGCCGATGCGGTGCGACAATGGCGGTTCAGACCTCATTTGCTGGCAGGCAAGCCGATCGAATTTGAAACCCGGATCACGGTAAATTTCCAGCTTCCTTAATCATCATCTTTGAATAATCATTGAACTTCGAAGTTTATTCATTTATCCACTTGTCCGCTTATGCATAGGCCAGTTCCTTGGCTCGTTGAACCGCCTTGACCACCGCCTTGATCAGGGTTACCCGCAGTCTGCCTTCTTCCAGTTCCATGATGCCGTCGATGGTGCACCCCGCCGGAGTAGTCACTGCGTCTTTCAGAAGTGCAGGATGATCTCCAGTTTCGAGAACCACGCTGGCTGCTCCCAGAGTGGTCTGAGCGGCCAGCAGAGTGGCAACATCGCGCGGCAATCCTACCTTCACGCCCGCCTCCGCCAGCGACTCCAGGATGATGTAGATGTAAGCGGGACCGCTGGCGGAAAGCCCGGTTACGGCATCCATATGCTTCTCGTCCACGATCACAGTTTTGCCAACGATGCTGAAAAGCGCGCACGAAGTTTCTACCTGCTGGGCAGTGGCGAACTTGCCCTTGCACAGCGCGGTCATCCCGCAACCGATCGAGCAAGGCGTGTTGGGCATGGCTCGCACCACGGCGACATTGCCCAACACCTTTTCGATATGACTGATGGGCACCGAAGCCGCCACCGAAATGATCAGTTGTTTGGTGGAAATGTTAGGGCGGATCTGTTCCATCACTTCCTGCACCACCTGGGGCTTCACACAAACCAGAATGATGTCGGCGTCGTGCACCGCCGCCAAATTGTCGGTGCCGACCGAAATTCCCAGTTTTTCCGCCAAAGCGCGTGCGCGCTCCTCATGCTGGACCGTAGCAAACGTCAATTTGGGAGAGAGCAGCCCTTTTTCCAGCAGCGCCTTGAGCAAGATTCCGCCCATTTTCCCGGCGCCCAGTACCGCCACTCGTTTTCCGGAAAGATCGAACCCCATCCGATGTGTCCTCCGCATTTCTGTGAGCGTTCGTTCGCAATTGTACCGTTTCCATGAAACCGCCACATAAGCTGGAGATCCTTCGACTTCGTGGGATCATTCGCACGCGAATGTTCCCACTCCGCTCAGGATGACAATTTGGGGGGCATATAGGGATGACGACTTGCTCAGGGGCGCGAGCCTTTCGGGATGACAACTTCCTCAGGCGAGATTGAAACCCTTGCGCGCAAGCTCAACGATATGACGTCCGATCAGCAGAGACGCGGTTGCGGCAGGCGAGGGGACATTCCAGACGTGCAACATCTTTTCCGATTGAACGAATTGAAAGTCATCCACCAGCGATCCATCCCGGCGAAGCGCCTGGGCCCGGACTCCGGAGCCATCCGCTACCAGGTCTGAACTGACGATCTCCGGCACCAGTTGCTGCAGCGCTCTCACGAAGGCAGCCTTGCTGAAAGAGCGATAGTATTCGCTGGCTCCGTCCCGCCAGTATTTTCTGGCCATGTGCCAGAAGCCCGGGTACGCCAGCGTTCCGGCGAAATCTCCCAGATTGAAATCCGTGCGTTTGTAGCCCTCGCGCTTGAAGGCGAGCACGGCGTTTGGGCCCGCGTCTACTCCGCCCTGGATCCGGCGCGTGAAATGTACTCCGAGAAAGGGAAATTTGGGATCGGGCACAGGATAAATGAGAGTGCGTACCAAGTGCGTCTTGTCAGGAATCAGGTCATAGTATTCGCCGCGAAAGGGCACGATCCTGACTTCCGGCTTCTGTCCGGCCATGCGGCTGACGCGGTCACTGTGCAACCCGGCGCAATTAATCACGCTCCCCGCGGTGAACGCGCCGCGGGTGGTCTCGACGATCATATCCGAGCCCTGCCGGATTACCCTCTGGACTTCGGTTCCGGTGCTGATGGTTCCACCCTGCGTGCCTATGATGTCCGCGTATTTCCGGGAGACCGCGGCGTAGTCCGTAATGCCCGTGCTCGGCACCAACAGCCCCTGCAGGCCGCTGCAGTGGGGCTCGATTTCGCGAAGCTGATCGGCTTGCAGCATCCGTAGTCCGGTCAGACCGTTGGCTTGCCCACGTTCGAACAACATTTTAAGGCGTGGAATCTCGGCCTCAGTCGTGGCCACTATGACCTTGCCGCAGACTTCATGCTTCAATTTGTGCTCGCGGCAAAACGCCACCATGGCGGCGGCGCCTTCGACGCAAAGCTTGGCCTTCAGTGATCCGGGCTTGTAGTAGACGCCGGAGTGAATCACTCCGCTATTGTGTCCACTCTGATGGCGCGCGACGCCGTCTTCCTTCTCGACCAGTAGTAGTCGAAGCTGGGGGTATTGACGGGTGGCGCGCATCGCAGTCGAGAGGCCCACAATTCCGCCCCCGATAACCACGATGTCGAAATCTTTATCGGGCATAATAGTGCGCAGAAAGAAGAACGGCTCGCGCCAGATTCTTTATACATTGTCACTTGATCGAAGTGAAGTTACGGAGAGGAGTTACGGGAGTTACCGCGCAGAGCAACCAGAGCGACGACGCTATGCCTCCTGAACATCCATCCCGGGCCAACGCCGGTCTGGCAATCGGGCTAACGGTGCCTCTTTCGGAAGCCGTTCACAGCTCTTCGCCCGAAGTGTTGACCGGGGCGGCGGCCGACCCCGCACTCACTGAAGACCTGGCCCTCGTCCTGCTGAGGCGCAGCGATCTGCCGGCGCAAGCGGTTGATCAACTGAGTAAGAACGCCAGGTTGACGCAGAGCCGCAAAGTGAAGTTGGCGGTGGTCGAACATCCCCGAACCCCGCGCCACATCTCCATTCCCGTCGGTACGACACCTTTTCACCTTCGACCTGATGCATGTGGCGCTCAGCCCCGCGGTGCCCGCTGACATCAAGATCGCAGCCGAGGAATCGCTTATTAACCGGCTCGAAAGACTCACTTCAGGGGAGCGTCTCTCGCTGGCACGCCGGGCGTCAGGAAGGGTTGCCGGTGAGCTCCTGCTCGATCCGGAGTCGCGCGTGATTCACGCCGCGCTGGAGAATTCGCGAATGACCGAAGCCGCAGTGATCAAAGCAGTGCTGCGCCGCGACTCGCCGGCATCTTTGGTCACGGCCGTGTGTCGTCATTCCAAATGGTCGCCGCGCCGGGAAATCCGGGTCGCATTGTTGCGTAATGAAAAGACGCCGCTGGCCCGCGTCCTGGAATTCGCGCGTTCGCTGCCACCTGCATCAGTGCGCGACATATTGCATTCCTCACGCCTGCCTGCGGCAACCAAGGCTAGTGTGCTGAAAGAGGTCGAGGGGCGTGGGTCAGAGATAAAAAAGAGATAAAGAAGAGTCGGAGATGAAATCTCAGCGTGCCGCCGGAGCTCCCGCTGCGGCGACCTGATCGGCGGGGCGGCTGTGCAGCAAATCCACCAGTGCCTGGTACAGACGCGTTTTCATGGCATGGCGTTCGCCCGCACGCGTGATGTAGCGGACGTGTACTTCGATTCCTGAAGCTGTGGGACGCAGACTGATTGCAGGCGCCGCTGAAACCGGTTGCGCGCGGTAACGGGTCGCGGCTTTTTGCCACTCCTGCTCGGCCGTTTTCACGTTCGCCTCAGTCTCCTTAGCCACCATTTTCTGGATGGCATCAATCACCGGATACGGGTTTTGGCTCGCCGGCACCATGATCTCGACTTCATCCCACAGCCACTGCCCGGTGGTTGAGAAGTTAAAGAAGTGCCCCTCGATGGCGAAACTGTTTACGAACGCGACTTTGCGGCCGGTGGGATGCCCGCTGTCCGTCCAGTTTCCGGTTTCGAGCAACACCGTGCGCAGCAGGCCGATTTCGACAACCTCGCCCACCACTCCGTCGATCTCCACCCAGTCACCCACCCTGAGCCCGTTGCGGCCCATCAGCAGGAACCAGCCGATAAATCCCATGATGAAGTCTTTGCACGCGACCGTAAGCCCGGCGCCCGCCAGCCCAAGAATCGTCGACATCTGGTTGGGCACGCCAAACAGGATGAGCAGAATCAAAGACAAGCCCAAGGCCTGTACCGCGAAGCGAATCACCCCGCGCAGGGTGTGCAGCCGCGTGCGCTCGACGGCCAGGCTCACGAAGAAATGGTCCACCAGCCGATTGCAAAGATACACTCCGAACAGCACCAGCAAAATCAGCATCGCGGACTGCAGCATCTCGTGCGCGACGGCACGCTGGCGAACTTTGACCACGTCGACCCAGTTGCCATACGCGGTCGCGAGATCGTCCTGATCCTGAATGCGTTTGTCGAGATCGCTGAGGTCTTTCTGGTCGACGGAAATCTGGTGCAGGGAAGTGATCGCTTTCGCTGTGCTGCTTGGTCGAACTGGCATCGTTGCCCGCGGTAGCTTCGATCCCGCTCCTGGCCTGCTGCGCAATCGCCTCCTTGTTGGAGACTTCCATGGCGACCTGGCTCTGCAGCACTTCGTGGCTTTGCCTGAGCTGATCGCCCGCTTGCTTGGCTTCGTCCAACGCTTGCTGCAAGCGCGCTGTTTTGCCGCGCAGAGTGTTCCAGGCGGAGAACTGATGGCCGAGGAGCGGATGATGAACCAGCCTGGGGGTTGCTGTTCGTGTAGCGCGGCGCTCTGGGAGATTGCTGGCCTCGTACTCCTTCTGGGTAGCCTCATGACGAGTTGAACTGGCGCTGAATTCTGCTGAGGCGATCGACTCCGGAACGAATCAGATCTCCTTTCACGTCCTCCAGTTCGTCCTGATCGAGTTCCAGTTGCGCTTTAGTCAAATCGATTTGCTGCTGCAGGCTGGCGCGGCCACGTTCATCCTTCGCGCTTGGCACCAGTGATCTGCTTCTGGAGTTGGTCGATCTTTTCCTGATCCGCTCTCACGGCCGCGTCGGCCTGATTGGCCTGGGCATAACAGTTTCTTGCTTTCGGGCGTCGGCGGAGCCGGATGCTCGGTGGCCTGCCGCATTTCGTAGCTGAAAGCGACGTCTACCGAGTGGTCAGCGAGTTTGAGCGCCTGCCGGGCATAATCGTTGCTCGTCCCAGTCCGACGCCAGGCGCCGCCATGGCGCGGGCAGTCGTCAGCGGTTGCTCATCTACGATTGGAGGCCTGCGTCCCTGCGAGCCGGCAGAGGTCGACTGCGCCGACTGGCGAGTCAGAATCAGGCCTACGGCCGCCGCCAACACCAGGGCCAACAGCCCCAGAGTGACGATCCATTGATGAGCTTTCATCCACATAGAAAGTCTGAACAGATAACTGGGAACGACTCAATTATACGTGCGGATATCCGACCAATCGATCACTCGCTAGTGCATTTTCAGAACCCTGACGTAGGAGCACTAGGGTAACTGTCTGCAGCATCGCGCCGGCAATTACAATTCGCGGGATGACTCTGGGCGAGTACCTGCGGAGACCTGTTTGCCGGAGTCTTGTCGCTGCCACGCGCTCTATCGGCTGAAGACTGGCGTCCAGTTTCGCGGCTCTCCGTTGCTGCCTGGCTCTGTCTTCTATGTCGGATTCCTGGTTTACGCTTTCAGCAAGCATGGCGAATTTCTCTTCATCGATTTAGCCAACCTGGTGGTCCACGAAGGCGGCCATCTTTTGTTCGGCTGGTTTGGCCCCACGCTCGGACTCTGGGGAGGAACGATTCTGCAATGGCTGGTGCCGCTGCTGCTGGCGACCTACTTCTTTACCCAGAGACAGACCACGGCATTTGCTTTCTGCGCATTCTTCTTCTTCGAAAACTGGCTGTACACCGCAACCTACATGGCCGACGCGCGCGCCATGGCTCTGCCCCTGGTCACAGCCGGCGACTCCGATTTCATCGAGCACGACTGGCACGCCATCTTCTCCAGCCTGGGAGTGTTGCCATACGACACGAAGATTGCCGCGATTGTCAGTTTGCTCGGTTGGTGTGGAATGCTGGCGACGGTGGCATGGCTGCGTCCGGCGAAGCCTTAAGGATGCCGCTGCACAGCCGTCCGAGAGCAAGGCTCCAAATCTAGGTTAATTCAGGGTTGCAACCTGACATTCTTTGCGTTGCCTTTGCGGTCAAAAGCTTTTTAACCGCGAAGACGCAAAGGGTGAGGGCATTGATTAGTGCACCGGAGCATCCTGCTTCCGGAAATGATCGAGGATCGCCTCCGCCTGAGCCCGTGTGACTACTGCCGACAGTGCCGCGGAATCGGCCTGCTTCACTGCCTGCACGCTTCCGAAATGTTCCAGCAACCGCCGGGTTGTGCTCTCGCCAACTCCAGGAATCTCCCGCAGTTCGGTCGAGCGGTCGCGCATCTGCCGGCGCTTGCGATGGAAGGTGACCGCGAAGCGGTGAGCCTCGTCGCGAATCAACTGCACCAGGTGCAGCACCGGCGAGTGATGATCGAGCGCGATCGGTTCACTCTCCTGCCCGTAGACGTAAATAATTTCTTCGCGCTTGGCGATCGCGGCCAGCGGCTGATTGATGATCTCGAGCGCTTCGAGCGCCTCGGCTGCGGCATGCAACTGGCCGAGCCCGCCGTCGATCAGCACCAGGCTGGGCATCTTGTCTTCTTTTCTTCCTGAATCCGTTTGTAGCGGCGCGTCACCACCTCGCGCATGGAGGCGAAGTCGTCCACGCCGATCACGCCGCGGATGATGAATTTGCGGTAGTCCGACTTCTTCATGTGGCCGTCTTCCCACACCACCATCGAAGCGACCGTCTCCGCCCCCTGAATGTGCGAGATGTCGAAACACTCGATGCGCCGCGGCAATTCGGGCAGCCCCAGCGCGTCCTGCAGGGCTTCCTGAATCGCTTTCGTGTTCGGCTTCATCACCCGGAAGCGCTGGTCGTAAGACTGTTTGGCATTGTTGCCGGCCAGATCAAGGAGCGATCGCTTGTCGCCGCGCTGTGGAACCAGAATATTGACCCGTGCGGGACGGGCACTCTTGTCCGCCACTTGCTCGGAGAGCAAATCCTCCAGTGCTTCGCGATCTTCAAAGTCCACCGGCAGGTAAATGTTCCGCGGAACGTAAGGCTGCCCGATGTAGAGCTGCTTGAGCAGGGCGGAGAAGAAATTCGCCAGGATGAAATGTCTCATGGTCTTCGCACCGACTGGTCTGCCGAGCTTTGCTCGGCTGGGCGGGTGGGGGCATCCGCCCCTACGTGGTCTGTGGTGGCGATCTCCGGCAGCTCTTCCCAGAAGAACTCTCGCCGGTCGAGCACTCTTCCGCCGCGCATGTGGAACAGGTTCACCGCCAGCATGCCATTTTCGTAGTGATAGCCGAACACGTCGGCGTCGTCGCCCTCAACCGCCGCGATGCGTTGCTTCTCCTGCAACTGGTCGACGGTCGAGATCAGGTCGCGATACTTCGCGGCGCGCTCGTACTCTTCTGCCTCGGCAGCTTGCTCCATGCGCTGGCGCAGCGAACGTAAAAGGTCGGTGGGGCGGCCTTCGAGAAACAACTTCACATCGCGCACCGCTTCCTGATAAATCTCCGGCGTGGTCAATCCTTCCACGCATGGCCCCAGGCAGCGCTTGATGTAGTACTGCAGGCAGGGACGGGGATGAAAGCGGGTCAGGTCCACCTTGCACGACGGAACCA
Source organism: Terriglobia bacterium (assembly GCA_963748935.1). Taxonomy (GTDB): domain Bacteria; phylum Acidobacteriota; class Terriglobia; order Terriglobales; family Acidobacteriaceae; genus JAIQFF01. The sequence continues at coordinate 36,449 of CAVVLA010000014.1, forward strand.
TGAAGTGCCGGTGGATCAGATCAACGATCCGATACGCCAGGTTTGCCGGAAAATAAGGACCGTAGTAAGAACTGCCGTCTTTGCGCAAGCGCCGCGTGACATAGACTCGCGGAAAGCGCTCGCCCAGCGTTAGCTTTACGTAAGGGTAAGTCTTGTCGTCGCGCAGCAGAATGTTGAAGCGCGGCTTCTTCTGCTTGATCAGGTGATTCTCAAGCGCCAGCGCCTCTTTGTTGTTGGCGACGACGATGTAGTCCACGTCGACCGCCTCGCGCACCAGCGAGTCGGTCTTGGCATCCTCCCAGCGCCCCTCGCGAAAATAGGACGACACGCGGCTGCGCAGGTTCTTGGCCTTGCCAACGTAAATGACTTCGCCTTCGGCGTTCTTGTAGAGATACACGCCGGCGGAGGTGGGGATGGTGCGGATTTTGGCCTGCAAGTCCATTCTCGGTGTCTCTATTTTAAATGATTGTTAACCGCTGCCAGAATTTGGTCAGTTTGAAGTTGGGTCTCTAATCGAAAGTTATCATGAGCCTGCCAAGGAACCACGTGTAGGGCGGGTGCGTAGTATCCGGACAAGTTAAACGGTATGCACGCGAGACCCTTCGCGACTCAAGTCCCTCAGGGCGACGCCAGGATTGGGATTTGCTCAAAGTGACTCCGTCATGGTGTGTTACAATAACAGCGTATGAGTCATACACTAACAATTCGTCTTACAGAAGAACTGTTGGCCTGGCTAAAAGAAGTGTCGCGGCGCACCGGACTGCCGGTTGGGCGCATCATTCGCCAGCACCTCGAAAGCGCCAGGGCGGAGAAGGGAAATCAAAAATTCCTGAGGCATGCAGGGCTGATTAGCGGTCCCCCGGATCTGTCCTCCCGCAAGGGATTCTCCAAGCGATGAAAGGAATTGCGGACACAGGTTTCATCGTTGCCTTTGGCAATCGTACAGATCGCCATCATACCTGGGCTGTAGATCTGGCCAAGACCCTTACCGAACCGCTACTCACCTGTGAAGCGGTACTAGCCGAGGCTGCGTTTCATCTGGGGTCGAGTGCATATGTTCTCTCGCTGTTACAGGATGAGTTGCTGCGCCTGGCTTTTGATTGCAACCGGAATCTAGAACAATTGAGCGAGTTGGCTGAGCGATACGAAGATCGCAAACCCGATTTAGCTGACCTGTGTCTGGTTCGCATGAGCGAACTTTTTCCCCGCCACATCGTAGTCACGGTGGACGAAAACGATTTCCGTGTCTACCGGCGCAACAAGCGCGAAGTGATCCCTACGCTTTTTCCGCCGCGTGTGTAGCCTGCAAAAGGCCATGGATCACTGCAGATTCGCGCGCGGATGAAGTTCTCGAAATTGCGTTATCCGTGGAATCGGTACAAATCCGTGTCTGATTTTTCGTGGCCACGTGCAGAGATCTGCACCATATAAAATTTCCTCAGTGCATATCGCCTTTGCACGAAAGTCGCTGCCCTCTGGCACCGGGTTGCCGAAATGGGAGACTCATTAAGTGCTTTTAAATGAATCGGTTAGCTCCAGGCCAGGGCAATTTCCACTGTTGGCACCTACCGTGCTCTTGTACAATGCGAACGCGGAACACGCTATCCCCAGGCGGCTTGAGTGGGGAGCAAAGTTTAGATTACGCTTTTGAGAAACTGAGTTTCGCGAGATGAGTGAGGAAGGAGCCCTCCTACAATGAATCGCACTTCGTTAGTCATTCTACTGGCGACCAGCATGGCGGCTACGGTCGGATGCGCCAGCAAGAATTATGTCCGTCAAGAGACCACGCCGCTGATCAACAAAACCAACGAACTCGACGATCTGACCGCGAAGAACACCAACGCGATCAAGGATGTCGATGCGCGCGCCCAGGCCGGGATCCAGCAGGTAACCGCCAAGGCCGCCGAAGTCGACCAGAAGGCGCAGGCCGCTGCCGACCAGGCCGGCCAGGCTCAGACCCAGGCTGACAACGCTGTCCATCGCGTCGACTCGCTGCAGAACACCGTGGCCAACCTGGACAACTATCGCGTGGTCACCGAGACCGCGGTGCATTTTGGTTTCGATAAAGACAATCTGACCAAGACTGCGCAGGAAGCGCTCGACCAGCTGGCGACGGATGTGCCCAACGCCAAGGGTTACATCATCACCGTCGAAGGCGGCACCGATTCTGTCGGCAACGCGGATTACAACTACGGTCTCAGCGAGCGTCGCGCGGATTCCGTGATTCAGTACCTGGCTTCGAAACACAGCATCCCGGCCCACAAGATTTATTTGATCGGACTGGGCAAGGACAAGCCGGTGGATTCGAACAAGACCCGTGATGGCCGGGCCAAGAATCGTCGCGTGGATGTCCGCCTGATGACCAACTCGGTCGATAGCGCGACGCCCGCTCAACAGCCGGCGACGGCGCCTGCACCGGCTCCGCCGTCGATGTAAAGATTCCTCCTGCGCGAGGAATTGCCCAACTCAGGCTGCTCCACTTCCCCCGTGGAGCAGTTTTTTTTGGGTACAGCAGTTTTGTTGTCATCCTTCGACTTCGCACAAACTTCGCTTCGCGAGGTTCGTGCTCCGCTCAGGATGGCAGGGTTGGTTACAATAGAGCTTATGCGGCGACTGGTCTTTCTGCTGGCTCTCTGTCTGTGCCTGGCCTTGCCCGGCCTCAGCCAGTCGCAGCAGGAAGGAAGAGATCCGAATCAGAACCAGCCTCCTCCGCGATCCGAGCGGGACAAGGAGGCCGGCGAGAGTTCCAGCCGTGATACCCGGATCGACTTGAGCCCGCCGAAGGATGATGCCAAGGACCATCCCAACAGCACGGTACCTTCCGACGATGCGAGCCGGGGAGGATGGTCCCACTGAGGTGCAGGAGTTTCATCCGTACGATCCTCATCGGGCAGTGAAGGACATCGAGGTTGGGGATTTTTATTTCAAGAAGAAGAATTACCGGGCCGCGCTCGACCGCTATCGCGAGGCGCTGTTCTACAAGCCCAACGATGCGGTGGCCAACTTCCGCATGGCCCAGTCCTTCGAAAAGCTCAATCAGTCCGACGATGCGGTCGAACACTATCAGGAGTACCTGAGAATCCTGCCCAACGGGCCGCTCTCCGAAGAAGCCAAGAAAGCCTTGGAGAAACTGAAGGGCAGCCGGGCCTCAATGAAAGACGAGACCAAGCAGTAAGCCATCCAAACTTTCTGTCATCCTGAGCGCGGCTGTTCCTTTCGCTTTGCGAAAGGAACACAAGTCGAAGGACCCCTGTTAGTTCCACGACAGCATGGGCGAGAAAATTCGGCTTGAAGGAGAAGCTACGTTCTATTGAGGTCCTTCGCGGGTAGGGGTCCTTCGACTCCGTCTGCTTCGCCTTGGCGAAGCAGACACTCCGCTCAGGATGACAAATCTATTTTGATGACAAGTTTATTTTTCGGGATGACAAATGCTGTTTTTTTCCGCACGACAAGTCTATTTTTCCACGCGGATAAATTCTCCGGTGTTGGCGTTCACCGCCACTTTGAGCTTGGCTTCGTAGGGGTTGGCACCGTAAATCACGTGCCAGATGAGCTCGCTGGTGGGCTTGCTCCAGTCGACCATGTAGAGAATGGGAGTGTTAGGCATCCTTGGCGAGAACTTTGTCGCCGCCATGCTTTTGGGCTACTTCCAGCGCCTTGTCCGAGTCGTTCTTGAGGAAGACGACGTCGAAAACCTGGGTGGAAGAGTTGGTCGGACTGTAGTTGTCCTCGCTGCCGGGATTGATGCCGCGGGAGGGTGCGTCGGGCGCTTCTTCTCCCGACCACATGTAAGGCTTCACGCCGTGCTGCAGGGGGGAAGCGAAGAACGCGCGCCATACCGCCGATTTTCCGTCTTTGCCCTTGGAATCGGCGGTAATGACCGATTCGAGACGATAGGGTTGCGCATCACGCGCCCAGCCATGCGCGGCGATGTAGAGTTTCTGAAAGGCGACACGTCCGGTGACAAATTCCGGAGGCTTGGGCTGAGGTTTCTGGGTTGGCGCGGGTTGGGAAGGTTCGGATGAACATCCAGCCATCAGCACCAGCGCGAGCATTACCATCAGCAGCTTCTTCATAGCCACCTTCCTGTCATGAGGATGAAATGTTGCAACCGGAAATGCCGGGGTTATTCTACTAGATGGAGCAATCCGAGGAGCCATGGATTCGTATCTGGAGCGACTGCAGCACGCAATCGCCTCTGCCACCCGCGGCATGAGCAGTGAGGATCTGACACGCAGTCCGCGGAAGGAAAATGGAGCGCGGCGGAAGTACTCGAGCATCTTTATCTGACCTACACCGGGACGATCAAGGGCTTCGAGCGCTGCCTGCAGGCAGGGAAGCCGATGGCCAGCGCATGCACTTTCAAGCAGCGAGTGGCCATCGCCCTGGTAACTGAACTGGGGTATTTTCCGAAAGGCCGAAAGGCGCCTGAGCGAACCTGCCCCAAAGGCATGCCGGCGGAAAAGATCGTGGCGGATATCGGTCCGCAGATTACGGCCATGGGGAAGCTGATCGCCCAATGCGAAGCGCGTTACGGGTCACGAACCAAGGTGCTGGATCATCCCGTCCTCGGACCGCTCACTGCGCGCCAGTGGCGGAAGTTTCACTGGGTGCACGGACGGCACCATGTGAAACAAATTTAGAGATTGCGGAAGGGTCGTGTAAGCGCGAGCGCCACTCGTGCAGGACTGACGTGATGGACCAAGAAAAGCCCCCGGCGTGAACCGGAGGCCTTCGCGAACATCGGTAAGTCAGTCCTACTCGCGGTCGCGGGCTGACACTCCCGCCTTGCGGCCCTGTTCCTTGATGTCGTCCAGTGCCTTCTTGGCGTCATCCACGGCCTTTTGCTTCTGGGCGATGTCTTTCTTGTATTGCGCGTCTTCCTTGTCCCATGAACCCTGGTTGCGCAGGCGGTTGCCGGCGTCGGCATAGAACGCGGCGGCACGCAGGCGGTATTCGCGCTGGGCCACGTCCAGTTCGCGGGTGAGCAGATCGATTTTGGCTTTCTGGTCCGCGAACTTCTGCTTCCACTCGTCGTTCGCCTTCTTCGCGTCTTCGGCTGTCTTGGCGGCGTCCTGCGGCTGCGCCTCTGGTGTGACGGCGGTCGAGGAGTCCGCCGGAGCTGCATTCGCATCGGACGTTGAGCCGGGATTCGCGTCCTCGGCCCGGTCGACTCGGGAGCCTTTCCCACGATGCTGATTTTGTCGGTTGTGGGCAAATTGTCGTTGTCGTATTTCTTGCCCGCTTCTTTTTTGTCTTCCTTGCGGACGGCGCGGGCATAGTCGCCCAGAGGCTGAGATTGTGCGCCGGCCAGCGATGACCAGCATGCCAGTCAAAACGATTTCGGCCAGAAAAACGTATGCCATGCGTTTCATCGTTGCTCCGTTTCTTCCCGTCTTGCGTCCTTGAAAAACGGCAGGCAGCATAGACGTAGTCAGTTCAAGCTTTGACGCCAGCTCTTGCAGCTTTTGCGCTGGCGAGAAAACCACCAATCGTGCGATCCAGATGCGCCGCCTCGGCAGCGATGTCGGCCGCCAACTGCCGTGCCAGTTCCGCATCCCGGCTGGCTGCGAGTTGCTGCGCGTATCCCGAGATCGTGGTGAGCGAAGTGCGCAGTCCAGCGCCATCTCGGCCGACATTTCGCCGCGCAACTCCTGCTGGCGGCGAATCTCGGTCATCTCAGTGCGATCATTGATCAGGCACGCGGCGCCCAGCACCTCGTTGTCGGGCGCATGTACGGCACTCACGGTAATGTCCAGAGTTCGTTCCTCTCCGGCGGGCGTGTGATAGCGCGCCTCCAGGTGGCGAAATCGGATCTTTTCGCGCAAGCTGGCGTCAACCGCCTCGGCTAGATTCGCATAGGCGCCGTCAGATGCGGAAATCAGTTCGGCATCGCGAAACATTTCGGCGGCGCTCATTCCGGCCGGCGAAGCGAACCCGAGAATCTGCTTGGCCGAACCGTTGGCTTGCCGCACCAGCCCGTTGGGAGTGAAGAAGAGCACGCCGCAGGAAAGATTCGAGAGCACGGCGGCGCTGATGTTTTCCGAAGTCTTGGCGCGGCGCCGTTCTTCCCGCTGCGAGCTCAGCAATTCGTGCTTCTGCTGCTTCAGTTGCTGAATGACCGCATGATAGGTGTGCAGCGGGAAGGACTCAGGCGCTACCGGAGCGTCGGGAAACGAGGCTTCTTCGGTGATGCTGCGCCGCATCCGCCGGATCAGCAGCAGACCCATGACAAAGGCAAATCCGGCAGCCACGAACATCACCGCCATGCGCAGCACGATGGGATTGCTCAGCAGGCTCACAGCAGCCCCCAGTACCAGTGCAGAAAGCTGTTGCCATAGAAGAGAGCCACGATGGCCATGCTGCCCAGAAAGACGCCGAAAGGCATCTGATGACGGCGAAGGGCGATGGCGGCCGACTCCCAGGCGCGGCGCCGGGCCTGCGATGCGGGCTCATGATTACGCGCCATGCGGCGCCGCGTGCGTTTGATCCAGACCGCCAACACCGTCGACAGTCCAAAGAGCGATCCCGCAATCGAAGCCGTGAACAGTGTGAAGATCGTCAGCTTGGCGCCGAGGAACGCGCCGACCATGGCCATCAGCTTGACGTCGCCAAAACCCATGCCTTCCACGCCCCGCGCCCGCAAGTAGATTGCGCCCGCACCGTAAATAAAGGACGCGCCGACGACCGCTCCCAGCACCGAATCGGCAAGTGACAGCAGGTGCCAGGAAAGGTCGGAGCTCAGTGGCAGGGAAACCACGCCCGGCAAAAGCTGCGAGGCCAGATCGTTGACTGGAACCAGCAGACTGAAAACCAGGCCAAGCGCCAACCCGGGCAGGGTCATCTTGTCCGGCAGAAGTTGGGTTTCGGCGTCGGTAAAGATCAGGCCCAGCAGCAGGAATCCGAACGCACAATATTTGAGCGTGGCCAGGCTGGCTCCGAAGTGTGCGTAGCAGGCGAGAAAGATCGCGCCGGTCAGAATCTCGACTACCAGGTAGCGCGGCGAAATGCGAATTTTGCAATTGCGGCAGCGGCCCCGCAGGATCAGCCAGCTGAGCACCGGAATGTTATCGTAGAAGGCGATCGGTTGTTCGCAGCCCGGGCAGGCTGACCGGGGTTGGACCACCGATAAGTCGCGCGGCAGGCGGTAGATACACACGTTCAGGAAGCTGCCGAAAGCCAGCCCCAGGACGAAAATCGCCGTTGCCAGAACAGGGTCCACCCTTATCCTTTGCGCGAAATAGTTCCGATTTACACTGATTATACGGGCATTCTTAGAGTGAATCCGGGTACGAAAGTCACTGTACGTGCGGAGTCAGGTTCCTGCGCGCAGGTAAGGAAGGTCGCGGAATATATAGACAATCGTTATAGTTAGTGCGTAGTTAAGATCCGAAAAATTGTTTCAGGATATCGAGAGCTTCCAGCTCGCAGGGAACCAGCCGTGAGCCCCAGGCAATCTTTTACCAAGTCCTCAAATCTCGTTGGATCGAGCGTGCCCAAGCTGCTCTTTCCGTTTCTTGACCTGAAGGCCGAATACGCCACTATGAAGTCTGAGATCCAGACTGCCATAGAACAGGTTCTGGAAGGCCAGCAATTCATCATGGGTCCGCAGGTGAGGGAGCTGGAAGCGGAAGTCGCAGCTTTCATCGGCTGTGATTTCGCGGTCTCCTGCGCCTCCGGATCGGATGCACTCCTGCTCGCGCTGATGGCGCTGGAGGTTGATTCCGGTGACGAGATCATCACCACGCCATTCACCTTTGTTGCCACTGCGGGCAGCGTCGCGCGGTTAAAGGCCAAGCCGGTCTTCGTGGACATCGATCCTGAGACCTACAACCTGGATGCCAAGGCTCTGGACTCCGCCATCTCCAGCCGAACCAGGGCGATCATGCCAGTCCACTTGTTCGGGCTGTCGGCCGATATGGGAAGGATCACCGAGGTTGCGCGTGCGCACCATCTTCCGGTGATTGAAGACGCCGCCCAGTCGATTGGCGCAAAATTCCAGGGCAGATTCGTAGGAAACATAGGAGCCTTCGGCTGTTTCAGTTTTTTTCCCTCCAAAAACCTGGGAGGAGCCGGTGACGGCGGATTGATCACTACTAACGATCCGGGATTCGCCGACCGCCTTTCGGTGTTGCGGGATCATGGCAGCCGCAAGAAATATCAATACGATCTGCTGGGCATGAACAGCCGCCTGGACACCCTGCAGGCAGCAATCCTGGTGGTCAAGCTCAAGCATCTCGAAGCTGTGACCAAAGCACGTCAGCGAAACGCCGAGCGATACAGGAAACTGTTCAAGCAGGCGGGACTGGAACAGACCGCTTTGCCGGTCCAGCCCGAGGGACTGGAACACGTTTATAACCAGTTTGTAATTCGCACTCCGAAGCGCGACCAGTTGCGAGAACATTTGCGCAACTTCGGCATACCCACGGAGATTTACTATCCTTCTCCGCTTCATCTTCAGCCGGCCTTTTCCGGCCTGGGTTATATGCAGGGGGCATTCCCGCACGCGGAGGAAGCCAGCCGGCGAGTCCTGGCCCTTCCCGTTTTTCCGCAAATGACTGAGGAACAGCAGGAAACAGTAGTGGAAGCGATCGCAGATTTCTTCGTCGGCTAAGGTTCCGCAAAAAAATCTGATTTGGCCGGCGCAAGCCGGCCATCCTCACTGGCTACATTGGCGTGTATTTGAAGTTGCTAATGTACATGTAGCGGGTCGGTCCGATTGTCGCCATACCTCCCCAACTCGACTTGTTGGTGCCCCACATATTGAACAGGAACGGAGCGGCAGTGCTGGGCACAGCCTCGGTGTGCGAAACCACCAGCGTCCCATCGACGTACCAGTCGACGTGGGTCGGAGCCCAGATAATCCGAAAGTCGTGGCTGTTTCCCTGATGAAACCCGGTCACTTCGGTGTCCTGAAAATTCGATACACCCTTCCAGTTTGTGCAGTCCACGGCATCGGGCTTGTTTCCGACCTGCTCCATATCAATCTCGGTTATGGAGTCAGAGGCGTACAGAAAGCCGGAAGAATCTGAGCCCGACAGAACGTTGTCCACTCTCGACGTGAACTCGAACGTGCCGTAAGTGAAGGTCTGCTTGGTCATAACCTCCGATCCGCTGGAGAAAATCTGGCTGCCTTGCTGAGTCTGGGTGAGCGACAACACCAGCTCAGCTCCGACAGTCACATTATTGGGATCGAAAGTGCCCACGTTTCCATTCACATTGCCAACCGGCGGCGCGGTGCCGTCATGGGTTTCCCACTGGTATCCCGAGAAAGTGAATTCGCTGGGGCCGACTACAGAGGGCGTGCTCCCGGTCGATCCAGTGCTCGAGGAGCCACTGCCGGAACTGCTGGAAGAGGTCGTGCCCGACGAACCACTGTTGGAGGTGCCGCCGGAACTGCTCGAAGAGGTGGTTCCCGATGAACCGCTGTTGGAAGTGCCACCTGAACTGCTAGAAGAGGTCGTGCCAGCCGATCCGCTATTGGAGGCGCCACTGCCAGAACTGCTCGAAGAACCACTACCGGACGACCCGGAGTGTGCAGGAGTAAACGGCATGGTGCCTCCACCGCACCCTACCAGGAAAAGAAGCGCCAACGCCAAAACGCTTATCCTCACCATGAATATCCTCTTGAATCGAGATAGGGATTCAGCGACAACCCCTTTGGCCAGAGGGAATGCGGATCTGAGAACTTCAATTTCAGATTGCTGTGTTGCGAACCATCTACTCGCGGCGCCCCGACTCAATCTTCAACGGCGTGTCTGGCCAAAGTAACTGATCGGTAAACTGGCACGTTTACTGCTGGTTATGAGGAAAACCTAACACTACCGTTGCGCAGTCCCGCTATTACGGAAGGACGAGAACTGCTGAGGTTGAGGCGGGAAGGTCAGTCGCCGGTTGCCGGTCTTCGTGTCGTCAGTCTGCGGTTGTCAGCGACACCGCGGGTCAGGTTGCGGAGACGAATTCGGCGCGCCGCGCGCGTTCTGGGTACCACCTGTGGAAGACAGACGACGAATTCGACGCAGCGCGGGTTCCGGCTGCCGCTTGGGAAAGACAGTGGTGAGAGTCAGTTGTCAGTTCTTGGTTGTTGGTTCTCAGTCGTTGGCTGGCTGACGACTGACGACCGACGACTGATAAGTGGAAGATGTTTTCCTATGTGGGTGAATGCGGTTCCTTCCAAATCAGGAGCTCATGTTACTTAGGTAATACGCCGAAGGTAATTACTACGCCGAAAAGAGCTATTACTCGAACGCCGCATCCGGCGCGCCTTTCAGACCACTTCACCTCCTAAGTGCCGTCGCTGGCAACGATTCCAAGCGATCCCTCTGCAGCAGAGATCGCGGTTACCTGTTCAAGCAGGATGACGATCCCGGTTGGCATCGCGGTTGCATTGTTTACGCATGAAAGTTCCCTAACCGGCTTATGAAAGTAATTGTCAAAGCGATCGCGATGATGAGCTTGCTCGCGGGCTGCAGCCTGGCGCAAACACCCCACCTTAAGGTGTTGCCCTGGAATAACCATTCTGCCGCGCTGTCACTCACATTTGACGATTCGCGTCCGGTACACCTTGATGTCGTGATTCCGGAGCTGAACAAGCGCCATCTGCGCGCAACGTTCTTCCTCATCGTCTCCAAGACAACCCGTATCGACGAGTGGCGGGCGGCCCAGGCGCAAGGGCACGAGATTGGTAACCACAGCGTAAGCCACGCGCACGCCGGCGACCTGCACGAAGAAGATGTGGAACTGCAGGTGGAAGACGCCAAGAAGTTTCTCGACAGCAATTTCAAATCGAACATCCTGACCTTTGCATACCCCTTCACCGAGGTTTCACCCGGCTTGCTGTACTGGGTGAAGAGATATGACTACGCGGCGCGGGTGGGACGTGGCGACGAGCGTTCGCTCTACATCACGCCCGATTCGCAGCCTGACTGGTACAACCTTCCCAGCCAGCCCAGCTACACCAGGTATGACGCAGCGGTCTACAAGGGGTGGGTCGACGAAGCGCTTTCGATGAATGCCTGGACAATTCTTCAAATTCACGGTATCGGCGATCCCTCAACGGGATTCGAGCCGATCCCCAGCAACACCTTTATTGAACTCCTCGACTACATGAAGGCCGCGGAAAGCAAGGGTCTCTGGGTGGCGCCGTTTGGAGAAGTTGCGGCCTACTTCCGAGCCCAGAAGATCGTGGAAGCGGCCCAGCATCAAGTGGCAAACGGGGAAACCAAGCTGACCTGGCACGCTCCCACGCCCTTTCCGCATGGCGTAATGCTGAAGGTCACGGTCCAGGCTTCGTCTCACGTACGTCTGTTTCAGGCGGGACATGAACTTCGCCGCAACAAAGATGGGGTCTACTCAGTCTCTTTCGATTCACCCGAGTTGATCGTGAGAGGTCAACTGTGAACAGACTTTGCGTATTGCTTCCGGCAAAAGACGAGGCCGTGGGTATCGGTAAGACGGTCAAGAGCATTCTGAGAGCGGGAGTTCTGCCTTCCGATGTCTACGTCATTGACGACGGCTCCAGTGACGGTACGGGAGAAATCGCCAAGGCTTTCGGGGTGAATGTGGCCCGGAACCCAAAGAACATTGGAAAGGCTCACAGTCTGGCCCGCCTGGCCTCGGCCTTCGACCTGGTCCGCCGCTATGACTTCATCTGCCTGATGGATGCCGATACCCAGGTTTCCGAGGACTACTTTGAAGCGGTGCGAAGCAGCTTTGCCCAACCCGGTGTCGTCGTCGTTTGCGGCCGCGCCAAAAGCACTCCGCACAACTGGCTTACTGCATATCGCTGCCTCGCCTACTGGATTTCGCACGCGGTTTACAAAGATGGGCAAAGCAACATGGGTGTGATTACGGTCACCCCGGGTTGCGCCGCTGCGTTCCGCTCCGATGCCTTCGCGCAGTTGGAGTGGAATAGCGACACGATCGTTGAAGACATGGACTGCACCATTCAGGTCCACCGCAAGAAGCTGGGCAAGATCGTTTACCAGAAACGCGCTGTGGTCTCCACTCAAGACCCCAGGACGATTCATGACTATGTCAAGCAGATGTACCGCTGGCACACCGGCGCCTGGCAGGTGGGCAGGAAGTACGGAATGCTGACCGGACTCTCGAAGATCGACCTGGAATACAAGCTCCTGATGGGAGAAGGCGTTATCTTCGCAACCTTGTTTCTGCTGTTGCCAGTTTGGGTGCTTTTGTCCCCACGACTCGCGTTTGGCGCCGTCGGCATGGACATGGTGGTTCTGGTGTTCTTGTCACTGATTTGCGCCGTCTGCGATCGCCGGATAGACGTTTGCAAATATTCGCCGCTTTATCCGTTGCTGCGATTCGTCGACTGTTCGGTTTTTCTATACAGCTTTTGGAAGGTAGTGGTTCAGAAGAAAGAAGTACGGGGCTGGTTCGCAGTCAAACGGTACTAACAGGAAAAGCAGGATTATGAAAATCAAGTCCTTATTTGCGATATGCGCGGTTCTGGTGCTGACCGCTTTCTCCGCGGCTCAGAACGGAGCCAAATCTGCCCTGGAAGGCAGCATGGTGGACGCTGTGGGATTGCCCGGACAAGGCTGGACGACGGCGGGCAATTTGAGCCCAATCGAACACAACAATATTTACAGTCAATCCTATTTCGAGCAGAGCGCGGCGGTGTTTGCCAACTATTCCGGATCCATCACCGTGACTCCCTTCATAGGCGTGGGCCTGGTTCTCGACACCAAAGGCTATGAATGGAACAACAAGATTCAGCCTCAGATTGGTGTGAAGGCGAACAAGTACTTCCGCAAGGGCGTGATCAGTATCGGGTCCTCTTATGCCTACGAAGACAGGTTCAAAAGCTTCAACAGCAGCGGAATGACGGTCTTCGTGCAGGACTGGTTTGGATGGCAGCCGGTGGCTGAAAAATCGAGCCGTTTTCCGGGATCTTCATGGATGGAAGTCGGAAATTTATCGCCCGTCGAAAAGGGCAACATTCTCGCCTTGGGCTATATCTCGCAAGGCGTCGTGGCCAAGAGGCTCAGCCGGGCCACGATTGTCCCTTATCTTGAAGCCACCATCTATCGTGACAGCAAGGGCTTCGACTGGGATAACAAGGCCAGCGCCGGCGCTGGCGTGAAAGCAATTATCCCGCGAGACGAGATTTACACCGAAGTTGGTGTGGCGTATGTCCACGAAAACCGCTTCGAGTCAGGTCAGTCAGCCGGCGGTTTCTCCGTATTCACCAATTTCTCCTTCAACTGGAATCTGCTGGGTAGAAAGGTAGGACGCTAACATGCCGTTCTCTGGTCTTGGAAGTGTATCCGCAATCATTCACATGCTGGCTAAGGGGCCAGATGTTGCGAGGTCAAAGAGTCTTATGCGTGTACTTGGAACAGTGCTTCTGTCGCTCGTTGTATGTCTGGGCGTGGTCGGCTCGGTCTCCGCCCAGGATTCACCTTTACTGTTGTCCTCAATCAGCCTGAGCGCGCCCAGCGTTACCGAGGGCCGTTCAATACAGGGCAAGGTGACGCTTAACATGGCCGCCCCTGCCGAGGGAGTGGCAGTGTCACTGGCCGCTGATCCGGTCGGCGCAGCCTTCGTGCCTGCCAGCGTTAAGATTCCGGCGGGGGCGACCAGCGCGACCTTCCCGGTAAACACGACCACACCCACCGCAGTCACGATCTATGGAAACTACGGTGTCACCAAGAGCGACCTGTTATCGGTGGTGCCCCGGGTCTCAATTGACCAGGTAGTCGATCGCGTGATCGAGCGCGAGCAGGCGATAGTGGCCCAGATGCAGCACCTGCACCCCATTGCCGAGACCTACATCCAGAACCTGAAGTCGGACAAGGATGCATTGGTTGTCCCCACCAGCGATCAATATTTCCTCGGACGGCTCGACCTGAGCAACGGCGTGGAGGAACAGCTGTTCGAGAAACAAACCGGGCTGAGCTTGCGGGCGTTGAACCCATTCCCAGGCATCTTTTCCCGCAAATTCCTGCCCATCGGGTTCGCGCAGATGGTCATGCTCGATCGAGACTTTCAGAAAAAGAACTATGACTTTAAGTTTGTGCGACAGGAATTCCTCGGAGAAGTGCGGTGCATGGTGCTGGACGTCCAACCTAAAGACAACGCGGGAGGACGGTTTATCGGCAGGATTTGGGTTGAGGACCACGATTTCAACATCGTTCGCTTCAATGGAACCTATTCACCTCATTCCCGCTACAGCTACTACCTGCACTTCGACAGCTGGCGCTTGAATCTGCAAGCCGGCGTATGGCTGCCGGCTTACATCTTCATTGAAGAATCGAATTTGAAGAGCGCAGGCCCGCTGCTTCCCGGCCTGCATTTCAAAGCTCAGACCCGCCTGTGGAGCTACGATCCAGAGCCGCTCAAACACAATCAGGAGTTTGCCGACATCCAGATTGACGCGGTTCAGGATCAGACCGATTCCGCCAAAGAGGCTGGCCCGGTGGAAGCACAACGCATGTGGGAGCGGTCCGCGGAAGATAACGCATTGGACCATCTTCAGAAAGTTGGTCTGCTGGCGCCGCAGGGAGATGTGGACAAGATTCTGCAGACCGTAGTCAACAACCTGATCGTCACCAACAACCTGGAGATCATTCCCGACGTTCGTTGCCGAGTGCTCCTGACTTCGCCGCTGGAGTCCTTCACCGTCGGCCATACCATCGTAGTGAGCCGCGGTTTGCTTGATGTGCTTCCTGACGAGGCTTCGCTGGCGATGACTCTGGCTCACGAGCTGAGCCATATTGCACTGGATCACCGCATTGACACCAAGTTTGCCTTTAACGACCGCTTTTTCTTCCCGGATACGAACACCTTCCAGCGTATGGATTTTGGCCGCAGCCAGGCAGAGGAAATCGCAGCCGACAACAAAGCCATGGAGTTGCTGGCCAACTCTCCCTACAAGGACAAGCTGGGCAATGCCGGGTTGTTCCTGAAGGCCCTGCAGAGCCGCGCACCGGAGCTCACCAGTTTGATCCGCCCGCACCTGGGCAACCGCATGGAAGAGGGAAAAAACATTCGGATGTCCGCTCTGCTCACTAGCGCCCCTGAACTTGAAACCAAGCGCATTGATCAGATGGCCGCTCTTCCGCTGGGCGGACGGGTAAAGCTGGATCCATGGAGCAACCGGCTGGAGATGACAAAGAGCAAAGCAGTCGTTCTGTTATCGCCGCAGGAGAAGATGCCGTTCGAAGTTACACCCTTCTTCCCCTACCTCACCCGGCTCAGCACCACGTCCGTAGAGGCGGCTTCGGCGCAATGATGCGCACCGTTTCGATACTGGTGAAGTTATGCAGTCAACACGTTGAATTCGTTCTGGAGACTTTGAAAGAAATGAGCAAGAATAGAAAAGCTGCGCTGCTGGCCCTGATCGCGATGATCGCGCTTTCCTTTGTTGGATGCGGAGGCGGAGCGGGAACCTCGTCGTCTTCTTCAACCACCCCAAACCAGCCGCCTCATACTTCGGCCGGTCATCCCACTGGCATGTGGACCACGCTACCCGGCACCATGCCGATCAATCCAGTCCACGCGGCCCTGCTCCATACCGGAAAGATTCTCGTCATCTCGGGTTCGGGAAACTGTCCTCCGACTCTTTCGGGCTGTGCGCCCGGGCCACAATACCCGCAGGGTGCGGCGCTGCTGGACCTCTCCAGTAACAAGATCACCACTATGCCCATCAGCTGGGATATGTTCTGCAACGGCATGTCGATCATGCAGGATGGCAGAGTGCTTATCAACGGCGGCACCAAGGGATACGGATCACTTGAAGTAGTGGGTGTCCAGGCCGAAGTTCCGTTTACTGGACTGCCCAATGCTTCAATGTTCGATCCGGGCACGGAGTCCTTCGTGGATGTGACTCCCACGGCGCACGGGCGCTGGTATCCGACCATGACCGAACTGAATGACGGTCGTATGATGACGACGAGCGGACTGAACGACAGCGACGGCAATTACAACAACACCAGCGAAATCTGGGATGGTACGAATTGGAGCGCTGAAATTCCGGGCAATCCTCATATCCAGGATTTCCCCTCATTCGGATTCCCGTTGTATCCGAGGATGCACCTGCTCCCGACCGGTCACGTTTTTTATTCCGCACCTTCGTCGGCAACTCTCGACTTCAACCCTACCAATCAGACCTGGACGCTGGTGGCGTGGACAATTTATCCGGGGTCAAATCCGAATGGAGAGCGAACCTACGGCACATCCGTACTGCTGCCGCTCACACCGCAAAATAACTACAGCCCAAAAGTGATGATCATGGGCGGTGACAATCCTGCCACCGACACGACTGAACTGATCGATCTAAGCCCGGCGGGGTTTCAAACATCCACGAGTTGCCCGTCCGTCGCCCCATGTTGGGTACAGGGCCCGACGATGGCGCAGGCACGGGTGGAGATGGAAGCCACGATCCTTCCCAATGGCAAGGTTCTGGTCGATGGCGGCTCCGCGCTGGATGAGGACACAACCACCGCCAGCCTGAAGGCAGAGATTTACGATCCCGCGACGAACTCGTTCTCATCCGCGGGATCGAACGCCTTTCCCCGGCTCTACCACAACGTGCAGTTGCTGTTGCCCGATGGCACGGTTGCCATCACCGGCGGTAACCCTGCGCAGGGTGTGTTCGAGAACCATATCGAGATTTACCAGCCGTCGTATCTGTTCAACGCGGATGGCAGTCTCGCCACCAGGCCGACGATCGGCGCGAACGCGCCCAGTTCGATTAGCTACAGTGCGTCCTTCAGCGTGCCCACACCGGACGGGGCCAACATCTCTTCGGTGGTTCTTATGAAGGCGGGCTCGGTCACTCACTCCTTTGACATGGACCAGCGTTATGTCGGATTGACATTTGCCGTCGATTCGGGAAGCCTCACCGTAACCGGACCTCCGAATTCCAACATCGCCCCTCCCGGTTATTACATGCTCTTTCTTGTGAACAAGGCAGGCACGCCATCGCTTGCGAGTTGGGTGCAGGTCTCGGGTGCGGCAGCCCCGGTCGCAAATGTACAGTTCCATCCGGAGCGAGTGCCCACTCCGCGTTACGTCTTTCAACGGAAACACGTAACCGAGTCGGCGCTGCCCATGCGCAAAGAGATGCATATGCACTAAGAGCCACGTGAGCATTGCAGCCGCCCTGGAAAAACGAAAGGCGGCCGCGGTTGCGAAGGAAGTAAAGGCAGGGGATCTAATGGATCAGTCACCCGGGTGACAGAAACCTAGATCCCCACAGCTTTGTCTGCTTCGGGCTTTTCCGGGCAGCCGCCAGCTCGCGCCCCAGAAGTATCGCTCGCCGGCGAGGCCGCAATGGCGGGTACTCGCAGCTATTCCAGCGTTCCCGACGAAACTGTATGATGGAAATCTCATGCCTGTTTACCTGATCACTGGTGTTGCGGGGTTTATTGGGTCGACCTTGGCGCGGGCGGTTTTGGCGAAGGGCGGCAAGGTGGTGGGATTCGACAACCTTTCCACCGGAAAACGCGAGAATCTGGCGGAGGTGCGCGACGAGATCGAGTTCCATGAGGGAGATCTGGCGGACCTGGACGCGCTTCACCGGGCTTGCAGGGGAGTGGATTACGTCTTTCACGAAGCCGCCATTCCTTCGGTTCCAAGGTCGGTGAAGGATCCGCTGGGCAACAATCGCGCTAACGTGGATGGGACTTTGAATCTGCTGGTCGCGGCCCGGGACGCCCGAGTGAAGCGGGTCATCTACGCCGCCTCTTCTTCCGCGTATGGCGATACACCCACTCTGCCCAAACGGGAAGACATGCCGCCAAATCCGATTTCTCCATACGCTACCGCCAAACTTGCCGGCGAATACTACATGACCAGCTTTTACCGTTGTTACGGCCTGGAGGCAGTGTGCCTGCGCTATTTCAATGTGTTCGGACCGCGACAGGATCCGGGCTCGCCCTACTCCGGGGTCCTGGCGAAATTCATCACTCAAATGCTCAAGGGAGAAGCGCCGACAATTTTTGGCGACGGAAAGCAGAGCCGTGATTTTACCTACGTCGACAATGTAGTCGAAGCCAATCTGCTGGCCTGTAGGGCGGACGGAAAAGGAGTGGCTGGACAAGTTCTCAATGTCGCCACCAATCAGCGCACCGATCTCCTTCAAACGTTTCAGATTCTGAAAAAACTGACCGGTTATTCCGGGGATGTGAAATACGCTCCTGAGCGCGCAGGAGACGTCAAGCACTCACTTGCTGACATTTCGCGAGCGGAACAGCATTTGGGCTACAAGCCAAAAGTGAGTTTCGAGGAAGGCCTCCGCCGCACCGTCGAATGGTACCGCCATCCTGAACCGGAGCCGCAACTTGTCAGACCCGTAACCCGCGGCGATTCGTGCTAAGTTTTTGTCATCGGTGAAATCATCGTTGTGGTAATCGCCGTATCATCATTGTCGTAACCAAGGGACCACAGGAGAAGTGCAGGGTTGTCATTGCTGACACGG
Organism: Terriglobia bacterium; assembly: GCA_963748935.1. Lineage (GTDB taxonomy): Bacteria > Acidobacteriota > Terriglobia > Terriglobales > Acidobacteriaceae > JAIQFF01. Next base: position 54,897 of record CAVVLA010000014.1, read on the forward strand.
AGGAAATTTTTACAAGCAGGGACTGCGGCAACCACAATGGGTGCCTTGGCCGTTTTTGGCGATGGAACCCTCTTTGAGGCGAATCGGCCAGAACTGGTTTCGATCGAAATTCCCCTGCCGCGTTTGAGCCAATCCTGGGACGGATTCCGCATCGCACAACTAAGCGATATTCACTACGACGACTATTTTTCCGTGGTGCCGCTTCAGAAATCCATTGCCATCATCAACCAGCAGCAGCCTGACTTAGTGGTACTGACGGGCGACTTCGTCACTTCGCCCATGCACAAGCCGCGGCACTCGGCTGCAGTTCGAGCCGCGAAGGCGATAGAACCGTGCGTCTCGCTGCTGAGCCAGTTGCGTGCCCGCTCAGGGATGTTGGCGGCTTTGGGAAACCATGATGTAGGCACCGACGCGGCCCACATAGTCGACGTCCTTCAGGCCAGCGGCATTCCGGTGTTGCGCAACCGCTCTGTGCCCCTCGAACGCGATCGAAAAAGGCTTTGGTTCTCCGGAGTGGATGACATTCTCGACGGCAAGCCCAACCTCGGCCTCGCCCTGAGAAATATCCCCGCAGACGAGCCTGTGGTTCTGCTCGTCCACGAGCCGGATTGGGCCGATCACGTAGCTCACTATCCCGTGGATCTTCAACTTTCGGGGCACTCGCATGGCGGCCAGGTGCGCCTGCCCATCGTGGGCGCTCCTGTTCTGCCGCTGCTGGCTCGGAAATATCCCTGGGGATTGCGATGGATCGGTCCGCTGGCCTTGTACACGAATTGCGGCATTGGCACGATCCGGGTGCCGATACGCCTGAACTGTCCGCCGGAAGTTACGATGATTACGTTGCGAGCGGCGCCAGGCTCGCGCAGCGAGCCTAGGCGCTCGAAGCTTTGTGCGTGACCGTTAGTGCGTGACCGGGACAAAGTTTGTATCGTCTCACGCTAGAGCCTTTCGATGTTTGCCAGAATTGGGCGATCACGAGCATAATAACGGTCGGTCGTTCGACGCGAGCGGGAGTAGTTCAGCGGTAGAACGCCAGCTTCCCAAGCTGGATGTCGCCGGTTCGATCCCGGTCTCCCGCTCCATCTTTTCAACCAATTCACAATTTATTTCTGAAGCTCACCATTCTTGTGGGTGTCGTAGTGGTACGCAACAGGAGAGGAAACGGATTGGCGCTCTGGCAGAAGAATCTGGACGAATCCGAATTGAGGATCTTCCCGTAGTTACAGGTGAAGGTCAAATTCAATTTCGAGAGGATGAGCAACCATGAAAAGGAAATTTGCGGTTTTGACGGCAATCCTGGCTATCGCGGTAACTTCAGCTCTGGCCGGAATGGACAATCCCGTCGTCGGCGGGCAGCAGATGTATCCCACCAAAAACATTATCGAAAACGCGGTGAACTCCGCCGATCACACTACTCTTGTGGCTGCGGTGAAGGCGGCCGGATTGGTTGAGACCCTAGAAGGTCCGGGACCGTTCACAGTTTTCGCGCCTACGAACGAGGCCTTCGCCAAGCTGCCCGCGGGCACGGTGGAGACACTATTGAAGCCGGAAAACAAAGCTACGCTGACCAAGGTGCTCACCTATCACGTAGTTTCGGGCAGGTTGAGCGCGTCGGATCTCAAGAAGCAGATCAAATCCGGCAACGGCACAGCCGAGCTCACAACCGTCGAAGGCGGCAAGCTGTGGGCGTCACTAGATGGCAACCAGATCGTGCTGAAAGACGAAAAGGGCGGCTCCGCGATCGTGACCATCCTCAACGTCTTCCAATCCAACGGCGTGATCCACGTTATCGATACCGTCGTGATGCCTAATTAACTGTTCGACGGCCGGACGGTACGTCCGGCCTTTCTTCTCCCCAGAGTACTCGACGTACCCCACGACAGCCTCTATCATGTATTCACAACGTCATTTCTCCGAGGTCATTTCATGCCTGAACCGACTTATGAAGAACTCAAAGCTCGTCTGTCCGAATTGGAGAAGCAAGGTCCGCGCCGCACCGGTAGCCTGGAATTTCGGGTCAGCGAAAAAGGTGGTGTGAGCGTGTACGGCTTAGGACGCTTTCCCGTCACTCTCTATTATGAACAGTGGACGCGGCTGCTGGATGCCGTCGAAAAACTTCGTGAATTTCTCGAAGAAAACAAATCCAAGCTAAAGCTCAAAGGCCAATAGAAAAATCTGAGAACCGGGAACTGAAGACTGAAAACTGGGTCCAAAATCCAGATCAGAACCTGAAATCGAAATTCTGACAAAACATGCCGGCAGACGACATTCTCAGTATTCCCCCGCCGCCCGCCGACGCTCGTCTGCCCTATGGCTCCGATCCAAATCAGTTTGGCGAATTGCGCGTGCCGAAAACCGGCGGTCCATTTCCAGTAGTCGTGACTATTCACGGCGGCTACTGGCGCGCGAAATATGATCTAACCCACGCCGGGCATTGCTGCGCCGCCCTTACCGCTAAGGGACTTGCAACCTGGAATTTGGAGTATCGCCGGGTGGGCAACCCGGGCGGTGGTTGGCCGGGTACATTCGAGGATGTGCGCAGCGGGTACCGCTTCGTCTCACAAATCGCCAAACGCTACAATCTGGACGCCTCAAAACTGGTGGTGGTGGGCCACTCCGCAGGCGGTCAACTGGCTTTGTGTCTGGCTGGTCACGAGCCGAGCGTGAAACGCGCGATCTCTCTCGCCGGTGTCGTCGATTTGCAGCAGGCGTGGGAACTCCATCTCAGTGACAATGCGGTGGTGGGGTTCCTGGGCGGGGACCCGACCCACGTTCCTGAGCACTATAGGGAAGCTGATCCCATGCAACTCAAGATTTCACAGGCAACGCAGTGGCTGATTCATGGCGCCAGCGACGATTCTGTTCCTCCGTTCTTAAGCCGTAACTACACCGAGCAGAAGAAAAGTCGTGGGGAAAACGTGCACTATCTGGAAATATCGACCGCAGGGCATCTCGATCTGATCGATCCCCGTTCGGCGGCGTGGCCGAAGGTTGAGGGCACGGTACTACATTTGTTGGAGGCGTAGAAGGGTCTTTCGCACGTGGACGAAGCTTCGCCCTTGAGGCTGCCGTACGTGGGAAAGGGTGCCGGTGGTTGACCAGCTTGGACTCCGCAGAGATTGTTTGAACGTGCGCATATAATGCCGCTATGTGGCGGTTCGTAGAGAGCCTCCTGGCTGTAGGTTGCCTTTTCGGTTGCTCCCCGATGGCACGCGCTCAGATTTTTGTTCCAACTGCGATGCAGGATCAAACTGCTAAGGTCTGCGCTCCGTCGCCCTCCTCAGCTGAGAAGAGACCTTCTGGCCCCGAGGTGATAGTCGCCGAGTTGAACTTCGAGGGCGACCTTCGCATACCAAACGGCGATTTGGAACAGATTGCCACATCCCTCAAGCAGCAGAAGTACTTTGGTGACCCCGATGCGGTGACAACTGAGGTGTTGGAGAGAGTAAAGCTAGCCTGGCAAAACAAAGGATATTTTAACGTAGAGGCGCTGGGTGAGGAGAAAATATTGACCAGCAGCCCCGCCGCCGAGAGGGTATCAATAAGTGTCCATGTCGAAGCGGGTCAGCAATACCGGTTGGAGGAGATTAGGTTTAGGAACAACAGGGAGGTTAGCAATATGAGAGCATTGCGTCCGCTATTTCCCCTCAAGGACGGCGATGTGTTCGACCGTGCTGCAATTGCCAAAGGTCTCGACCAACTGCGTTCTGCATATGGTCAACTCGGCTACATCAACTTTACCTCGATTCCTAACACACAATTCAACGAGGATCGCGAAACGATCTCCCTGGTTGTAGAGTTCGACGAAGGCAAGAAGTTCTACGTGAGCAGTCTCAAGGTTCTCGGTCGCGACGACAGCGTTTTGAAAGACTCGCTAATCAAGGAAGGTGACGTCTACGACGAAAGGCTTGTCAATTTATTCGTCCAACAGCTCGCGGCTCCTTCGATGACCGATGAACCTTTCGATTCTCGAATCCACAGCCAACTGGACGAAAGGGCGGGGACAGTCGCGATAACCCTTGACCCCCGCGACTGTCCATTCCAGGAACAACCCTAGCGTCGGTGGTTCGGACCATCAGACGCACTCAAGCGCAGTTTCTTAGTACCAGCGCGGAATTCTTCGATCCAAATGCGATGCAATTGCACACCGCGTGCTCTATGGTTTTCTTCCGCCCTACATCCGGCACGTAGTCGAGGTCGCATTCCGGATCTCGCGTCTCCAGATTGACCGTAGGCGGGATCTGCCCGTTCTTCATGGCCACAATAGTGGCTGCCACGCCGGCCGCGCCGCAGGCCCCTTGAGGATGCCCAATCTGCGACTTCAGCGCCGACATCGGAACCTCGCGCGCATGTTCGCCGAGAACCAGCTTCAAGGCGCGAGTCTCGATGCGATCGTTCAACTGGGTCGAAGTGCCGTGCAGATTTACGTAGTCCACATTTTGCCCCGCGATGCCGGCTTCCTTCATAGCCAAGCCGATAGCTCGCGCTGGTTCCTCGCCACACTCCTGCAACCGGACGCGGTGAAACGCTTCGCAGGTAGATCCATAGCCGCATATCTCGGCCAGTATCTTTGCGCCGCGCGCCTGGGCATGCTCATATTCTTCCAGCACAAACATCCACGCGCCTTCGGCCACCACGAAGCCGTCGCGATCGACGGAGAACGGCCGCGAGCCTCGCTCCGGCGCATGGTTCCAGGAGTCGGTAAGGATTTTCATCAGGATGAAGCCCTTCACAATGCCCAGTGCAATGGGCGCATCTGCTCCGCCGCTCAAGGTCATATCGAGGCGTCCAGATTGAATCTGGCGCACCGCGTAGCCGAACCCGTCGGTGGACGACGTGCATCCCGTCGTGACTACGTGGCTGGGTCCGCGCAATCCAAAACGCACGCTGAGTTCGCTTGAAAGCGATCCCATAACGCCTGTGGGCACGCAGAAAAGGCTCATCTGTTTGTACTGTTGATGGAAAAACAGGCGGTATTGTTCTTCGGTGAATTCCTGCGATCCGCCGCCCGATCCCATGATCACGCCGAAGCGCCGCTTTTCCTCCAGGGGAAGGGAGGCCGCGTCAATTCCCGCTGTCAGCAAAGCTTCGGTCGCGGCCGCCAGGGCCAGCGGCAACACTCGCGACACGTGCTTGCGATCGCGCTTTTCTACCCAGGCGAGTTCGTCGAAGCCGGTTACTTCGCCGGCGATCTGCACCGGAATCTCGGAAGGATCAAAATGAGTGATGCGTCGAATTCCACTCTTCCCCTGCAAACAAGCGTCAGAGAAAGCAGTGTTTCCCACGCCGTTGGGACTCACCGTCCCCATTCCCGTAATCACTACTCGTCGCTTCACTCGATCCCCCGATCATTTTCTATTAGAACCCGGCTACAGACTTCATCTAGACCAGCTGACCACTTGGATGCCGCGAAATGGAAGTGTGCTACCTAGCTGGTGAAATTCCAACGCGTGGCGCTGCTCATAAATTTCTTCTCGTAGAGCCCGAATACGAGACGGGGCCGCACCGCGAATACCGGCTCTTTCATCGCAAGGATATCTTTCTCCATCGCCTTCATGTCGAAGTCGTACTTACGCTGATACTTTTTGAGAAAGTCCCGGCGGACGGACATATCGGCGACCTCGGCTGTCCCTTCAATAATTACCGCTTCGTGCCCGTCTTCGTTGCAGACCACACAGTTCTTATTTTTCTCCAAGTTTCGGGCCTTTCGCGACTGTCGCCCGGTACTGAAGAGGAACGCCCCGTTAAGCCACAATCCCCACACAACCATTGTGTGCGGAGAGCCATCGGGCTTTATCGTTGTAATCCAGTAATTGTGGCTTTTCTGCAAACGCTGGTCAGCCCACTTCCAGGGAAGCAGCCCCTTGGTGCTCTCCGGCATGCCATACCCTGGCATATATGGGCGGCTTGCCTTGGGTACCTGGGTTTTATTTTTACGCCTGGTCGCGGTCATTGACGATTCTCCAGCAGCCAGTCAGGCTGGGCCGGGCGACGCAGGCAAGGGAAGTGCCACTTACAAATTCCGCTTCGTCCACTCATCAATCAGCTCCAAAGACAACTTTAGATTCTCCAGCGAATTCGCCACGCTGAAACGCAAATAGCCCTCGCCAAAATCTCCGAACGAAGTTCCTGAAAGGCCCGCCACGCCCGCGTCTTCCAGCAGAGCATCAGCGAGCCTCTTCGATTTCCAGCCCGTCTTCGTGATATTCGGGAAGACGTAGAACGCTCCTTTGGGCACACGGCAGGAGAAGCCCTTGATCTGGTTCAGTCCGGCCACGAACGCGTCCCGCCTCAGCCGAAATTCCTCCCGCATCCGGTCGACCGAGGACTGGTCGCCGCGGATGGCCTCAATCCCGGCGATTTGCGTAAAGCTTGCCGTGCAGGAGTTTGAATTCGTCATGAGGCGTGTGATGTGAGTTGCCAGATCCGGACGCATCACTCCGTAACCCATGCGCCAACCTGTCATGGCATAGGTCTTCGAAAAACCGTCCAGCAAAATGGTGCGTTCCTGAAAACCCGGCACCGACATAATCGAGTGGTGCTCGCCATCGAAAACCAGCCGACTGTAGATTTCGTCTGAAAGCACCATGATATTTCGATCGCCAATTGCGGCAGCGATGTCGTCGATGTCCCTCTTACCGAGAACGCCACCGGTGGGATTGTGGGGCGAATTAAGAATGATGAGGCGGGTGCGGTCGGTGATCAGGGAAGCCAGTTCGTCCACATCGAAGCCAAAATCTTTTTCCTCACGGAGCTTGATCGGCACCGCCTGAGCCCCGACGTAATGAATCATCGACTCGTAAATCGGGAATCCGGGGTTGGGGTAGATGATCTCATCTCCAACATCAGCTAAGGTGAGTAGAGTAAAGAAAATAATAGGCTTGCCACCTGGAACGACCACCACTTCGTCACTCGTGACCTTGATTTTACGAGACCGGCTTATGTCTTCGGCGATGGCTTGGCGCAACTCGGGCAGCCCTGCAGAGGGTCCGTAGTGGGTCCAGCCTTTGCGCAGCGCGTCCACTCCAGCGTCGACCACGTTGGACGGTGTGTCGAAGTCGGGCTCCCCGATTTCGAGATGAATGATTTTCTTGCCCTGGCGCTCGAGAGCACGTGCCTTGTTCAGAACTTCAAAGGCAGTTTCAGTTCCGAGCCGCGACATGCGAGCGGCCAGATGGAGTTGGTGCTGAGTAGCTTTAGTCATGGCGCAAACCGCTCATTATACGCGGATGCCCGCCCTCACCCCTCCCAAAAGCGGCGAGACGAAGCAGTCACTGCTCGAACTGCGGGTATTATGTTGCTGCATGTTTTCAACTCGGACTGGTTGGATACTCACCCTCAATCGATTTACTGAGGCGCAACGTGAGTTGGTGGCTGCGGGCAGGGAAGTAATCGACCTGACGGTCTCCAATCCTACGCGGGCGGGTCTGCACTACAACACGGAATGCATCCTTAAATCACTTAGCCGGCCGGAGGCGACGGATTACGATCCGCAGCCCCAGGGGCTGGCCAGCGCGCGCGAGGCAGTCGCCGCCTATTACCGCGAGCAGCATAACCTGGAGATCAATCCGAAGTCGCTGGTGCTTACCACGAGCACGAGCGAGGGGTATTCCTACGTTTTCAGGCTGCTGTGCGATTCCGGCGATGAAATCCTGGTGCCTAAACCGAGCTATCCATTGTTTGAGTTTCTCGCCGACCTTGAGGATGTGGCCCTGGCACCGTACATGCTGATTTATGATCACGGATGGCAGATCGATTTTCCCTCGCTATACAAAGCGGTGACCTCCCGCACACGCGCGGTGGTGGTGGTGCATCCAAACAATCCCACGGGATCGTATGTCAGCGAGAATCAGCGAAAGGTGCTGAACTCGTTGTGCCGCGAGCACGGGCTCGCCGTGATCGCGGACGAAGTTTTTCTCGATTATCCTCACGATGACGCCGCGCGCTCGAGTTTCGCAATCAACCGGGAGACGCTGACATTTGCCCTCAGTGGGGTATCGAAAATCTCCGGGCTGCCGCAGATGAAACTTGCGTGGGTTGTATGCAGCGGTCCAGAAGATATCGCTGCTGCCGCTATGGAACGCCTCGAAGTGATCGCGGATACCTACCTGTCGATGAACGCTCCCATTCAGTTGGCCGCGCCAGTGCTGCTGGCAGAACGAAAGCATATACGACCGGAGATCCTCGAACGGGTTCGCGCGAATCTTGCGGAGCTTGATGGCCAATTGGCGAAACAGAAAACCTGCCGTCGGCTGGAGGTTGAAGGCGGATGGTACGCGGTGTTACGTGTGCCCGTGACCCAAACCGACGAAGAACTGGCGATCGATATCCTGCGTAAGGCATCTGTGCTGGTTCATCCCGGCCACTTTTTCGATTTTGCCGGCGATGGATACCTGATCGTCAGTTTGCTAACGCCGACGGCGGGGTTTCGCGAAGGAATAACGCGAGCCCTTCGGCTTCTGAATGCATAAACTATTTCCGAGATCGTGATGAGCGAGATTGTTACAACCAACCACGGGGCCGTGCGGGAACTTCAGTTGAATCGCCCGCCTGCAAATGCACTTTCGCTGGGGCTAATTCGTGCCCTCAAAGAGGCGGTGGAGGCTGCTCCCGAGGACGGCGCCCGAGCCCTGGTACTTTCCGGCCTTCCTGGAATGTTCTCCGCCGGGCTGGATGTGCCGCTGCTGGTGACGCTTGACCGCCCCGCCATCGCGCAAGTCTGGCGGGATTTTTATTCGTTGCTGCGCGCGTTGGCTTGCTCCTCCATTCCGGTGGCAGCGGCGATCAACGGCCACGGTCCGGCGGGAGGAACGGTGCTCGCACTTTTTTGTGACTGGCGCGGCATGGCGGAAGGCAATTGGAAAATGGGATTCAACGAAGTCCAGGTTGGTATTCCTCTACCGCCGGTAATCCTGGCCTCCCTGAGGCGTCAGGTGGGCGCGCGGCAAGCCGAGCGGCTTGGCACCGGTGGCCTCGTAATCTCGGGGTCAGAGGCAGGAAGGATCGGACTCGTCGACGAGTTGATTCCGCTTGAGCGAGTGATCGAACGGGCGGTCGAATGGTGCCAGAGCTTGCTGGCTTTGCCTCAGGAGGCAATGAGTATAACCAGACGGAGAGCGCGTGCCGACTTGGCCGGCATTTTCGACGATATCGAACCCGAGCTTGAGAATGTCATCGAGAATTGGTCAAGCGAGGAAGCGCAGAGTGTGCTGCGGGCTCTGGCCGCAAAGCTCACGAAGAAGAAGTCTGGCTAGTTTTTAAATTTCGAACGGACGGCGGCACGACTGAAGTCGTGCCCTTCCCTACGGCCTTCGGAAGCAGGCCGCTCCGGTGGACTTAGCCTTCGCATCAACCGTTCTCAGCTCTTGACCAGGAATGGATTGCTTTCGCGTTCTTCGCCGATTGTGGTCAGGGGACCGTGGCCGGGCACTACCAGAGTGTCATCTGGCAGAACCAGAACTTTCTGCTGCAGCGAATCGATAATCTTCTCCGACGACCCTCCCGGCAGATCAGTGCGGCCGATGCTTCCTGCGAACAGCGTGTCTCCGGCGATCAGCATCCTCTCCGCTGGAAAGAACAGGCACACGCTGCCCTCGGTGTGCCCCGGGGTATGGATCACGTCGGCCGTCAGCGAGCCAGCAGTCAGCGTGTCGGCCTGTCCGAGGCCGTGATCGATTTCCACCTTGCCGGGATTTTTCATTCCGATCCAGGCTGCCTGCACATCCAGCATTTTCAGCAGAGCATAGTCATTCTGGTTCAGCAGGATGGGAGCGCCGGTGGCCGCCCGCAGCTTCATGGCGCCGCCCACGTGATCGATGTGGGCATGAGTAATGACAATCTGTTTGACTTGGAGATTGTGCTTTTGGACGAGCGTGAGGACATCTTCGATATCGTCGCCAGGATCAATCACCATGGCTTCGTGGGTGATTTCGTCTCCGATGACAGAGCAATTGCAGTGCAGCGGGCCGACGGAAAGGATTTCGTGAATCATGGGCGACGGGTCGTATCAGTCGTCGGTCTTCAGTCTTCAGGAAAACCGTTAAAGCTGGCGACTGACGACTGAAGACCGATGACTGACGACTTATTTCTGCTTGGCCGGCGTTGCCGGCTGAGTTTTCGTCTGCGACGGCGTTATTCCCTGCAGGACTGAGTTTGAGTTGCTTCCGCTACGCGAGGCCATGATGGAAAGCGTGATCGAGGTCAACATGAAGATGACGGTTGACCAGGTGGTCGCCTTGGAGAGGACGGTGGCAGAACCTCGTGGGCCGAATGCGGTCTGGCTTCCCATGCCGCCAAAGGCAGCCGCGATGTCACCACTTTTGCCGCTCTGCAGCAGCACCACGATGATCAGGAAAAAACAAACAATAATGTGGATAACCGTAATCAGAATAATCATGCAGTTCGACTGTCCTCGGTTGCTGGAATCCCGCTGAAAAAATAAATGCGATGGTGCGGAAGGGGGGATTTGAACCCCCACGCCTTTCGGCGCCACCCCCTCAAGATGGTGTGTCTGCCAGTTCCACCACTTCCGCGGGGTTAAAAACTGCTTTATTGCTACGCCGACTTCTTTCTCTGATCGATACGGCCGAACGCCCGGCCGACATGGTGTCGTGCCCGACGATGTAAAGCAGCGTGAAGGCGTCCGCGTGCCCTCTCGCCCCGGTCAAAAACCTGTGGCGCAGAGCGTGAAGTCCAGCGTCCAAATCGAGTTCAATCTTATCACGGGCAAGCTTTTCCGGGAGACGCCCCATTTCCGATTGGAATACTCAGGGTTCGAGTTTCTGGCCGGGATGGCGGGGCCGGCTGAACCTATTCCGGCATTTGGATTGTGCCATCGGGTTTTCGAGAACCGGCTTTAAATTCCTGGTGGTGTGACCACGCGTCGGGGCCCGGCGCTTGAGCCGGCGTTTGATGATGAGGTTGTCCCAGTTGCCGTCCTCATCGGGTTCCTTGCGGATACGGACACAATCCCGCTTGCAGGCCCAGACTTCCAGGCTGCCGGCTGGAACGCTCCGACTCGAAAACGGGGAATCCCCTAAGCTGGACGCAACGAGCGGAATGTTTGCAAGCACTTCTTCGCTGTGTCGAACTCGGAGAAGCGACTGCCTTCCTGCTCGACCAGGTAATACTCAACGCCTCCGACGCTTTCAGCGGCTGCGAAAATATTTTTCCAGTCCGCGGCGCCTTCGCCAAACAACACCTTGTAGCCTTTGTCTGCATCTGGCGACCAGTCTTTGCAATGAATCGATCGGATGCGGCCGGGGTTGGCGCGAATCCATGCCACCGGATCTGATCCGGCCTCGAGGCAGGTCCCCACATCGAGCTGCAACATGATGGAGGGTTTCGTATTCTTTGCCAATATTTCAATCGGGCGCTTGCCTTCGACCGGAGTGAACTCAAGCTGGTGATTGTGATACCCGGCCTTCAGTCCTGACGGTTCAAGCTGATCGGCGGCGGAGTTTAGAGTGTCGGCAACTTCTTTCCATCCGTCCAGACCGGGTTTGGGTTGCGAACTCGACATCACCACATACTTGCTTCCCAGCGTCAGGTTCATGTCACGCGCGCGCTTCAGATTCTCCGAGGTGAAATAGGAACTGCTGTTGTGCGTGGAATAGCAACGCACGCCGAGATCATCGAGCAGCTTTTTCATGTCTTTGGTCTGAGCGTCGGTCCACTCGAAGTAAGGGGCGTAAAACTCCACGCACTGGTATCCCATTTGTGCCACGGTGCGCACCGTGCCGGTGAGGTCGTCTTTCAGTGCGTTGCGCACGGAATATAGTTCAAGACCCACCGGGATGGAAGTCGACGCATACGCGCGCAGAGAGAAGGGAAGCATCGCGGACAACGCGAGAAAAGCACGGCGGGAGAATGTGTTTGAGGCCATAGCCGAGAATCCTACCCGAGAATGATGGAAGTTCACCACTTTTGACTGCCGTGCCGTCCGGCCAGTTCCAGCGGATGCGCTAAGCAAGCCCAGACTAGGCAATTCCCATCTTTCTCTGCATTTCTTCCAAGTGACAGACCTTTAGTCTCGGGATAAAAAAACAACACTACGAAGAATTGCACCACCATCATCACCGAGAAGAATACGAACGGGTAGGCGCCGGAAGTAGCCGCCATCAGCGGGAAGATGAGCGAGATGGCTGCGTTCATGAACCAGTGCGAAAAACTGCCCAGGCTCTGACCCTTAGCCCGTACGGAGTTGGGAAACACTTCCGACAAGGTAAACCCAGATCACAGCGCCCTGCGAGAAAGCGAAAAAGGCGATGTAGCCGACCAGCAGCCAGACCAGAAGACTCTGGTGCCGGCCGGTGAAGAAGATTGTCGCAACTCCCGCCAGACAAGCCGCCGTTCCGACAGACACCCACCAGGAGCAAGGTCTTGCGGCCGATCCGGTCGATTACCGACATCGCGATCATGGTGAAAAGCAGGTTCGTGGCCCCGATCGCGACTGCCTGAAGGTTGCCCGACACTTTGCTGAAGCCGGCATGAGCGAAAATGTCATTCAAATAATAGAGAATCGCGTTGATGCCGGAGAGCTGGTTGAATATTCCGATGCTGACCGCGAGGAAGATCGGGAAAAGCATACTTTCGGGTGAACAACTTCTCGGCCGCCCGGCTCTGCTCCTCGCCGATGGACGCGACGATTTCCTGCAGGTCGTGCTCGTAGTCTTCGTCGCCCGTCATCCGCAGCACGGTTCTGGCTTCGTCGACGCGTCCCTTCTTGACCAGCCAGCGCGGGCTGCGCGGAATGGTGAACAGCATGACGAAGAACAGAGCCGCAGGCAGGCGCAGTGACCCCGAGTTCCCACCGCCATTCAGTCGCTCCGAAGTGTTGCAGCCCGATGACATAATTCGAGAAGTAGGCAAGCAGGATGCCGAAAACGACATTGAATTGAAACACTCCAACCAGCCGGCCGCGCAGCTTCGCGGGTGCGATCTCCGCAATGTACATGGGCCCAAGAACCGAGGATCCGCCGACGCCGAGTCCCCCGATAAAGCGAAACAGACCAGGGCATGCCAGTTCCAAGCAAAGGCGCAGCCCAGGCCCGAGATCAGATAAAGGACAGCCATCACCCGCAGACTATCGCGACGACCGAAGCGCTCGCCCGGGAACCCTGCCAGCATCGCGCCCAGAACCGTTCCGAAGAGGGCGCTGAATACGGTTACGCCCAGCAAGAACGGCGATAGCTGGTAAGTCTGGGTCAGCGCGCTGGTGGTGCCGGAGATGACCGCGGTGTCGAATCCAAACAACAGACCGCCCAAAGCCGCTACGATCGTGCTCTTCGCCAAATATCCATTCAGCTTCATGCCGACTCCAGCCGTTCGGATTTGTCCGCGGAACTGTCTGTGACTCGCTAAAAGCCGCCCACAAGTTATCACAGAGCGACGATCAATTCATTGGACTGAACACTCCCGGCCGGGAGAATATGGATGTGGAGGCGCAATGGATCGCTCGAAGAAAGTGGATATAAAGGCAGTGATTCTCGACTATGGCGAGGTTCTATGCTATTCACCGACGGCGGAACACTGGGAACGCATGGCGAATCTTTTCAAGGTTGATGCAGGATCATTTCGCCAGCTTTGGGGGCGGAACCGGATCGTTTACGACCGTGGTGATCTCTCCTACGAAGCTTACTGGGCAGAAATCGCACAGGAGACCGGCACGAAGCTGGGGCCGGAACTGCTCAAAACGCTCAGCCCGTGGGACATCGAAATGTGGGCTCGCATTAACCCCACGATGGTGGAATGGTTGGAGCGGCTGCATTCGTCAGGAATCAAGACCGGGCTGTTGTCGAACATGCCTCTCGACATGATCAACTACGCGCGCCAACAATTTGCGTGGCTTAAAAATTTTGACCATCAGACGTTCTCCGCCGAAGTGAGAGCTACCAAGCCCGACCCAGCCATATACCGGCATAGTCTTGAAGGGCTTGGAGCGGCAGCCACGGAAACTATATTTTTGGACGATAAGGAAATAAATGTTGAAGGGGCGCGAACGCTGGGCATTCACGGTTTTCGATTTCAATCCGTGGCCGGGCTCAGGAATGATCTGGAGAAATTGGGATTTCCGGTTTTGCCGGCTGAGTCGAAGTCTCCGTCGTTGGCCCCCACTCTCTAGCGCTTCTGCAGCACTATCAGCTCAAGGCCAGGGGGCGGCAGCGGGTTCGAGATCGTCAGCTGCTGCCCCGAAGCCAATGTTCCTTCAACCGGACTGAAGTCCTCCTCCCCAGTCAGCCGATAACGTTTCACAGTGAAAGAGTCCTTCTCGCCCCACGGAAGGTTGTTGACCGTAAGCTTGTAGCCGCGATTGTTCTGGTACTGAATCTCTTTTCTGGGAGCCAGAAATTTCAACTTGGAAAAATCAGGCATCGGCATCCCTGGCGGGGCCGCGCCTGCCGGCGCTTGCATTGGCGGCGGATTGTAGTTGGCTGGAATTTCGTAGTTGCTGATCAGAACTTGCACGGTCTTGCTGTCGCGCGAACGCCCGGCGATCGCGGCAAATCCGAAGGTGTCGGCTCCAGTTAGAGCAATACGCTGAGGCGTCTTGAGCATGGCGCCGGTGGCACGAAAGGTGTATGCCGGTTTGAAATATTCGCCGTGCAGGCCGAACAGGCCCATCCACGCGGCGTCGCCGCGGTAGAAGTGCGCCAGATCGATCGCCGAATCCTGAAGGTAGATGAGCACATCGCCGACGAAGGCGGCGTTCTCTATTCCTCGCAGCCGGGCCTGCTCGTGCTCGGTGAAATCGGGAGTGAGATTCCATTCGCTGAGAACGCTCTCAGCGTGCTGAAATCCGTTCTCGTCCAGAAGTTTCCTTATATCCTCGCCGATGCGGACTACGTCGGAGGGATCAGCCGACGTCATGGCGTAGTAGTGCCAGGAGTAGAAATCGAGCGGGACGCGGTGGCTGGCGCAGTAGGCGACCAATCCCTCCCGATAAGGACCACTGTTGAAGGCCAGCGCCAGAGCGTTCGCGCCGACTTTCATCGCAGGATCCACCGATTTCAAGGCGCGCGCGGTCTTTTCATAGAGTTGGTAAAAGCGCTCGGGTGTTTCGGTCCAGAAAAATGGCAGGTCGGGTTCGTTCCAGAATTCCCAATAGCGGATATTGTCGTGAAATCCGTTTGCCCAACCCTGGTTGTAGTGCATGGCAATGTGCTTCACCACCGAGGCGAACTTATCGAAGTCAGGGAGGGGTGTATAGTCCGCGCCAAAGCTACGGCCGATGCGGTAGTAGACCTCGGCCTGCGCATCCCGGATCGAACGGACGAACTTGTCGGAGGCACCGAAGTGATAGCTTTCCGGTTTTTCGGGGTCGGCATTCCAGTCAGGAAATATCGCACTCTCATTGCCTGCAGTCACCAGGCGAGTGCGCTGCCGCAGGTCAGGCACCAGCCATGCGAGTAACGGATTGGCTACCGAATAGTGTGCCGCAATGTCTGTCGGTCCCATAATGTCGTGGGTGCGAATGCTGTCGATGTGAAGATCCTGGTATTGGTGAATCAGGTCCGGCAGCCCCTCCATGATTGGGTAGGACAATCCGTTGAATCCTTGAAAGGAGCGGATCGCGCCCGTAACTTTGCCGGCATCGACTTGGAGAGCACGGAAGGAAGCTGGTGCTGCGGTCTGGGCTGTGGTGAGCCCGCAGGCCAGCAGAAATAGCAGTGAAAAAAATAAAGTTCGCTTCATAGGATTTGCTCGGGTACTGCATCAGCGGGTTGGGCTTTTCCGCCGGTCCAGAATCTCGTGATGTCTTCCAGGGTGCGGCCCTTGGTCTCCGGCACCAGCCATAACACGAAGAGCAGATTCAGAAATGCCGCGCTGCTGAAAATCCAGAACGTGCCATCGCTTCCCAGATGTTTCTGCAGCAAGGGGAAGCTCTGATTGCCAAGATACCCCACGACCCACAGGGCGGTAGTCGCAATGGACATGGCACGTCCACGAATCTTGGTGGGATAAATTTCGGAGATGATCACCCAGCACGCAACTCCGTTTCCGAAAGCGTGGCCGGCTACAAATGTCATCACCAAGATCAGCACGGCCAGGCCGCTGCCGTGAATGTGATAGAACCAGCCCACTAGAGCGAAAGAAACCGATTGCAGGAGCGTGCCAGTGAGAATCAGTTTCTTTCGTCCGGAAAGGTCCACCAGCCAGAGAGCCAAGAGGGTGAAGACCAGATTGACCAGGCTGACCAGCACGGACTGAAAAAATGCGTCGCTGGTGGCGGTTCCGGCAGAGCGGAAGATTTCCGGCAGAAAGGAAAAAAGCGGCGTGATGCCGCTCAACTGTGAAAACCCCGCCAGCATGATGCCGATCAACAGAGGCCGCCGAAAGGTGCGTGAACAGCTCGGAGAGGTGTCCTTCTTCGAGGGCCAGGGAGTCTTGGATCTGAGCCGCTTCACTGAGCGCAGTGGCCTTGTCGTTTATTTTCGATAGGACGGAAAACGCGTCCTCCCGGCGTCCCATCTTCATCAGCCAGCGTGGACTTTCAACCGCTGGAATAATCGTGATCCCGAAAAGCAGTGCGGGAACTATGCCGACAAAGAACATCCAGCGCCAACCCACGGAAGTATTCCAGGCTTCATCCCCCATGCGCTGGATGAGCATGTTGACGAACACGGCGGCGAGAATGCCAAGCACGATTCCGAGCTGATAGAGAGTCACGAGGCGGCCGCGAAGGCGTGCCGGAGCAATCTCGGCTATGTACATGGGAGCGATGATCGAAGCCGCTCCAATTCCAAGGCCGCCAATCAATCGCCAGATGACGAACTGGGTGAGACTGGCGGCGAACCACATGCCCAGCGAGGACAGGGCAAAGCAGGCGGCGCAAAGCGCGAGCCCTTTCTTCAGGCCGATGCGATCGACCACAGCGCCGGCGCCCGCCGCGCCGACCGTGCATCCGATCAATGCACATCCCGCCGCCCAGCCGACGCCGGCGGCATCGAGGTTGAAACACAGGGCGAGATAGTGGATGGCTCCGCTGATGACGATGTTGTCGTAGCCAAACAGCAGGCCGCCGAGAGCTGAAACCAGGGCGGCGATGATGAGAGGACTCTTTTGCGGATTCGCCGCGGAGTTCGACGTCAAGAGTTCCCGCCTGCAGCAGACGCTTTGAACATCGCCTGAGCCGCCAAAATGAAGCCGATGGTGTGTGCCATGCCGGCGTGCCAGGGAGCCGGACAGGTCATCTGCGGCGTGTGGTCGGGAATGATCACGCCGTCAAACTTGTTGCGCGCCAGGATCGAGAGAATGCGAATCATGTCGACGTCGCCTTCATCGATAAAGGTCTCGCGATAGTTCGGGACCTTGCCCACCACGTTGCGCAGATGAATGTAGGCGATCTTCCCCTGGCGGCTGTAACGATCGACGGCGTCGTAGACGTCGCCCTCGGTCATCTCGGCGATGGTGCCGACGCAAAGCTCCAGCGCGTTGCTCGGGCTGGGCGCAGCATCAATCAGGCGCTGATACATGTGAGGCTGGTAGACCAGGCGAGGCTGGCGGCGCATGGTCGGCATGGGCGGATCGTCGGGATGCGCCGCCATACGCACGCCGGATTGCTCGGCCACCGGGATGACATCCGCCAGAAATCGTTCCAGCCGTCGCCACAGCTCATCATGAGAAATCGAAGGCAGTGTGCCGGCAGGAGCGGCGGGGTCATAAACCATGTTCCAGACCATTCCGTTGGGAATGGGAACATCTTCTGCGGGTCCATCCATTCCTAGAGTGACCGCGTGTCCGCGTCCGAGCGGGGCGGTGACGCGGCCGCAAACCCCGGCCAGGCTGAAGTTGTAGCCCAGCACCGGAATGCCCGGCTTCGCCCATGCGGCGAATGATGGTCTTTACCTTTTCGATCTGTTGCGGACGTTGGGGCCGTCCAGCAGAATGTCGTGCCAGTGCGCGGGGTCGAGATTCTCGATGGCCGCCAGAACCAGGCCGGCGTCTTCAATTTCGCGGCGAAGTTGTTTCAGTTCCGCCACGGTCCAGAGCTTTTCAGGATCGCCCGCCACTCCCCAGGGCTCGTATTTCGCGCCGGTAGGCTGGTTGTCGCGCGGGTTCGACGTGCCGCTATTGAAATAGTCGACGAGGTGAACCACCACATGGGTGCAACCCGCCTGTCGCGCGAAGTCGTAGTAGTCGCGCGTCAGCATGTGACGATAGAGGCCCAGGCCGATTTTCATAGGCGATTGCCGATACCGGCTCCGTAGTCCGGACTGAGGATCTGGCCGTTGATCTCGTTGGCCAGCGGCGAGCACAGGAAGACAAACGCGTCGGCAATCGATTCCGGGGCTGTTTCTTTTGCCCAGGGAAACTCGCAGGACAAATTCACGGTAAGCCGGATCTTCATCGAAAACTTTCAGCGAACTCCCGGCGGCGACGTTGCCCGGGGAGACCACGTTCACACGAATGCCGGTGGGCGCGTATTCCAGGGCCATGCAGCGGGCGAAGTTTTCCAGCGCGGCCTTGGCAGAGGCGTAGGAAGGAATCTGGCGTATGAGGCATGCGGGCGACGTAGGACGACGTGAAGATGAGATGGCCGGGAATTTTGCGCTCGATCCATTGCGCGAAGACGGCGCGCGCCAGATTCACCTGGGCGAAATAGTTGAAGCGGAAGATGCGATCGTAGTCCGCTTCGGAAGTGGTCGCGAAGGGATGCAGGCCACATCCGCCGGCATGGCCGAGGACGGTGTCGAGGGCAGGGAAGCGGTGGAAGGATTCCTCCACGACGTGGGCCAAGGCGGCGGAATCGGTGATGTCGGTCGGAAAATACACATAGGCGGCGTCGGGAATTTTCCACTCACGCAGGGTTTGCCTGGCTGCGTCTTCGGGTTTGATGTCAAGCAGGACCAGAGTCGCGCCCGCGGCCACGAGCTTGCGGACCATGGATTCAGCGATCGCGCCCAGCGCGCCGGTGAGCAAGATCGATTTGCCGGACAGATCGATGTTGATCATTCGGTGTTTTGTTTTATTGCGAATCAGTTCCCAGTTGCCAGTTTCCAGTTTCTCTACATGATGCCGTGCTTTTCGAATGCCGCCACCGCGCTGCTTCCTGATTCCAGCGCTTTGCGCACCAGTTTCTCGCCGCGAGCTTTTTCCAGCGACTTGGCGAAAACCTCGTCGGCGGCCTCGGCCGGAATCACGCACACGCCGTCGATGTCGCCGAAAAGAATGTCGCCCGGCCGCACGCGGACGGCGCCGATCTCCAGTGGGACGCGAAAATCCACTACCTTGTAGCGCGGCGAAGAATCCTGACCGTACGGGCCCCAGGAGAAAGTGGGAAAGTTGAGATCAAGAATAGCGTTGGTGTCGCGGGTGTAACCATTCAGGACCGCTCCGCTGCTGCCCAGCTTGCGAGCGCGAATGCTCATCAGTTCTCCCCAGAGCGCGTTGCGCGGGGACGAACCCGTGCTGACGTATACCTCGTTGGGACGAAGGTCGTCGAGCGCTTCCAGCATCAGTCCGAAGGGTTTTCCCATGAGCTTGTTGGCGGTCCCAACGACTTTTTCCGCAAACACATCGACCGCAAGTACCGGCAGGGCGCGACCGATGACGACCATGTCCGCGCGCAGCGGACGAATCTGCGGCGGCAGAAACTGGTGCTGGAGATCGAGTTTGTCCATCACATCGCCCACCACGCAGGTGAACAATTCCCGCCGGATGAGGGAGAAGAGTTCGTCGTCGTTTTTCCAGAGCTTCATATTGGTCGGCGAAGCCGGGGCGTCGGCGCTTCGATTTTCCGCGCGCGTGTTGAATCCGTTCGACAAATTGCTTGGCCGTGTCGGTGACCAGCTGGAAGTTACCGGTCTGCGCTCCGGCGGTGAGGCTGCCGCCCACGCCAACGGCAACCGCGCCCGCCTTGATCCAGTCGCCGACGTTTTCGAGGCTGACACCGCCGGTCGGCATCAGGGACGCCTGGGGCAGCGGGCCCTTCACCGCTTTTACGAAAGCGGGGCCCAGAGTCTCGCCGGGAAATAGTTTGACGATGTCGGCGCCGCATTCCATGGCGTCGACAATTTCGCGCATGGTCCCGGCGCCCGGCATGTAAGGAATCTGATAGCGGTTGCACAGGCGGGCGGTCTCAGGACTTAGCGACGGACTCACGATGTACTGTGCTCCGGCCAGAATCGCAATCCGCGCAGTTTCCGGATCGAGCACGGTGCCGGCGCCGATGAGAATGTCGCCGGCCGCGTACTCTTTTGCCAAGTGCTCAATGACGGCGGCAGCGCCGGGAACGGTAAAAGTAATTTCAATCGCGGCAGCGCCGCCGCGAGCGCAAGCCTCGGCGATACGCGCCGCCAGGTCTGAGCTATTGGTGCGCACGATCGCGACCAGTCCCGATTCAATGACTTTTCCTAAGACCTTCAGTTTCAGCATAGTTGTATGTTCAGACTATTTTTGTACGCTTTCCGGTGGAGTTGCTGGATTCTGTAATTTCTGGAACTCCTGGGTTTCGCGTTCCGCTTCGGCAGTCTTTCCTTGCTTGCGATAGAGGCCGGCAAGGGCGAAGTGTGTCTGAGCCGCCAAGCTATCGGTTTTCTCAATCGAGAGCAATTTTGTCCAAGCTTTTTCTGCCGCTGCGAGATCACCCGCCAGCGCCGCTGCTTTGCCTAGCGAATAGAGGGTCTCGGGCATATCCGGTTCCAGGCGATTGGAACGCTCCAGTTCTGCCCGGGCCTCGCGAGCCTTTCCCTGTTGCAGTAGAGCCGAACCCAGGCGATAGGTCGCTTCGGCATTTCCCGGTTGCAGCTTGCTTTGGGCACGAAACTCTTCTTCGGCTTTTGCCCACTGCGAGGAACCGGCGTACACCAGGCCGAGTTCGAGGTGCAGTTCCGGAGTGTCGGGGCGCAGCCGCAGGGCTTCGCGAAACTCTTTTTCGGCCTGAGGCATTTGTCTCAAGACAAAATAGTTCTCGGCCAGCGCCTGGTGCGCGCGCGCCGAATCAGGATACGCGGCCAGCAGCGTGTCGATCGACTGCTTGGAGAGCAGACCGCTGGCCCGGCCAAGATAGTAAAGCAGATCGGGATCGTTGGGATGCTTGGCCAGAGCCGCCTGCAGATTTTCGACCGCCTGTTGCAATTGCCCAGCGCCGATTTGCGCGATGCCAAGCGCGGTCTGATCCTGAACCTTTTGCAGATGCGGAATCGCTTCGGCATTGTAGCCCTGAGCCAAAAGCGCGTATCCCATTAACTGGTGGGCAGCGACCGAATCCGGTGCCAGTTCCAGGGCACGCTTGAGAGGCGGGATGGCGGCGCCGTAATCTTGATTCTCCATGTAGGCCTGGCCGAGATTTACGAACCCGTCTGGCAGCTTCGGCGCCAGTTCGGTCACTTTCTTGAACTCCGCAATGGCAACATCGAAGTGGCGTTGCTTATCGGCCTCGGTGCCCGCTTGCAGATGCTGCAGAGCCTCGGGGGACACGGTCTGCCATGCCAGCCAGACCAGTAGAAGGAAACGGATCACGGTTTCTCCGGTTCGCGGACCTCTAGAAACTGGTCGGCATGCACATCGTTCATAATCTGCTGCGCGCCCGAGGGCCAGGAGATCTCTATTTTGGCAGTTTCCGCGGTTCCCAGTCCAAAGTGCAGGCGTTTATCGCTGGAGGAGAGATAGCTTCCGGCTGAGGTTGCGAAGCGAGTTTGCCCATTGACCCGAACCCGGGCTCCGAAACCGTCGCGGTTGCTGCGTGTGCCGCGAAGAGAGATCACCAGCCAGTGTTGCTTGCCGCCGCGGTTAAAAAAGACTTGAGGAGGGCCACCGAGAACGGTCATGACCACGTCCTCCCACCCATCGTTATTCAGATCACCGAAGGCGGACCCGCGTCCGGCAGCCGGCGTAGAGCTGCCCGCGTCAGCGCGTTCGAAGTGACCGTTGCGATTCATCGCCAGCATGGGTAGTTCCCAATAATGAAGCGAGGGATCGATTTGCTCAACGTTGTCGAGGACATGACCTTGCGCCACGAAGAGATCCTTCCAGCCATCGTTGTCAAAATCTTCCAGGCCGACTCCCCACCCTGAGCTTCCGCTGGAGAGCGCGCCCAGTCCAGTCTCGAGGCTTCCATAACTGAACGTACCGTTGCCGTCGTTGTGATAGACGCCATAGAGCTCTCGCGGAAGCTCGGTCACGATCACGTCAGGCCGGCCATCGTTGTCGTAGTCCTGAAATACCACGCCCATGCCCGAGAGCCGGCGTCCATCTTCGGATAGCGCTGCGCCAGCTTCAAGAGCGCGTTCGGTAAAGGTGCCGTTACCGTTGTTGCGGTACAGATACTGCTGCATGCCATCGTTGGCGACGAATATATCAGTGAAGCCGTCGCCGTCGTAGTCTGCGAAGGCCACGCCCAGGGCCCGTCCTTTTTTGGCGGCAATACCCGATTTCTGACTGACATCCGTGAATGTACCGTCGCCGTTATTGTGATAAAGGATGCTCGTCGTCGCGGGAAATTCCTCCGGAGGACAGTAGGTGTGCCATTCTCCGCCGCATGACTTGCTGTGTTTCGTATCCCATTCCATGTAGCGGGTGACGAACAGATCCAGCTTGCCGTCGTTATCGTAATCGAAAAAACCGGCTGAGACCGACCACCCGCCTCCAGCCACGCCCGCCTTTGCAGTCACGTCCGTGAACGTGCCGTCGCCGTTGTTGTGATAGAGAATATTTTTTCCGTAGCTCGTAACGTAGAGATCGGGGAAGCCGTCATTGTCATAGTCACCGACGGCCGCTCCCATGCCGTAGTTTCCATCTCCGGCATTGGCCAGGCCAGCTTTTTCGGTAACGTCGGCAAAACTGCCGTCTTTATTTTGCCGGTAGAGACGGTTCCAGTAGCGCGGATTCTTGCGGTCGAAATTCTCCGGTGTCTGCATCGGACTGGTGAGGCGGCCGCCATTGACCAGAAAAATGTCGAGCAGTCCGTCGTTGTTGTAGTCGAACAGCGCCACGCCGCCGGGCATGGTTTCGATCAGATACTTCTGTGGCGTAGGCGAGTTTTGCAGAACGAAGTCCATCCCGCGCGGTGACTTGGTCTCGAAAAGCGATACCGGCACAGCCGCAAGTCCCAACGCGATGCAGGTGAGCAGAACCGGAACGCAGGCAATGCGCGGAATGGAGATATGCAAACTTGGGCCCTCAGCCAACAAGCATATCGCGGCCATGGCGCCCGGGCACAGTGCTCGCTGGTTCCTAGGCTTGCCGGCGGAATCCTCCCCGGACTTGAGAGCAAGGGCTGGCGGTTGATTTACGCACGATAAGTTCCGGTTCGATCAACAATTCGGGAAGGCAGCGCTCGGGATCATCAATCCGGCTGAGCAAAGTGCGAGCCGCGATTTCTCCCATCCTCTGCAGGGGCTGACGTATCGTCGTGAGCGTTGGATTGCTGTAGGCAGCGGACTGGATATCGTCGAAGCCGACTACGGAAATATCTTCGGGGACGCGCAGGCCGGCCTCATGGATTGCCCTGATTGCACCAATCGCAGAGCTGTCGTTGAAAGCGAGCAGAGCGCTAAAGGCGCGGTTCCCGGCCAGCAGGCGTTTGGTGAATGGATAACCAAGCTCGGGCGTGCCGGCCTCGCCTTCGATTTGAATGGTAAGGCCGGGCTGCACTTTAACCCCCAGCTCTTTTGCCACATCGCAAACCGCCTTCCAGCGATCGAGAGAATCCGAACTGTCGGACGGTCCTTTCATGAGTGCAATCTCGCTGTGACCCAAATCGACCAGATGTTTAAGCGCAAGGTGCGCACCCCGGCGATGGTCCAGCACAATATTGGTCACACCGTCGAGCTGGCGATGTCCGGCAACTGCGACCACTGGTAAGGGCATTGGCTGCGCGATGGGAGCATCGACCGTGATGATGCCTTCTACGCCTCTCTCCAAAAGAAGATGCGAGTAGGTTTCCAGAAGTACTTCGTCGTGGGGATGAGCCACCATCAGGAAGAAAAATCCATGCTGCCGAAGATGCTGTTCGATGCCGCTAATAATCATCGCCCCGTAGGGATCGCCAATTTGAGCGATGACTCCGACGGTGAAAGTGCGTTTTACGCGCAGTGAACGGGCAAAAAAATTTGGCCTGTAATTAAGTTCGCGGGCGGCGTCGAGGACACGGTTCTTGGTGTGCTGAGGAACCGCCAAAGACGCGGGAGAATTATTCAGAACTGCCGACACCGTCCCGGGAGTCAAGCCAACGCGATCGGCGACCGCCTTCAATGTGACTCGATGATGCTTCCTCGATGCAACAGTACTCTCAACATCGGATTTGATTCGGCCATCCATGATCGTGGGGTATGAGAATACCTTCCTTGGCTCCCGCTGGCCAGCGCATAAATACTCGGCGAGGCGAGGGTAACCGATTAACTTGCTTACAAAATCGATATTTTTCTTCTTGACAACGTTCTACGGGGTATGACAAAAACTCGCCCAGCTATAGTCATGCCAGTATCCGGCCCAAGATGGCCGGTTCACCACAGGGTTTTGAATTCTGTGCACTTCGTGTGGGGGTGGGTGATGATTTCTCGCAGATTGCCTCTCGTTGGTCGTCTCGCTTGGCGTTCTTTTTTCAACCTGCATATTCGTCCAGGGCCAATCCACTTATGGTTCGATCACCGGATCGGTGACTGATCCCTCCGGCGCCGCCATCGCCGATGCCCGGGTCACGTTGACCAACTCTGGGAACGGCGGAGAAGCGCACTACAGCCGACCGGAGCTGACGGGCTTGTACTCGTTTGTGAACCTGATTCCCGGAAACTACCGGCGTGGAGGCTGAAAAGCCGGGTTTCAAGCGCGTCACCCAGGAACCCGTCGTCGTGCAGGTGCAGCAGAACTTCCAAGATCGACCTGGCGTTGCCGATCGGGCAGGCCACTGAGACCGTCGAAGTAACTTCGGAAACGCCGCTGTTGCAGTCGGAGACTTCATCGCTCGGGCCAGGTTGTGGATGCCCGCAAGGCAACGAGCTGCCGCTGAACGGACGCAACATTTATAACCTGGCGGCGGTCGCTCCGTCCGTGATTCCGCAGGGAAACACGCAAGGCTCTCCTGTGGGCAAGAACCCATTCGATTTCGCCAACTACCAGATCGGCGGATCTTTCGCGAACGAAAGCGCGGAGTACCTGGATGGCCAGCCGCTGAACATCGGCTACATCAACCTTCCGGCGGTGGTGCCGACGGCAGGACTCGATCGGCGAATTCAAGGTGCAATACAACAACCTGGGCCCGGAGTGGGGCAAGTTCTCCGGCGGCGTCATCAACCTGAGCACCAAGTCGGGAACCAACACCTGGCACGGCTCGGCGTACGACTATCTGCGCAACAAGATTTTCAACTCCAACGAATATCTTCAACAAGAGGCACGGAAATCGCAGTCCGGCAAGACGAACGAGCCGCCGCCGTTCACCCAGAACCAGTTCGGAGCAACCATCGGCGGAGCAGTGATCAAGAACCGGACCTTCGTCTTCGGCAGTTATGAAGGCTTCCGGCTGCGGACGGGCACGGTGTTCAACACCACGGTTCCGACCGTGGCGGAACGCGGAGGCGATTTTACGTGACCAGTGCCTGTCGGCTTCACCGGGCCGGGCGGGATTTGCGGCGACAAGGACTCCAACGGAAACTTCATTCACCAGCTTTACGATCCGCTCAGCGTAAACCTGACCACACGGGTGCGCACGCCGATCGCCAACAACAATCTCAATAATCTGCCGATACCGCGATGAACCCGACCGCGCTGTTCCTGCTGAAGCAACTTCATCCCGCATCCGACTGAGCGGCGGAATCAGCAACAATTTCATCAAGGCGGCCAGCACCGGCGGAGACGTCGATGAATACGTCGGCCGGGTGGACCAGAACATCACCAGCACAACCAGCGGTTGTTCGGTCGGTTCAGTTACTGGAAGCTGCTGAGCCTGGCGCAGGATCCGTTCGGCACCGGACTGTGCAAGGACCGCTGCTCGGAGAACACTCGCAGCAAGAGCATTGCGGTCGGTTACAACTGGGTGATCAGCCCGACCACGATTGCGAACTTCAACATCAGCGCCAGCCGTTTCCACTACCTGCGCCTGCCGATCAATTCGGCATTTCGACATGACCCAGGAAGGCTGGCCGGCGTCCTACAACAGCTTTATTCCCGATACCGAGCGCACGCCGCTCACGCCTTGCTTCGGCAACAGCGACTCCCGACGTCACCTGCAGCCAGGGGCAGAGCTCCATCGACGATCACAATACCCAGTTCAACTTTTCTCCGCAGATCACCATGATCCGGGGACGGCACACGCTTCACCTGGGGCGGCCAGCTCGAAGAAGGCTACGACAATTACCTGCAAACCAACACCGGCGGCGGTCTGATCTCGTTCGAGGGATCGTGGACGACCGATAAGGTTGGAAGCAACCTGCAGAACGGCAAAGATTTCGCCGACTTCCTGTTGGGATTCGGTCAAGGGCAGGGTTCGGCGTTTCGGCAACCAGACGACAGGATCATTGGTAATTTCCGGTCCGGTCTCCGGAAAGCAGACCTACCGAGCCTTCTACTTCGGGGACAACTGGCACGTCACCAGCAAGCTGACCCTGAACCTTGGGCTTGCGCTACGAACTGCAGGGGCCCTGGTCGGAACGCTTCGACAAGATGACCTACTTCGATCCCAAAGTCACAAACACTTCGGTGACGGGTTGCAGCGGCACCGCAGGCAGCGCGTGCCCTGGCGACCTGTTCCTGGTCAAGACTGGCGTGAACGACGGCAGGAACAACCTGCCGCTTTCGAAGACACAGTTCATGCCGCGGCTCGGATTCGCCTACGCCTTGGACCAGAAGACGGTAATCCGCGGCGGGTACGGCATGTTCTTCATTCCGAACTACGTCTCGTTCGGAACCAACCCCTACATCGATCCGGTCAGCAGCGCCACTTCGAACTTCATCGCCAGCGCCGACAGCGGGTTCACGCCTGTCTAGCACGCTGACCAACAGCGGTTGCAATTTGGCGGGCGCGGACAACCTGGTATGCAACGCCACCACCGGCCCATTCTTCCCGGGCGCAACTCTGACTCCGGTCGCTGGCCGCAACCCGCAACCGAATGTTTCGCAATACGCGGTCAATCAGAGCAACTTCTCAGCCACCGGCTACACGGTGCAGAAGTACGGATACGTGCAGCAGTGGAACTTCGGCATCCAGCGCGAACTGCCTTGGGGCTTTTTCGCTGATGTAGCTTACGCCGGATCGCACGGCGTACACCTCCCTCAGTTCAACACCAACGTCAACCAGATTCCCGACAGCTTCATCACGCAGGCCGCGCAACAAGAAGCCGCAGGCCAACCAGTCGCGATCGCGCAGATCGTGGCGAATCCCTTTGCCTGCCCGCTTTGCAACACGGCGAATAGCCTTCCCGGCGCGCTTGTCACCTGGCAACCTCAGAGCAGGGACAGCTTGACCGGCCCTTCCCGCAGTACGCTGGTCTGAACCTAAACGGACAGGGTTGCTGCGGCAGCACCTACAACTCGCTGCAGGCCACAGTGAACAAGCGATTCGCCGGCGGCGGAACCCTGCTGGTTGCGTACACCAACTCCAAACTGCTCTCCAACACCGATACTCTTACCTCGTGGCTGGAGGGCGGAGTCACCGGCGGCGTCGGTGGCATTCAGGATTGGAACAACCTGGCGGGCGAGCGCTCGCTCTCGTCGCAGGATGTTTCGCAACGCCTGGTCATCAGCTACGTACTTGACCTGCCTTTCGGCCGCGGCAAGAAGTACATGGGTAGCGTGAGCGGAGTCGGCCGACAAACTGGTTTCAGGTTGGGGCCTCGATGGCGTAACCGTCTTCCAGCGCGGCTTCCCGGTCAAGATCAGTTACGGCCAGGGAACACCGCTTTCGTCTCTCGGACTGGGCATCGGAGGGCTGAGGCCGAACGTGGTTGCGGGATGCGACAAGAACGACCTCCGGAAGCACAGCCGCCAGACTCAACGAGTGGTTCAACACTGCCTGCTTCACGCCGCCGGGGGACTATGCCTTCGGCGACGAGTCGCGCGTGGATGCCACACTGCGCCAGGATGGAGCCAAGAACTTCGACTTCGCGATCTTCAAGAAGACGACGATCGCCGAGACGTGCGGCGATCGAATTCCGCACCGAGTTCTTCAACCTCTTCAACCATCCGCAGTTTGGACCGCCCAACGGGACTTGCTGCCTGGCGCCTCCGAACGGAAACTTCGGACAGGTGACCAATACCATCAACAACCCGCGCCTGATTCAGTTCGCCTTGAAGTTCGAATTCTAGGCGTGCTGACTTGCCGGACCAGGCTTCCACCTGGTCCGGATTTTTTTGCCCATACCATTCTCGTTTGACCGGGTTGAGGCTGACGACGTCGAATTCTCCTGTGCCCCTTCACTGGCTTGATTTACAATCCTTTGCGCCGATGCGCTCGCCAGATCCAGCCCACAAAGACCGCTCATGAAAACTACCCAAAGCATCGACTATGCCGACGCCAGGAGAATCATCGACCTGATCGTGGGAAAGGCGCTGGAGATGAAAAAGGCGGCGGTCGTTGCCGTGGCCGATTCCCATGGTGAGCTGATTGCCTTTGCCCGAATGGATGGCGCTCCGATCTCCTCTATCCGCATTGCCGCCAACAAAGCCTGGACCGCGGCTCGGGAGCGCAAGCCGACCAAGGAGATCGGAGAAAAGGTTCGTCATCCCGAGAAAGGCCACGACATCGCTTACTACGGCGATCCAAAATTTGTAGGATGGGGCGGCGGCATTCCTGTATGGAAAGATGGCCAGGTGGTAGGCGCCGTCGCCGTCAGCGGCCTTTCCTCGAGTGAAGATATCGTTTTGGCGACGCTGGGCGTCGACCTGATCTCGACTCAGGATGGGCAGCGCGGTTAATTCGCACTTCAATCGACGTGCTCAGCCGAAAATATCAAGACCTCAGCGAGGCTCCGAACAAAGGATATGGCAAAGACGACCGTCACTTTTGGCGAAATCATGTTGCGGCTGGCTCCTCCGGGCTTTGAAAAGATCCTGCAGAGTCCGCAATTCGTGGCCACATTTGGAGGCGGCGAGGCCAACGTTGCCGTCGCCGTGGCGCAGTTCGGCCTGCCTGCAGCTTTTGTGACTGTGTTGCCGGACAAGAATCCCGTGTCCGATGCCATCATTGGCAGAGTTGCGCCGCTTCGGCGTGGATACTTCGCGAATCGTGCGGGGCAAGGGACGCATCGGCATCTACTACCTCGAGGGCGGGGCGAACCAGCGGGCTTCGAAAGTGGTCTACGATCGCGACAACAGCGCCATCGCTCTGGCCAAGCCTGGCGACATCGATTGGGATCGCGCGCTGCAGGATGCCGGCTGGTTCCACGTTACCGGCATAACTCCTGCTATCAGCAGTTCGGCTTCCGATTTGGCTCTGCAGGCAGTACAGAAAGCGCGGGAGAAGGGAATCACCGTCTCCTGCGATCTTAACTACCGCAAGAATCTCTGGAAGTGGGGAAAGCCGGTCGCAGAAGTCATGCGCGCAGCTGGTTAAGAACATCGATATCGCCATCGCCAACGAGGAGGACGTGCAAATGGCGCTCGGCATCCAGGCGGAGGTGGACGTGCACTCCGGCAAGCTCGATCGTTCGCAATACGAGAAGCTGACCGCCAAGGTGCTCAGCGAATATCCGAATCTGAAGGCCATCGCCATCACCTTGCGGGAATCGAAAAGCGCCTCGCACAACGGCTGGTCGGCCTGCCTGAATGATCGCCAAGCCTTCATGGTGAGCCGCTCTTACGAAATCACGCATATTGTGGATCGGGTCGGAGCCGGTGATTGCTTCGCAGGCGGATTGATCTACGGCTTTCAGGCTCTCCCCAGCCATCAGGACGCACTGGAATTTGCGGTGGCGGCAAGTTGCCTGAAGCATTCCATTCCGGGTGATTTCAGCCGGTCTACGGTTGACGATGTGAACGTTCTGCTCAAGGGCGGGGGATCGGGAAGGGTACAGCGATGACAGCCGATAACGGAATTAAATCCTGGTTGAGGCGCCGCATGATTCGAAAGTTCCGGTTGGTTACCACTCTTCTTCTTCTGACAGCTCTGCCACTGGTATGCCAAACGGTGGCGCCTGCTCCTGCAGAAGTCGAGGCCCGGGCGAACTCACTGCTCAAGCAGGTTACGCTGGGCGAGAAGATTGATCTGATCGGGGGTGTGGATGACTTCTACATTTGCGACATCCGGCATATCCGCCTGCCGCGCCTGAAGATGTCGGATGGGCCAGTGGGTGTTCGCAACTACGGACCGTCCACTGCCATCGGCGGCGTTGCCCTGGCTGCGGCCTGGGATCCGGAGCTGGCGCGTCGCGTCGGGGTTGTCTTTGGTCAGGACGCGCGGGCCCGCGGCGTGCATTTTTTGCTCGGACCAGGGGTCAACATTTATCGGGCTCCGCGCAATGGGAGGAATTTCGAATACTTTGGAGAAGATCCGTACCTGGCTGCACGCACCGCCGTGCAATACATCATCGGACTTCAGAGCCAGGGCGTGAGTGCCACGATCAAGCATTTCATGGGTAACAACTCGGAGTTTGACCGGCACAATGTCGACTCCATCATCGACGAACGCACCATGCACGAAATTTATCTGCCCGCATTCGAAGCTGCCGTGAAGGAAGCTCACGTGGGGGCAATCATGGATTCCTATAACCTCACCAACGGCATTCACCTCACGCAGAACCCGCAGCTGAATACGGATGTCGCCAAGAAGGAATGGGGCTTCCAGGGAATCATGATGTCCGACTGGAGTGCCACCTACGACGGCGTGGCCGCGGCCAATGGCGGGCTGGATCTGGAGATGCCGTCGGGCAAGTTCATGAACCGGGACACGCTGTTGCCGGCCATCAGCTCCGGCAAAGTCAGCGAAGCTACGATTGACGACAAGGTGCGCCGCATTCTTCGCACGGCAATTCAATTTGGCTGGATGGATCGCGATCAGACTGATTCCTCCATACCGCTGCTAAATAATGATGGCGATCAGGTCGCCCTGGAGGTTGCCCGGTCGGGCATGGTTCTGTTGAAAAATGACGGCAACCTGTTGCCATTCGATAAGGGCCGCATCAAGTCGATCGCGGTGATCGGGCCCGACGCTTACCCGGCGCAGCCTGTGGGCGGGGGAAGCGCGGAGGTTCGGCCATTCGCGGCAGTGAGCTTCCTGGAAGGAATCGCCAACTACCTGGGCCGAGGCGCCAAGGTTTACTACGAGCCTGGTATACCAACCCTCGAAGAACTCGCAGCCCAGACGCGCTTTACTACGGAGGCAAATGGAGGCCAGGCGGGACTTAAAGCCGAATTCTTCAACAACGCGAATCTGACAGGCGAGCCAGGCATACAGCGTGTGGACAAAAAGGCCAGCTACGATCCTGGGGCCGCCGCAGGCATGTCCGCGAACGACACCTCGATTCGCTGGACGGGATACTTCACGCCCAGCACTCCGGGCGACTACATGGCCTTCGTTCAAGGCCCGGGAGAAAATGGCGGTTACCGGCTGTATGTGGACAAGAAACTGGTGATCGACGATTGGACTCAGGCATACGCGTTTCTCAGTCAAATCAAAATCCCGCTGGCGGCGGGGCCGCACCAGATTGAGCTCGATTACTTTGTAAAGCGCGGCTGGGGAAAATCCAGGGTGAACTTCGGCATTATCCGTCCGGAAGATCTGGTCAGCGCCAAAGCCAAAGCCCTGGCTGCGACTGCGGATGCTGTCGTGCTGGCCGTGGGCTTCGACCGATCGATCGAAGGAGAGAGCGCAGATCGCATGTTTGCCTTGCCTCCGGGACAAGATGAGCTGATCAATCAGATCGCAGCCTTCAACAAAAATACAGCAGTGGTCGTAACTTCCGGCGGCGGAGTCGACATGAATGCATGGGTAGATCATATTCCGGCTTTGTTGCAAGCCTGGTATCCAGGACAGGAAGGCGGCACGGCGTTGGCCCAACTGCTATTCGGAGACTTCAGCCCGTCGGGGAAATTGCCGATGACATTCGATCGGCGATGGGAAGATAATCCCGCGCATGACACCTACTATCCGAAGGCCGGAGACAAGAAAGTTGCATACACTCCGCTACCGCCCGTCGCCAGATCGTCGGGCCGAATTTGGGGGACCAGCCGTTGCAGCGACCGGCAGAACAGTTCGCGGCTGAACGACCGTCGCAGTTCGATACCACGCCATCGACGGGTATCGGCGCAGAAAGCGCCAGAAGCCCGTTATACGAGAGGGCGTCCACGAGGTCGCGGAGATTGAAGTCGGTCTTGCGATAGCCTTCGCGCGCGAAGGCCAGCACGGCGTTGGGGCCGGCTTCGATGCCGCCGTGAATCAGGCGCGTGAAGTGGACGCCCAGAAACGGGAATTGCGGATCGGGCACCGGGTAGATCAGGTTGCGCACCAGATCCTGGCGCTCCGGGCGGATCTTGTAGTACTCGCCGCGAAAGGGCACGATGCGCATGTCGCGCTGCTCGCCGGCCAGTTCCGCCACGCGGTCGCAGTGCAGGCCGGCGCAGTTGATCAGGAAACCGGCTTCGAATTCGCCTGCGGTGGTCTCGGCCATCCAGCCCGCGCCGCTCGGACGCCGCAGCTTCGTGACTCGGGCGCCGGTGACCACTGCGCGCCGCGCGCCTGCCAGCTTGCTCACCAGCGCCGCGCACACCCGCGGCGTAGTCGACGATGCCCTTCCTGCGGCACGCGCAGCGCCGCCACTCCGCCCACGTGCGGTTCGATCTCGCGCATCTCATCGCGGCCCAGCAGCGCAGGCCTTCGAGCCCGTTGGCGGCGCCGCGCTCCTGCAGATTCTTGAGCCGCGGCACTTCGCTATCGTCCGCCGCCACCACCAGCTTGCCGCAGACGTCGTGGGGAATCTCGTTCTCGCGGCAGAACTCCACCATGCTGGCGGATGCCCGTCACCGCCAGCCGCGCCTTCACCGAACCGGGCTTGTAGTAAAGGCCGCAGTGCAGCACGCCGCTGTTGTGCCCGGTCTGATGCCGGCCCACGCCGTCTTCCTTTTCCAGCACGCGGATGCGCGCATCCGGAAAGCGCGCGCCAGCTGATAAGCCGTGGCCAGCCCCACAATGCCGCCGCCAATGATCGCAAACGTCCTCACCACGACGAGTTTAGCCCGTGGCGCGTCTGCGATATACTTCCACGCATGCCACGCTGCATCTACATTCTGCTGGCGGCCGCTTCCTGCGTGTTCGCCCAAAGCGCGCCGCCCGAGATCCGCTTCGACTATTCCGACCCGCTCCACTTACCTGAAGGCATGAACCTGGGTGAGGCCGCGGGGGTCGCGGTCAATTCCAAGGGACACATCTTCGTCTATCAGCGCGGCGGCCACACGCAGCTTTTCGAGTTCGACCCGAACGGCAAGTTCATCCGCGAGATCGGCAAGGACCTCTACGGATTCGCCTTCGCCCACGTCGTCCGCATCGACAAGGACGACAACATCTGGTGCGTGGACGAAGGCTCGAACATGGTGATCGAGTTCAATCCCGCAGGTCGCGTGATCATGCTGCTCGGCCGCAAGCCGGAGGCGGTCGAGGGCGGCCCCGCGCGCGAGCGCGCCGGCGGATCCGCGCCCGGCGCGCGCCAACACTTCAACCGTCCGACCGACGTCACGTGGGATCGCCGCCGGCAACGTCTACATCACCGACGGCTACAACAACTCGCGCGTGGTGAAGGTCGACAAGGACGGCGACTGGGTCAAGGCGTGGGGCAAGCGCGGCACCGAGCCCGGCGACTTCCACACCCTGCACAGCATCGCCACCGACGCCAAGGGCAACGTCTACGTCGGCGACCGCGAGAACCACCGCATCCAGGTGTTCGACTCCGACGGCAAGTTTCTGACAGCAGTTCACCAACGTGCGGCGCGCCGTGGGCGATCTGCATCACGCCGGGTCCCAAGCAGGTCCTGTACAGCTCGGATTCGCGCATGCCCGGCCGCATTCTACAAGCTGGATCTGGACGGCAACATTCTCGGGACCTTCGGCAAGGCGGGAAACGACCCGGCAATTCGGGTGGGTACACGAGATTGCGTGCCCGTCGGAGAATACCCTTTACGTGGGCGAGCTCCTGAACTGGCGCGTGCAGAAGCTCGTCCTGCACCCATAGCAGCCTCAGTTGACACGACCGAAGTACTTGTCGAGCCAGGCGGTCACTTCGCGAACCATAGCCGCGCGGTTGTCCGCGATGCCATGTCCGGTTTGAATTGACGAGTTTCTTGTCCCGCGCCTTAGTGCCAGGACAGATCGAATAGCTCCTGATAACCCGCCCAAACCATGTCGTAAGTTCCGTTGATCAGGACAGGCTGTTTGACGCGTGAGGCGAAGTCTGTGGGGTTCGTGCCCGGCATCTGCTTCTCCGAGGGAATCCCGGCCTCCAGCAACATCAACATCCGGAGCCTTCCCTCCAGCGCCCCCGCGACCACGCCGAATGGCCCGCCCAGGCTGAATCCGAGATAGCCGATCCGGGTCCGGTCGATATCCGGCCGGGTTTCCAGATAGTCGATCGAGCGGCCCAGATCCTTGTATTGCTGGATCATCACATCCCGGCCCAACGCTGTTGTGGGAGAGGTATCTGCCTTCATCGACCTTTCATACATGGCTTTGTAGACGGGATACATGACCGCGCGACCGCTCTTGACGATGTAGTCGATGTATTTCATGTCGGTCAAGGGCTTACTGGATAACGACTCCAACGGTGCTGCGCTCGGAAAAAACACGACAGTCTGGTACGGCGGGTGGATCTTGACCGGCAGGAACAAGTAGGCACTCACCTGTTCCCCGTTGTATGCCGCATCGAATACCACCGACTCCTTGACCCAGTACGGCGAATCCTGCTCAACCGGCACTGTTCGGGAGTGGAGGGGAGTGCGATCGTAGGCGTACATGCTTCGGTAACCCTGGAAAGACTCATCGGAGGCCGGCTTGAGTTTGGAGACGTCGATCGGAACTACCCTAACGTTGGCCAGAGCGTTGTCGGGTAGCACCGCGGTATTTTTGACACACCGAAAGCCATTGTGTGCAGAGCGGTCGAAGGCCGGAATGGCGACTGGGGCGGTTCCGTACTCCCCAGGGGAACTATCCCAGGCGCCACCCGCCGAATAATGCACACCGGAGCTGGCGGAGGTCTGACTCCACTCCCCGACGCTGCCGGCAGCGTCGAACGTGCCCCAAATTCCCATTCCGCTGTGTTTTCCCGCCGGCTCGGGAGCGGAGAAATTACTCTGCGCCACGATGTACCTGGAGATTTCGGGCGGCGCGGTCGATCCCCTGGGCGAGGTTCACCGGCAGCGCTTTCCCAGCGAATTCCGCATATGCGGCAGCCTCATACCAACTGACGCCGCCTACCGGGTAATTCGCCTGTCCGGCGGGATAGTGGCCAGCCTCCACCGGGCTGGCCCGGGACGTCGCTGGCATCCCGAAGCAAATTCATCCCCTCGTCCCAGTTCAGCTCTTTGCCGTCGCGGAGGAATTTCTCCTTCCAGTATTCGCGTTTTGATACCCTCCCTGATCCACGAACGCCTGATATTCGACATTCGTGACTTCCAACCGGTCGACGTAAAACAGCGGAAGGTTGTACGGCCCCATGAATCCGAACCACCAGTTGTAAGTCGCGAACTCCTTCTTCGCGGGTACCGGCACCATCCCTTTGGGGGTCCCCGCCAACAGGTCCAGTTGAAAATTCAGCTCGTTCACATACCCGTACATGGTTTCCATGACAGGCGCCCAGAGCAGTTCGCCGGTGCCCTCCTTCGACGCTCTCCAGCGCAGATACCCGACGGGTATGGTGACGTTTTCCAGCGGGGTTGTCCCCAGCGGATGCCAGGGATCGCCGGGCGAAAGATAGTCCTTGATCTCGATCAACGCACCGGGCGGAGACGAATGCAGGGAAATGGTGCGGGTGAGGCCGTCGGCGGCCTTCGCCAGTTGCGGATCGCCGGGCAGGTATTGCTCCGCCTGACGCAGCAGAAGAGACGCGGCGAGCGGTCGGTCTTCGCTCCGCAGCCGCAGGATTTGTGGAATGGCCTGCTCGCGCGCCCAGTGACGACGTTCGGATTGGCGGTAGAACCACGCGGAAATGCCGGCGACCGCCAGGAGCGCCACCAGACCGGCGGACACGTATATGTTTTTATGGCCGGGCCGCTCCGGCGTTGCCGCCGGGGTTTCCAACGCCGCCAGCGCCGACGACAAATCGCGTTCCATCTCCGCCGCCGACGCATAGCGCTGGGCCGGGTCCTTCTGTAACGCGCGTGCCACGACGCTGTCGATGGCGGCCGGCAGATCCGGTCGCGCGTCGCGCAGTCGCGGTGGGTGCCCGTCGACCATGGCGTGCATCACCTGAAGCTGCGTGTCGCCGCGATACGGGGGGCTGCCCGCCAGCATCTCGTATAGCACCGCGCCCAGGCTCCACAGGTCCGTGCGGCGATCGACGGCCGTTCCCGACGCCTGCTCGGGCGACATGTAGAGCGGGGTGCCCCTGGTCCCTCCCTCGACTGTGGCGGTCGTGTCGCAGAGACGGCGCCAGTCCGAAATCGATGATGCGCGTCATGCCGTCGCTTGCGACGATAATGTTGGCCGGCTTGATGTCGCGGTGACAATCCCGTTGGCGTGGGCCCGCGCCAGTCCGGACGCAATCTGCCGCGCGATGCGCAATGCCTCGTCGGGCGGCAGCCCCCCGGCGATGCGCTCGCGAAGCGTGGCGCCCTCGTGGATACGCCATCGCGATGAAGAGATCGCCGCGGGCGTGTCGTCGATATCGTGAATCACCACGATGTTGGGATGGTCCAGCGCCGACGCCGCGCGCGCCTCCGCGGTGAGGCGCCGTTTCAGTTCCGCGTCGTGGCGCATTGCGGCGGCAGGAATTTCAGCGCGACCACCGGTTCAGCTTGGTGTCGACGGCTTTGTACACCACCCCCATGCCGCCGGCGCCCAATTTCTCCAGGATCCGGTAGTGGGAGACAGCGGGCCCCATGGGAAACTCGCTGGTCTCTTGCAGACCGGGGGCCGCGCCCTCGAGGAAGCTCCCGGCCTTTTCGTGGGCGGCCAAAAGCGAATGAACTTCGCGTTCCAGCGTGGCATCGCCGGAGCACGCCTGTCGCAGGAATTGCGCGCGCTCGCCGGCGGGAAGCGCCAGCGCCGAGTGCATCAGGTTATCGGCCTGTTTCCCAGCGCTCCGGGTCCATCCGCGCTCCTCCCCGTCAGCTCACGATATAGCCACGCCTTGGCGCTGCTCCAATCCCGCATCACGGTGATGGGCGCGATCTTCAGCACCTCGGCGGTCTCCTCCACATTCAGCCCGCCGAAGAAACGCATTTCCACCACCTGGACCTTGCGTCGATCGAACTGCGCCAGCGCGTTCATGGCGTCATCGAGGGCAACAAGATCCGTCGAACGGCCTCCTCCCACTACGGCGGCCTCGTCCAACGATAAGTGTTTCAAATCGCCGCCCCGTTTCAAATTGCGGCGTCGAGCGTGCTCCACCAGGATGCGCCGCATCAGTTGCGAGGCGATGGCGAAGAAATGAGCGCGGTTCTGCCACTGCATGCGGTTGTAATCCGCCAGCCGCATGTACGCCTCGTTGACCAGGGCGGTGGCTTGCAGGCTATGGTCGGGGCGTTCGCGGCGCATATAGCGCCGGGCGAGGCGCCGAAGCTCGTCGTACACGACCGGGGTGAGCTGGTCGAGCGCTCCACGGTCGCCGCCGGTCCAGGCGCGCAACAGTCCGCTTACGTCGACCGATTCCCCGCCGTGTGCCGCATGATCCATGGGGTGTCCGCTGATTATACCGCTGCATGATCGTTGCTCCGGCCCAACTGCGCCTAAGGCGGGTGGAGGGCAACATGAAGATGCGAATTTGGTTGGTTATCTACAGCCTGCTGGCGGTTGCGGCCGCCGCGCAGACCACACACTATACGGTTACGGACTCGGGCTCGATCGGCGCAGCGCCGGGACAGCCGTTCACCGTCAACACCGCCGGCCTCGTCGCCGGAGCGGCGGTGCGCACGGACGGCACTTCGCACGCCATGCTCTGGTACAAGGGCACGCGCATGGACCTGGGGACGCTCGGTCTGCGCATCTCGAACAGCCTGGCCTTCACCGTCAACGATAACGGCCAGGTGGTCGGGATGGCGGACACGTTCACCACCTATCCGTTACCGGGAGGACTTCTGCGGCTTCAAGTCATTCGGCCTTCCCACGTGGGGAACAGAGTGTCTTCCTTTCGTCTGGCAGAACGGCGTGATGACACCGCTGCCCACGCTGGGCGGCTACAACGGCATGGCGAGTTGGATCAACAACAAAGGACAGATCGTGGGTGTGTCTGAAAATGCCGTGCACGATACTACGTGTCCGCTCCACAGGTTTTGCAGCAGCGACCCGTGCTGTGGGACGGCGGCAAGGCGCAGGAACTCCCGTTGTTCGCGGCCGACCCGGATGGGTCGGCGTTCGCCATCAACGACAGCGGGCAGATTGTGGGCGCGTCCGGTACCTGTACCAGCTTCAACCCGAACTCGCTCTCCGGTCTTCAGCCGCTTCACGCCTTGCTGTGGCAGAACGGCAAGGCTACCGACATGGGCAATCTCGGCGGCACGGGACATGGCGCAGGCGTTCTGGCCCTGACCCTGAACGCACACGGACAGGCCGTCGGGTTCTCCGATCTGCCCGGCGACAAGGCGAATCATGCCTTCACATGGACCCAGGCCACCGGCATGCAAGATTTGGGCGCGTTACCCGGCGACGTTTCCAGCGTGGCGCTCAACATCAACGACGCGGCCATCGTCGCAGGCATCTCTTTCGATGCAACAGGCAATATGCGTCCGTTTGTGTGGCAGAGCGGAGTGATGACCGAGCTCAATTCGCTGATGCCGGCAGATTCGCCGCTGTACATTCTGCTGCCGTGCGGTATCAATTCCAGCGGCCAGATCACGGGCTTGGCCGTCCTACAGAGCGACGGATCGGTACACGGCTTCCTGGCCACACCGTCCGCAACCGGCGTGACGGAACCGCACGAGACTGCACCGGTCACGCTGTCCGACGCGGTTCGCGATCAGGTGCTGCGGCAGCTCCGGCTTCGCGGGATCAACGCCGTCCGCTAGAATGAGGCGGGATATCGCCTCTCATGAGTAAAATCTCCCGGCGCGCCGCGATGGGTATTCTCGGCGCGCCGTTGTGCTGCAGCGCGCTGGCGCAACAGACCTCTCCGACGCGCGAGCGGATATCGTTGAACGGCGATTCGGGGGCACTTCGCATTCCCGAGCCCTGGCCGCGATCCACGCGCGGGAACACTGCCCGGTACGAGCGCTCGGTCGCGATTCCGATGGAATGGACAGATCGCCGCATCACGCTCTCCGCCGACTGCATCAACTCCTACGCTGAGGTGTTTGTCGACGGTACCAAGGCGGGCGAGATGCGGTATCCGTGTGGCGAGGTGGATCTCACGTCGTCGTGCCGGCCGGGGCAGACTCATGCGATCGCGATGCAGGTAGTCGCAATGCCGCTCAAGGCTGTGATGCTTTCCTACAGCGACAGCGCGGCGGCGAAGACGGTGGAGGGCACGGTGCAGCGTCGCGGCATCGTGGGCGACGTGTACCTGAACTCGATGCCGTCGGGTCCGCGAATCGCGGGTGTGAAGGTGGAGACATCGGTGCGCCGGTGGGAGATCGCGGTGGAAGCGTCGCTCGAAGGCGCGGAGAACGGTGGCCCCTATCGTTTGGTGGCGCGCGTCGACGGCAAGGAATTCACCGGCGCCGCTCCGCGCATTACCGCTCCGTGGCATCCCGAAAAACTCTGGGATATCCACACGCCGCAGAACAGTACGACGTGTCGGTCTCGCTGGTGGACGCGGCTGGCAAGGTGCTCGACACGAGCTTCCCGTGCGATTCGGCTTTCGCGAGTTTTGGATCGACGGCCGGGACTTCTACCTGAACGGCACGCGCATTTCTTCTCTTCGACGTCCCGTTCGACAATGCCCAGGTCGGCGCGTGTCGGCGAGCTACGAGGCCGCGAAGGAGAGCATGCTGCGCCTGCAAGGCTTCGGCATCAACTTCGTCTATACGCACAACTACGGCTGCGAGCCGGGCACGCACGTCAGCTTCGATGAGATTCTGCGGGCCGGCGGACGACGTGGGCATGCTGGTCGCCTTCTCGCAGCCGCACTTCGGCCAGTACGATTGGACGGCCGCCGACGCCGACCAGACCAACGGCTACGCGCACCATGCGGAGTTCTACGTCCGGGCGGCGCAGAACCATCCGTCGGTCGTGTTCTACTCGATGAGCCACAACGCGACGGGCTATGACGAGGACATGAATCCGGACCTGATTGACGGGATCCAGCGACCCGCGCGATCACCTGGGCGACGCGGAATGCCGCAGCTGGCGCATCGCGCCGAGGCGATCGTCAACCGACTGGACCCGAGCCGGATCGTCTATCACCACTCCGTCGGGCAATCTGGGCTCGATGCACACGATCAATTTCTACGCCAACTGGGCTCCGATCCAGGAAATCTGCGATTGGTTCGAACACTGGGCGACCAAGGGCGTGAAGCCGCTGTTCACCGTGCGAGTACGTCGGTGCCATGTCACTGGGACTGGACGATGTACCGCGGTTGGTACAAGGGCGCGCGACCTTCGGCGAGCGCCGGGTGCCGTGGGAGTTCTGCCTCGCCGAGTGGAACTCGCAGTTCCTCGGCGACCGGGCGTACCGCATCAGTGAGGAGGAAAAGGGCAACCTACGCTGGAGGCGGACCAGTTCCGCAAAGGCCGCGACGGCTGGATGCGGTGGGACTATCCACAGAACCTCGGCAGCGACGTATTCGGCTGGCATGCGGATCATGGCCGCTCAGGTGGAGCAGAATATTCGCTCGTTTCGCGCCTGGGGACTCTCAGCCAACGGCGTGCCTTGGGACATCGGGAACTACTGGAAGAAGAACGGCGA
>CAVVLA010000015.1:0-34035 GCA_963748935.1 Terriglobia bacterium
CAGAGGAACAGTCAAATGCGTGGGGAAGTATAGCAGGTCTTTCCAATATGGGAAGTCATTCCGTAGCGGCGTGATCCTAGCGGTCTTTGCGGTTCAATTCTTAGGATCAGAGCCCGGCAACACTCCACGAAGGACGCCTGAAATCGCTGTCAGCTGAGCTCCAGTTTTCCAATCACCGCCTTCAGCATGCTGGCCGACCGGCGTAGCTTCTCGAGTTCTTCCGGGCTCAATTGCAGGCGAAGCAGGCTGGCGACGCCGCTGCGATCGATCACCGTGGGCAGGCTGAAACAGACGTCGCTGATTCCGTAATAATTGTCGATAAGCGTGGAAACCGAAAGCACGGTGCTCTGGTTGCGAAGAATGGCCTGAGTGATGCGCATCAGGCCGGCAGCCACGGCATAGTAGGTTGCGCCCTTGCGCTCGATGATGCGGTACGCCGCGTCCCGGGTCTGGAGAAAGATTTCTTCCATCGCCTGCGGATCGTAAGGCAAATTTTGGGCTTTGCAGAATTCCGGCAGACGCATGCCGGCGATGTTGGCCAGCGACCACACCGGCACTTCGCTGTCGCCGTGTTCGCCGATGATGTAGGCGTGGACGCTGCGAGCGTCGACACCGAAGTGCTGGCTGAGCAGGTACCGAAAGCGCGACGTGTCCAGAACCGTGCCCGAACCGATCACGCGCCCGGCCGGCAATCCGGAGAGTTTCCACGCCGCGTAGGTAAGCGCATCCACCGGATTGGTCGCGACCAGTAGGATGCCGCCGGGATTGTGCTTCACTACCTCGGGTATGATCGCGCGCCAGATCGCGGCATTTTTCTTGATGAGATCGAGCCGAGTCTCTCCCGGCTTCTGGCTCGCGCCCGCCGCCAGGACGGTTACCGCTGCGCCGGAGCAGTCGGGATAGTCGCCCGCCCAGATTCGCGTGGGATGAGTGAAGGGTACGGCGTGATTCAGATCCATGGCCTCGCCTTCCGCCTTGGCGCGGTTGGCGTCGATCAGCACGATTTCCGAGGCCAGGCCATCGAGCAGCAAGGTATAAGCGAACGTCGCACCCACGTTGCCCACACCGACGACTGCGACGCGCACCGATGCGCCTGGTTCTCCGCATCGCTATTTTTCTTTCTGGGCTGATCCGGCTAACACTATCGATCTTCCAATATCCTTCGCGATCGTAGCCGATCTGCAGCAGGCGGTTCTTTGGGTCGTGGCGCTTACTCACAATGGGGACATTTCAGATATCGGCTCCAGGCGGTCCCCTGGCGATCGTAGTTTTCGGAGACGGCAAAGGTCGTCCCGCAACTGCAGGGGACGAGAAACATTTTGAGCCGCTTATCTTTGCTCTCGGGCATTCGAGCCAGCTATCAAGCTACAGAATTAACGGATTCCCAGCAGCACCGCAACATAATCGCGCACCTTTCTCAACAGTGCGGGATCCGCCTTGGAATGAAATGCCGCGCGTCGAGCAGCCCAGTCCAGGCTCTTCAGATGGTCCACCAGAACTGCGCCTTCCACCTTGTCTACCACGGTCGGAAGGGCGAAGGGATAACCCTTGCGCTGGCTGGTCAGGGGACAGACTACGGCCAGGCCGCTGGCGCGATTGTAGCTTTGATCGGTCAACACCAGCGCAGGACGCCGCCTGGCCTGTTCGCGCCCGCTTTGGGGATCAAAGTCTATCCATGCCACGTCGCCGGCCCGCGGCACATAGCGGGCTACCATTCCACCGCTTCCTTGCCGCGTTCCCGGCCGGTGGAGGTTTCGCCGTAACGGTTCTCCGGAGTGATCTGCGCGACCAGTTCCCGCAAGCTCGGAGGCTGGTCAGCGCGGCGCAGCTCGATCTGCCCGTCCGCAGCCTCCATCAGGACCCGATCGCCCTCGGTCAGCCCCGCCTCTTCAGCCAAAGGCTTGGGAATTCGGACCGCCAGGCTATTCCCCCACTTCACGATTTGTGTTCCGGCCATAATGATACAAAGTATACACCACTGTAGATACCATGTCGATACTCCTCGTTTCATCGAGAGGGGGCCATCGTCGAGGGCTTCTTCCTCGAACGGGAAAGAGAAGTGTGTGGTCGACCAGAGTCCCCACCCTGTCTCTCCAAAAAACGCAGAGACCAGGGTGGGGCATCCTTTATTCTTCTACTGCGACCATCGAACTCTTCTTGCCACGTTTGTTGGCTTGGAGGATTTTCTTGCGCAGGCGCAGCGACTTGGGAGTGACTTCGACGTATTCATCGTCGGTGATGAACTCGATTGCCTGTTCGAGATTCAGATTGCGGAAGGGAACCAGGCGGATCGCCATGTCGGACGTGGACGACCGCATGTTGGTCAACTTTTTCTCGCGCACAACGTTCACGTCAAGGTCGTTGTCTTTGGCGTTTTCGCCGACGATCATGCCTTCGTACACATCGATGGTGGGGCCGACAAAGAGTTCGCCGCGCTCCTGCAGATTGTAAAGAGCGTACGGCGTGGTGACGCCGTTGCGATCCGATACCAGGGCTCCGGTCAAGCGGTGCGGGATTTCTCCCTGCCACTCGATGTATCCATCGAACAGGGAGTTCATCACGATCGTGCCTCGGGTGTCGGTGAGCAGTTGGCTGCGCAAGCCGATCAGGCCGCGGCTGGGGACGCGGAACTCGATGCGCACGCGCCCGTATCCGTGATTGTGCATGTTGAGGACTTCACTCTTGCGCGCGCCCAGTTGTTCCATGACCACGCCCACAAACTCTTCCGGCACGTCCACTGTCAGTTTCTCGATCGGCTCCATGAGTTTGCCGTCCACCCGCTTGGTGACGATCTCGCGGCTTGCCTACCATGAGTTCGAAGCCTTCGCGGCGCATCATCTCGATCAGGATGGAAAGCTGCAGCTCGCCGCGTCCCATCACGACAAAGGAATCGGTGCTGTCAGTGTCTTCCACGCGCAGGGAGACGTTGGTCAAAAGCTCCTTCTGCAATCGTTCGCGCAAATTTCTGGAAGTGACATAGGTGCCCTCGCGACCGGCGAAGGGCGACGTGTTGACCGTGAACAACATGGCGATGGTAGGTTCATCAATTGCGATGTGGGGAAGGGGAGAGGGATTTTCTGCGTCGGTGATGGTTTCACCGATCGTGATGCCCTCCACGCCCGCGACCGCGATGATGTCCCCCAGCGAGGTTTCGGTGATGTCGACCCGCTTCAGGCCGGAGAATGAGAACAACTTGGTGATCTTGGTTTTGTGCAGCGTGCCATCCAGCCTGGCGATGCCCACATCCTCGCCGGTGTGCATGGTGCCGTTGAAGACACGCGCGATGGCGAGGCGTCCGAGGTAGTCGCTGTAGTCGAGATTGGCCACCAGAATCTGCAGCGGCCCCGCGGGATCGCCCTTAGGTTCGGGGATGGTCTTGACGATCGCTTCGAACAGCGGCTGCAGATTTTCGCCGGCGACGCTGATGTCGGTGGTCGCAGTCCCGGTTTTGGCGTTGGTGTAGAGAACTGGAAAGTCGATTTGCTCTTCTTTGGCGTCGAGGTCGATGAACAAGTCGTAGACTTCGTTCAATACTTCCTGGGAACGCGCATCCGAGCGGTCAATCTTGTTGATCACCAGAATCGGCGGCAGATGAGCTTCCAGCGCCTTGCTCAGCACGTAGCGGGTTTGCGGCAAAGGACCTTCGCTGGCGTCGACCAGCAGCATCACGCCATCCACCATCTTGAGCGCGCGCTCTACT
The DNA here is from genome assembly GCA_963748935.1 of Terriglobia bacterium. Lineage (GTDB taxonomy): Bacteria > Acidobacteriota > Terriglobia > Terriglobales > Acidobacteriaceae > JAIQFF01. The sequence continues at coordinate 3,701 of CAVVLA010000015.1, forward strand.
TCGCCGCCAAAGTCGCTGTGGCCCGGCGTGTCCACGATGTTGATCTTGATGTCGTGGTAGAAGATGGCGGTATTTTTGGCCAGGATGGTGATGCCGCGTTCGCGCTCGAGGTCATTCGAATCCATGACGCGCTCGATCAGATGCTCGTTGGCGCGGAACGTACCGCTCTGGCGCAACATGGCGTCCACCAGCGTGGTCTTGCCGTGATCTACGTGGGCGATGATGGCGATATTACGAATGCCGGAATTCAAAAGTCAGTTACCTTTCTCGAGCAGTGGCAAAGCACAGATCTAGTACCACTTTACTATGTATTTGGGGTTCCGCAGCGAGCTAGTTTCTTACGCAGACCACGTGGGGACGGCCGTCCTCGGCTGTCCGGCGGAGCGGAGCTCCGCTATTTCACGTTCGGCACAATGCAAGTCGAGCTTCGCTCGACCGGACAGCCGAGGGGGGCTGTCCCCACGTGGTCTATGGCGAGGCCGGCGGGACGCCGGCGCTACAGCACGATGTCCGCCTCAGTTCCTTGACGCAGCCGGTACCAGGTGACAATCGCCGCCAGGGAAAAGATAAAGATGATGGTCGAGATGGCGTTGATTTCCGGGGTGATGCCGCGGCGCAAACGTCCCCAGATTTCCAGCGGAAGAGTATTGTCGCGGCCGATGAGGAAAAAGCTGACTGCGATTTCGTCCATTGAGAGAGTGAAGATCAGCAAAGCCGCGCCGATGATTGACAGTCGCAGGTTGGGTAAAGTCACGCGCCAGAAAGTTTGCCAGTAGTTGGCGCCCAGGTCGAGCGAGGCTTCTTCCTGCGCGCGATCGAGTTTCTGCAGACCCGCGAACACTTCGGTAGTCGCGACCGAAATCAGAGCTGTGCCATGGCCCAGGACGATCGTGAGCAGACTCAGCTTTACGTCGACTTCGCGAAATAACATCAATAGCGAAAGACCGGTGATGATGCCAGGCAGGATTAGCGGTAGCAATACGAGCCTTCGGAACAACACTTTCCCCGGGAAGTTGGCGCGATCGAGTGCCAGGGCTGCTGGTATGCCGAAGGCCAGCGAGATGGCCATGGCGGCAAACGCCACCAGCAGGCTGTTCATCACTGAAGTCCAAATCGCGTCATCCGCGAACAGCAAGCGATACCAGTTCAAGGTCAAGTCGCGCGGAGGAAATCCGCCGACTCCCGAACCGTTGAACGAGTACACGATCAGAGTGACGATGGGCAGGTAGAGAAAACCGAAGACGATGATGGCGTGCCAGGGCAGCCAGCGCGAAGCCGGAGCGGTTCTTTCGTCGCTCATGGCGTTTCTCATCTAAAGCTCCACCTCTTCTCCAGACTTTCAGATAGAAAGAGGAGCGCGAGGACCAGGGCCAGCATGCAGAACGAAATAGCTGCGCCTAGAGGCCAGTTGTAGGCCGCACCAAACAAGCTGACCACAATGTTCGAAATCATGATGCCGCTGGGGCCGCCCAGCAGCAGCGGCGCCAGAAAGTCTCCCAGGCTGAGCACGAATGCGAATGTCGCTCCCGCGAGAACTCCGGGAATGGAAAGTGGGAAGATCACTCTCCAGAAAGTTTGAAAGGGCGACGCGCCGAGATCGTGCGACGCTTCTACAAGGTTTCGAGGGATGTGTTCGAGCGCCGCGTAAATCGGCAGGAACGCGAATGGCGTGTAGATGTGCGTGAGCGTCAGCACCACGGCGAACGGGCTGTACAGCAGAAATTCCAGGGGATGCCTGGTCAGATGCACATACTGGAGCAAGGTATTGAGGACGCCATCGCTGCCCAGGATGGTCTTCCACGCATACGCGCGCACCAGGTAGCTGACCCACAATGGAATAATGACCAACTGATAGAGAAGATCTTTCCGCTTGCCGGCGTACAGCGAGAGGTAATAGGCCAGCGGATAACCCAACAGCAAAGAGAAGATGGTGACCCGCGCCGCGATCCACATCGAGCGCAACAGAGTCTGCCAATAAACGTTCACCTGGATGAGTTGGCGGTAATTGTCCAACGTCCAGGAGTGGACGATGGCCTGCGACGACGAAACCGACCAGAAGCTGTAACAGAAAAGCAGCGCGTAAGGGACGAGCAGGAAAACCGCCACCCACAGCAGCGGCGGCACGGTAATCGTGGCTCGATAGGCGCGGGAAAACATCAGGCTTTTTCCTTGGATATTGGAGCCTTGGATCCCGGAACCTGGGACCCCGGAACCTGGAATACCGGAAGCTCGGATTCTCGCACCGGCACGGCATCGGAGGGCGAGAACTCAAACTCGACCTCGCCATTCCAGTTCTCCCGGCTAGCGGCGCGAATGGAAAGCAGCAGGCCGTCAGCGCATTCGACTAGGATCAATTCCGTCGCTCCGTGAAACGCCTGGCGCAAAATCTTTCCGCGAAAGCGAACTGCGCCGCTGCCCGCGCCCTCGGCCGGGCGAATCTTTTCCGGGCGTACTGAGAACAGGCCAGGACCATCACGCAACCCGGTCCGCCAGGAGAGCGAATGGCAACGCGCGACTCCGTCTTTTACTTCACCGCTCAGCAGGTTGGTATGGCCGATGAACTGGGCGGTGTAGGCGGTTGCCGGCCGGTTGTAAATCTCTCGCGGAGACGCGACCTGCTCCAGTTCTCCCATGCGAAGCAACGCAATGCGGTCCGACATGACCATGGCTTCTTCCTGATCATGGGTAACGAACACAAAAGCAATTCCGACTTCCCGCTGCAGTGACTTCAGTTCCACCTGCATCTGGCGGCGCAAGTTGGCGTCCAGCGCGGAAAGTGGCTCGTCAAGCAGCAGCAGGCGCGGCCTGTTCACCAGGGCACGGGCCAGCGCGATGCGCTGTTGCTGTCCGCCGCTGATTTTCGAGGGTTTGGCCGCGGCATACTGCGTCATCTTGACCATATCCAACGCCTGCTCGACGCGCGTAGCAATTTCCTGCTTCGGCAGCCTTGAGATTCTCAGCCCATAGCCCACATTCTCCGCGACGGTTAAATGCGGAAACAAAGCGTAGTGCTGGAACACGGTGTTAACCCGGCGCTTGTAGGGAGGCAGGTTGTCGAGGCGCTCGCCCGCCATAAGAATTTCGCCCGAGCTCGCACTCTCGAAACCGGCGATGATGCGCAGCAGCGTGGTTTTGCCAGAACCGCTCTCGCCCAGGATGGTGAGAAACTCGCCTTCGGCAATTAGCAGAGAGATGTCGCGCAACACGGGAGTTTTGCCGAAGGCTTTCGCGACGTTGTGGATCTCAAGAAGCGGAGGCGCTCCGGCTGTGGTGGTTTGGGTGGTCGCGAGTTGGCTTTGGGGAAGCACTTTTTGTTGGGGTTTATGTAGCGTCGGCATCTTGCCGGCTGTCGGGAAGACATCTTGCCCTCCCACGGTGGGCGGGACGCCGGCGCTACTTTACTGCCCTGCCTTTACTTCATTCCAGATCTCGTTGTATTTCGCGCGGCGTGGCACATTCTGCCAGAAGTAAAGACGCTTTTGATAATTATCCACGTCGTCGAGGTGCAGGCTTTTAATCTCGTCGGGTGTCATGTATTCGGCGGCCTGCGGGTTGGCTGGAGTATATCCGGTCACGTCGGCCACTTTCTTCTGGGTCTGGGCTTCGACCATGTACTCCAGAAACTTATAAGCCAGTTCCTGGTTCTCGCCGCCGGAAGTGATCATCAGGTGATCGATCCATCCGGTCGTGTTCTCTTTTGGGATGGTCTCTCCCACCGGAAAGTTGATTTTGCGCAACTGGTTCGTCATCAGGGGCCAGCCCATTGCGGCTACCACCTCGTGATTCTGAAACAAATTGGTGAGCTCGCCCGCAGTCGACCACATCTTGCGGATGTTTGGTTTCAACTCCAGAGCTTTTTTCTTGACCTGTTCCAATTGTTCGTCGGTGAGGTCGTAAAGTTGGGAAGGATCGGGTTTGTCGTAACCCAGAATTTGAGCTGCCATGTACATGGTCGAAAGATCATCCCACACCGAAATCTTGCCGCGATACTTCGGGTCCCAAAGCACGTTCCAGCTTTCCGGAGGTTTGGAGAAGACGGTTGTGTCGTAGATCAGCGGGTCGGGCCCCCACATGAAAGGCACGCCGTAAACCTGTCCCTTCAGGCGAACCAGCGGCAAGGAAGTGAGCTGCGGCGAGAGTTGGCTGTAGGCGGGAATCTTTGAAATATCGAGAGGAAGAGCCAGGCTGGCCGCTGCGATCGAAGTAGCAACGTCGCTCGAAGGCGAGATCACATCGTAATTTCCGGCGCTGCCACCGCGCAACTTCGCGACCAGTTCATCGCTCGACCCCATGTAAGAGGCGGAAACCTTGCAGTGATAGCGCTCCTCGAAACCATGCACGAACGACGGGTCGGCGTAACCTTCCCACACCAGCAGGTTCAGTGACGGCGCTTTCCTGCTGCAGGATCCCAAGAGAAGAATGGCGGCCAACAGTGAGAGCCAAAGCGCAAAGCGTTGGGTTGTCATTTTGTCTCCGCTCCAGGCGTCCATCCCGGGGCGCGGTACACCACTCTGCCGCCCACCATGGTCAATAACACTTCCGTGTTGGATACCTGGCTGGGTTTGATCTTGAACAGGTCCTGTGAAAGCACGATCAGATCGGCCAGCTTTCCGGGCTCAAGCGAACCTTCGGTTTTCTCGCGATGTCCGGCGAAGGCCGCGCCCAGAGTATAGGCCTTGATAGCATCTTCGAGGCTAACGCGTTCGCCGGGAAGAAAGCCTGCGGGAGGATCTCCATCTTTGGTTTGTCGGGTCAGGGCATTCTGCACTCCTGGCCAGGGACTCAATGTCACAATCGGCCAGTCACTCCCAAACGCCAAAACACCACCGCCTTGAGCCACGCTGTGCCAGGCGAAGCCGCGCTGAGCGCGTTCCGCTCCGGCTTTAGGCAGCCAGACCTTCAGCAAATCTTCGTCAGGATAGGCATGCAAAGGTTGAAAACTGGCAATGACGCCCAGTTTGCCGAAGCGCGGAATATCCTGTGCGCTGACGGTCTCGATGTGCTCGATGCGGTCCCGCGCATCCTGATTGTGGTTTGAGTTCTGCGCTTCCTGGTAAGCGTCCAAGGCCAAGCGCACCGCGCGGTCGCCAATGGCGTGAGTGAAAACTTGAATGTGGGCGGCATCCAGTTTTATGACGGCCCGCCTGTAATCTTCCGGAGTCCAAAGCAGGCTACCGATTTGTTTGGCGTCATCGGAATATGGCGCCAGCATGGCCGCCGTGTGGGACTCGATCACTCCATCCAGAAAGAACTTTGCCGCACCGGCCGAGATCCACTCATCGTGATAGCGGCGGCGGGCGTCTTCGATCTTCTTTACCTCCGCATCTGTAACCATGGGCGGCTGCAATCGCGCTGCGATCTGAAAACGGACGGTAAGCTGCCCTTGACCTCGCAACTCGTCGTAAATCTCCAGCACGCCAAAATCTCCGCCCTGGACGTGCGTGCCGTCCGGACTGATGGCGCGGACCAGACCGGACCGGTTCGCTTCGTGCATGCCCTGAAGCAAGGCGTCGACAATCTCCCGGTGGCCGGCCTGGGGAATCGCTTTCCGGACGACCTCATCGGCCGTATCCTCCTTGATGGTTCCCGTGGGTTCGCCGGATTTCGGGTCGTGCACGAATTCACCGCCGGGTGGGTTGGCAGATCCCTTGCCAATACCCGCAAGCATTAACGCTTTGCTGTTGGCCCACCAGGTGTGCCCGTCGAAGCTCTCCAAATACACCGGGCGGTCGGGAATGATCTGGTCGAGGTAGCGCTTATCAGGCAAGCCGAGCGGATTGAAAACAGCATAATTCCAGCCGCGTCCCAGGACCCAGGGCAAATCCGGATGAGCATCAGCGAATGCCTTCACTGCGGTCTGGATTTCGCTCACGGTCGTTGCTTCATCCAGATTGACTTGGCGCAGGCTCAGCGAGCCGTCCAGAAAATGGATGTGGCAGTCGGTAAATCCGGGCAGGACCAGGCGCTGTTGAACATCGATCACTTGCGTCGAAGGACTGCGATACCCAGCGATTTCTTTGGCGGTACCCACCGCGAGAATCTTGTCTCCGCCGATGGCGAGAGCTTCGGCCCAGGGCTGTTTTGGGTTGACGGTGTAAATGCGCGCGTTCACGATCACCGTATCCGCTACTGGAGACCGCGACAACTGCGCCCATGTGCCGGCAGAGAGGAAAATGATGGCAACCGGGAAAAGCCAATGAGCTAGCTTGTGGATTCGCCCGGACTCGACCAAAAATGCCTCCCTGTTTCCTGATCCTAATTTCGTGATTCTGAGAGCGGCAGACTAAAAAGTCGGCGGAGTATTGACCCACAACACCCAGGTCTCGCCGCGCCCGGGATTTTTCCAGCGATGTGGCGTCGCGCTCTCGAAATAAAAACTATCTCCGGGTTGTAATCGGTACTCTTCTTCCTGCAGCGAGATTTGTAACTCTCCCCGCAGGATGTAAAGAAACTCCTCGCCCTCGTGGGTATAAGACTCGCCGCTGCCGGACTGGGGCGCGATGCGGAACAGGTGCGGCTCCATCACGGTGTTGCCCCAGGCCAGCAACTCCATGCGGACCCCGGGACCAGCTTCGAGCACTTTGCGCTTCTCCGGTGAGACCAGGCGCACATTGGGTTCTGCCGGATCGAAGAAACCCAGGATGTTGGTTTTGTAAAACCGGGCCAGCTTGCGCAGTGTGGATACCGAGGCGCTCATGTGGGAGCGTTCCAGGGCGCTCAAAAATCCAACTGAGATGCCCACGGCGGTCGCGACCTGGGCCAATGAAAGCCGGCGTGCGATTCGCAACTGGCGTAGCCGCACCCCAATTGCCCGGGCGCCGCCGTCGGGAACAGAACGTACCTGGCCGTTGCGCTTGAGCAGTTGCACGATGGCGGGAGCATTCAATCCCCGCACCCGGCGCAGGAAGCGCGCGCGCTTGAGCAATTGAATGTCCTCGGGGCCGTACAGGCGATACTTGCTGGCGGTGCGGCGCGGGCGGGTGAGGCCGAGACTCTCCCAGGAGCGAATGACCGAAGGAGAAACGCCCACCAGACGCGCCACCTCGCCGATTTTCAAGTAGGGCTTTGGCTCCGTCGGTTTCATCCCGAACTAAGCTCCCTAAGCGTTTCACTGATCAGGACTAACGCTATTTTTTGCTTGACAGTTTGCGGAGGATACCTCTAACCTTGCGCGATTATAGCAAGGTTTGCGTTGGGCGCAAGCCAGTGTTTTCAAATTGAAAAACTTCCATTCGCAGCGGAGATCCCCCATGACATTCTCGTCATCACGCTGGACGGTGCGCTGGCTGGTTATCCTGTTTTGTCTTGCGAATTCCACGTTCCTCCTGGCCCAGAGCACGGGCGGCAGAATCCTGGGCCGCGTGGCCGATCCCAGTGGCGCCGTCCTGGCCGGAGTGAAAGTGACTCTGGTCAACGAAGCCACCGGCGTCAGCCGGGAAGCGGTGAGCAGTGACAGCGGCGACTTTGTGTTCGTCGAAGTGCCAGTGGGCACCTATCGCGCCGAATTCGACCTGGCCGGCTTCAAGAAGAACATCCGTCGCGGCGTGCTCCTGGAACTGAACCAGGTGGTGACGCTCAATATGCTGATGCAGTTGGGGGAAGCCAAAGAAACGGTTGAAGTGACCTCGGAAGCGCCCCTGGTCGATACCACCAGCACTCAGCTAGGGACTATCGTCAACGATCGCGCCATCGTGCAGTTGCCACTGAATGAACGCGATACTTACCAGTTCCTCTCCCTGCAGCCCGGGGTTTCGTCGCAGACCGGCGCCGATCTTTATTACGGAAGCAGCAACGTAGGCAGCGTTTCGGTCAATGGCGGCCGCGGCCGCGCCAACAATTTCAGCGTCAATGGCGGAGACGCGAACGACATGTTCGTGAACCTGCCGACGGTCCAGCCCAGTCCTGACAGCGTGGAAGAATTCCGTATCATCACCAACACCTTCGACGCGGAGTACGGACGCAACTCCGGCGCCGTGGTCAATGTGGTCACAAAATCAGGAACCAACCAGTTTCACGGCAACGTGTATGAATTCCTGCGCAACAAAGTTCTGAACTCCCAGGGTTACTTCGACACTTCCAAGCCCGCCTTCATCATGAACCAGTTCGGCGGCACGATCGGAGGGCCGGTCAAGAAGGACAGAACATTCTTCTTCGCATCCTACGAGGGGTTGCGTCGCCGCCGTGGCGCTTCTGGGCCAACCGTGGCTGTTCCTGACGCGCTGGAGCGGGCAGGAAATTTTTCTGAAGGCGATGCCTTCAGCGGTGTGATCGGAAATCAAACCGTGGCCGACGTGTTGAACAGCCGCGCTGGCGGAGCTTTGCGCCACAGACATCGCCGCGGCTGGTGGAGTCAGTCCGGCGGCGGGTGTAAATTATGCCGACATCTTTCCCGGCAACGTGATTCCTGCTTCTTGTCAGGATCCGGTTGCCGTCGACCTGCTTCGCTTTGTGCCTTCTCCGAATACCTCTAACGGATTCTTCCAGGCTGTTCTTACCGGCAGTGACCGGTCTGACCAGACCACGTTTCGTTTTGATCACCACATCAACGCCAAGCAGAATTTCAGCGGGTACTATTACTTCACCGACGAAGACACCTTCAATCCGTTTAACAATTTCCAGGCCGCGGGGGCCAACGTCCCCGGCTTTGGTGCCAGCAGCAAACAGCGCTTCCAGCAGTGGAACCTGAGCCACACCTGGACGGTCAGCAATAACGTAGTCAATGAATTCCGTTTTGCTTACATGCGCGAGGCGCAGCGGACTTTCAACCATTCGCAAAGTACCAATAGTGTGACCGACTCCTGCGAGTCAGCCGCGGCCAAGCCCTTCTGCTTCACCGGCCTCTCGGACGCCAGCACTATCAACGATCCGGGGAACAATGTCCTGGCCGGCACGACTTTTGCCAACAAGATCGGAATCACTCCCGGCCTGGGGCCGCAGCGCGAGGGCGTTCCGGATATTACGGTTTCTGGTGGATTCACCATCGGCAATAACTTCGAAGGCGAGCTTCCGCAGGTGGGTAATTCGTTTCAGTGGTCGGATAGCTTAACCAAGGTCGCGGGCAACCACACCATGAAGTTCGGCGCTGACTTGCGCCGGATGCGCTTCGACCAGACTCTCTACTTCGAGGTAAGCGGCTATTACAACTACTTCGGTGGAGGTACCAACGACGTCGGTTTCACCAACGACCTCTACCCCAACTATCTTCTCGGATTGCCGGATACTTACCAGCAAGGTGCGGCGCAGAGCGAGAATGTCCGCACCACTGCCGTTTATCTTTTCGCGCAAGACAGCTGGAAGGTTCGTCCGAATGTGACCATTAACTATGGCCTGCGCTGGGAGCTCAATACTCCTCTGACCGACATTGGGCATCACGTGCAGACTTTCCGTCCAGGGCAGGTCACGAGCATCTATCCCTGCCAGCTTTCAGATTACGGGCAGGCCTTGGGGACGACCGACTGCAACACGGTGTTCCCGACGGGCCTGGTGGTTCCCGGAGATAAGGGCGTGCCGAACGGCCTCACTCAGACCTATTACAAGGCATTTGCTCCGCGGTTTGGCATTTCATGGAGTCCGGGCACTTCGGGCAAGACCAGCATCCGGGCTGGATGGGGTATGTTTTACAACCCCGTGGAACAGCTTGTGCTCGAGCAGTTCAGCGCCGAACCTCCGTTCGGCGGAAGCACATTCCTGGCAGAAACTTTCTTCAACACTCCGTTCTACGCTCAAGCCGGGTTTGTCGATCCCAATCCTTTCAACGGCATCTTGAACCCGCCGCGCGGGCAGCCCGTGGACTGGTCGATCTACCGGCCGATCCTGCTCTTCGGAGAATTCCAGCCGCACATGCGGTCACAATATTCAGCGCAGTACAACTTCGGCATCCAGCGTGAGCTGGCCAAAAATCTGGTGCTGCAAGTCGGCTACGTGGGATCGCAGGGACATCGGCTGCTGGCTTCGACGGACTTGAACCGTGCGACTCCACAAACTTGTCTCGATATCGCTTCCATCGCCAGTACGGACCCCGCGAATGTGACTTCATTCGGTGATCCTGCAACCTGCAATCAGTTTGCGGAGGATAACCAGTTCAGCGTCACCGTCCCGACTGGCTTCAATTTCCACATGCCCGGCGGCGCGGTTGTTCCGGGCACCGGACAAACCCTCAATTTCGTCGGCATTCGCCCCTTTTCCTCGCCAAACTGCGTGGCCGCCACCGGCGTGAACTGTCCGGTGGATCAGGTTCCAGTCTTCTCCAATATTTTTGCTCAGGACACAATCGCGAACTCGGCCTACAACTCGGTGCAGGCAAACCTGGAGAAGCGTTTCTCTAACGGCTTGCAACTGCAGGCGGCCTACACCTTCAGCAAGTCGCTCGATCAGGCTTCAAGCTTTGAAGACATTCTCAACCCCTTCGATCCGCGACGGACGCGAAGCTTGTCACTGTTCAACGCCACCCAGAGATTTGTAGTGAGCTATTACTACGAGTTGCCGATCAAGAAATTTACCGGAGTGGCCGGGCAGATTCTCAACGGCTGGGCGGTTTCGGGTATCACGGAATTCCAGAGCGGATTCCCGATTCACTTGCAGTCCTTTGACGATAACGAGCTGACCAGCAGCATTGATTTTTCAGCGGCAGGCGAACCCGACCAGCTGGCCAAGTTTAGGAAGCTCGATCCGCGCAAGAATCCAAACAACTATGGATTCGACCCGAACAGCTTCACCTCGAATGCTTCCGACGATTCCCAGGTGCCGTGCTCGACGACCATCACCTTCAACTGTTTCCAGCCTTCATTATTCGGACGCTATGGAACCGCGCCCCGATCCATCTGCTGCGGACCGGGACTGAACAACTGGGACTTGTCAGTACAGAAAAGCTTCCGGATTTCCGAAGCATCACGGGCGGAATTCCGCTGGGACATATTCAACGCCTTCAATCACACCAAGTTTTTCAATCCTGACGGCAATGTGACTGACGGGTCGGACTTCGGGCGGGTGAAGGCTGCCGGCGATCCCCGCCTGATGCAAGTCGCTTTAAAGTTATACTTCTAGCAGGTAAGCCCGGGCGGCTTCGGCTGCCCGGGCATTCTAATGGCCGCATCGGCCTGAGCTTTCCTGGAGACCAAGATGTACCCCGAATTGCAGAAAGAGCTCGAAACCTTCGAGCGTCGCACGCCGAAATCCGCCGTTGCACACAAGAAGAACCTCAAGCGCATTCCGCTGGGCGTGGCCAGCAACTACCGCGCCTACGATCCCTATCCGATCTTTGTGAAAGAGGGCCAGGGCAGCAAATTTCGTGACCTTGACGGCAACGAGTACATCGACCACAACCTATGTTTCGGCGCGCTCATGGCCGGACATTGCCATCCGGCGGTGATGAAGGCCGTAGAAAAGCGGCTCAGCACCGGGACCATGTTCGGCATGCCTCACGACATGGAGTGGGAACTCGCGGAAGAAATCTGCAGCCGCTTCCCGGTGGAAATGTGCCGCTTCGGCAACAGCGGCACCGAAGCGACCATGCACGCTGTCCGCCTGGCCCGCGCCGCCACCGGCCGCGACACGATCATCAAGTTTGAAGGCGGTTATCACGGCCTGCATGATTCCGCTCTGGTGAGCGTGAAACCTCACGCCCCGGACTACGGTGACGTCCACGCTCCCACCGCGGTTCCCGGCGGGCTGGGTGTTCCCAAGGCGGCCGTCGCCAATGTTGCGATTGCTACCTTCAACGATCTGGCCACCGTCGAGCTTCGCTTCAAGCAAAATCCCGGGGAGATCGCTGCCATCATCCTGGAGCCTATCCTGATGAACGTGGGCCTGTGCATGCCGCAACCCGGCTTTCTCGAGGGACTGCGCGACCTGGCCACCAAGAATGGCGCGTTGCTGATCTTTGACGAAGTAAAGACCGGCGCAAAACTTGGCTGGGGTGGTGCTTCCGAATATTTCGGTGTCACTCCGGACATGATCTGCCTGGCGAAATCGATTGGCGGCGGCTTGCCGCTGGCGGCTTTTCTCGCGCACAAGTCGGTCATGGATTTGATCTCGCAGCACAAGGTCTTTCACGGTGGCACCTACAACACCAACCCGGTTTCGATGGCCGCGGGGCTGGCTACATTTCGCGAAGTCCTCACTCGTGAGAACTATGCTCACGTGGACAAGCTCAGCAAGAAGTTGACCGAGGGCTACAGGAAGATTGTCGCCAAGGCCGGATTGCAGGGATACATCGCCAGCGCCGGAGTGAACGGCGCCTTGATGCTTTATCCCAAGGAGATTCGTAACTACCGCGACTGGGAAGCCATCGATATCGACCTGTGGCGCCATTACTGGTTTGCCATGGTCAACCGCGGGGTGATGGCGCAGCCTTACTGGTGGGACGAGCAGTGGACCATCTCCGTGCAGCACACCGAGGCGGATATCGACAAGCACCTGGCCGCGTTCGAAGATGTGGCCCCGGCGCTGGCGAAAGCGCAGCAGGAGCGCGTCGGAGAAGTAGTAGCCGTGGCTCACTAGGCGGAACTTCACTTCCGGTGCGATCGGATTTCCGTAGCGCCGGCATCTTGCCGGCTGTCGCGAGGGCATCCTGCCCTCGCTGTGAGGGCGAGACGCCCTCACGACAGCCGCCGGGACGGCGGCGCTACGAACTAAGGAGCAGGTATTGTCCGCGAACCAGCCTGACCAGCCTCATCTCAAACGCGTGCTGGGCCGCACCGACTTGGTTTTGCTGTTCGTGGTCGCGATTTTCAACTTGAATGTGGTCCCCTCGATTGCGGCCAATGGTGGGGTCACAGTCTGGTTGTGGATCATCTCGCTGATCCTGTTTTTCTGGCCGCAAGGAATTGCCGTCATCGAGCTGGCGCATCGATATCCGGGAGAAGGTGGCGTCTACCTCTGGGCCAAGGAAGTTTTTGGAGATTTCCACGGTTTCCTGTCGGGCTGGTGCTACTGGACGAACAACATGCTCTACGTGCCGACGGTGATGTTGTACTTCGTCGGGGTGTCGGTCTTTGTTCTAGGCCCGAACCATCAGGCGCTGGCAGACAACAAAATGTTTGCCCTGGTGGTCTCGCTGGCGTTGCTGATCATCCTGGTGGTGCTCAATATCGTCGGCCTGGGAGTGGGGAAGTGGGTCAACAATCTGGGCGGTATTGGCACGGGCGTAGCTGCGGCGACGCTGATTGGGTTGGGGCTGGTTATATGGCTGCGTTTCGGAACCACCATTAGCGCCGCTGATTTTCGGATCCCGTCGAATCCGCGCTTCGTGCTCAATTCGTTTGGCGTGATTTGTTTTGGCCTGGTTGGGCTGGAACTGGCGTCGGTCATGGGCGATGAGATCCAGGATCCGCAACGGACCCTGCCCGGGGCGGTGGCCTGGGGTGGCGTGCTCTCGGGGCTGCTCTACATCGGAGCAACGCTGACCTTGCTGATCGCGGTGAGCAAAGATCAGATCAGCGTTTTGCAGGGAATCGTGCAGGCGGTGGGCCACATGGCGGACCGTGTAGGAGTGGGATGGATCCTGGCGCCGTTTGCCCTGTTGCTCAGTTTTTCCATTGCCGGAATTGGCTCAGCTTGGCTGGGGGGATCGGCGCGCATTCCTTTCGTCGCCGGCCTTGACTCTTACATGCCGGCATGGATGGCCAGGGTGCATCCGCGTTACGCGACGCCTTATGCGGCGCTCATTGTCCACGCCGCGGTTTCGATGGTTTTGATCCTGATGAACTTTGTCGGCGCGGGCGTGCAGGAGACATTTCAGAAAATGCTGTCGCTGGCGGTCGTCCTGCAGTTGATCCCGTTTCTCTATATGTTCGGTGCGCTGCTTAAGCTTGCTCTTAACGGCTCTGCGGCTGGCGAGGGGCACTACAGCAAGACGACGCTTGTCCTGGCTGGAATCAGCGGCCTGGTGACCACGACCCTGGGAATCGTGCTGGTGTTTTTTCCGGCGCAGCAGATCAGTTCGTTGTGGTCGTATGAAATATGGATGTTCGGCGGCACCCTGTTCTTCATCGGCCTGGCGGCATTTTTCTTCTATGTATACGGCCGCCGAAAAGCACAAAACAAAAATGTAGGCGCGGGCGTCCCGCCCGTGCAGCCGAGCGAAGCTCGGCAATAATTGATTCAGTCAGGAGGCCTCATGCCGGGCGGCGTAAAGACCGATGTACGAACGTATCAGCTCTACATAAACGGTGAATGGGTCGAGAGCAAGTCGAACAAGACTTTCCCGGTTTACGATCCCGCCAGTGAAGAAATGATTGCACAAGCTCCTGATGCGAATGCCGAGGATGTGAACCGCGCCGTCGGCGCCGCCAAAGCAGCGTTCGAGGATGGTCCGTGGAGAACCACGACCGCTCAGGAGCGCGGTCGCGTGCTGTTTCGCCTCGCCGATAAAATTCGCCAGAACACGGCCATGCTGGCTGAACTGGAATCCCGCAACACTGGCAAACCCATCGTTGAAGCGGAATATGACATCGCCGACGTAGCTACCTGCTTCGAGTACTACGGCGGTCTGGCTACGAAGATTCTGGGCTATGTAAATCCGGTTCCTGATAACGCGATGAGCCTCACGCTCAAGGAGCCGGTTGGCGTCGCGGGCCAGATTATCCCATGGAACTATCCCTTGCTGATGGCGGCATGGAAGCTGGCGCCGGCGCTGGCCGCAGGCTGCACTTGCGTGCTGAAGCCCGCCGAACAGACTCCGATTACCGCCCTGGAGATGGCGAACTGGTTGGGCGATGTGGGCCTTCCGCCGGGAGTGGTCAACATCATCACGGGTTTTGGCGAGACTTGCGGTGCGCCCTTGGTGCAGCATCCCGACGTCAACAAGATTGCTTTCACCGGCAGCGCCGCTGTCGGAAAAATCATCGTCAAGCAGGCCGCGGACACGGTCAAGCGGGTGACGCTCGAGCTGGGCGGGAAGTCACCCAACATTTTCTTCGCAGACGCGGATTTCGAAGCCGCCATCGACGGCGCGCTCTTCGGCGTCTTCATCAACCAGGGCGAAGTATGCTCCGCCGGCAGCCGCATCCTGGTGCAAAAGCAAATCTATAAAAAGTTCGTGGACGCCATGGTTGAAAAAGCGAAAACAATCAAGCTGGGAGCGCCACTCGACCGCGACACCAAGATGGGCCCCCTGGTCAGCAAAGAGCAATATGATCGCGTGCGCTCTTACCAGGAAGTGGGAAAGAAAGAAGCGAAGTTGGCCACCGGGGGTGGCCGCGCGGAAAAATTTGCCAAAGGTTACTACGTAGAGCCCACCATCTTCTACGACCTGAATAACAGCGCGCGGATCGCGCGCGAAGAAATCTTCGGACCGGTCGCGGCGGTCATCGCATTCGAAGATGAAAAAGACGCGGTGAAGATTGCCAACGATTCTCCTTATGGACTTGCCGCTGCGGTGTGGACGCGCGACATCTTCAAGGCTTTCCGCACGGTAAAGTCTCTTCGTGCCGGCGTCGTGTGGGTCAACCACATGCAGCCCACGTATGTTGAAGCGCCGTGGGGAGGGTATAAGCAATCCGGCTTTGGACGCGAACTCGGCCCCTGGGGAATCGAAGAGTATCTCGAAACCAAGCAGGTACACATCAACCTGAACGAGGCCCCAATCGGCTGGTACTGAGAACCGGGAACCCAAAACTAAGAAACTGGTAATAAAAAGTCGCTGGTCCTTGGTCAATGGTGGTTGGGCCTCAAGATTGCCAAATTAATCAAACGACCGACGACCAAAGACCAACGATTGGAAACTGAGAATTGAAGATGCAAACCATTCAACTAAAAACCGCGATTCCGGGACCAAAGTCGAAGGCGCTAGCCGAACGTCGGGCGAATGCTATTCCGCGCGGACTCTCGATCGGCACACCTATTTACGTGGCCAAGGCGGAAGGCGCATGCCTCGAAGACGTAGACGGCAACCGTTATCTGGACTTCGCCGGCGGCATTGGCTGCCTCAACGTGGGTCATCGTCGCGAGCAAGTGGTTACGGCGGTTAAAACGCAGCTTGATCGTTTCCTGCACACCTGTGTTCAGGTGACGCCTTACGAAAGCTATGTCCATCTGGCCGAACGCATGAACCTGGTCACGCCGGGCAAGTTCCCGAAAAAAACGCTCTTCGTAAACAGCGGCGCCGAGGCGGTGGAAAATGCGGTCAAGATTGCGCGGGCGCACACCGGCCGGTCGGGCATCATTGCGTTTGAAGATGCTTTCCACGGCCGCACCATGATGACCTTGGCCCTGACCAGCAAGACCCATCCCTACAAGGCAGGCTTTGCTCCCTTTCCGGGCGATGTCTACCGCATTCCTTACGCGTATTGCTATCGCTGCTCGTATTCGCTCAAGTATCCCTCGTGCGATCTGTTCTGCGCGCGTCACCTTGAAGACACCTTTAAACGGGTGGTTGCGTCGGAAGACGTGGCAGCGGTAATCGCCGAGCCGGTGCTGGGCGAAGGCGGGTTCGTGGTTCCGCCCAAAGACTTTTTTCGCGTACTGATGGAGATCTGCCACAAGCACGGGGTACTGTTTATTGCGGACGAAGTGCAGAGCGGGTTCGGCCGGACCGGCCGGCTTTTCGCCAGCGAATATTACGGCATCGAGCCGGACATCATGGTGACCGCCAAGTCGCTCGGCGGAGGGCTTCCGCTGGCTGCAATCACCGGCCGCGCGGAAATCATGGACGCGCCCGGTCCGGGAGGACTCGGCGGCACCTTTGCCGGCAATCCACTATCGTGCGCCGCCGCTCTGGCCGTGCTTGATCTGTTCGAGCACGATAACTTGCTGGATCGGGCGAACGAAATCGGCGAACAGTTTCAAAAGCGGGCGCGGCAGTGGCAGAAGCGCTGGCCAATTGTTGGCGACGTCCGCGGTTTAGGTGGAATGCAGGCGATCGAATTGGTGCAGTCGACCGACAAACGCGAGCCTGCTGCCGATGAAACCAAACAGGTCACCCAGTTTTGTTATGAACATGGCTTGATCACGATTACCGCAGGGTCGTATTCGAATGTGGTGCGCGTGCTGGTGCCGCTGGTCGTCACCAACGAACAAATGGATGAAGGATTAAACGTGTTGGAGTCGCGCCCTGCAGGCAGTCTATGAAAAGAGAGGCGCCGTGGCACAGCCGGTTTAGACTCCGTGCCCGTGTGGTCGCGGGCGACTCGCCCGCGACGGGGCTGCCGCTGCGAAAACCGCTACAATATCCTTGAGACAAATCTATGACCCTAGCTACCCCGACCCTGACCAAAGTCCCGAATTTCGTTAACGGCCGTTGGACCGACTCCAGTGCGACCGAATGGATCGACGTCACCAACCCGGCTACCGGCGAGGTAATCGCACAGACTCCGCTGGGCAGCGCTGCCGAAGCCGCTGCCGCGGTTGAGGCTGCTGCCGCCGCTTTTCCCGAATGGCGACGCACGCCGCCCGAAGATCGTATCCAGCCCCTGTTCAAATTGAAGCACATTCTCGAAGACCAGATCGGAGACCTTGCCCGCATCCTCACTCAGGAGAACGGCAAGACATTCACCGAAGCCAAAGCCGAGTTACGCCGCGCCATTGAAAACGTCGAGGTGGCATGTGGCATTCCCATGATGATGCAGGGTTACAACCTTGAAGATGTGGCCCGGGGCATCGATGAAACCATGATCCGGCAACCGCTCGGCGTGGTTGCCGCGATCGTTCCGTTTAATTTTCCCGGGATGATTCCGTTCTGGTTTCTGCCCTACGCCATCGCCACCGGAAATACTTTCGTGCTGAAACCATCAGAGCGTGTGCCGCTCACCATGCGGCGGGCATTTGAGCTGATGGAGCAGACCGGTCTTCCCAAGGGCGTGGTGAATATGATCAATGGCGGCAAGGCCGTGGTCAACGCGTTGCTTGATCATCCCAAGGTGCGAGCTATTAGTTTTGTCGGATCCACGCCGGTGGCCCGGTATGTTTATGCGCGTGCCGGCGAGAACGGCAAGCGTGCACAGTGCCAGGGCGGGGCAAAAAATCACGTGATCGTGCTGCCCGACGCCGACATGAAGATGACCACTCAGATCATCGGCGACAGTGCGTTTGGCTGCGCCGGACAACGCTGTCTGGCCGTTTCCGTGGCGGTAACCATTGGTGAGGCGCAAAAGACTTTTCGCGATTCGATTACCGAGGCCGCGTCGTCATTGCGTGTGGGAAATGGCCTGGACGAGGGCGTACAAATGGGCCCGGTAATCACGCCTCAGAGCAAGTCAAGAGTCGAGTCGCTGATCGCTACTGGCGAGAAGCAGGGAGCGAAGGTTTTGCTTGATGGCCGCAACTCCAGAATTCCGAAGCATGAAGCCGGAAATTTCGTGAAGCCAACCATCCTCGATGGCGTTCCCGCCACCAGCGAATTGACTGAAACCGAAATCTTCGGTCCGGTGCTGAGCCTGGTCCACGCCAATGACCTGGACGAAGCGCTCGCATTCCTCGAGCGCAGTCCCTACGGCAACCAGGCTTCGCTGTTCACTTCGAGCGGCGCGGCGGCACGAAGGTTCCGCTACGAAGCACCCGCGGGAAATATCGGCATCAACATCGGCGTAGCCGCTCCCATGGCGTACTTCCCGTTCAGCGGCTGGAAAGACAGCTTCTTCGGCATCATGCATGCCCAGGGGCGGGACGGCATCGAGTTCTATACCGAAAAGAAAATCGTGGTCGAGCGCTGGGCGAAAGAACACTCGCGCAAATTCTAGGTGTGCCACCGCACACGCAGGGGCGGGTGCCCCCACCCGCCCGGCCGAGAGAAGCTCGGCGGAAGCGCTGGCGTAGCGGAAACATCTAAAACACTGGCGAGCTTTGCTTGCCCGCCCGGACGCGGGCGTCCGGGCCTACGCAGTTGCGAGGGGATTCATGGCTGACACGATTCAAAAATACAGAGACTACGTCATGACTGGCTTCATGAAGTCGGTCGTGCCTATCGTGATCGACAAGGCCAGCGGCGCTACCGTCACGGATATCAGCGGCCGCGAATATCTCGACTGCTTTGCCGGCATCTCCGTCGTGAACGCCGGCCACTGCAATCCGCATGTCATTGCCGCCGCCAAGGCGCAGATGGAAAAGCTGGTCCACTGCTCGTCGTACATTTATCACGTTGAAGCGGTGGCTGATTTGGCGGAGAAGATTGCCCATATTGCGCCCCGCGGATTGACCAAGACATTTTTTGGCAACGGCGGCGCCGAAGCGATTGAAGGCGCTATGAAGCTGGCCCGGCTCTATACCGGCAAGCACGAATTCATCGCGCTGCATGCCAGCTTTCATGGCCGCAGCTGGGGCGCGCTTAGCGTCACCGGCAACATGGGACGCAAAAAGCGCGGCGGCCCCTACGCCTCGGGCGTGACTTTTGCGCCGGCCCCTTACGTCTATCGCTCGCAATGGGCCAACGATCCTGAAGAGTGCGGGCGCCAGTGCGCCCAAGCCATCGAAGATGTGATTCGCTTTACAACCGCTGACGACGTGGCTGCATTCATCGCCGAGCCGGTTATGGGCGAAGGCGGAATCATTGTTCCGCCACCGAACTACTTCAAGGAAGTAAAAAAGGTTCTCGACCGACACGGCATTCTTTTTATCGCCGACGAAGTTCAGTCCGGCTTTGCCCGCACCGGAAAGATGTTTGCCATCGAGCACTACGGCATCGACCCTGACATTCTGGTCACCGCAAAGGGCATCGCCGACGGCTTCCCGCTCAGCGCATTTACTACGCGGCCTGAAATTGCCGCGGCCTACAAGCCCGGCGATCATCTCTCTACCTTCGGAGGCAACCCGGTTTCCTGCGCTGCCTCGCTGGCCAACATCGAGTTCATGGAGCGGGAAAATCTCCCGGCTCGCGCCACCGAGACCGGGAACTACGCCATCGTGAAGCTGCGAGAATTACAGAAGAACAATCCACTGATCGGTGAAGTGCGTGGCCTGGGACTGATGATCGGCGTGGAGCTGGTCAAGGACGAGAAGCTGACTCCAGCCACTGCGGAAGCCGAAGCCGTTCGCGATGGGCTGCTGCGCCAGGGCGTGCTCGTCGGCGTCGGCGGCGTGTACGGGAATGTTGTCCGCTTCCAGCCGCCCCTGATTATCACCCGGCAGCAGATTGATCGCGCCCTCGAGGCGTTTGCGACAGCGCTGCACGAAGTTTCCCAGCCCGTGCACGTGTAACACGAAGTGCCGTGAGAGGTCGCCATCCCTCAAAGGCGATGAAATTGGGGAAGGCCACGGCTAACCGCGCGGCAAGGGACCCAGGCTGAAATAGCGAACGTGGCGGCTAAACCAAGTGGTTCCGGCGCTTAACCGGCACGACTAAAGTCGTGCCCTTCCCAGAGCACCTCCGATCCAACTTGTTACGCGCAGGTGATCGAGGCATTCTCTCCCGATACGAAGACCGGACAATTCCGGAACTGCTTCGGATTACTTTGGTCATCTTTTCCTCATTCTCCCGTCCCTTGACAATGAACTCAAAGAAAGTGGAGTAGTTGTGGGCCACATTGTCAAAAACTTCGGGGAAAAGCCAGGGCGAAGCTGTGCCCATGCTTTTATCTTTCTCGTCTTCTTTCTCCTTCCAACGCTCTTGATTGCGCAGGCCCCTGACGCGGCACCTCAGGAGCGACCTGTACCCATCCTTACCGGTAACGCCGGTTTTTTTACCGACGTCATTGGCGGCGAGACCGAACTCGTTCCTGAAATTAATCCGGTCATCCTGTTGCCGCTGGGAGATCGCTGGCTCATCGAATCCAGGGCCGAATTCAAGGGAGACTTCGAGCGGCCCGACGGCGGCGGTCCGTACGGCGGCAAGGTTGAGCAGGAAGTTGACTATCTGCAGGTGGACTACATTGTTAACAAGTACGTGACGGTCACGGCGGGCAGGTTCCTCACGCCATTCGGTATCTATAACGAACGTCTTTATCCCATCTGGATTCGCAGCCTGCAACCGACTCCGCTAATCTTTCCGCTAGGAACCGGTTCCAGTGACGGCGCGATGCTACGCGGTGGATTTTCTCTCAACCCGAAAGTCAACCTGAACTACGCGGCTTATTTTTCCACGTTGAGCACAGTGAATAAGTTTGAGTCCGATCGCACTGTGGGCGGTCGCGCTGGATTTTTCCTGCCCGGTCCGCGGATCGAGGCTGGCTTCTCCTGGCAGAAGGAATTGCAGGAAGAGCGCTCCAATGCTTTCGGCTTCCATTTCGCGTGGCAGCCGACGCCTCTTCCGCTTAATTTGCGCTCCGAGTACGCCCGTTCTCACGACGGCAGTGGCTACTGGATCGAAGCCGCATACCGTCTTAGCCAGGTTCCATTCTGGCAGAAGACATTGCGGCGGACGGAAGTCGTCGGACGTGCCCAGCAACTCTTCGCCGGAGAGATCGACGAGGATGAAGCCGAGGAGTACGGCCTGCCTGACGTGAACACACGCCAGGGGGACTTCGGGCTGAACTACTACATTCGTGACGGGCTGAAAATGGCGGCCAGCTACAGCCGCCGCTTCAATTCTGACGGAAACGTGAATCTTTGGACGGTAGGAATCGCCTATCGCTTCGCCATTCCCTTAGGGCGCGTGGGGCCGCAATGAAAATGAAAGTTCCAATCCTGGCTGCTGTAGTGGCCCTGGTGTCGCTGGTCTACGCCGCCGATCCGCCTCGCAAGAGCGAGACTGCAAGTGCGGCGGTGCCCGTGGCGCACAGCAGCGCTGAAGCCGATGCCATGCGGATACAGGGAGAGCAGCGCTTTCGTGCCAACTGCGGCCGCTGCCATGCCGCTCCGCAGAAATTTCCTCCGCGAATGATGGCCACGATCGTCCGCCACATGCGGGTGCGAGCCACGATCACAGATGAGGACATGCGGCTCGTCCTCTTCTACATGACACAGTAGTTGAGGCCACGACATGATCGGCAGGGCGAGGGGACATTTGTGTGGAATGGCTTTGGCAGCATGCGGTCTTCTCGGCCTTATGATGGCTGGGGATCAGATAGCTCGGGCCCAGGATGGCGGCCCGGTTCACCTTATTGAAGTTGTGGCGGATAAGGACAGCCGGTACAAATTTCCAGCTGGAGGCAAGCCGGAAATAACGTTGAAGGCCGGCGAGCAAGTGTTGCTTCGAGTCACGGCGCGTAAGGCGAAATCATGGAACCGGGATGGCTCGATCCATGGCTTCTCGTTACTGCGGAACAGCGACCGGTCAAAAGTTCCTGATTGGAACCTGCTGCTGCGGCCCGGCACCCAGGAGTTCAACCTGACCGCCCCTGCGGAGCCCGGAGACTACGTGGTGGTATGTACGGTCATTTGCAGTGAGGATCACGAAGGCATGAACATGCGGGTAGTGGTCGTGCCGTAAGGTTTGGAAAGTCTCAATGAAAAAACTTTCGATCATCATGGGAATCTGGTTGCTGGCGGCGGTCATGTGGGCGCAAGCGGGCGATGAAAAACCGCGAATCTTCCACGGTGAAGTCGCGGACACTCAGTGTGCCTTGAACGTCCATTCTTTGACTCGCTCGCACACCGAGATGCTGAAATCCAAAAACATGGGCGGCACTCCCGGCGCCTGCGCGTCCTATTGTGTGCGCTATCTGGGAGGCGATTTTGTTTTGTCTTCAAAGAATGACGTCTACCGCCTCGACAATCAGGATAAGGCCCGTCAATTCGTCGGCGAGAAAGTAAAGATTACGGGCACTCTCGAACCAAAAAGCAAGACAATCCATGTGGTCGCGATTGAAGCGGTGGAATAGAAGCGACTCACGGCAGTTAGCTTCAGTTCTTGTTGAAAGCCACATTGTCTCTTTTCTGCGCTTCGGAAATCACGTACACGATCAGAATCCCCAGCTCCGGCTCGATCGGATGGCGATAGCGTGGATGCGGAAAGACGGCATAGTACACGGCCGGGTAGCACAAAATCAGCCAGAAAAATAGCCATGCTCCGGGCCTCCGTTTCCGCAGGGCGCGTCCCAGGCCCCAGAAAGCAAGCACCGAAGAAGCCAGGAATACCGAATTTTTTATCGGAGCCAACGCCGGGATATCGGACAGGCGCGGAACTCCGCCCCAGTAATAAATAAAGCGCTTTAGGTTGAGGCCCATAAAGCGCGCGTAGTCCTCGCGTATGAACGCGATGGCTTCGCGTTGCCGCTCCGAAACGTATGCGATCTCGCCCAGTTGCCGGTAAAGCCGCATCTGGTAAACATTCTGCGTGGGATGAAGATATTCCCGCCAGGTTCCATCGGCTCCTGGGCCATTTCCGATGCGCAGCTCAGCGCCGAAGTTTGAGCGCAGCGTAAATCGTCCAAAGGTCCGGTAGTTGCGCGCTGCCCAGGGAGTGACGCAGGCGACGAATACCAGCACCGACAGCGCGACTCCACCCAGCGAAGGCTTACCGCGTTTCCATCTTCGGTACCATGCCCAAAGTCCCGAAGCCGGCAGGAACGCGAGCAGGGAAGTATTGGTGAGCCCGGCGACTCCCCACAGCAGTCCAAACTCGAGCCAGGGTTTTAGCCCGTCCCGCTCTTCGAGGTCGAGAGTCAGCCAGAAAATGAGTGCGAGCAGCAGCGCCGCCAGACTGGTCTCCCAAACCCACCGCGTGCACCAGTACATAACAGGCGGCAAGACGGCCCACAACCAGGCAGTCCAGACCGCCAATTTTTTGCTGAAGCATCGTTTGGCAATCAGGAAAATAGGAATGCAGGTCAGCGCGGAAAAAAAACTGTTCAGGCCCAGCAGCAGCAGCGCCGAGGCGTGGCTGTAAACCCCAAACAACCGGAAGACCATTGCGATCAAGAATGGATAAAGCGGCGGCTCCCACGCAGTGGGTCCCGTGGTCTCATTAAATGGATTGCTGAAACCCTGACCTTGCGTCAGTGCGCGGCCAATGCGTCCCATTTCCCAGCCAAAACTAAAATTGTCGTCGAAAGTTTTGAACTTGTAGGTATGGGCAACGATGATCCAGCCAAAGCGGAGAGCGAACGCTGCTACCACCATCCAGAAAAAAGAAGTGCGAGCCCGACTCCACCAGCGGGAGTAATAGGAAAAAAACGTCGCGGGCGTACTGGTAACGCCATCAGCCATGAGTTCGCCCTGCGGAAATCCGGGGGCAGTTCCATTTGTAGCTGATACCGCGAAGCCCGGCAACTTTCGAGCGGCAGGTAGTCGACCTAAAAGGAGAGAGGATTGAGTTCGGGGCTACGCGCTGCGGTATCGCGGGTTTCCGGAGCGAGCTTCGAATAGATCAACGATTCCACCTGATTCCATACTTTCGGGTCGCATTCAATTTCGGTGTGTGCCTTTACCAGCACGCGGTCGAACCAGGGATATCCCTGGCAGGAGATCGGATTGGCCTTGTAGTCGAATCTAAAATTTCCAACGATTTCGGTTTTCGCCGGATCGGCGGCGCGAATCACCGGCCGCCCGTGCACAATTCCATCCGGCTGGTAGAAATTCACCGCCTGTCCTACGTTGGTGGGAATCACAGCATCGTTCTGACCAATCTTCGATACGCTATCCACCTGAATGGTCAGAAGGACGGGGATGCCTTCTTTTTGCAGCTTGCGCGACAGCGTGACCGTCTCCGAAGCGCCCCAGCTGTGCCCAAATATGATGATGCGCGCGCGGCGCTTTTCTTCGGTGGAGAGAACTCCATCGTTGTTCAGATCCAGGCGCCGATGAATCTCCATGTAGGCCTGATCCCGGCGGCGGTTCTCGAAGGCCTGCACGTAGACGCCGGCAGGGTACTCGTTGCGCAGATGCTCAACCACCTGAACCGTACTGTGAGCGTGGGCATCGTGCTTAACGAAGCCTCCGACGAAGCCGATGACCATCGCGGGGGGCAGGGCAGGTGTCTCGACCACTGTGATGGGACCCGGTGAGCCGGCTTCTCCGCGAGCCAGGGAAGCCTGGATCAGGGCGACCGCCAGGAGAAACGAAAAGGTACGGGCCAAGGTAGGCATACAGCGCACTTCAGGGAGGGATCATAACAAAAAACCCAGGTGAAAGACGGAGGAAATCGTTGTTTCAGGCTAAAAGTCGTAGTTGCGGCCAAGTTGCTTGCGCTAGTTGGAAACTATTTTGCGCTCCCTGGCACGTGGTGAAAGAAGGGGATATGTGGATTAGTTATTTCCTGGTTAACAGGATATCGCCGCCATGGCTGCCCGAAGGCGTGGCCGAATTTGCCGCGGCGCTAGCAGTATAGGAAGGCACTGACTGAAGCATGTCCCAGTCTTTCCTGAATTCCACCATGCTTTCGCGGCTGTGTTTGGGACTCTTTAAGACGCGCCCAATGCGCGCCAGCATCAACTCGTAGGCCAGTTCCGGGTCGGAGCCTGGACTAAGAATGTTGCTCGCGCTCAACCCGACCTGGGATACTTCGCCGTCGGAAATTTCCATCCACAAGGCTCCATTATGATCCGCCACTGGAGTTCCGGCGTCGCCGAGTCGCTGAAAGAATCTATTTAAAGAGCTGCGTTCCGGAGTGCTGTCCCCGCGGGCGGCTTCAGCGACCACGGAATCGAACTCGACCCGATATCGTTTCCACTCCTCTGGAGTGCCGAGCACCCGAGCACGTTCTTTTTCCTGAGTGACCTCGAGTCGTTCAGTGCGGAGGTCGTCGTTCTCAGCACGTGCCAAACGAATCTGGTGCTCGAGTTCGGTAGCTTCGATGGTGGGGTGCTTCTCCAGCTCGCTCTGCGGATTAAACCGCCCAGTGAAAATGTATGAGGCCGCGACCAGCGGCAACACGTGGTCCGCGAAGATGAGCATGGGGACGAGCAATTTCTTCGAACGAAACAGTTGTTCGGTCCCAGTTCGAGCTACGGTGCTCCGTTTGATGGTGCCCGGTACCTGCGCGTAGTGAAGGACCCGGAAATGCGCCTCCGGATGGCGCTTGGCAAAGCGCGTGAAAGAACGCGCAATCGCCTTCGGGCTGGTCATGCCAAAGTCGTTGATGTAATCAGGCCCGGTAGCATTTGGGAAATAAGCGTTAATCACCCGCCGGGTAAAGTCCGCGCAGTTGCGGGTCATGCCATTGAAGTGGTTGCGGTTCGGAAGCGAATTGAACTGTTCGATCAGATGGAGATCCTGCTCAACCGTGGTCTCGACGACGAACATGTACATGCTTCGCTCCAGGGTCGCGCCTACCATTTCCCGCCATTCCGCTTTATTGCTGGTCCTGCAGGATTCGCTGGAGCAGTAATCGTCAAGATAGTTTTCGCGATATCTTTCTTCCAACACGTGCTTGATCTGCTGCGAACCGACGATCGGCCGGTTGTGAGCGTCCTCCACGCCGTACAGGTAAATATTGAGCGGAACGACATTCCACTCGAAGGGCTGATCTTCCCCCAGTGTGGTGTAGTTGCTCATGATCGAGCCCTGCTCACCCGCGTGGCAGAGACGTA
Source organism: Terriglobia bacterium (assembly GCA_963748935.1). Taxonomy (GTDB): domain Bacteria; phylum Acidobacteriota; class Terriglobia; order Terriglobales; family Acidobacteriaceae; genus JAIQFF01. The sequence continues at coordinate 30,037 of CAVVLA010000015.1, forward strand.
GTTTCACCGGGGAGTCGGGACAGATGCGGGAAAAATACACGGCGCTGTGTCCGGAGCCAGTGATCCGGGCCACACTGGTATCAAGCGACTCATTGAGCACAACTCCCACATCGCCGTAGGCTCGGGGAGAAGCCAGACAAATCAGAGCCAGGGCAAGCAGGAAAAGCCATGAAAACAAACGTCCGGCAATGGGTAGCCTACGCGGAGCGCTGGGTGAAGCCGGGATGGCCGTCAGCGTTTGGCTCGAAGATGAAATACGAAACAGCAAGACCGTCTCCTTAATCCCCTTATGGGCCGGATCCGCTTATGGGCTCGCCACCGGCGACCCTTAGACTGTAAGAACCCCAAGTTAATGTGAAGGTTGTACGGATACGTATGAACACCACGTGTTATCAATGCTTTACGTTGCCAACGAACCTTCTGTAGGGGTCTATTTTCTACGGCAGCGGCGGCCTGCAAAAGTAACCTTCGTAATGGGACTTAGGTAATGCCGGGCTGGATTAGGCGCAGCCAGGACAACCGCTGTCGGTTGTGGCGCCCACCGCATCCCGCCCCAAAGCATGTTGTAAGCAGTCGAAAGTCGCGGGCAACCGCAGCCCGACGCTGGCACTACGTTGGCTAAGCGGGAACGTATACAATGCGGTCTGTTGGGAAGGGCAACCGGATAGTGCCCAGAAGGTTAGAGGCGAATGTTCCTCGAAGTGGCGCTCCTCTAAGTGACCCTCATATTCATCATTGACCCGCGGAGTCGGCGATGAGGAACGGCACACCGTTCTCCAGGGTTTGGCGTAGCGGAGTACTCGCGAGGCCTCCTTTTCGCAGTGCCGCGATACGGTTAGTTGTGTGTGTGCTGCTCATCGCTAGTGCATTTGGCCAGGCGCCGACCCCGTCACGGCTGCCGGACCCAACCACCGCAGCCGGCCACATAGATACCTACAACACCCAGGGCGCAGTCGTGAAGCTGACGGTGCTCAGTGGCCCGCGGACCCGGCTGGATCGTCAGGCTGTGGTGAAACTCCGGAATGAGAAAACGCAGGAAGCCGTATGGCAGACCACGACAGACGCGGCCGAAGCTTCGTTCGGCGACCTGGTGGTGGGATCCTATGACGTGGAAGTGAGTGCGGTCGGATTTCTCACGGCGCACAAGACGATCAATGTTCAGGGCGCATTCAATACTTATCACGAAGAGATAAACCTGGAGCGGGATCCCGCTAGCATTGAGCTGGCCGCGCCGACTGCGCCAGACATGCCAAAGAAAGCGCGAAAAGAAACAATGCGCGGCATTTCGGCCCTGAAATCTGGAAATTACGGCGAAGCTCAAAAGCGACTGGATGCCGCGTACAAGATAAATCCCGACAACGCCGACTTGAACTTCCTGCTGGGTTACATGTCTATCCAGCAAAGACGGCTCGATCTCGCCCAGAATTATTTGCGCCGGGCGACGGTTCTCGCCCCACACAACGTTCGGGCGCTTACTTTACTAGGGCGCCTGTACCTGCAGCGGTCGGAAGACGGGGCTGCCAGAACCACGCTGGAGCAGGCGGTGGTTGCCGGACCGCAGGACTGGATGGCGCACAATCTTCTGGCCGATGCCTGCCTCCGGCAGCGCGAGTATGAGTGCGCGCTGAAGCAGGCGCAACTCGCCGTCGATATCGGCAAAACCGAGGCCAGCCCGGCACAGCTCAGTCTCGGCCAGGCGTTGGCGCATCTAGGCCGAATGCAAGAAGCGATTGAGCCACTCCAGACTTTTCTGCAGGAAGCGCCGACGAGCCCCATGGCTCCGCAGGTGCGGAGCTTGATCGCTGAAGTCGAGCAACGACTTGCAGCCCCTGCCCAGAGTGCGCAGTCGTCGGAGGGCATCAGCACTTTGACCGGCGCCAATGCTCCGCTTGATGCCACGGAATCCGAGCTGCCTTTGGAAGGCTGGCAGCCGCCGGGGATTGACGACTCTAAACCCCGGGTCGCTGCCGGAGTTACTTGCCCGACTGCCATGGTCATCGACAAGGCCGGTGAACGCGTGCAGCAGTTGGTGGATGATGTGTCCCGCTTCGCAGCTATCGAAGACCTCGTGCATGAAAGATTGAATCCCGCCGGTGTTCCCCTGAGCCGGGAAACGCGCAAGTTCAACTATGTTGTTGCTATTTCGAAGCCTCGCCCAGGTTTTCTCGAAGTGGATGAGTTCCGCAGTGAGCGTTCGGGATTGAAGGATTTTCCCGACCAAATTGCCAGCCGTGGCTTTCCAGCACTGGCGATGGTATTTCACCCTGACATGCGGGACAATTTTCAAATGACCTGTGAAGGCCTGGGCGACTGGCGCGGGCAGGCCACCTGGTTGGTTCACTTTGGACAGCGCGATGATCGGCCGAATCGCATTCATTCCTACAGGATAGAAGGTCAGTCTTACCCGGTGGGGCTCAAGGGAAGGGCCTGGATCACCGCCGATAAGTTCCAGATTGTCCGAATGGAATCGGAGATGATCGCACCCATGCCCAAGATCCAGCTTCTCACCGAACACCAGATCGTGGAGTATGGCCCTATATTGTTCGAAAAGAAAAACGAACAACTCTGGCTGCCCAAGAGTGCAGAGTTCTATTTCGAGTTCCGGCGTCGCCGCTATTTCCGGCGGCACAGCTTTGACCACTTCATGTTGTTTTCAGTCGACGCGGACGAAAAACGGAACGAATCCAAGATCGGATCCAAGATCGGATCGCAAGGCTCCGACGTCGAGCCACTGCCGAACCAGTGAGTCGGCTTCTAAAAACTTAAAGAGGTAAACCATGCCGGTGAAACAAGGCGACCTCGGACTCCTGCAGCATCCCGCATCGAAAGAGCTGCTGCAATCGAAAATTCCTGCTCGGCTGGCTTATGTTTGGACCGATGGCACGCCCAGGGTCGTCCCTGTGTGGTTTCATTGGAACGAGCGGGAGTTTGTGGTTGGAACTCCTGTGAAAGCGCCGAAGCTGAAGGCCCTCGCCAAGAATCCAAAGGTGGCGCTGACCATCGATGGCAACGACTTTCCCCATAAAGTGCTGTTAGTGCGCGGCACCGCTCGCATGGAAACCGTGGACGGAATCGTGCCGGAGTATGCGACCGCCGCGCTACGTTACTTCGAACCCGAACAGGCCGAGGCCTGGTTGGCTCAGCTTGGCAAACTCACGCCCAAGATGGTTCGCATCGTCATCGCGCCAGAATGGGTTGGCCTTCTCGACTTTCAGACTCGATTTCCCAGCGCACTGTCGTCCTGACCAACGGGTTTGACGGTCGGCCGGCGTTCGGCGGATATTTCCGATTACGTGAACGTCTGTATTTCTTGCGAAATCTAGAAGCGCAAAACCAGGCCGCCAGAATACCGGATGTTGTTCCTGTCGGTGAAGCCCGAAAAGCGGGTCGTCATCCAGTCCACTTGCGCCAAGCGCGCCGAGATCGCGGGCGCGATTTTGACGTCTAACCCGCCGCCCACGTACATGGTGAAGCCGGTAGAACTGACCCCGCCACCGGAAATTGTGCCCCCGCCGAACAGAGCGTGAGCAAAGGGCTTTACACCCAAAGCTCGGGCATGCACTTCAGGGCCGAAGGTGTAGGTGTAAAACTTCGTTCCTGAATCGTAAACGCCGCTGAAGTCCGCGGTGATGCCGACGAACGGGAGAATGTTTCCCGTAATTGCCCCGTTCCAGCCGTTTGAGTTGGAACCGCCATCGAAGTGGGTCAATTGATATCCAGCGAATATTTCCGTCTTTTGAGCGAGCGTCGGCAAGGAAGCCAGACAAGATAAGAGAGCGGCCAGTATCAGTTTACGCATCATTTCACTCCTGGTTTGAATGTAGGCCCCGAAAACGGGCAAGGTTCACCTTGCCGGAGGTTACGCTTCGATTGGATTTCATACCGACGGGTTGCCACAAGTCACCCCCAGCCAAGCGAGGGGTTGAACCTTAGTAATAGGAATTGATAGTAAGGGGACGGATCATGCACTGGCGAGGGTATTCCAGTTAGAAATCCTCG
>CAVVLA010000016.1:0-97177 GCA_963748935.1 Terriglobia bacterium
CGACGCCTGATCGCGCTCACGTGGTTTTGCCGAGACACTGCTTACGTGATCTCTTGTGGCAAAAAGCGGAACTGCGGACCTTGGTTGTGGTCATTGGTGGCCGTGCTGGCGGCTGGAAGCCTTGCCGGCTGTTCCAGAGCATCGACAAAACCGCTTCATGGAGGCGATCGTTTGCCGTCCACGCGGCCGATGGCAGAGGTTCAAGATACCAGCCCCGGAGCAAACGGGGCTAAACCGTCGCCATGTATAAAATGGGAAACTGGATCCGGACGATTCAGCAGGCCGCTGCGAAAAGCGGTCAAGAGTTCCGCCAGTGCTCAGCGGGCTCAGCAGGAGCAAAAAATCCAGGCTGAAAACTGAAGTGGTTGATCTGATTAGGGAAGCTGAGATGAAGAAGATCCTACCAACCCTGGCTGTTTGCGTGTTATTTAGCGCGGCGTCGTTGGCGAAGCCCGCACAACAAACGTCTTCTACCGAGCACTCGGCGCCCGCCATACAGCAGGATTCACAGCCCGCCTCGATGGCAAGTGCCGCGAACAAGGAAGACAGAACCGTCAAGGGTTGCCTTCGATCGAGTGGCGGCAAGTACACTCTGGAAGGCAAACATCAGAAACCTATCTGGCTGACCGGATCCGAGGACTTGTCTTCCCACGTGGGGCACCTCAGTAGTCGTCCACGGCAGCTTTATTTCTTCGACAGAAGCCCCTTCCGGCGGGCAGGCTCATAACTTCCAGGTGAAACAGGTCGATATGGTTGCGGATCGATGCAATCAAACTGGCAACGTCAGCAATAAACACCAGGCTCCCGCCGATCAGAAGTAGCCCTGCCGTCATACAGAGTTCCCCAGGAAGCTCTCAGGTTTTGGGGGTATGGTCAGGAGCACCCTGTTCGATCATTCTAGGCGGCATAACGCACGGAGATCGAGCTCATGCCAATAAAAGCACAGCTTATTCTTCAACCCACGCAGGGCTATCCGGCAAAGGCATACCGTATCCAGGACGGCAATGTCGAAGTCAGAAGTTTGGACACCGGATCTGATGAGGGAGGCGGCTGGTGGCGACTTTCACCTCAGCAAATCAGCACTCATGTCGAGCGCAATACCGTGGTTGCTCGCTGGTTAGAGAGCCGCATGGGTTGGAGGCGCCTGCTGCAAGCTTGCGTAGGCCAGGACGCTAGCGAAATGACGTCAGGTTGCCGGTCATAACGTGCAGTATCCTCTTAATTAATCCTTGAGGATGCTCACGGTTAACTCATGATCAAATCCGCTGGCATCCAGTCTCTTTGCATCCTTTTCGCGTGCAGTGCGCTCCTGGCGGCGCCGGTCGCGGTCCGTCACAAAGAAGGATTAACCCACGGTTTTCTTGTGCTGGGCACCCTTGAAGGGAAGACTCTTGCAGCTGGGGACCTTATTCAGGTCGTGCAAGACGACCAAGTTACAACCGAACTCACTTTGCACTTCAGGGACGGATCCTTCACGATGAGACGACCGTTTACTCGCAACCACGCGTATCGCAACCGGCTTCGTCATAAAGGTGGAAATTGGCGGTGTCGCAGGCATAATCGCACCGTTGGTGGGCAAGAAACCATCAGACACACATATCTTGGTCTATGAAGGCGCGGCGCCAACTTTCCTTAGATTCGAAGGTGCTTTGTTCGAGGGAGGGCCGATTTGGCGAATTGAGTTGGCCAATGTGGTCTGCCACTAGGTCGCAATCGGTGACGGCTTATTTTTCGCCGAGCTCTGGCGCGGCAAGTGAAGCGCCCCGATCTGCTTGCGTAAAGAGGCGTAGAATTCCCGATTCTTTTGGACCGCGAGGTCTAAAGCGGTCACTTCTATATTCGCGCCCGAGCGAAGGACTTCTATGGCCGCGGCGGATTTTTCGAGGTCGGCAACGATCTGCTTGAGTATCTCTTTGAGCTCTTCCATGGCACCATTCCCGTGAAATTATGCTAAGCGTCGAAACGAGTCATTCCTTGTCGAGGCAGATGGCTTGGGACGCGCGCTATTCATGTGACGCAAGAGGCACGAAGCGCAAAAAGCCTGGCCGCAACATTCGCAAACTTCCGAATGCAAGTCACACAGCTGTCCGTGGCATTCGATACATTCTTCCGAGGATGTTCGGTTACACGGGTAGTGGTGATGTGAACCCGCGAGCACGATGCTGCAAGCCATAGGAATTAGATGCGGCTCGCAATAGCGAGGATTTTGAATCGTTTGGGCGCTTGTCAGGACAGAAGCAGCTTCGACCGGGCTGTGGCCTACATTATATGCGGCTGGATATGGGGCTGGGCATTGGGGCGAGAGTCGGGATCACAGAACAGACACACCGGCAATGCAATTGTCCAGGTCCTGTCAGTGCCGAACAGAGAGAATGTGCCCTCCACGTTTAGCATTACTGAGTCACACTCGGGGCACAGTTGCTGCTGGCGTAGCGCAAGCGACTCGCGTTGCAAGACCCCTTCAACTAGTAACTCAGAGCGAGCTGGCGGCCTGACGGAAAAATCGGGGAGAGGCTGCTTTTCCATAGAGTGACTCCTTGCTCTTGTCTTAGTCTTGCTGCCTGATTCGCAAGGAACCGTCACTCATGTGCGCGGCGGGAGAATGCGCGAGACCTAGATAAACACTACTCTCTTTTCATGCTTCTAACACCCTAAGGAGGGCACCGCCCGGCACACCGTTGCCATTGTGTACGCTGCGGTACATAATTCAGTGTATTGCTTTATGCCCGAAATGGCTTAGGGTGGTAGGGAGTAACCATGAATGTGCGCCAGAATTCTTCTCGCCGACGATAATCCGACCATCCGGCATTCCCTGCGAACATTACTCTCCAAACAAGCCGATTGGACAATTTGTGGTGAAGCTGAGAATGGGAAGATGGCAGTCGAGATGGCCGCGCGGCTCTCGCCGGACTTGGTTATTCTGGATCTCTCAATGCCGGTGATAAACGGGCTGGACGCGGCCCGCCAGATCAAGAAAACCTCTCCCGATATTCAGATTGTCATGTTCACAATGCACGAATTTCCGCACCTGCGGGAAGAGGCGCGAAAAGTAGGAGTCAACGAACTGGTCCCGAAGACCGCCCATCCCTCCCACCTGCTGAATGCCCTCCACGCGATGCTGGATGACTAAGGCTTCCGGTTGGACTCACGCCAGGAGGCGACGTCGGCTCGCAGAGCTTTCAGTCTATCGAGCGCGTCCACAATCGCCCGGTTTTCTTCGGGAGAGCCGCCGTGATTCTGGGAGAATTCGTGCAACCTTTCCTTGATCTCGACCTCTACCGCGCCGATGCGGTCCTCTATTTTTGACCAATCCGTTTCCAACACCGCAGCGCTATAACTTTCAAACCACTTGTATGTCGTAGTCATGGTGAACCTCGACCAATGTCTGTCTCCAGTTTTTAGTCGATCAGTGTTATTTTTCTCCGCTCTCAGTCGCCGTCTTCCATACATAAAAGTTCTTTTCGTCCGCAAGGGTTTCGATTGCCAGTCCTTGCGAAACCGAAGCGCGATGAACGGCTGAGCGAAGATTCGCAAGCCCGATTCCGCCCACCTCGGCGAGAGGAATTTCCAGCGCTGACCCGGGGGCCGCCAACTCCAGCTCTTTCAAAATTCCTTGAACCAGATCGTGGTGCTTGCCGCGTCTGCCCCGGTCGAGATCGGAAATCTCTACTCGCCGGTATTTCAGGTCCGGCTGCGGTGGTTTTGCTTTTTGCTCTCTGGCCATTAAGGACTCCTTTCGTCCGCAGGGAATACGATATCACGGCGTCTACTTTATGGCAAGTATATTATTGCAATACGACAAGGTTATGTGGCAACTCAGTATGTTCTGCGGATCGTACTTTTCGTGTGCCTGCTCAAGTGCGTTAATTGCAGCCACTCTAGAGGAACTCAATATCCTCACCTTTCTTTAGTGGCAAAGGTATTCTCAAGGCAGAGGCCGAAAGAAAGCACGGTGACACACTGATGCAAGGTACTTCATGGCGCGAGTTATACAAGGCCGCGATGCTCGAGATTGACCTGAGCAAAATGCAGTTGAGAATCGACGCGGCGGTTGCGGCAGTTCACGTGCGGATGGAAGAAGTTGCCGTAAGCGAAGGCGATAGCCGTGCGGAAGTCCAAGAAATGTCGGATGCGCTGCAGAATCTGCGTAGCCTTCGGAAAATGAACGACAGAATTTCGAGCCCTCCAGTCACGCCGAAGAGCAACTCACCGCAGGAAGGTGTGTTATGAGACGGATGTGCAGGCGCCGCCTGGGGTCATCCTGGCGCAGGCGGCAGCGGGCAGGTGAAGAGCTTTTGCGCCGCGTTAGAATCGTGACGGATCCCGCGAAGTTGGCGTATCTCTACGCCGAAGCCAAGAGGCGACGCGCCAATGCTGAGGTTGTTAAGGAAGAAGGCCTGCTCTGAGCGCGCTCTATTTGCCGGGACAATTTTCGGTCGCAAATCCAGCAACAGACTGCAGTCTTTCCAGCCTAGGTTAGTTTCGTCGCCAGATCAGAACTGACATCGAGACTGCCTTCGCCTGGCAAACTCCAACTGGGGTTCCGCATCCAATCTGCCGAACTTGCGGGGTTGGTCGCAACTGGCGGGTTAAGGGAGAAATCATGCAAAGCATACTCGGGATTTTCGAGTCTCGCGCAGGCGCAGAGCAGGCGGTTCAGGGGCTGCTGGCCACACCTATTTCGCCGCAGTCCATAATCTTTTTAAGCGGTGAAGCAGGCAAGGCCCAGGTGGACAGTCTTCCCACCACTGACGCCGAGCGCGACGGGATGGGCGAAGCAGTCGGCGGATTGGTGGGAGGGGCGGTGGGCGCCGGCACCGGGCTGTCTCTGGGTAGTGCGATCGCCAGCTTGTTTGTGCCTGGCGTGGGCACGATTTTTGCTATCGGGTTGGGAGCGGCCGCACTGCTTGGAATCGGAGGGGCTGCCGCAGGAGCCAGCGCAGGCGAAGCCTCCGAGCATGCCGCGGACACTGGGGTCCCCAAGGACGACACGGTCGTGTACCGCCAACTGCTGGAGCGTGGCCGATCGCTGGTGATAGCCAACGTCGAAGACAACGATCTTGCATCGACGGCCAAGGCCGTCTTTCATCGACTCGGGGCCGAAGATGTCGCGGAAGCGCGAAAGGATCTGGAGCCAGCAGCCTGAAATATTGCGTACCGTTTTTGCCTGCTCGCCATGGCGCGGTACAGGAACGACTGAAAGGTACCTAAGCGTAGGGCCGCTTCGATGTCGTTGGCTGCAGAAAACTGGCGGGCGAGGCCCGCCCATCGGGCCGGCAGGATGCCGGCGCTACACGAGCGGTCGGGCGGCATCTCACCGGATTTCAAGGGCGCGATTAGAAGATATTGCGGAAGCCCCAGAACAGGAACCCTGCCAGCATCATCGAGACCGGCAGCGTCAGCACCCAGGCCATCGCCAGGTTCCTGCACCGTCGCCCACTGCAGCCCGGTATGATTCGCCGCCATGGTGCCGGCGATACCTGACGAAAGCACGTGAGTTGTACTGACCGGAAGGCCGAACCAATCTGCGGCTCCGATCGTGAACATGGCGGTGATCTCCGCGGCGGCGCCTTGTCCGTAAGTCAGGTGGTCCTTGCCGATTTTCTCGCCGACGGTTACCACGATGCGCTTCCAGCCGACCATCGTGCCCAACCCCAGCGCCATGGCGACTGCAACCTTCACCCAGCCTGGGATGAATTTCGTGGCATTGTCGATGTGCTTCTTGTAGTTAGTCAGAACCAGCCAGTCGGCCGCGGAAATATCCGGCTGTGCCGGTCTTCTGCATCAGGCGAAGCGCTTCGCTCACCAGGTACATGTCATTGCGGAAGTTGCGCACCCGGTCATTCGGGACCCTGGCCAGTTCCTCGAACAGCACAGTCTCATTGCCGATATCGCTGACCAGTTGGCGCAGAGCCAGCATGGTGTTGGGGGTGAATTCCTCGGTGCGAATGAATGCGGTAACGTCCTCGACGCGCGTCGCCGATCGACGGCGTTCGGGCTAAACGTACTTGTCCAGGCGTAGCGGCCGCTTGCTGCGAAACCGCAATAAAATCCTGCGACTGCTTCTTGGTGACGGCATGGTTCAGTGCGTAGGCGGTAGGCACGGTACCGATCAGGATCAGCATGATCAAGCCCATTCCCTTTTGTCCGTCGTTCGACCCGTGGGCAAAGCTCACACCGGTGCAGGTAAGCACCAGCAGGGCGCGAATCCAGAATGGCGGCGGTTCGGTGCCTTCGGGAGCTTCGTACAATTTTCGATTCTTGATAACCGCTTTCACAGCAGCAGCAGCAATGCCGGCCAGAGCGAATCCGACAATCGGTGACAGCAGCAGGGATTTGCCGATGTTCAGGGCCTGTGCCCAATCCACGCCGCTGGTGCCGGTTCTGGCCGACATGAGCTGGTTGGCGATGCCCACTCCGATAATCGATCCAATCAGGGTGTGCGAACTTGAAGCCGGCAACCCGAAATACCAGGTACCGAGATTCCAGATGATGGCGGCTACCAGCAAGGCAAACACCATGGCGAAACCCGCCTTGCTGCCTACTTGCAGAATCAGTTCGACGGGCAACAGCGAAATGATTCCGAAGGCGACCAGTCCCGATGACGTCAGTACGCCGAGGAAATTCCAGAAGCCAGACCACACCACCGCGACGTGAGGCTCAAGGGAGTGGGTGTAGATCACCGTGGCCACGGCATTGGCGGTGTCGTGGAATCCGTTCACGAACTCGAATCCCAGGGCCACCATTAGCGCGAGGCCGAGCAAGAGGTAGGGCATGATCGAGGTGTTGTGAACGCCCGAAAGATCGGAGAGCAGATGCGACCCTGCGTAAACCACTCCGATAATCAGAACCACTCCGAACACAAGAACCCCGATTTTTCCGGGACCCTTGCTCATCTTGGCATGCAGAGCGGGGACGGCGACGGGGCCGGGCTTCGGCGGAGCATATAAGGGAGGTGCGGTAGCCATGTGGTCTCCTGTGCCCATGCCGGGCGATTTCCGGTCAAGGCTGGCCGCAACTATACGGAGGGATTGTTACAGCAGTATTAAAGTTTGGTGAAGCAGAGCAAATTTTGCAGCCAACAGCTACAGCTTATTCAGTCCATCCAGCGCGGCAACCTTGTACGCCTCTGCCAACGTGGGATAGTTGAATACCGCATCGCGGAAATACTCGATGCTCGCGCCCAGGGTGAGAACCACCTGGCCAATGTGAACAATTTCCGCGGCACGATCGCCGATCACGTGTACTCCCAGGAGTTTGAGCGAGTCCGGGCAGAAGATCAGCTTCAGCAAACCCTGCTCGTCGCCCAACATTTGTCCTTTGGCCAACTCCGCGTAGCGGGCTAGTCCCACTTCGTAGGGGACCTTGTCCTGGGTCAGCTGTTCTTCAGTGTGTCCGACCATGGAAATCTCGGGGATGGTGTAGATCCCGTACGGAATGAGATTTGGAGGCATTTTGCCGGGTGTTCCGAACATATGACAACTGGCGAGCCGCCCCTGTTCCATGGAAGTGCTGGCCAGTGCGGGAAAGCCAATCACGTCTCCGGCGGCGTAGATGTGAGGCACCGCAGTTTGAAAGTGTTCATTCACTTTGAGCTTGCCGCGCCCGTCGGAGGACAAGCCCGCCGTCTCAAGGCTGAGCAGATCGCTGTTGGCCTGCCGTCCGATGGTATAGAGCAATCCCTGGCCATGGATATTCTTCCCGCTCTCGAGTTTGGCAAACACCCGGTCCCGGGCTTCGTCCAGGCCGACGGAAACGACTTTTTCCCCGAGACGGAAGACTGTTCCCAGCGCCCTCAACTGGAAGCAGAGGCTCTCCACGATCTCGCGATCCACGAAATCGAGAAGAATTGGGCGTTGGTCGAGCAGGGTTACTTTTACCCCGAGCGCGGCAAACATGAACGCGTACTCCAGCCCGATAATTCCAGCGCCCACGATTACCAGGTCCCGCGGGACTTCCTCCAGGCAGTGAACCTGATCCGAATCAAAAATGCGTTTGCCGTCGATGGGAATATCCGCGCTGTGGGCAGGGCGCGTGCCGCACGCGATCAGAATGTGATGGCCGCGAACCAGCTGGGATCCGTCGTCGGCCCTGACTTCGATGGTGTTGGGATCGATGAAGTGCGCGTCTCCTTCCAAAGGTGGTTACGTAGTTGCGGCGGAGCTGCGCCTTGATGACCTCGACTTCGCGGAGCATGACGGATTGCGCGCGAAAGGTTAGATCCGCCATCGCAATGCGGTCCTTGAGCACGTAGCCACGGCCATAGAATGTGCGCTGGCGAAAGCCGCTCAGGTACAAGACGGCCTCGCGCAATGTCTTGCTGGGAATGGTTCCAGTATGAACGCAGACGCCGCCAATGGTTTTCTTCCGGTCGATGATGGCAACTTTCTTGCGCATCTTGGCCGCACAGATCGCGCCCTTCTGGCCCGCCGGGCCGCTCCCAATCACGACCAGGTCATATTCGTTGGCTTCCATATTGTTCCTTTGGCAGAATAGTAACCGTGAAACTATCACTACCGGGCACGCCAGCAAAAGTGGATTGCGGGCCTGTAACAATCTATTAACAATCTCGCGATAGGATACGCCGTACGGCAGGAGAGCTTCGCCGATGGCCCGCGTCCGCCTGGATGATCCTCGAAACTATTTCAACCGCCATGAGTCGTGGATGGCGTTTAACCGGCGCGTCCTCGAAGAGGCGCAGGACGAAGCCAATCCACTCCTCGAACGGGTCAAGTTCCTGGCCATAACCGCCAGCAACCTCGATGAATTCGTCGAGGTGCAGGTCGCCGGGCTTCTGCAACAGGTGGAGCACGGAAATCAACTCGCAGGACCTGACGGTCTCTCGCCCACAGAGCAGCTGCAGCGTCTCTCCCAGGAAATTCATTCCTTCGTAGCCGCCCAGTACGAATGCTGGAACCAGAAGCTGCTTCCGGCGCTGGCCGGCGAGGGCGTACGCATTGTGTCGGTGGCGCGCCTGGATCGCCCCGGCAAAGACGCGATGGACCTGTTTTTCACGCGCCGTGTCGATCCCATTCTGACTCCGGTCACGATCGATCCTTCGCATCCGTTTCCGCACGTGATCAATAAAGCTTTGTGCGTTGCATTCCAGTTGCGTCATCACTCTAGGCCGGCTACAACCTACCTGGGCGTGGTAACGGTTCCGAGAAAAATCGCCCGCCTGGTGCGGGTTCCGAGCAAACGAGACAGCATCGATTACATCTTCCTGCACGATTTGATCGAGACTCACACGCGCAATCTTTATAAGGGATATCAGGTAATTTCTTCGGGAGCATTTCGCGCTACCCGCAACAGCAATCTGTACCTCCACGAGGAAGAGTCGCGCAACTTGCTGGACGTGGTAGATACCGAGTTGCACAACCGGCGCAGGGGCGACGTGGTTCGTCTGGAGATCGAGGCTGATGCGGCAGCAGCAATCGTCGAACCGCTATCTCAGCAATTTGGGCTCAAGCCATGGCAGGTGTTCAAGACGCCGGGACCAGTTAACCTGTCGCGCTTATTCTTCCTGGCGGAACAGACTCCGCGGCCAGATTTGAAGTTCCAGCCGTTTACTTCCAAGAGCCTGACCTTCACCTCCAAGACTGCGAACGTGTTCGAGAAGATCCGAAAGCGCGATATCCTGCTCCACCATCCCTATGATTCGTACGAACCGGTCGTCTCTTTTATCGAGTCGGCCGCGCGCGATCCGCAGGTGCTGTCGATCAAGCAAACCCTGTATCGGACGAACGAAAATTCACCCATCGTACGTGCCCTGCTGGAGGCCGCCCAGAGCAAGGAAGTCACCGTGGTGGTGGAGTTGAAAGCGCGCTTTGATGAAGCTTCCAACATACGCTGGGCGCGATCGCTGGAGGAGGCGGGGGTACAGGTATTTCATGGCCTGGTGGGACTGAAGACTCACTGCAAGCTGGCATTACTGGCTCGCCAGGACGCAGACGGAGAGATACGGCAATATGCCCATCTCGGCACCGGCAACTACAACTCGTCAACCGCGCACTTCTACTCCGACCTGAGCCTGCTGACCTGCGAACCCGAAATAACTTCCGCGGTCCACGCCGTATTCAACTTTCTCACCGCCCGCTCGGAACAAGCCACCTACAAGCCCCTGTTCGTATCGCCCATTGACCTGGCTAAAAACTGCATCGAGTTAATCGATCGCGAGACGAACCACGCCAGACGCAAGCGGCCTGCGCGAATCATCGCCAAAGTCAACGCTTTGTTGGATCAGCCGGTCATCGAGGCGCTCTACCGGGCTTCGCGAGCGGGAGTTGAAATTGATCTCATCATTCGAGGGCCTTGCGCTCTGCGTCCCAACGTGAAAGGCCTCAGCCACCGCATTCGGGTATGCAGCATTGTAGGAAGGTTTCTGGAGCACAGCCGGATCTTCTATTTCGAGAACGGCGGTGAACTTGACGTGTATCTGGGCAGCGCCGATTGGATGCCGCGCAACTTGTATGAGCGGGTCGAGGTCATGTTCCCCATCAGGAATCCCGCTTTGCGCGAGCGTCTTTTTAGCGAAATCCTACAGAGCTATTTGAGGGATGTTGAAAAGTCTCGCGTCCTGCGCCAAGATGGAAGCTATGTGCGGGCCCACCAGGCAAGCACGTCCAAAGTCAGCCGCAACGGCAATCGCTTCAGTGCACAGAAGTTCTTCATCGATCTGGCAGAGGACAAACTCGAAGGAAAACTGGCTTCGTCTGCGAATCTTGACGCTGCGTAACCACTCAGTGGATGAACTGCAGTACGGCTCAACGAGGATGAGCGGGCGCAATCGAGGGCTGATCAGGCTGATTCATGCTGCGGCTTAGATCGAACGCCGTGTTGACCAATCCGACGTGAGAGAAGGCCTGCGGAAAATTGCCCAGCAGCCGTTTTGCCGCCGGATCATATTCTTCAGAGAGAAGCCCCACGTCATTCCGGACACTCAACAGCCGTTCGAACATCCGCACCGCATCTTCGCGACGGCCCTGCAACACGTAGTTATCCGCCAACCAGAATGAGCAGGGGAGAAACGTTGCTTCTCCATGGGGAATACCATCCACCGCAGGGTCGTGGGTGTACCGTCCGACAAAGCCATTTTCTATGAGGTGGGTTTCGATGGCTTTGACCGTACCGACCATGCGAGCATCATCAGGCGGAAGAAATCCGAACAGAGGCATCATCAGGAGGCTGGCATCCAGGTGTTTGGAACCATAATACTGGACAAAGGAATTCAGATCGGCATCAAAACCCTGGCGGCACACCTGGTCATGAATGGTATTCCGAAGGGCCTTCCAGCGCGGAATGTCTCCCGAGAACCATCCATTCTCTGCAGACCGGATGGCCCGATCCACGGCGACCCAAGCCATCATTTTAGAGTGAACAAAATGCCGGCGGGGGCCGCGCACCTCCCAGATTCCGTCATCGGGCTCCTCCCATTCTGTTTCCAGAAAGTCAAGAAGAGCCAATGCCACGTCTTTGCCTTCGTCCGGCGGCGGCACCATTCCCGCCTGGCGGTATAGGAAGAGAGCATTGGCGATTTCTCCAAAAATATCCAACTGAAATTGCTTGTGTGCGGCGTTACCGATCCTGACCGGTAGAGAGTTCTCGTAACCTGGAAGCCAGTCCAGTTCCAGTTCGGTGAGTCTGCGTTCGCCGCGCAGACCGTAGACGATGTTGAGTTGTGAAGGTCGTCCGGCGACGGCCCGCAAAAGCCATTCACGCCATTCACGCGCTTCCTCGTGGTATCCCGCGTTGAGCAGGGAGTGCAGGCTCAGGGTGGCATCGCGCACCCAGCAAAAGCGGTAGTCCCAGTTGCGGACGCCGCCCGGCCACTCCGGCAGCGATGTTGTGGGCGCGGCCACGATGCCGCCCGTGGGCGAAAATGTCAGGGCTTTCAGCGTGATGAGTGAGCGCAATACCGCATCACGCCATTGGCCTTGATACGTACAGCGATCCGACCATTCCCGCCACCAGTTCTCTGTGTCCTGAATCGCTGCGTCGACGTTCACCACTGCAGGCTCATCGTGCAGTGAGGGATACCAGGTGAGATCAAAGGGTATCTTCTGTCCTTTACTCACGGTAAACGCAGCGACCGTTTTGAAGTTTTCTCCATGGAGCGCGACTTCCGTGCGGAGGCCGAGCATGTCCGGACCGGCAATGGCGGAGATTCCGTGATCGGTACGTCGAACCCAGGGCACGACGGAGCCGTAGTCGAATCGAATCACCAGTTCCAGGTTCATCCGCACCAGGCCTCCGGTTCCGACCACCATGCGCAAAACATCCGGTGTCCCGTCGCGAGGGGACATGCAGTCGATGACCGTCACCGAACCGCTCGCAGTGTCGAACTCGGTCTCAAGAACGAGGGTTCCCTCGCGATAGCGCCGGCGAATCGCCTTTATCGGGTCGGCGGGAGAAATGGACCAGTGTCCGTTTTCAGGAGTGCCAAGCAACGCTGCAAAACAGGCGCCGGAATCAAAATGCGGAAAACAAAGCCAGTCGATCGAACCCTGTTTAGATACCAGGGCAGCGGTGTCACAGTCGCCGATCATGGCGTAATCTTCGATGGGTATGGACAGGAATCGCCCTCGGGAAATTGAACTGGTTAGGACTCGCTGCCAAAACGCGAAGACGGATCGCGGTGAATAACGACCCGGAATCGCAACTTCACTTTGCGGATTGCAATTGCTGGAGATCGGCCAGCACTTCTTCGCTATGACCCTGCGGACTGACCTTGAGATACACCTTCCGGATTACGCCGGTGGGATCAATCAGGAAAGTGTTGCGGGCGGCCAGAGTCATTCCGTTGTATTCCATGACTGAGCCGTATTTTTCAACGACGAAGTGGTTGGAATCTGAAAGCAGCTTGAAGTTCAAGCCTTCCTTGGTGCAGAAGCTCTTGTGAGAATCCACGTTGTCTACGCTGACGCCGAGGACCACCGCATTCTTCTGCGTATATTTATCGATATCACGTTGGAAATTGTGAGCCTCGATAGTGCAACCCTGAGTGAAATCCTTGGGATAAAAGTAGAGCACAACCCACTTGCCCTTGAACTGGTCAAGCGAAACCGGCGCGCCTTCCTGGCTGGGCAGGCTGAAAGCAGGCGCTTGATTGCCAGCCATTGGTGGCTGGGGCTGATCTGCGGCGACGGCAAAAAGAGCGGCAAGAACCAAGGTCAGGAAAAGTACCGGGAAGGTCTTCATATTGTTCCTTTCGAACCACTGTGTACTGGTAAGGATAAACGATAATCGGGCACTTTTGGTAATCCAACTGGAGAGCAGGCGGAATGCGGCGTTCCGTGGATGCCGCGACGGCGGGCCGACTCGTGAGAAAATATCTTTGATTAGAGTTTGGATTACGGTTCGGATTACGGTTTGATGATTCAATCTCCAGAGGTCAGTGTGAATGTGCAGGAATATCAAAACTCTCTTTAACTTCGATCCGCCGGTCACTGCCGAGGAGGTTCAGGCAGCTTCGCTGCAGTTTGTGAGAAAGATCAGCGGATTTAACAAACCGTCGAAGGCCAATGAACCCGCGTTTTTGGCTGCGGTGGATGAAATAGCCGGCATCTCGACGCGTCTCTTGCGTTCGCTCGAAACCACTGCGCTGCCGAAGAATCGAGAGGAAGAGGCAGCGAAAGCCAAAGCTCGCGCGGCGGAGAGATTCGGCGCTTAGAGCCGCAGTGGGTCAACAGCGAACCGCAGCGGCTAAAGCCGCCGTCTCTCCAGTGATTTATGGCACGACTGAAGTCGTGCCCTTCCCCAAAACCATGCGACAAAACCACGTGGGAATACCCGGCGAATTTGTAGCGGCGCTAGCGAAAACCCCATCCAGCGAACCCACCCTGCGCACAAAACGCGCGAGGGTGGGGCACCCACTCATAGCTGATCGCTGAACTAGTGGCGCCCCGCCAGGATGGCTTGCCAATTGATAATTGCATTCCAGACCAGGCGGTGATCTCCGCGGTTCAGGTCGCGGTGTAGGGGGTTGAAGTTGAAGGCCACCACATGGCCGCGGCCGACTGGCATATCAAGAATCGCCGGACGCCCGATCAGTCGGCTTTCACCCCATGCCTGGCCGCTTACCACGAAGGGCGCTCCGTCGCGATCACCCCATTCCATGATGATGTTGGTGCGGTCCACCGGTCCGTCGAGGCAGGTGGTGCAGTAGGCCATGCGCAGCCAGCTTCGCGGAGGATCGTAAAGCGGAAAGTTTTGCCGGAAGACGTGAGTGCGCGCGGGATAGCCGTAGGCCAACGGAGAATCGGGCTGATCAAAGGTTACGCGCACGTGCGCGCCCGGGGTACGGGTGGCGGCCTGCTGCGCCGCCGCGGCAGAATCCGCTCCACCACCCTGGGTGCTGCGAGGCACGCCGCCCGAGGAGCGGCGGACGCCGCGCACAATGCCAGCTTCGAGAGGAAGCATCGAGCCGCTCCCCAGGGTCACGAGCAACCCGCCCGCTTCGACAAATCGTTGAAGCTGAGCCAGACCCTCCCACCCTATGCCGCCGGTGATGTCATCTGACTCCGCGGGCTTGCCGAAACTAGGAGTCTGCGGAGTCGCTTTGTAAGGCATTGGCCCCCAGGTTTTTGGCAGACCCTGAATTTGCTCGGCGAGTTCAAGATCAACGTGGCCGTAAATCAGCACGTCAACATGGTCGCGTAACATTCCGGCACGGATATCTTCGTCGCGAATATAGATATATGGAATCTTGCGTTGATCGAGCGAGTAACGGACCCATCCGATAGAGTCTGTGTCAGCCCAAGGAACCCACACGCCAATGTGCGCGGCCTTAGCTTGGTGACGCGGTACGTCGGGAACGGCAGTCGCGCTCGCGAAATCGAGACCGAGGTTCGTTGCAGTGGCTTTGACCGCGCCGGGCAATCCATCGTGCGAAGGCAGGATCCATGATCCGGAGGGGTAATCGACGCCGCCGGAGGTAAACGCACGCTCGGCAACTTCGATTGGAAAGCCGGCCAGTTGGTAACGGGCTGCGAGCAGCCCCTCCTGCCCCGTGTCCTTCAGTAAGAAGATCGGACCTGCTCCCTCGATGTTGCCCGCGGGATGCGGCTCTTCGGTCAGAAGAGTGAGCGCTGCCGAGCGTACCGAGGCGTCGGCGGTTGGAATCGCCTGCAGCCGGTAATGTGCGGGCAATTCCCAGGAGACATCGTCGTAGGGTTCGCTGCCATCAAGGGGATAATGCTGCGGCGTGAGCAAGTCCACGGCATAGTTGCGATAAGGCTGGTCCAGACGCACAACGTAAGTGCCTGCGGGATACCCTCCGTCTTTCAGCTTCAGCGTTGCCTGCGCACGGCCCACTTCAATGTGCTGGCCAAGCAACCGGCCAACCATCTGCGCGACTCGGGCTTGATCGCCTTGCCCGTCGGGAATCAGGAAGGCGTATGGCGGCTGGTTCAAACCCTTCTGCCAGGAGTCCCAACCCTTCTTGTAGAAGTTATGGAGCATCGCCTTTGCATTGACCGCGCTGTGGTCGAGAGCCGCCAGGGCTGCTGTCTCCTGATAGTTGAGGTTGTCGCGGGCCGACCAGATGACGTCTCCGCCGGGCGGGGGCAGCGGTCGATACCACTCCATGCTAGCCTCGGCTGGGGGTACGACGCGGCGCAGGGTTTCAGCGGTGCCGTTGCCCCAGGTTTCGTAGCCGCGCCCAATGCTGTTGTGATTCATGGCCACCGAATCAAGATAAAGGTGGGCGAAGGCTTCACCGAAATTCCATGTGGAAACGCCGGGCATGCCCATGGCGGTGAGAGTTTGAACTTCGTGAAAGCTTAACTCGAGAAATTCGGTGTAAGTGATGGCATCGATATTCGGGTTGTACGGACCGGTGCCGTTCCACGTCATCAACATCGGCTGGCCTTCGTGCAGGTCGTGGACCACCGTTGGGTGCCACTCGTGAAACATGCGATGCACGGCCTTTGTGGTCTCGTGAGTCTGCTGGTGAGTATCCCGGTTGATGTCCACAAATGTGTACTTCGACCAGTAGGGAGGCGACTGGCGCGGCAGAGTGGCTCGATCCGTTTTACCTTTCAGATAGCGATAGAACCATTCCACCATCTTGTCACGCCCGTCGGGATTGGAAACCGGGTTGATCAGAACAACGAGCTGCTCGCGGATGCGCCGGATCATCGGCTGTTCTGAGACGGCCAGACGGTAGGCCATCTCCAGCATGGCCTCGGTTGAGCCGGTCTCGTCGGAGTGCAGGGCGGCATTGAAGTAATAAATAGGCCGGGAATTCTGAATCATTCGATCGGCAGCGGCGGGATCGGTGCGACGGGGATCAGCGAGCGCGGCAGTCGCGGCTTTCAATCGATCGAGTTCCCGAATGCCGGCTTCATCGGCTACCGCGACCATCAGGATGTCGCGCCCTTCTTCACTGCGACCAATGGTGAAAACGCGCACCCGCGGCGATGCGCCGGCGAGAGCACGACAGTAGGCGTAGGCTTTGGCGCTGTCCACGAACTCGCCCGGAGCACCTGCAATTCGGCCAAAAAAACCGAGAGGAGAGGGAACCGTCGCTGAGGTGGGCAGGTACGCCACCCAAGGCGAGAGAAAACGAGGGTCGCCGGTGGCCGCGGCGATGGCCTCAACTGAACCGGCTTCGGGCGTGTCCGGAGCCGTCGTGGTTTGCGCTTGCGAAACGCTGATTGCAACCTGCAGTAAGGAAAACATCAGGAAAAAGGACCGGACCATGCAAGCCTCCGCCCTCGGGATGGTTCACTGCGTGCTTCGCCGGTTGAGGGCGCGAGTGGAGTTTACTACGGGCAGGACTCGCGGGAACGTGTGCACTATGTAGACGTCACGTTGTGGAGTCGAAACATTCCTCCTGGGTTTATGCTGTCCCTCTTGGGATTTTTGCCGACCGCTCGGGAAGGGTAGGGGTCCTTCGACTCCGCTGGATATTCGCAAGCGAATGATCTGCTCCGCTTAGGATGACACGGCGTCCGGTGTTCGGAAAACCGGACAAAATGCAAATTCCTGTCGTCTAAAACCTTCGCGCGTTGGATATTGATGGCTGGTTTTCTCGCGAGTCGAGCGAGCGACACTATCACGGCTACGGCCCGATCGAGCAACAGTCCATGCAGAACTTTCACATGGTCACGTGTTCGGACGGCGGGAGTTGCGACTTCTGCGCGGCCCGGCCTATCCAGTGGCTCTACCGGTGCCGTAACTTCAGTTGGCAGCAACGAAACATTTTTGCCGGCGGGGCCACCGGCTTTTGGGCGGCTTGCCGTGAGTGCTCGGAGTTGGTGGACAGCCAACGCTGGAGCAGCTTGACCGAGCGTTCGCTGCGTGAATTCGTCGTCAACCACGCCTCAGCCGGGCACGATGTGATCCTGCTGCGCCAGCAATTTCGCGCCATCCACGAATTGTTCCGGCAGCACCTGATACCCGAATCTCAGGGGATCGAATTAAGGTCCGAGCTGGATTGAATCACTTATTTTCCGACGTAGCTGATCCGCCAGATGGAGTCCGAGGCGTCGTCAGTAACCAACAGCGATCCGTCGGGAGCGACCGTGATGCCTACCGGGCGTCCCCAGACGTGGTCGTTGTCGACCACGAATCCGGTCATGAAATCCTCGTATTCGCCGGTGGCGTGTCCGGTCTGATGCAATGGCACGCGGATTACTTCGTAGCCCACGCGAACCGACTTGTTCCAGGATCCGTGCTCTGAAGCAAACATGTCGCCCTGATATTCCGCCGGGAACTGCTTGCCATCGTAAAAAGTTATCCCCAGGGAAGCGTTGTGCGGCTGCAGGATCACATCCGGCGTGATGACTTTGTCCTTCAGTTCGGGATGTTTCCCGGCATGGCGCGGATCCTGGTGACCGCCCATGTACCACCACGGCCAACCATAAAATCCGCCATCCTGGACATGGGTGATGTAGTCCGGAACCAGGTTGTCGCCGAGTCCATCGCGCTCGTTGACCGAACACCACAGCTCACCGGTTTTCGGATTGACTGCCAATCCGACGCAGTTGCGAATGCCGGAGGCGTAAATTCGCATGTCCGACCCGTCAGGGTTGAATTCAAGAACGTCAGCGCGATTCTTTTCCGCTGGGGTCACATCCGAGTCGTCGACGTTCGAAGCTGAACCCACGGAGACATACATCTTCTTGCCATCGGGCGAGAATTGAATGTCGCGTGTCGAGTGGCCTCCCTCAGCCGGAAGGTCCGCAATGTGCTGCGCCGGGCCGCGTGCCTGCAAATCGCCATTCTGATAAGGAAAGCGGACGACCGAATCGGTGTTGCCTACGTAGACCCACTGCGGATTGGGTCCGGGAGGATAGAAGTTTATGCCGAACGGCCGATTCAGACCGCTGGCGAAGACCGCCATCTGTTGGACCTTGCCAGTGGAACTGATGCCGCGGAAAACTTTAATGTCGCCGTCCGGGTTGGTCTCAGCCAGGAAAAAGTCGCCATTGGGAGCGGTTCGAATAATTCGGGGCTTCTCGAGACCGGAGGCATACTGTTCCACTTTAAAGCCCGGAAGAACTTGCGGCCATGCGCCCTCGGGACGGGCAACCACTTTAGGCCCGTTGCCGGCCGATGGAGTCACAAAGGGGGCGGGAAGATCCTTGATGGTGATCTTGCGAGTCTGCCCTGGCTTCTCGTAGCGAAAGTCGGTGAAAGGCGGCGTTGGCGACGGAAAGTTTTTGGCGGTGGTTTTTTCCGGGGCCGCGGACGATTTCTGCGCCACTGCGGACTGTGGCAAGCCCAGGGTTTTTACGTAGTTGACGATCAGCCAGCGTTGCCTCGCCGGTAACGACGCCCACGAGGGCATGCCGTTGTTCACGTCGCCCTTGGTAATAAACCAGAACAGTTCGCCAGAGGCAGCGGCTTTGATCTTGTCCTGCGCCAGTGGCGGAATATTTCCTGAACCCTCTCCATTCTCGCCATGGCAGCGCGCGCAGCGGAGATGGTAGAGCGGCTTGCCGGCGGCGGGCGCCTGGCCCTCGTAGGGATTCGCCATTTGCTTGGCCGATGCCGGCGCATTATGGAAGGCGGCGTCCTGAGCCCGGGCGAAGGGCGACAGAAGAACGGCGGTCAGGGTAAATATCGCAAGTGAATCAACAATGCGCATGCTGGCTTTCAAACTCTCCTCCGCTAAGCGCGCTTAAGCCGGGCGATCGTAGAAGCATCCTACCGGATTTCAATATCCTTTTACCTTAATCACAAAGTAGTTGAATTCGTGGGAACCCTCAAGCAGGACCTGATGCGGAACCCGGGCCGGAATGCGGACCACGTCTCCCGCCGAAAGTTTCTCCCGGACGCCGCCCTGGATCGTGCCATTGCGCTTTTCGTGGGGACCTACAGTCTCTCCATTGATCAGCTTGCCGCCAATAAGCAGGGTCGCCGAGCCGGATCGTACGAAAAAAACGTCGATCTGGGTTTCATGCCACTCGGGGGGCCCGTCAGACTCGCGGCGAACCAGCATCGCGCTGTCATTCGGAAAGTCTGCCAGCAACTCTACGGCAAAATGGTGCGGATCAGCGGTGGCGTCCTCATGCATTTTTTGTTCGTACTGCTTCAGCGACGATGTGCTCCAATGCTCGAAGCCGGGCGGCAATGCTTCCTGTGCCGTGGCCACCAGCAATGGAATCAAAACTGCGCCCGCAAACCAAATTTTCTTCATCGCACGCTCATCGTAAGACACGTTTCAAGCCGTTTGTTTTCAGGTGCTCGGCGGTTTCTGAACCTCGCGAGTGGAAAGCGCACACCGCTGCACACAACTCCAACCTTCAGATTTGCTAAAGTATGCCTGCCAGATTGAAACGATAGGCAGCGGCGTCACCAGTGTCAAATTGGAAAAGTTAAAGCTACGATTCAGCAAGACTAAAAGGATAGCTGAGCTGATGCCGGGCCTTCGATCTGACAGCTGCGAGCCTCCGCCTGGGGTGACCACCGTGATGGGAGAGAGTCTATGGACATCCACCAACTCGAACTGTTTCTCGCGGTGATGGACTCTCCCAGCATGACTCGGGCGGCGGAGAAAGTTTTCCTGTCGCCAGGCGCCGTCAGCCTCCAGTTGCACAATCTGGCCGACGAGCTGCACACAGAACTGTTTGTCCGGAGCGGAAAACGACTGGTGCCTACGCCGGCGGCGTTGCGCCTGGCCGAGCATGCCAAAACCTTGATTCAGATGACCAACCAGATCAAGCAGGAATTTGAGAATGATCTGACCAAGGACACGCGTCCCTTCCACTTCGCCACCGGCGTGACCACATTGATCTACCAATTGGGTAAGCCGCTAAGGCAGCTGCGAAAACAGTTTCCCAAAGCCGAGATTCGGGTGACCGTGCAGGTGACCGAGGAGACCATTGCCGGCCTGCATGACCGGCGTTTCGATCTTGGCCTGATCTCGCTGCCGGTTCCCGAGGAGAATCTCAAGATCATCCCGCTCTTCGATGAAGAACTTCTGATTGCGGGGCCGGCAACAAGCAAGACCCGGCACGGCCACATACACTCCATACGGGCTTCTGAGTTGGCCCGGGTTCCATTCCTGCTTTATCCTCGGGGGACGGTCCTGCGGGTACTGATCGATCGCTTCTTTAAGGATATTGGGGTGACGCCGCGGGTGGTGATGGAAGCCGAAGACACCGAGGCTATCAAGCGCCTGGTGGAATCAGGTTTCGGTTATTCCATTCTTCCCGAGCATGCACTTCGCCGGAGGACGCGCTTCTTCCAGACTTTCCGCGTCGATGGCCATGCGGTGGTTAGAAGCCTGGCGCTGGCGATGGTGCAGACCGACTATCCCCGCAAGTTGACCTTATCCATTGCAGAGTGTCTGCGCTCGATGCTTGCGGCTTGAGGCTAGTCATCCGCTCCTCATAGAGTTGCCGCAGTCTTTGCGTTCTTTGCGGCCTTGCTTTACGAATTTTGCGGTTTAAGATTTGCGTGACTCGACAAAAGTCAAAGTCCTAACCGCAAAGTGCGCTAAGACTTCCGCAAAGGTCGCAAAGAAGAAATAGAACACTACAGGGTGTCGTAACTCTTCCGTGAAAAAAACTAATGTTGCTCAGCCGGGCTAAACGGAGACGGGTTTGTAAAGACACAACCTCCAAGCTCTGTCTGACTCTATAATTCACAACGCCAATACTCTGCATGCAAGGATGTGTTCATGGGTCATCCTCTTCTTGATCTGGCCGACGAAACCGCAGTTGTGATCGGGGGAACCAGCGGCATCGGGCTCGCCCTCACCCGGGCGCTAGCGCAAGCCGGGGCCAACGTGGTTCCCACAGGCCGTCGCGCGCCGCAGGTGGCTTCTGCGGTTGCGGAAGTTGAAGGGTTGGGACGGCAGTCGCTGAATCAAACCTGTGATGTCACCAGTGACGCGAGCCTGGTGCAACTTCTGCAATCAGTTTGCGGGAAATTCGGCGCGGTCCAGATCCTGGTGAACTGTGCCGGCCGCACGAAACGGGGGCCCACGCTGGATTTCCCGGATTCAGAATGGAATTCAATCCTCGATACCAACCTGACGGGAACTTTGCGCGCCTGTCGCGTGTTCGGACGGCACATGATTGAGCAGCATTACGGGCGCATCATCAATATTGCGTCGCTGTCCTCGTTTGTCGCGCTCTTCGAAGTTGCCGCATACAGCGCCAGCAAAGCGGCGGTGGCTTCACTTACGAAATCGCTCGCCATTGAGTGGGCTGCCTCCGGGGTTTGCGTCAATGCGATCGTTCCCGGAGTCTTTCGCACCGATTTGAATACCGCCCTGCTGGACGGCACCGACCGCGGCCGCGAATTTCTTTTGCGTACACCCATGAAACGGTTCGGAAAACTCGACGAACTCGGAGGCGCCGCGGTGTTTCTGGCATCGAAGTCCGCCAGCTTTGTCACCGGCCATCTGCTGACCGTGGACGGAGGCTTTCTGGCTAGCGGGGTTAACCAGTAGGATCTGCGTGGACTAGTACGTCTAAAATCCCCACCCTTGCGCACAGGACGCGCAAGGATGGGGCACCCTCGGGATCAACGATCAACGATTATCGACAGACGTCTGCATTTCCTCAGCGGCCCAGCCAGCCGCCATCCACCGCGAGAACATGCCCGTGAACATAATCGCTGGCGGACGAGCAGAGAAAAATTGCGGCGCCGGTGACGTCGTTGGGATCACCCCAGCGGCCTGCCGGAATCCGTTCGAGAATTTGACGGCTGCGCTGCGGGTCGTTGCGCAATGCCGTGGTGTTGTCCGTTGCCATGTAGCCGGGCGCAATTGCATTTACGTTGATGCCCTTCGACGCCCATTCATTGGCCAGCGCCTTGGTCAGTTGTGCTACACCACCCTTGGCGGCGGCGTAGGCTGGAACCAGAATCCCGCCCTGGAACGAAAGCAGGGACGCGATGTTGACGATCTTGCCTTTTGCACCTCGCTTCAACATATCCTGACCTGCGAGCTGCGAAAGGCGGAACACGGAGGTTAGGTTGACGGCAATCAATTCGTCCCAATCGTTGGGTGAGAACTCCGCCGCTGGGGCGCGTCGTATGACGCCGGCGTTGTTCACCAGAATGTCGATGGAACCGAATTCTTCCACTGTCTTTCCAATCAGAGCCGCATACACGGCTGGATTAGACATCTCCCCCGCCATATAAAAGGACTTCCTCCCCAGTTGGCGGATCTGTTCAGTAGTGGCGTTGCCGCCCTCGCTCCGGCCGTGACAAGCAACGTTTGCCCCGGCTTGTGCCAACGCGATGGCGATTGCCGCGCCCAGGCCCCGGCTGGAACCGGTAACCAGCGCATTTTTTCCGTCAAGCCGGAAAGCTTCTAAAGCCATGTTCGATTTTCTCTGGGTTCAGTTGATTACCGCTGGCTCCAGCCGCGGCACCAGAATCTGAATCGCGGCCAGCGCCACCAGGTAGGCAAAGCCGGCAATCAGGAAGGGAACCATGTAACTGCCAGTCCACTGCAAAGTGTAGCCGACGATTTTCGCGATCAACATTCCTCCAACCGCACCTGCCATGCCTCCCATCCCGACCACCGAGCCAACGGCCTGGGCGGGAAAAGTGTCGGAGGTCAAAGCAAACAAATTGGCGGAAAACCCCTGGTGAGCCGCCGCCGCGAGCCCGATCAGCAGCACCGCTCCCCACATGCTCTCGACGCGAGAGGCAAACACGATGGGGACAACGCAGACTGCGCAAATGAACATGGTGCTCTTGCGTGCGATATTCACGGTCTGACCCCGAGCAATCAGCCAGGACGAAAGCCATCCTCCAGCCACGCTGCCGACATCTGCGATCACGTAGATCACCATGATGGGGATACCGATCTTCATCAGCGAGAGGCCGTGCTGGCGTTGCAGAAAATCCGGCACCCAGAACAGGTAGAACCACCAGATGGGATCGATCATGAACTTGCCCACCACAAAGGCCCAGGTTTGCCGATGAGGGATAAGGCGCGCCCATTTTATTTTTGCCATCGGCGGTTGCGGATCGCTGCGGATATAGTCGAGTTCCGCCCGGGAGACGCGGGGATGCTCTTCAGGCTTGCGATACAGCAGCAACCAGAATATGAGCCAGACGAAACCCAGCGCGCCGGTAATGATGAACGCCCAGCGCCAGCCCCAGTGAATCGTGATCCATGGCACCACCAACGGAGTGATGATTGCGCCGACGTTGGTACCGGCGTTAAAAATTCCGATGGCGAGCGCGCGTTCTTTTTTCGGAAACCATTCGGCCACGGTCTTAATGCTCGCCGGAAAAACTCCTGACTCGCCAAGGCCTAGCGCCGACCGCGCAACCAGAAAACTTGTGAAGGAACTTCCCAAGGCGTGTCCCATGGAAGCCAGGCTCCAGAACACCATGGCCAATGCGTAGCCCACGCGCGTGCCTAAGTGATCCACCAACCGGCCGACCGCCAACATGCCCACCGCGTACGCCGCCTGGAAGGCAAACACCAGGTTGCCATAGTCGATCTCATTCCATCCCAGGTCATGTTGCAGGGTGGTCTTCAAAACGCCGAGGACCTGGCGGTCCATGTAGTTCTTAGTGGTGCCAAAAAGCAGGAGGGCGCAAATGACCCAGCGGAAATAACCGACGGGCGAAATAGCCGCAGCCGCTTCCGAATCCGACGCAGTGATAGCGGATGTAGCGGCAGGGTCCATGGTTTGATGGCTAATCTTGCCGGCGCTGATTTTAGGCGACACAGCTTGAGATCGCTACTGTTTCCGGCCTGCTTCCAGTCCGGAGGCGCCCTGGTCAAATCCTCGCTGCACATTGACTACTCCGAACTGCCGGTCTTCTCCTTCGCGATGGGCCGCCATCGCCCACAGAAAGCAGATCGGATGCCCGGGTACTGACACATTCGGATGGTAGCCGCTGGGCATCAATACCGCGTCGCCGTCCCGCACCACGGTGACCAGCTCGGGATAGTCGGTCTGGTTATACACCAGTTGAATGCCAAATGCCGGCGCCGGCATGTTGAAATATACGTACATCTCTTCCAGCATCTTGGAGTGTTCGTGCGGCGGCCAACTCGTCCAGTTGCCGGGCTCGGAAACAGTGAACCCCGCAATCAGCCTTCCCGCTTCAACGTTTTTGGCGAGCAGCATGTGAAGCTGGCGTGACGATCCTGATCCGCCGGTCTTGAATTTCAAGCCCGGGTCGCCGGAGACTTGTGCAAAGTGTACGACTTGCAGCGGGTAGCGCTTCGCAACTTCGGCGGAGAACTCTGCGATGTCTGCGCTCGATTTGGTCGCGATCTTCACCGACGAATCGCGGGGAATATACATCGAATCGTACTTGCCTAGGGAAAAATCCTCGCCGTCGACCGAGACCGTGGCCTGTCCTGAAAGCACGATCAATCCGGTTTCGCGGTCTCCGTTGGAAAATGACTCAACCTGCTTGGATGGATTCAGGATGATGCGCCCGTAGGCAAGGTGTTTCATCGAGCTGTTCCCGGGCGTCACGGAGATGCGCCGCCCAGTGTGCTCATGGGTCTTGCGAAACACCATTTGATGGGTTGAGCCGTCCGCGTCGTTACTCATTCGGAATTTCCCCTAGCAAAGGGTCGCTTTTTTGGCCGAGTCGAAGCCTCAGTTAAAGATATTCGACCCTATGCTGCAGTTCGTTGCTCCGGTCAGTTAGGAGCATCCTCTCAGCTTTTTGGAAAGCATCGGGCCGCCCGTACATGCCGCGAGCCCCCATACTTCAGTGCGCTAATTTCATCCTTTTGAGATTGCGATTCGAAGTAGCCAGCCGGCCTGCGCAAGATTGTCAAAGCCCCCTCGCGGCAGCGGCATTCCTGCGAATCGAGCAGTAAGTAACGTTCTCAATCGCACTACAGTAAAATCACTTCAAGTATAGAAATCACTCTGGGCCTGTCAAACCATAAAAACTTAAATTTGAATTCAGTCTGACTCAACAGTCTGCGTGCTCCCCAATCTTTACAGGGCCTGCAACTGCTTCCAGATCGCAGGTTCCACGGGAACACCGTTGGCCCGGTTTTCCTGTCGCGTCTTCAGGACGCGGTAGCCGGGATAGCGCACGCGCTCTCCAGAGGAATGCGGCGGCAACTGGAAGTATTCGATGATTTGATCGGCGACCTTTGCGGCGACGATTTTCCCTTGAGTCGGATCGAGGGCAGCGAAATCGATTGCGATGAATACTTGCGAGACCATACTTTCTCGCTCCGGAATCGGAGGAATCTGATGGGTTGCCTTCCCGCCCGACAGGATTGCCGCCATCAGATCCAGCATCAGGGACAAGCCTGAACCCTTCCAGAAGCCGATAGGCAGCGGACGATTCGACTTCTCGATGGCTCCGGGATCTCGTGTAAGCCGCCCCTCCGAGTCAAAGCCGCCTTCCACCGGCAACAGCTCGCCGCGCACACGGTACGAAGCCAGGGTGCCGTAAGAAAATTGCGACATGGCCATGTCGAGGACGATGTGGCCTTGGGGCCGCGGCACTGCAATCACCAGCGGATTGTTGCCCAGACGCGGATCGGAGGCGCCCCAGGGCGGAAGGTTGGGCAGCGTATTGGTCCAGCACAGGCCCATAACGCCCGCGTCCGCAGCTTGCCAACCGTAGCTGCCGCCACGCATCCAGTGATTGGTGTTGGCCAGCCCCACGCAGCCCATTCCATGTTCCCGCGAAAGTGCGATGGCCCTTTCCATGCTGTGATAGGCATTGAGATTTCCCGGACCGATTTTTCCATCCCAACGCTCCATCGATCCAGCACGCGTGAGCAACTCGGGCTCGGCGTGAATGTCGATCAGCCCGCTTTGAATCATGGTGAGGAATCGCGGAAAGCGGTTCAGGCCGTGCGAGTAAACGCCGTCGCAGGTTGTCTCGGCGAAAAGCCGGGCACAGAGCCGGGCCCGTTCCGTTTCAAATCCAAGGTTTAACAGCACGCGCACGAGAGTGTCGAGCAGATCCTGATAAGAGACTCTGAGCATTGATGCGATCTCCGTTAGGGATTGACCGCGAACTACTCCGCAAGTCGGCAGAATAGCAGCCATGCATCCCGACAGGTTATCTCTGCGGGCGTGTGCGCTTTGTTTAGTTCGATTGAATGGTGGCTTCAGTTTTTAAGATTTGACCTGCAACCG
This sequence comes from Terriglobia bacterium, assembly GCA_963748935.1. Taxonomy (GTDB): domain Bacteria; phylum Acidobacteriota; class Terriglobia; order Terriglobales; family Acidobacteriaceae; genus JAIQFF01. The sequence goes on from CAVVLA010000016.1 coordinate 26,556, forward strand.
GCGTTTTCTGTAGCCTGCGACGCTGGCGCCAAAGCTGCCACTTCTCGCAGCGAGCAGCCAAGACTCATTGCGGATGTTCGATCGTTTGGTCAAGATTCATTCAATCGCGATTCCATCAGTCAAAGTGTAATTCAGTTAAATCCGAGGGACAGAGAACTCATGATAAATCGATTCCACAAAAGATCTGTGCTTTTACTCACAACATGGATGCTGGTGCTGGTATTTCCGCTGCAGGCAGAAAAGCAACCCAAAGGATTCAAGAAGTGGCCGGCGGGCAGCTCACCCCAGGAAATCGGCAAGCGCGTGGCAGAGCGTCTGGTGTCGACCCCGCACTCGAACTTCAGCCGGCCGGGTCCTCCTCCATTTATTACCTACCCGGAAGTTGCGACCTGGTACGGAGCTTTGACTTTTGCCCGATTGTCCGGCGACAAGGATCTTGACGCGCGCCTCATCCAGCGCTTCGAACCGCTGTTCGGCGATGAATCCAAACTAATACCAGTGCCCGACCACGTGGACAGAACGGTGTTTGGCACGGTGCCGCTGGAAATTTATATCCAGACCAAGCAAAAGAAATATCTTGATCTCGGATTAAATTCCTCGGACAAGCAGTGGGAGAATCCCACGCCGGAAGGCCTGACGCCGCAGACCCGGTTCTGGATTGACGACATGTACATGATCATAATTGTCCAGTTGCAGGCGTATCGCGCCACCGGAGATGCGAAGTATCTCGACCGCGCCGCGCTCGAGATGTCCACCTACCTGGACAAACTGCAGCAGCCGAACGGTCTTTTCTACCACGCGCCTGACGTGCCGTTCTTCTGGGGCCGCGGGGATGGCTGGGTGGCCGCCGGAATGTCGGAGGTATTGAGTTCGCTGCCGGAGAACCATCCGCAGCGTGCGCACATCATGGAAGGCTATCGCAACATGATGAAGGCACTTCTGCCTTACCAGGACAAGGATGGCATGTGGCACCAGTTGATTGATCATCCTGAGTCTTATCCCGAAAGTTCTTCCACCGGCATGTTCACCTTCGCGATAATTACCGGGGTAAAGAAGGGCTGGCTCGACAATAAAACTTACGGACCGGCAGCGCGCAAAGGATGGTTAGCGCTCGTGAGCTACCTGGAACCGAACGGTGACATTCGCAATGTGTGCCAGGGTACTGGTAAGAAAAATGACTTGCAGTATTATCTCGACCGCGAGCGTTTTACAGGAGACCTCCACGGCCAGGCTCCGGTTCTGTGGTGTGCATCGGCGCTGTTGCGGTAGATGAACTTGAAGAGCTGAGTGGAAAACCGGTGAACGCGGCGGCGGCCCGCGACGACCGTTCTGGAAACTACATTATTCTCGTTGACGCCGCCGGAACGGCGGTGATCTCTACTTCAGAGTGGCTGCGCCCGCCTGTGAGCACAGGCTATCGTGATCGCCGCTGTCGCCGGAAACGCCGATCGCGCCTACGATCTGCCCATCGATCATCAGGGGGATGCCGCCTTCAAGTGGCACCGCGCCCGGCAGACGAAGGATTCGCAGCCCTGCGCCTCCTCCGGCAACGAGATCCTGAAACGCCTTGCTGGGACGCTTGAATCGAACCGCAGTACGCGCCTTTTCAATCGCGATGTCCGCGCTGCCAACTTGTGTGTTATCCATCTTTTCGTAGTAGATGAGGATCCCGCCGGGATCGACGATCGCCACCGCCATCCTCCAATTGTTTGTCCGCGCTTCAGCCAAGGCTGCGGCCGCAGCTTTCTTGGCGTTCTCTACGGTCACCGGCGGCCCGTAAGGATTGGGCATCTGGCCCACCGCGTTTATAGCAAACGTCACTGCGATCATGACCACTAAAAACTCTACTGACTTTCGAGGCATGTAGCAGTCCTCCTGCAGATTCACGGCGACCGCCGGATGTGCCACAAAGGCGCTAACCCTAGTAGCCTTTTATCTTGACCACAAAATACGTGAACTCATTCGAACCATCGAGCAAGATCTGGTGGGGCACTTTCGGGGAAATGCGAACCACATCGCCGGCCGAGAGCATTTGCCGTACCCCACCCTGAATGGTGCCATTGCGTTTTTCATGCGGTTCCACCAACTCTCCGCCTACCATGGTGCCGCCCACGACCAGTGTCGCGGACCCTGCTTGCACGAAGAAAACGTCCGCCTGGTTTTCGTGCCATTCGACGACGCCGTCGGCTTCGCGGCGGGAGAGCATGAAGGTATCGTTGGAAAAGTCCCCCAGCCGTTGCATGCCAATGTGGCGTGCATTCTTTCCAGCTTCGGTGTGCAGCGTCTGATCAAGCTGTTTCAGCGAGTCGGCCGTCCAGTGCTCGAAGCCTTCCGGTAGTGTTTCTTGAGCTGTCATAAGGGGCAGAGCCAGCGCGAACAAACAGAGCAGCAAGAGTCTCATCATTTTCCCTCACTAAGGGTTTTCAACCTGGGTTCTCACTTCGCTACCTGCATCTCAGCCCGAAGCCGCACTGGAGTGCGCACTAGAGTGAACGTCTCGCAGCGCCCGGAGCCCGCCGAGTCATGCGCAGGGCCCGGCAAACTATAAGAACGTTCCATCGGCGATGTCAAATCGTAAAAACTGATTTTTACTTTGAGGCAAACTAAACAAATTCAGCGTTTGCCTGCCCTTATACTTTCCTCGCGGCGCGCACAAGCGTCAGGCGTCCGCTCCCGGTCCAACCGCTACCACAAAATAAGTGGCTGCGGCGGAGCCGACATTCTTGATTCCATGCTGTTCATTCGAATGCACGAACCCGACTCCGCCCGGACCCAGACGATAACTGGCGCTGTTGACGGTGAGTTCGACCGTTCCGTCCCGAACCAGCCACATCTCGGAATGTGCGTGGTGGTGCGGGGCGTGCGGGGCAGCGCCCGCGGGAAGAGTCGTTTCGTGCACCTCCAAAGATTCACCCGTAGCCAGTGTGCCCTTCAGAACTCGGCGCATCTCGACATGGTCCAGGATTTGCATGGGCAGCTTATCGAATGGATACGAAGCCGAGGGCAGGGAATTGTCATCGGCGGCGAAAGCATCGAACGCAGCCGCGGCGGGAAAAAGTCCGGGAAGAAGAAAACACATTTCACGTCGTGTGATCGTCATGTGCACCTCGCGCGAATGGCGTTGTGAAATCCGCTCGGCATCATAGCAGAGGTTTTTCCGGTAGAGAATGTTGCGTAGGTTAGACTAACGATCCTTAGAGGACCAGAGATTAAGTGGCAGAGCCAAAACAATTGCTGAAGGACGAAGGACGGGAGCCTCGAACGCCCGTCGACGACCGTGATGTAGCGACCCGGCGCGACGCGATGCAAGTGGCGGCCACTGCTTTTGTGGTCCTGTTCTGCATCGTCGGCCTCGCGCTGTGGGGATTGCCTTTCTATTACGACTTCATGGTGCAGCAATTTGGGTGGACGCGCGCCCAGGTGACCTCAGGGAATGCGCTGAGCAAATTGGTGGTAGGCCCGATCTTTGGATTTATCGCCGGCTGGATCATCGATCGCTTCGGACCGCGCCGGGTCATGATGGCAGGTATCCTGATGGCGGGAGGAGCGTTGGTTGGATTGGGCTGGGTATCGACTCTAGGAATGTTTTATTTGTTTTATTTCTTCAACGCGCTGGGCTATGTCTGCGGAGGACCGCTGCCCAACCAGGTACTGCTGTCGCGCTGGTTCGACAAATCGCGCGGGAAGGCAATGGGTTTCGCCTACCTCGGAATCGGCATCGGCGGCGCGACCGTACCCTGGATCTCGCACGCGCTGGTGCAGCATTTCGGCTGGCAGGCAGCGTTGCGATTGCTGGGACTACTGATCATTGTGGTCTCGCTTCCCCTGGCGTTTCTGGTGAAGGAAGCGCCGCCGCAATCCCCCACCGATCGCAACCTGACTGGACCGGCGGACGTCGACAGACCCGTTCAAGACGCTGTGCGTTTTACTTGCTGACCCTCGGCAGCATGTGTTCGATTGCCGCGGTGAGCGGCACCCAGCAAAATCTGAAACTTTTTCTCAGTCTCGATCGGCACTTCTGCGCAGAGCGATGCGGCGCGGGTGCTTTCGCTGGTGCTTTCGTTCAGCATCGTAGGCCGCTTGCTGATGGGCTGGCTGGCCGATCGCTTCTCCAAGAAGTACGTGATGCTGCTGACTTACCTGCTGGTGGCTGGCGGCATTCCGTTTCTGTTTCTGGGGCAGACCCGCCTCGCTCTTTACGCTTCGGCCGCGGTGTTTGGAGTCGGACTGGGCGGCGATTACATGATCATTCCGTTGATGACCGCGGAAATCTTTGGGATGCGCGATTCTGGGAAGATTGCTGGGAGTAATTCTGACCGCGGGCGGCATTGCCGAAGCTGTCTCGCCGTGGTTGACGGGACGCTTACGGGATGCGACCGGAAATTATTCCGAAAGCTGCTTTCTATTGGTCGGCGTGGCGTTACTGGGAGCGGTCGCGGTGTTGGGTTTGCCGGAGCGGAGGAAGGCGGCATGAGCGCTCAGCCCATCCTGCGAGTGGGAACCCTGAAGAGCGTCGCCGCATTTCAGGAGCATCTGCATTCACTGCAATTGGCCATCCCGTGCGATGGCGAGTTGTTGAGCGGGGAACAATCGCCGCTGCGTTGGCCGCTGGTGAGCGGCGAAATCAAGATCGGAAACCGAATCGCCGTGCATCCCATGGAGGGCTGGGACGGTCTGGCCGACGGCAATCCGAGCGAGAACACGATTCGTCGCTGGCAGCGCTTCGGCCACAGCGGAGCGAAACTGATCTGGGGCGGGGAAGCGGTTGCGGTCGCGCACGAAGCGCGCGCCAATCCCAATCAACTCGTAGCCGCGCCGCGAACCGAGGAAGGTTTGGCAAAATTGCGAGCAACGCTGATCGCAGCCCACCGCTCAACGACGGGCTCCGACAACGACTTGCTGATCGGGTTGCAATTGACCGATTCCGGCCGATACAGCCGCCCCAACGCTCACGGCCGCCCCGAGCCGCGCATTCTTTACCGTCATCCAGTGTTGGACCGGCGCCTGGGATTGCCGGCTGACTATCCTCTGCTCACCGATGCCGAAATTGAGCGCATCATCGAGAGCTTTCATCGCGCGGCGCTCATGGCCTGGAAGCTCGGCTTCGACTTCGTGGATATAAAACACTGCCACGGCTATCTCGGACACGAGTTTCTCAGTGCGCACACGCGGGAAGGCCGCTATGGTGGAAGTTTCGAAAATCGCACGCGATTTCTGCGCGAGGTAGTGCAGGGCGTGCGCTCAGTGGCGCCCGGCCTTCATGTTGGGGTGCGGCTGTCGGCTTTCGATAGCGTGCCGTTTCATCCTGACCCCGACAAATCCGTAAACGGAAAACTCGGGCCTGGAATTCCTGAGGCGGGGAAAGATCTGATTCCTTATCGCTGGGGATTTGGAGTGGACGCGCTCAATCCTTCCGAGTCTGACCTGGGCGAGTCCAGCCAGTTCCTGTCTTTGCTTGAGGAGCTTGGCATTCGGTTGGTGAATATTACCGCTGGAAGCCCGTACTACAATCCGCATATTCAACGGCCTGCGCTGTATCCACCATCCGACGGATATCTGCCGCCGGAAGATCCTCTGGTAAGTGTGGCGAGACAGATGGAAGCCACGCGCCGACTGAAACGAAAATTCCCCAACCTGATATTTGTTGGAACTGGCTACAGCTACTTGCAAGACTTTCTCCCGAACGTGGCGCAGGCTGCAGTGCGCGAAGGGTGGACTGACCTGGTGGGACTGGGGCGAGTGGTATTGACCTATCCTGAACTGCTCTGGGATGCCACTGAAGGACGCGCGATTCAACGCAAAAGAATCTGCAGAACCTTCAGCGATTGCACTACCGCGCCACGGAAGGGCTTGCCCTCGGGATGTTATCCGCTGGACACCTACTACAAAGACTCTGAACTGATGGAACTGCTGACCATCGCGAAAAAGCAATGACACAGAATGCAGCGTTCTTGAACTGCAACCGGAGCGACGCCGAAAATGACCATCGAGGAATTGGATAAGCAGCGCCGGTTTCGCCGCAAAGTGCAGGGCATCGCAGCGGCATTGTTGCCGTATGCATCGGATGGAAAAGTGGCCGTCGAGGCTTTTAAGAAGCATCTCGTTGCCACTCATCGTGCCGGGCTGATGAGCGCCGTCAACATGGACACAGGCTATGTGAATTACTTGAGCGAAGCCGAGAAGGTTGAGGTCTTGCGCTGGACCCGGGATGCCTTGGGAAAGGATGTGCCCTTCGTGGCAGGAGCGTACATCGAAAATCAGACTGGCGATGTCGTCGCTCTTTACCGGCAGCAGATGGACTCAATCGTCCGTGGCGGAGCTATCCCCATCCTGTTTCAGACCGCTCGGGTGCACGGCAAATCAGCCGAAGAAAAGGCGGCTGTATATCAGGCAGCTTGCCAGGGCTACCCGGAAGTGCTGGCCTTCGAGTTGGGCACCATGTTCTCGCCCAACGGAGAAATCTTCGATGAGGAAACCGTGTGCCGCCTGATGGACATTCCCGAAATTAAGGGAATGAAGCATTCTTCGCTTGATCGACTGGTTGAGCTTAAGCGTCTGGCCCTGCGTGATGCGCACCGCCCGGACTTCCGCATCTACACGGGAAACGACCTCGGAATCAACATGATCGAATATGGCTCCGACTATCTGCTGGGGCTGGCGTGTTTCGCGCCCGAAAAGTTCGCTGAGCGCGACCGACTGTGGGAGACCGGGAATCCCGAATACTACGCGCTCGCAGATGGCTTGCAGTATCTGGGAAACGTGGCTTTTCGCGAGCCGGTTCCGGCTTACAAACATTCCGCTGCCGTGTTCCTGCATTTGGCTGGTCGAATCCCTACGGATCAGGTGCATCCGAAAAATCCCAGGCGTCCGGCGTGGGAGGCGAAGATATTGCGCGATTGTGCGCGCAGGCTCGGTATAGGGTGAGATCAGTAACCTACTGCCGGCACATCGATGCGGCAGTTTGAATTCCGCGCGGCGCGATAAATCGCCTCAACAAGGGCAATACTCTTTCGCCCTTCGCGACCGTCACAGACCGGCGCAGCGTTCTGCTCGATGGCACGGAGAAAGTTCTCGAGCAATACTTGGTGACCGCGAAAATCGCTGACCACAGCGGACGATGCGCTCCGGTTTTCATCCGGCGCGATGGCCTCGCGGAAACCCGGCGGCGGGTTGCGCAAGTCGGCAGTGAGAATGCGGTCTTGTTCGAGAATAATCGTGCCCTCGGATCCGCTGATTTCCACTCGCCGCGGATACCCGGGAAAGGCGGCGGTAGTCGCCTGAAAAATGCCCAGGGCGCCGCTTGAAAACTCGAGAATTGCAAGGGCGATGTCCTCGGTTTCAATCGCATGAAGAGCGGTCGCCGTGCGCGATTGCACGCGTGCGACATCACCCAACATCCAGAGCAAAAGATCGACGGTGTGCACGGCCTGATTGATCAGCGCGCCGCCGCCATCCAGCGCCAGCGTCCCACGCCATTGCGAGTGGCTGTAGTATTCGGGGGGGCGGTACCATTTCACGCGGGCATCGACCAGCAGAGGTTTGCCCAGCACGCCTTTGCTGATCCAATCCCGGAGCTGGCGAATGCCCGGCTTCACGCGATCCTGAAACATCACGCCGAGCTTCACCCCGCAACGCTCGGCCGCCTCGATAAGAGCGTCTGCTCGCTTGGTCGTTATTTCGAGCGGCTTTTCGGTAAGCACGTGAAGGCCATGCTCGGCCGCCGCGATCCCGTGGGTCGCATGCAGGCCAGAGGGGCTTCCGATGGCCACGAGAGTCATCGGGCGATGCGCCAGAAAGGAGTCGAAGTCCTGATACGGCTTTCCGCCATACTCACCACAAAGGGCAGCCACCTTGTTTACGTTGGTGCCGTAGATGGCTGCGATCTCGACACCAGGAATCGCACGCGCCGCTCGCGCATGCGTCTCGGTAATATTCCCGCCGCCGATCAGGCCGATATGAATGGTCATGGCTCAGAGTAGGCGCGAAGTTCGATTTGGGCGCGAGCATCCTCGCTCGTGCCGGGCGGGCATGAGCAAACACGCCGAGGGTGCCACCACGAAGCTACTCCTGCAACTCCGCCCCAGGTCCGACCGCCACGACAAAATACATAGCCGCCGCGGTCCCGACGTTCCGGATGCCCTGCTCTTCGTTCGAGCGCACAAATCCAACTGAGCCCGGCTCCAGCCGGTACTGTTATCGTTGACGGTCAGCTCGATCGTTCCTTCGCGGATCAACCACATCTCCGAGTGCGGATGATGATGCGTGGCCGCCGTGGGCGAGCCGCCCGGAGGCAAAGTGGTTTCGTGCACCTCGACCCCTTCCCCGGTAGCCAGCTTGCCGCGCATGATAAGGCGTATCTGGGCGTTGTTGTTGGCTACATGGATCGGCGCCTTATCGAAGGAAAACGCGCCCGAAGGTAACGAGGTGTCCTGTGCGAAGGCTTGCAGTTGCACCGCTAGCGGAAGCAGCGCGGGGAGCATAGCGCACATCTCACGTCGGGTAATGGACATCGAGCATCTTCCTGTGGAAGATCGTTCTTGAAGACAGTTCGGCGTGGACTTGTGGAACCATGACGACCCTGCATGATTCCGCTTTCCGGTCGGCATCATAGCAGAGCATGTTAATTGCCTAGCTGGCGAAATTCTGAACGGTGACTTCACAAAATCTGAATTGACGCTGCGGCTGTGCTTTGGTGTAGGCTATTCGTCCCTTTGCCGATGGGGGTGACAAAATCATAATGTTTCGGGCCACAAGACTATCGTTGAAGCGTGGAGCGGTTCTGGTCGTATTGCTCGGACTCTTGTGTCCGCTGGATTTGCGTGCCCAGTCCCCGGATTTGACCGGCATTGCACACGTGGCATTTCGGGTGAACGATCTGGATAAATCGCGCGAGTTTTACCACACGCTCGGCTTCGACCAGGCATTCGAGTTTACGGATGCGGGCAAGATCTCGGTCGCATATATCAAGGTCAACGACCGCCAGTTCATCGAATTGATTCCTCGCACATCGGATTCCCAGCCGGGCGGAATCCTGCACACCTGTTTCGAGGCGGCTGACATAGAATCCGTGCACAAAGCCTATGTAGAACGAGGGCTGCAACCGACCGAGCCCAAGAAGGCGCGGGCGGGCAACTTGCTGTTTGTCATGCACGGCCCGGATGGGCAGTTGCTCGAATACACGCAGTACTTGCCCGACTCGCTGCATTCGCTGGATCGTGGCAAGCATCTGGGACAGCACCAGATTTCGCAACACATGTTTCAGGCGTCTACGCCAGTTCGGGATATTGTGGCGGAGCGCACCTTCTACACCACTAAGCTGTCATTTAAAGATGCCGCTTCAGGTGGGACCGAGCTCTACATCGCGGGAAACTCGAGGGACAGAATAGAATTGCAATCTGATTCCCCAGCAACCAAGCCTCGCGTCATATTCGCGGCAAAGAATATTCGGAATACAGCGAAAGACTTGCGCAGCCGAAGCCTGTCCGTGCAAAAGGGCGCACACACAGTTTTCGTCACCGATCCCGACGGCGCCGTGATCGCGTTCCAAGTCCACGCGGAATCCGGCAAATAAGGGTTTTTACGCACGCTTCGGGGACCAATTGGGTTGACAAGGTTCCGGGCCGCTACTGAGGATTCGCCAGTGCTTCTGCGCTTCACGGAGGCTTCGATGAGATCCCGCGTATTGCTCCTTTCCTTCACTCTATTTTTCACTGGCCTGTTATTTGCTCAATCGGCGCGCGTGCCGGAAATCGCCTATCGCTCGGTCCCGGGGTTTCTGAAGCTGCCGCCTGATTTGTATCTGGCGGAAGTCGCCGGCGTCGCCGTCAATTCGAAAGGGCACGTCTTCGTATTCTCGCGCGGCAACACCACAGGTCCAGCCTATGCCGCAGCCGCGGCGCAACTGCTGGAGTTCAGCGCCGACGGAAAGTTTCTGCGCGAGATTGGACACAACCTTTATGCCTGGTCTTTCGCGCATTCGGTCAAGATCGACAAAGACGACAACATCTGGGTGGCGGACAAGGGATCGGACATGGTGATCAAGTTCGATCCCGAGGGGCGCGTCGTAATGGTATTTGGCCGGAAGCAGGAAGCTTCCGACGAAGGAACCGCGCCGCTGAAGCATCCCAAGCCTCCGCTGCCACCGGTGGACGGGATGTTCCGGCAGGTAACCGACATGGCGTGGGATGCCGCGGGCAACACATACATCAGCGACGGCTATATCAACTCGCGCATCGCGAAGGTCGATAAGAACGGGAACTGGCTCAAGTCATGGGGAGAGCCTGGCAGCGGACCCGGGCAGTTCAGCACTCCGCACAGTATTGCGCTGGATGCGGAAGGAAACGTGTTTGTGGCCGACCGCGGCAACCGCCGCATCCAGGTGTTCGATGGCGATGGAAAATTCCTGCGGCAGATCGTGATCGACGTTCCGTTTGACCCTAACGCTCGCCCCGCGATCGGCAACAAGCCAGAACTACCCATAACGGGAGCGCAGACAATGGCGCCGGGAGCGCCCTGGGCAATCTGCATCACGCCGCCGCCAAACCAGGTGCTGTTCAGTTCGGATGGTTACCCGGGACGGATCTACAAGCTCAGCCTGGATGGCAATGTCCTGGGCGTGCTGGGGGAGTCCGGCAAGCAGTTGAAACAGTTTGGCTGGATTCACCAGATTGCATGCCCGTCAGAAAAAGAACTTTTCGTGGCCGAGTTGCTGAACTGGCGAGTGCAGAAATTGATTCTGGAGCCAATTCACTAGTGTGGTGGAGAACATTGTTAACCTTGGGGAACGTTGCTACTGTCGCAGAACGTCGGGAAGGGTACAGCTTCAGCCGCTGAGGTTCGCTGTCTGATGGAGCACCCGACTCTTGAAGCGCCGGAGTAACCGGCTTTTAAACAAGCAAGGAGAAAAACTATGCGATCAGAGTTTTCCCGCCGTCACTTCATTGCGGGCTTGGGAGTCTTAGCTGCCGCCAACACCAGGGTTTCAGCGGTGCCGCGCCAGCCGTCTTCGATGTCCGGGTCAACCAGTCTGGCAAAGTCTGCATTCAAAATTGCTGTCATCAATGATGAGATCTCCCAGGATTTCGGCCACGCGTGCGAAGTCGCCTCGCAACAGTTCGGGATGCAATGGATGGAACTGCGAAGCATGTGGAACAAGAACGTAGCGAATCTAGATGCCAACGAAATCGCGGAAGCCAATCGACTCCTGAAAAAGAACAATCTCCGCGTCACCGACATCGCCAGCCCGCTGTTCAAGGTCGATTGGCCGGGCGCACCCAAATCGAAATTCAGTCCGGACCACGATCAATTCAACGCCAACTTTACCTATGGCCAGCAGGATGAAGTTCTCGACCGCGCCATCGAATTGGTCAAAGCCTTCTCTACCGATCGTATTCGCTGCTTCGACTTCTGGCGGCTCGAGAACCAGGCGCCCTATCGCAAGGCGATGAATGACAAGTTGCAACAGACCGCCGAAAAATTGGGAAAGATCGGAATCATCCTGATCTTGGAGAACGAATTCGCGTGCAATACCGCCACCGGCGCGGAAGCGGCCAAGGTCCTTGCCGGTGTGCCGTCGCGCTCTTTCATGCTCAATTGGGATCCGGGAAACGCTGCCATGCTAGGAGAAAAACCTTATCCGGATGGCTACAATCTTCTGCCCAAAGACCGAATCGGGCACTGCCACTGCAAAGATGCGGTCAAGACGGGAGAGAAATACGAATGGGCGGCGATGGGGAAAGGCACGATTGACTGGGTTGGGCAGTTTGCCGCGCTCAAGCGCGACGGCTATCACCACGTGGTAAGCCTGGAAACGCATTGGCGCGGTGCCGGCACGCCCGAAGCCTCGTCCATACAAAGCTGGGCAGGAATGAAAGACGCTCTTCAAAAAGCTGAGGCGCTGTAGACACTGAGACCCGAGCATATGTGTAACATGAGAATGTGTAGGGGCAGGTTTCCGCCCCCCCGGCAGCTCGAAGCGCAAGAATCGGTGAATAAATAAATGACAATCGGCAAGAATGCGGCTGAGGGCGCGCTGGCTCAAGATGAGATCCGCCAGATCATTGCCCAGGCGGCCGCGGACCTTGGGGTGACCGGCAAGCGCGTGCTGACCATTATCCCCGACGGCACGCGCACCATGCCCATGCCGCTAATGTTCCAACTCCTGCAAGCCGAGATGGGGACGCGAGCGGCGGCCTGCGACTACCTGGTCGCCCTGGGTACTCATCCGCGAATGAACGAGGCCCAACTCACCCGGTTGATCGGTTGTCCGGTTATCGATGGAATTTGCGGAAAGGCTCAAGTGGTTAACCATCGCTGGGATCTTCCCGGCACTTTCGCGGATTTAGGCACCATCCCTGCTAGTGAAGTTGAGACGGCCTCCGGCGGGTTATTGTCCGATCCTATCCTGGTCAAGATTAATAAAATGCTCTTCGACTATGACCAGGTGTTGATTTGTGGGCCGGTGTTTCCGCACGAGGTGGTGGGTTTTTCAGGCGGCAACAAATATCTGTTTCCGGGCGTGAGCACCGGAGAAATGATCAACCAGACTCACTGGCTCGGAGCCTTGCTTGGCAGCTACAACCTGATTGGCACCCGCTGTACGCCCGTACGCGAGCTTATCGATCGAGCGGCTGAAAAAGTAAAGGCGCCGGTCGCGTGCTTCGCCCTGGTTTTGGCGGACGGGGGCATCGCCGGACTGCATTTTGGCACCGCGCGGGACGCCTGGAGAGCTTCGGTCGACCTGTCTTCGCAAAAACATATCGAGTGGGTAGATCGCCCGTTTCGCCGCGTGCTCTCGGTTTTGCCCACGATGTACGACGACATCTGGACCGGCGCCAAGGGCATGTATAAAGTTGAACCTGCCATGGCCGACGGCGGCGAGGTGGTCCTCTATGCTCCCCATATCACAGAGTTTAGCTACACTCACGGAGCGGTCCTGGACAAGATTGGTTATCACTGCCGGGATTATTTCCTAAAGCAATGGGGCAGGTTCGCCGACGTGCCGAAGAGCGCGATTGCGCATTCCACGCACTTGAAGGGACAGGGCGAATACGATGCGACTACCGGGATTGAGACGCCGCGGATTAAGGTCACTCTCGCGACCAGTATCTCGGAAGAACGCTGTCGGCGATTGAACCTTGGCTACCTCGATCCTGCCACGATCAAACTGGAAGATTGGCGGGGACGCGAGGCCGAAGGCATCAAGCTGATCCCCCGAGCGGGAGAGACCCTGTATCGATTGAAAGTGCCCGCGGCCGAGTAGGACAGCATTGCTTTTGAGCGAAAATCATTGAGCGAGCCTCGAACATCTAAAGATTGAAGATCGATGAGCAAAGCCATGAGCGAACTCAAACTGCTGCAACGAAGCGCGCTAAAAATCGGTCCTGAGGACAATGTTGCGGTCGCGCTGAGCCGCTTGGAAAGCGACGATGAGGTTGTGCTTGATGGGCAACCCTACAAGATTCGGTCCAGAGTTCCGGCCAAACATAAGTTTGCCCTGCAAGATCTCAAGCCCGGCGACCGGATAGTCATGTACGGCGGCCTGGTGGGAGAAGCGACCGCGGCGATACCCAAAGGCGATGTGATTACTGTCTCCAACATGCGGCATCAAAGTTCCGATTTCCACGGGAAAACCACTTCACAGACATGGGACGCTCCTGACATTTCGCGCTGGAAAGGCCGGACCTTTCAGGGATACCAACGCGCCGACGGCCAAGTGGGGACGAGGAATTACTGGCTGGTGATTCCGCTGGTCTTTTGCGAAAACAGGAATATCCGCGCGCTTCAGGAGGCGTTCGAAAAAGAGTTAGGCATTTCTCCTCAGCAGACCTACCGCCGGCATGTGGCCGACCTGATAAAGCTCTATCAGGAGGGAAAGGTCGACGAGATCAAGAATTTCAAGTTTCAGGAAACGCCATTGGCGGCCGGCCCGGCGACAATCTTTCCCAATCTCGATGGCATCCGGTTTCTGACCCACGACATGGGTTGCGGCGGGACTCGGCAAGATGCGCAGGCGCTGTGTGGGCTGCTGGCCGGCTACATCCATCATCCTAACGTTGCCGGCGCTACCATTCTCAGCCTGGGCTGCCAACATGCGCAGATTTCGATGTTGCGGGAGGAACTGCAGAAGCGGAATCCCCGGTTCAACAAGCCGCTCCTGGTTTTCGATCAGCAAGCCAGCAACCTGGAGTCAGCCATGCTGGGGGAGGCGATCAGGCAGACGTTTCTCGGGCTGGTGGAAGCCAATCGGCTGACCCGCGCACCGGCGCCTCTTTCCGCTCTTACGGTAGGACTCAAGTGTGGCGGCTCGGACGGATTTTCCGGGATCACCGCTAACCCCGCCATCGGTCATCTCTCTGATTTGATCGCAGCTCTCGGGGGGAAGAGCATTTTGTCGGAATTTCCGGAGTTATGCGGAGTGGAGCAAAACCTCATCGATCGCTGCCGTAACGCAGCCATTGCCGATAAATTCATCAACCTGATGCGAACCTATGCGGCGCGCGCCGAGGCGGTGGGCTCCGGGTTCGATATGAATCCGTCGCCGGGCAATATAAAAGATGGCTTGATCACCGACGCCATGAAGTCGGCGGGGGCCGCCCGCAAAGGCGGAACCTCGCCGGTGAGCGATGTTCTCGACTATCCGCAATACGCGGTGGAGCCCGGATTGAACCTTCTATGCACTCCCGGAAGCGATGTGGAGGCCGTCACCGCACAGGTTGGCGCCGGAGCCAACGTCGTGCTGTTCACCACCGGTCTGGGGACGCCGACAGGAAATCCGATTGCGCCTGTCGTCAAGCTGGCCACCAACTCCGAGTTAGCTGGACGAATGCATGACATCATCGACATTGACACCGGTCAAATCATTTCGGGAGATGTCTCGATCGAGCAAATGGGCGAGTCAATCCTGGAACAGGTGATCAGCATTGCCGGCGGGGAGGTGCAAACTAAAGCCGAGCTCAAACCGCAGGAAGATTTCATCCCCTGGAAGCGAGGCGTGTCACTCTGAGGCGATCGCGCGCGATTAGTTCTTTTGAGGTTCCTTTGCGGTCTTTGCGCCCTGCGGTTCAGGATTTTTATTTCCGCCCTAAACTCATTAGGTAGCTCACCAGATCGTCGAGTTCCCGACGGCTGAGGCTGGACCCGTAGTCGGCCGGCATCAAAGATCGAGGCTGATATTCAATGCTCCGCAGCTTCGATTTCTTAAATAGATGAAAGGCGCCGTCGATGGCCTGCATCTGCAACGAGAAGTTGTCTTCGTTGCGCGCAACTCCTGTCTGGGTCTTGCCGTCCTTGGTTGTCACCAACACTGCTCGCTCGCGGAGATCAAGGTTCTTGTTGGGGTCGGTGATCGCGCCACGAATGTTGTCCGCTGACTGAAGACCGGCGTAGCGCGTAAGGTCCGCCGCAATAAACCCGCCCTCTCCCTTGGCCATGTGGCACTGCGAACACGCGGCCTTTCCGAAGAACAGTGCTTTGCCGAGCGCCGGATCGCCGGGCATTTTCTCTGCCGGGATTTGACCCTGGAGGTTGCGCAGATAGCGAACCACCGCCTGAACCTGCACCGAGCCGAGAGACCCAAACGACGGCATTCCAGTTCCTGCTCTACCATCCTGAACGATACGAAGAAGATCCTGATCGGACAATCGCTGGACCTCCAGTTTGCCCGCGATATCGGGCCCGCGCTCTCCACCTCGGCCGTCCAGCCCGTGGCAAGCCGCGCACGTAGTTGAGAAAATGCGCTTGCCTTCGACCACACTCTCGCTATCGGCAGACTCTGGCGCAATCTCCTGTGCCCGCAGCCGAGACGCCGAAATTACCCACGCTACGCAGAACAGCAGCGCGATTGCCCGCAGCGAAAAATGAAACCACATACGCGACATGTCTATTTTCGTTTTACGGCGATGGCAGATACTTCAATATGAGCGCCATTTACCAGTGCGGCCGCCTGTATCGTGGCTCGCGCCGGCTTGGGATCGGGCATGATTCCCCTGTACACCTTGTTCATGTCGCCGAATTCGTGAATATCGGACAAATACACGGTTACGGAAACAATATCTTTCAGGTCGAATCCAGCCGCCTTGACGACCCTTTCAATGTTCGCAAGGGCGGCCTGAGTTTCGGGACCAATTCCTCCCGTTGCAAGCTTGCCTTTATCGTCGGTGCCTTCCTGTCCTGCGACGTATAGGGTATCGCCCGCGATGACTCCGTCGCTGAAGGGAAGGCCTTCAGTCCCGGGGAACTTGATGGCGCGGCGTTCCTGCGCCAGGCAAAGCAACGATCCAGCTATGATAACCAGCCCGATAACAATCCTTGCCAGCGAGAGCTTAGATTTTTCGGTATTCATGATGGTGTGGCTCCTTTTTAGGCATGAGAATGAATTCTGAAATCCCCTACAAAAACTTTGTCATTCCGACCGATCTGAATCCCCTACAAAAACCTTTTGTCATTCCGACCGGAGCGAGCGAAGCGAGCGCAGTGGAGGAACCTGCTTTTGTTGGCACGTTTTACTGAGCGATGCCCCACTTTAGAACTTCACTCTGGACTTGGTCCGCCGCCCGGTCGGACACCATGTGCTGCAGGCGCAATGCACAGGTCCTTCGCTGCGCTCAGGATGACAGATTAGCGTTTGATTTTGAATCTTTGGAAAACAGTTCCAAGAGTCCCGCGTCAATATATACAACGAGGAGCATGAAGGAACCAAATTTCGCGCGCCCGACTTGACGAACAACTTTAGCGTTCTGTAAGGTTCCGGCATTGGGGGCGACTGTTAATATGGGATTGCAATATCCCGGCTTTCATTGCATAATCCGCCTTCATTAAATCGATTCAGGGAGACCAATTTTACCTGCAGATGCAGTCTCGCCGCGGTCATCGCCTTGGTGACGGCGAGCTGCCTTATTCTGCTGGCAGCCGATCTGCCGGCCGACGAATCAACTTCAGCGGTTATTGATGTGCTTCCCGCTCAACTGCTGGCGCAGCCTCCGGAAGCGAACTGGCCGTCATATAACGGAGACTTTACCGGACGCCGTTACAGCCGGCTGGCACAGATCAACCTCAGCAATGTCGGACAGTTACGGGCGCAGTGGGCATTCCATTCCAGCAATTCGAACCGGCTGGAAGTGACGCCGCTGGTGGTGAATGGCGTCATGTTCGTGACCTCCGCCAATGACACTTACGCGCTCGACGCGCGAACCGGCCGCGTGATCTGGCATCACAACTGGCCCATCTCAGCCGGGTTGATCGATGACGCTTCCGGCCATCTCAGTCGCGGCGTGGCGGTATGGCACTCGCGGGTGTTTCGGCAAACCGACAACGCACATCTGCTCTGTCTGGACGCGCGTTCCGGGCACCTGCTGTGGGACGTTGCCTATGCCGATTGGAACAAAAATTATGGAGCCACGGGCGCTCCCCTGGTGGTGAACGACAAGGTTATCGTAGGCACGTCCGGCGGCGACGACGGAGTTCGCGGCTTCGTGGCCGCGTATGATGCCACTTCCGGAAAATTAGTATGGCGTTTTTGGACCATCCCGGAGCCCGGAGAATTCGGATCAGAGAGTTGGCCGGGCAATTTGTACCTGCACGGCGGAGGCACAACCTGGATGCCGGGTACATACGATCCTCAGACCAATACACTGTTCTGGGGCACGAGCAATCCCAGTCCTGACTTCGACGGCAGCGTGCGCCCGGGCGACAATCTTTATACGGATTGCGTCCTGGCCCTGGACGCGGATACAGGCAAGCTGAAATGGCACTTCCAATTCACACCGCACGATCTCTTCGACTACGACGCCACGGAAACGCCGATTCTGATTGACAGGGTTTACAAAGGGAAGCCGCGCAAACTGCTCGTGCAGGCGAACCGGAACGGCTTCATCTATGTGCTGGATCGCACCAACGGGAAATTTCTTTCGGCGAGTCCGTTTGTTACCAAGTTGACCTGGGCGAAGAGTATCGATGTGCAAGGCAAGCCCGTGCGATCCGGACTGGAGCCCAGCGCCGATGGAACCCGCATCTGCCCCGGCTATGGCGGCGCGACCAACTGGTTTGCACCGTCTTACAACGAGACCACCCACCTGGTTTATTTTGTTGCCCTGGAAGAATGTCAGTTATTTTTTTTGAAACCGCAGGAATTTGAAGAAGGGAAGACTTTCTACTCGACCGGAGTAAAAAGAATTCCGGGGGAAAGTTCGCAAAAGATTCTGGTCGCATACGACCTGGACACGCAGTCGATCGCGTGGAAATATCCCCAGGTGGGTGGCGGACACTCTGACGGTGGAACCATGACCACGGCCGGCGGCCTGGTCTTTTTCGGCGACGATGCGCAATCGTTCGAAGCCGTGGACGCGCGAACGGGAAAGCCTTTGTGGCACTTCAACACCGGACAGGACTTCACTGGTTCTCCCATGAGTTATTCGGTCAAGCGTAAACAGTATGTGGCCGTCGCCGCCGGCAGCGACATTTTCAGTTTTGCGTTACCGTAAGAATATTCGAGCAAGTTTACCGACCTGGAATACATATAAACATTAAGGAGATAGATTCATGACTTCGACATTCTTCAACCGCAGGATGCTGATGGGCCATCTGGCTACCGGACTTTCCGCCCTCGGCGTGGGCAGTTTGCTGGCGGCGACCGCCGAGGCCAAGCACAAGGATTCGGGCGTTCGCAAACTGAATCGCGATGGCAAGCCGGCAGATGGAAAACAGATGATCACTCCCTTAATCATCCACGATGATCTGATCTACATCGCCGGCCAGGGCGCGAACTCCAATGGCCCGGTAGGCAAGGATGACATCGACAGCCACACCACCAAGGTGATGGAAAACGTAAAAGAGCTGGTAATCACTGGCGGCGGCACCATGGACAGCGTACTGCAGCTCACGGTTTATCTCGCGGACCTGGCTTACTACGAGCCCATGAACAAAATCTTCAAAACCTATTTCCCCAATGGCGGACCGGCTCGGACTACAGTGGCGGTGGCCGCGCTTCCCGGTAATTCCATGCTGGAAATCAATTGCATTGCAGCCGTGGTGAAGAAGTGAAGCTGCCAGACCGGCGGCTCGTAGGTACGGCGCGCAGGTAAACCGCAACCGATCGCAAAGGAGCACGCATCATGAGACTCGGGTCGAATTGGAATCGCCGCACTTTTCTCGGAAGTTTGACCGCAGTGGCGAGCTCGCTGCTGGCGCCGGCTAAGCTTTTTGCGAAGAGCCCCAGTGCTGCGGAGGTGAAGGTCAGCGGATTCGGCCAGTCGGGCAATCCGTATGAAGAACTCGGATTGAAGACGGTCATAAACTGCGAGGGAACCATGACCGTGCTCGGCGGTTCCATCCTTCGCCCCGAGCTGGAGGCGGTGATGGCACAGGCCGGCCGCCACTTTGTACGCATCGCTGACCTGGAGGTCGCCGCCGGCAATCGCATCTCCCAGATGCTCAAGCTGCCGGAAGGATATACGGCGGCGGTGACTTCAGGAGCAGCGGCGGCCATGGAGTCCGGCTTGGCTGGCATCCTTACCGGAAACAACGAACAGTTCATCAAACAGATTCCCGATCTGACCGGGATGAAGTCGGAAGTGATTATCCAGAAATCCCATCGCAATCCCTTCGATCATCAACTGCGCAACACCGGAATCAAGCTGGTCGTGATTGAGACTCGTGATGAGCTGCGCCAGGCGGTCAACGAAAAGACGGCGATGATGCATTTCAGCAATTTCGCCAATGGCGCCGGACAGATCAAGGTGGACGAATGGATCAAGCTGGGCAAGGAGTACGGAATTCCATGCATGCACGACGCCGCGGCCGACACCCCGCCGGTTTCCCATCTCTGGGACTACGCCAACATGGGGTATGACCTGATCACCTTCAGCGGCGGCAAAGCCATGCGTGGCCCTCAGTGCGCCGGACTGTTGATCGGCAGAAAAGAGCTGGTCGCCAACGCGCTGCTCAATAACAGTCCGCACGAAGACACTATCGGTCGCAGCCAGAAAGTGGGGAAGGAAGAAATCGTGGGAATGGTCAAAGCGCTTGAGCTCTATCTCAACGAAGACCACGAAGCTCTATGGAAAGAATGGCAGAGCCGGTTGGACTACATTTCGAAAAAAATTACAAGCGTGGCGGGAGTGAGCACATCTTTCTTCGTTCCGGATATCGCCAACCATGTGCCGCACATGGCGATCGCATGGGATTCAGCACGCATTTCCCTGACCCCCGCCGAGGCTTCAAAATTGATGCTGGAGTCCAACCCGTCCATCGTGATCGGCTCCGGAGAAGATCGGCCCGGCCTAGTGATGAACTCATTTATGTTGCAGCCGGGAGAAGACAAAATCGTCGCGGAACAGCTCACGCGCGTCTTCCGTGAACACTCCGCCGGCGGAAAATAGCGGCGGCCGCGCTTCATCTTTTTAGAATAGCCTTGTTGCTTTACGTGCTCAGTGTCGGCGGTTGCGCTCTTTGCGGTCGCTAGCCATCTGCGTCAGCGCCATCAGAAGAGGGAGGAAAGGTGCCGCGTCCCGGAAAAAGCAATGTGCGCTGGTGGCTCATCTTCTGGATGTTCATCCTGAGCGCGGTCGCGTTTCTGGATCGCGTGAACATCTCGATCGCGGGCAGTTCCATTGCCGCTTCCTATCACCTCAGCAACGTCCAGCTCGGCTCGGTGTTCAGCGCGTTGCTTTGGGGCTACGCACTATTTCAAACGGTCGGAGGACGCTTGGCGGACTGCTTTGGTCCGCGCCGAGTACTCGCCGCCGGAGTGGTGTGGTGGGGCGTGTTCACGGCTCTGACTGCGGCGGTTCCCGCAGGCGTCAGGAACGCTCTGATTTTGTTGATTGCAACCCGCTTCCTGCTGGGAGCGGGGGAGGCGGTAGTTTATCCGGCATCCAACCAGTTCGTTGCGCGCTGGATTCCGATGCAGGAGCGCGGCATCGCCAACGGCTGGATCTTTGCCGGTGTTGGCGCCGGCGCCGGCCTTACCCCTCCACTGATCACCTACCTCATGCTTGACTATGGCTGGCGCGCTTCTTTCTGGGTGTGCTCCGGAATCGGTTTGGTGGCTGGAGCAGTCTGGTACCTGCTTGCCCGCGATGCGCCGGCAGAGCACCCGCTGGTGTCAGAGCAAGAGCTTGCCCACATCCAATCTGGTTTGGTGCAGCCCGGTTTGGCGGCGGCGGATGAAACTTTGGCAGGCCAGCGGCAGCCCGACCTTGTGCCGTGGAGCAGAGTATTCGCGAGCCCGGACGTAATCGCGATCACGCTCAGCTATTTTAGTTTCGGCTATGTCGCCTGGATTTTCTTCAGCTGGTTCTATATCTACCTGGCCCAGGTGCGCGGGCTGAATCTGAAAGCCAGCGCGTTTTACGCCATGCTGCCATTTCTGGCGATGGCCGTCTGCTGCGCCGTTGGAGGCGCGGTGAGCGACCGGCTTACCCGCACCCACGGGCCGCGGGTCGGCCGCTGCGTGCTCGCTGCTGTCGTTATGTTCGGCGCCAGCGTCTTTCTGGTCTTTGGCTCGCAAGTCGAGAGCGCGCGAGTGGCCAGCGTGGTCCTGGCCGGCGGTGCGGGAGCTCTCTATCTCGCGCAGAGTTCGTTCTGGTCGGTGACTGCGGACATCGCCGGCCGCTCGTCCGGGTCGGTTTCCGGCTTCATGAATACGGGCGCGCAGGTAGGCGGGGCAGTCACCGCCTCGCTCACGCCCTGGATTGCCGCCCACTTTGGCTGGACGATGTCGTTTCTGGTGGCGGCAGGCCTTTGTCTTCTGGGAGCCGCGGCTTGGCTACTAGTTGATCCGCGCCGCAGCCTCACCATGGCGCGCGAATAAACCGCCGACATTTATCTAGGCCAGGGCTATCTAGATCAGGGCGATCTAGGTCAGGGCGCGATCGAGATGTACATATCCGCCATCGACGTACAGATGCTGGCCGGTGATGTGACCCGCTCTTCCGGAAGTCAGGAAAATCACCATGGCGGCAATCTCCTCCACTCCGGTCATCCTCTTGCCCAGCGGAATCTTTTCGATAATGTTGTCGAGCTTGGCCTTCGGATCCGGGAAAGTGTCCAGCCACTGCCGGTAAAGCGGAGTCATTACCTCGGCCGGTAAAATCGCATTCACGCGAATGCCATAAGGCAGCAGTTCGGCCGCCCATTCGCGCGTCAGCGCCAGGATCGCGCCTTTTGACGACGCGTAGCCGGAGGTGCCGCCCTGTCCGGTAATCGCGGTCTTGGAACTCACATTGACGATGCAACCCCGTGATTCCTTCAGCCACGGCAGGGCATAGTGCGCCAGGTTGTAGTAATGCAGAAGGTTGCGCTCGAGCGACGCAATATATTGCTCGGGGCTGCCATGCTCAAGTCCAACTTTGTCATTCACTCCGGCATTGTTGATCAGCGCGTCCAGCCGTCCGGCAAGCCGAAGCGTTTCGTTTATCACGCGAGAGCAATTCTCTGCGGCCGAAAGTTCGGCCGTGATCACATGACTCCTGGCGCCACTGCTCTGCAGTTCAGCTTGAAGTTGTCCCGCTGCAGCCTCGTCTCGATCGGCAATCACCGGAACAGCGCCTTCCCGGGCAGCGTCGCGCACAATGGCCGCGCCGATGCCTTTGGCGCCGCCGGTGACGAGTAAGACTTTATTGGTAAGCTGCAGGTCCATGGATCTGAGACCCTGATCCTACGCGCCTTCTCGATTTCCGCCGGTGCGAGAGCCGTGCTCAATCGCAAACAGCATCTCGAAGTCCTCAACGGAGGTGAGAACGACCACGATCGCAGACCCAATAACGCCGGCGGTAAACATCCCCTCAACGAGACGAATCAGGGCAGAAACCAGAATGTGCATAGCGAGATTACGAGAAACAGGTTGAAACAAGATGATAGCTGTGGTCCGTCAGAGTAGCAACCGGAGTCTGGCGGGTTCAGTGGTCACGTTACACGCCACAAGATCCACAAACCACGAAGGACACGAAGTATCACGAAGGGTTTCCTTCGTGTACCTACGTGCCCTTGGTGATTGACGGTTCCGGAAACTGACTAGCGCGCGGGCGGGAATTGTGCGCCCACATCGTTCTTGCTCGCCGCCTTGGCCAGGAGTGCGGCGGCAACCTTTTTGATGTCGGCGGTTTCCTCTGGGGTGGCCGTGGCTACGCAGTCTCGCACCAGTTTCTCGCAGTATTCCCGGACCTTTTCGTAAGCGCCCGGGTCCTGGCCCCGGACGGTGAGCAGTTCCTTCAGCCAGTGTTTGCCGTAGCCGGCGTGCATGGTTTCATCCGCCCAGTCGAAATCCATGTCATGCTCGCTTACGGCGTCGCCATAACTATGGAAGAGTTGGGCGCGGGCAGGCTTGTGCTTGATGTTTTTGGTTTCAAAAAAGTAAAGCATTCCCAGGCGATAGATCGGATCTTCGCCCGATGCGCTCTCGTAAATGTAAGTCCCCAGAGGAATTTCCGCCGGATCGAATCCCCAGGCCATCAGGCGCTCGTAGCCCATGCGGCAGTGGCGCGATTCATCATAAGTCCAGCGCGCGGCATTGTGAATCCACTCCCATGGTAAAACGTCGGCAAAGGCGCTCAACATCACGCCACCGGCTTCGACGGCCCAGACTTCATTGACGTGGCTGATCGCCGAGCGCAGTTGCAATCGCATACCCTCGCCGTACGGATAGGCGGGATCGACCACGTCCGGCCAGTAGAAGCGGCAGGGCCAGAACCGTCGATCGCGGGCGGGGCGATCAGGAACGACATAAGTTTTTGCTCCGGGCAAAGGCCCGGTAGAGGTGGCGGTCGGCGACGGCCCAACTCCCACTCCGCCCACCGCCGACAAGCGATTCTTTACCGCTTCCATCCAGGCTAGCGCGGATTGCCGCAGTTCGGGATTCTGCGAAAGCGCAGACTCCGCCCAGTTCTCGAACGCGTCGATCTGTTCTTCTTTTTCGGAGAGCGCGACTGACAGAAACCGGTGAGTGGGGCCATCGGCGATTGAATCTGAGGCTTGCAGATATTCACGATAGGAATCGCGCAAAGCGGGCAGGAGGATTTTTCCGATGCTTAGCAGAAACGCCGGCACCGACGGCGAATCCCTGATCGCGCCAAACAGTTCAACCAGCGCATGGTCGGCTCCTTGCTCTTCCAGCAGGCGGCTGGGGAAACGAAGCTCGAACACGCGATTCCGAAGAGCGTGAGCGGTTTCCGCACTCTGCCAGATAAATCGGGCGAGGCCGGTCTTGATTTCGAGAGGAGCGATTGCCGGCATCCACGCCGCCTGGCTCACCAGCAGCGAGCGCTCGCAAAAGAAAAACCGCTTAAGTAGTTGAGCGGTGTCGAGGCGCATCCAGCGGGCCCGCGGCTGCGGATTCGATAAGAACTCGGAAGCCTGTGCCATTGGGTTTCGTTTCTTCGCCAATCCATTCTAAAGCCAGACCCGCACTCACCGCACTGCGGTAACAAAGCACATGTGGTCAGAACGAGTTGCTCAGCGCGACCGCGATCACCGCCACGATCAGGATCAGCAGTCCCAGATTCAGCAGCCGGCGGGCTGCAGCCGGGGCGCCTCGCCACTCACCTCGCCACAAACCCCAGAGATTGCCAACAATAATGGAAAGAGAAATGAAAAGCGGCCAGCCTACCACGACGCCCCAGCGCCCGAGCTTGGCGGCGCCGGCTCCGTAAAGATAGAAGCTTCCAATCCACATCAGAGCCATCAGGGCGCTCAATCCCAAGTTCCGCGGCGTTTCCGGGTTCCAATATTGTGCCAGCGTCTTCCGCGTAATCATCAGGTACAGGCAGTAAGTAATGTTGGCAACAAACCCGAAGGTGAAAAGCAGCGCCCAGACGGTATTGCCTGACGCAGCCTGGGAGACACCCAACGACTCGGCGGCGCTGACCAAGTTTCCGCCAAAAGCCACACCCACGTTAGGCAGGCAGGAAAGTATGCCGGCCAGGATGGCGATGGCCAATCCGATTTTGAAAGCATTGGGACGGGCTGCGGTCGATTTGCCCTCGGAAGGCGTCCGGCGTGAGCCAGCGATCGAGCACAGCACGATGCCGAAAATAACCAGCGCGGTTCCGGCGAGGAGAATCACTCCCCTGGTGGTCAGGAGCGTTTGCGGAAAAAAGACAAGCAGTGGAATCAGTGCACCCAGGCTAGCGATGAGGCCCATGATGATGGGGTATCCCAGTGCCATTCCCAACCGGTCCATCCCGAGCCCGAACAGCACGGCGCCGACTCCCCACCCCAGTCCGAACAGCGCCAGGATGGCGAGGTCCCGCCCCGGCGACGCGGCATATACGGCGAAAATGTTGGGGACGAACAGCAGCGTAATGATCCAGTTGAAGCCCAACATGCCAAGCAGCGAAAACGTCGCCCAGGTGTGCTCCCACGACCAGCGCTTTACCAGCGTCATGGGGAGAATGAAAGAGCCCTGCAGCAAGCCAGCCAGCAGCACGAGCAGGAAACCCGTCAGCAAAGGCATATGAGTAGCTCAGACTTTCAACAAGTACGCGCCTGGCTTCAGCCCGGATATTTCTAGGTTTGTGGAGTTTCCCACTTGCCCGATTCCGCGGAGCGGAAGATTGCTTCGATGACGGCCATATTCTTGATCGCATCTTCCAGTGGGACCGGAACCTCAGTGCCTTCGCGCACTGCCCTGGAGAAGGCATCGGCCTGAATGGTGTACTGGTCGCACATGGGAAAAGTCTCGGTGGTAATTCCGCCGCCGAAGACGTCGCGTCCGTCGTCGATAAAAATGCGGCATGGCCGGTCGATGGGAGCATTGAACGGAATTTCAATCTCGATGCGGCCCTTCGTTCCCAGAAACTGCATTCGCTGGTAAGACACGAGCTGGGTGCTGCAGGTAAAAATGGATTGACCCGAGGGGAAATCGAGGATGGCCGAGGTCAGCCGGTCAATTCTCATCTCGGGGTCTTTCTCGATTATTCCTGATACTCGCGATGGCTCTTCGCCGAAGACGAACCGCGAAGTGTTGATGGGATAGCATCCAATATCCATCAGCCCCCCGCCACCGTAGTCGGGGTTATTGCGGATATTTGTGGCATCGCGGTTGAAGTAGCTGAAGAACCCGGACACTGAACGCAAGGAGCCAATCCGGCCCGAAGCGACCAGCTCGCGGGTCCGCAGCCATTGCGGATGCGTGCGCACCATGAAAGCTTCGCCGATCTTTACCCCGGTGCGGTCGCGAACCGCCAAAAGAGTTTTGGCTTCCGCCACTGTCAGGCTGAGCGGTTTCTCACACAAAACATGCTTGCCGGCTTCAGCTGCCCTGATCGACCAGGGAACATGAAGCTGGTTCGGTAAGGGATTGTAGATCGCCTCAATCTGAGGATCGGCGAGCAGTTCCTCGTAGGAGCCGTACGCCTTGGGAATACGAAGCTTGCGCGCTGTTTCTTCGGCTTTGCGGCGGTCACGAGAGGCAATCGCGGTCACCTCGGTGAACTTTCCCCGCTGCATTCCGGGGATGACTTTCTTAACCCCGATGGCAGCCGTGCTCAAAATTCCCCAGCGAACTTTGTTGGCCATAGGCACACATCATAGCTGCAAAGTTCGGCGGGATGAAACCCGCCTGTATTGATCCTCTTACTTCGCGGCGTCCTCCCGAGCGAAGCGAGGGGTTTGGCGCGGCGCGAACCGGAATTCTCCCAGGATCTGCGGCGATGCACGGCAGATCCTTCGTGGCCTGAAGGCCATTCAGAATGACGGCGCGTGCGGATTACGATTCAGTTCCCACAAGGCGCCAAGATCAGTGATGACGGCATCGTCTGTCGACACCGGCGATAGCAGGAAATCGGTAAAATCGCCGCGAGCGAAATCGAAATGCGGTACCTGGATGTATCCGGCAGGCGTGATCCAATAAGGTTGGTAGTTTAAAGCTGCCACGATGTCCCTAGTTCGCTGATTGCGATGAGGCCGCGGCAGAACTTCACAGATTATGAACGGACGGTCGCGCATGATTGTTGCCTGCATGCCTCCAAGCACATCGGCCTCAAAATCCTCAACGTCGATCTTTATCAGATCCACACGCATCGGGTGACGCGCTTCGTAGTCGTCGAATCGCAGGGTTCCAACATCGAGGCGGGGAGATCCTTTTCTGGCCTGCCAACTCTCGACGGTCAGTGTCCCGGTAGTTTCGAGGTCCGCGCCTTGATGCGCCGGGAGGAATAGAATAGTGCGCCCGGATCGGCTGGACAGCGCGGCGTTCTCGCACCGGACGCGCCCTTCCACTTGATTGAGCCGGACGTTCCTCGTGAGTCTTTCAAATATTTCCGGGACCGGTTCAAACGCTACCACCTGGAGGTTTTGATTCCACAGCGGCCCCAAGATGGAATACAGTCCGCAGTTGGCTCCCACATCAATAAAGGTGGCTGCACGTTCAAACAAGGATCGAAGTGTGCGCGATGTTTCGGGCTCGTAGCCGTCGAGTCCGTGCCAAAAGAGAAGAGATGCCAGTCCGACTCCCGCATCCCGCCCGATGGTCAGGTTTTTGCCGTTGGGAAGCTGGATCGTGACCCCATTCTTGCGGACGCTACGCTGAAGCCGGAGCGCGAGGCCGCGAGAAACGGACGAGAGATGCTTTGCAGGATTTGCCAGCAACATGCTCAGGTAGTAGTTATCCCGGCAGCGTTTCAGGAATGCGGTAAAGCCATTGGCCATCCAGTCCGATCTCCCAGGATATTCTTTGTGGCCGAGGTTTTGCGAAGGCGCGATCGGAAACGAAGCACCGCGCGGTTCAAGCGTAACAGAAAGCTCCGGCTGCGCTTAGGGCCGTTCTTAGAGCCAACTCGGAGATGTAAGACCGTGCTGACGGTAGAACTGCAGGACATGCTCGCGCCTAGGCAGGGAAGGAATCACGCCTTCTTTTGTAACGGCCAATCCGCCAGTGACAACGGCGAACCGGACCGCGGCTTCAAGGCTGTCCCCACAAGCCATCGCCACCGCCAGGCCGGCGTTGAAGGCGTCGCCCGCGCCGGTTGTGTCGACCGCGGACATCTGCATCGCGGGCACATGCGCGGAAGACGTCGCGGTCACGATCAGTGCGCCCTTTTCGCCGAGGGTCATCACGACCTGTTTGACGCCGCTCCGAATCAACGCGCGCGCGACTTCCTCCGGTGCGACGGTCGCATCCGTACTGCGCCCCGCGAGCACCCTGGCTTCAGTTTCGTTCGGAGTGAGAACGTCTATCAACTGCAGGACAGATGGCGGCAGAGACCGGACCGGAGCGGGATTCAGAATGGTGACGGCGCCCAGAGCGCGTCCGCAAGCCAGCGCCGCCTCGGCTGCGGCCACGGGAATTTCAAGCTGTGTGAGTACCACCGCCGCGGAACTAAACGCGGCTTCGCAGCTTGAAACGTCGCCGGCAGTCAGCAACTCGTTGGCTCCCGGATCAATGGTGATGCAGTTGTGGCCGCTTGAGGACTCAACAATGATGAATCCGACTCCGGTAGGTGCATCGGCGGTTTGGGTCACGTGCGCGACATCGATGCCTTCGTCGCGATAAAGCCGCAGCGCCATTTCGCCAAAAGGATCTTTTCCGATGCGCGCAATGAAGCTGACCTGCCCGCCGAGCCGTGCGCAACCCACCGCCTGGTTGGAGCCCTTTCCGCCGTAGTCCACGCGATAACCGGTTCCCAAAAGCGTCTCGCCAGTGCTGGGCATGCGCTCCACTTTCATGGTCAATCCAGTGGCGTAACTGCCTGCGACAGCAATTCGGGCCGGAGTCAATGGGAGAGCCTCCTGGGTTGAGTGTGATTACCTGGCCGGTTCATAGATAGGTGATCGTTATTTTCAGATCGAGACGTCCACCAGGATAGCGGAACGAAGCGGCGTCGAACTTTGGTGGTCCGAAATGGCCTTTGGCATTATTTGATGCGCCTACGCCTTCACGCGGAATGCCCATGAAGTTGGTGTCCAGCTTTCCGTTGGAATTCTCGTCGTGGATGACGGAGACGGCGTATGTGTTTGGAAGCGCACCCGGAAATTCACATATGGCATGGCCTTTGGCGATTGCGGCTTTGCTTCGCATCACCGCTTTGTCGGCGCGCTTGGGAAAGTCGCCGGGAGAGGAAAACAGCGCACAGAGAACCTCTCCCTTGTCGCTGCGCAGGCCGGCTATTTCGACATGGATCAGGTTTTCAGTTGCCGGTCGCACCTGTGCCCGGAGGGCAGGGCCTAGCATCACCAGGAAAACAACGGCGACGAAGGCCCGACTAGACTTGAACATTCTGGCGGCTCCGCTTTTTCTAGCTTGCTAGTATGCATGGCGCGGCTTGGCGAGACAACCTGCCTTCGCGTCCTTTGCGGCATTCCTTTGCGACCTTTGCGGTTAAGAATCATTTACTTTGATCACGGGAAAAGTCAAAAGACCTAACCGCAAAGAAACGCAAAGAACATCCGCTAAGTTCGTAAAGCACACCTGAGTTAGGACACTACTGCCCGTGCCCGGGCAGACATTCCGCCTTCCGCCCTGTAAAATCTGCGATGCGCGTTCCTGAAGTCTAATACCTGGTTTAATTAAGAGGGACCAGCATGCCAGATAAACCTTCCACGGCGGATGCCCGCAGCAATATCGAGTCCGTCCTCCATGAAGATAGAAAGTTCGAATGTCCGGACCAATTCCGGCAGCAGGCGCACATCAAAAGTCTGGAAGATTACGAGCGCATCTACCGTGAGTCGGTGGAGCAGCCGGAAAAATTCTGGGCCGGAATCGCCAACGAGTTGCACTGGTTCAAGAAGTGGAACAAGGTTTTGGAATGGAATCACCCCTGGGCCAAGTGGTTCGTGGGCGGCCAGATTAATCTTTCGTACAACTGCCTCGACCGCCACGTGAAGACCGCACGCAAGAACAAGGCTGCGATTATCTGGGAAAGCGAGCCCGGCGAGGTTCGCACCCTGACATACCAGCAGCTTCATCGCGAGGTGCAGAAGTTCGCGAATGTTTTGAAATCACTGGGAGTCAAGAGAGGCGACCGGGTCGCTATCTATATGGGGATGACGCCCGAATTGCCGGTTGCCATGCTGGCATGTGCCCGCATCGGCGCACCGCACACGGTGGTCTTCGGCGGCTTCTCCTCCAACGCGCTTGTGGACCGCATTCACGACTCGCAGGCTGTGGCCGTGATTACGCAAGATGGTTCTTACCGCCGAGGCGCCGAGGTCAAGTTGTTTCCGGCGGTCGAAGAGGCGTTGAAGTCCTGTCCTTCGGTGAAGCACGTGGTTGTCTACAAGCGGACTGGGTCGCCGCTTGAACATGCAGGCTGGACGCGATCACTGGTGGCATGAGCTAATGGCTTCCGTCTCGGACGAGTGTCCTGCCGAGCCGCTCGATGCCGAGCATCCGCTTTACATCCTCTACACTTCGGGAACAACCGGAAAGCCGAAAGGCGTGGTGCACACCACCGGCGGCTATTCCGTGGGCACATACATCACCACCAAGTGGATATTCGATCTCAAGGAAGAAGATACCTACTGGTGTACAGCTGACATCGGCTGGGTGACGGGTCACAGCTACATCGTGTACGGACCGCTGCAGAACGGCGCTACCAGCCTGATGTACGAAGGCGCGCCCAACTTCCCCGAGCCAGACCGCTTCTGGAGCATCATCGACCGCCACCAGGTAAATATTCTTTACACTGCGCCGACGGCCATTCGAACCTTCATCAAGTGGGGCGAGCAGTGGCCGCGAAAACACAAGCTCCACAGCCTGCGCCTGCTGGGCACGGTCGGCGAGCCGATTAATCCCGAGGCGTGGATGTGGTACCACCAAGTCATCGGTCATGAGCGATGCCCGATTGTCGATACCTGGTGGCAAACTGAAACCGGGCACATCATGCTCAGTCCGATTCCGGGCGCGATCGCGACCAAGCCTGGGTCGGCAACCCGTCCTTTTCCCGGCGTGGTTCCGGAGATCGTGAATATGCAAGGTGAACCGGTGCCCGAAGGTTCGGGCGGATTCCTGGTGCTCAAGCAGCCCTGGCCGGGAATGCTGCGCACGATCTATGGCGATCCCGACCGCTATGTCAGCCAGTACTGGTCGCAGATTCCGCCCGCATACTTCACCGGCGATGGTGCCCGCAAAGATAAAGACGGATATTTCTGGGTGATGGGACGGGTCGACGATGTCATCAACGTCTCCGGCCACCGCCTGAGCACGATGGAAGTAGAGTCCGCCCTGGTCGCGCACGAAGCGGTTGCAGAGGCTGCGGTAGTTGCGCGCCCGGATGACATCAAGGGCCAGGCGATCTCAGCTTTTGTAACTCTCGGGCACGGAAGAAAACCAACGCCTGAATTGAAAGACGATTTGCGAAAGTGGGTTGCGAAAGAGATTGGCGCCATGGCCAAGCCGGACGACATTCGCTTTACCGACATGCTTCCGAAAACGCGGAGCGGGAAAATCATGCGCCGCCTGTTGCGCGAACTGGCCAGCAGCGGCGACGTGAAGGGCGACACCACCACGCTGGAAGACTTCGGCATAATCGCGAAGTTGAAGGAAAGCGAAGAAGCTTGATTGGTTGCTAGCGTGAAATAGTAGCGCCGGCATCTTGCCGGATGTCCTGAGGGCATCTTGCCCTCAGGTGGGGGCGAGACGCCCCCACGGACAGCCGCCGAGACGGCGGCGCTAATTTATTCCCCAGCGCCTAACATCACAATCGGCATTGTGGGGGTTGCCGATCCCTGTTCGGGTTCCACCGTAATCGCAAATGCTTTTGCCTCGACTCCTGCGGGCAGTGGTGGCTGAACGACTGTCGCGCTGCCATGAGCGTCGGGCTTGAAGACTCCGGCCGGGACGGGCGCTCCGCTGGTTGGAATCAGCCACAGTTCGTACGCCTTTTGTGGCGGCAAAGCCGGCATGTTGTTGGCGATGAAAACCAGGCTGGAGCGGTCCCGAACATAGATCGCTCGGCCTTGCGGCTGTGGCGGAATCTGTGCCGCGACCAGGGTCACGCGCATTGCGTTCGTCGAGGTCAGGGTTGAAACCACTTCGCGCGCACGCTCGAGTTGCGCCTGCTGCTGGGCTGATTGGCTTTGTAACTCAGCCAGGCGCTGGGACAGGCGATCGCTCTGCTGGAGAAAGAAAACTGCTGCCAGGGCAAATGCCGCTGCCGCAAACCAGGGAATCAGCGTCCATGACCAGCTGCGCGATCGCGCGCCCGACGCGCGTGGCTGCTTGGCGACCGCCTTCAGCAGGCGTTCCCGAGCGCGACGTGGGGGCGCGGGACCAGCTACGGAAAGCGCCAGCAGTGCGGTGTCACCGCGCAACTGCTCGAGCTCGCGGCGGCAGGCGGCACACCCTTCCAGATGTTTTTCCAGCGCGACGCGCTCATCACCCTGCAATGCCCCTACGGCGAGGAGGGCGAGATCGTCGGCGAATTGTTCGTGCGCGCTCATGATTCAAAAGCCTTGCGCAAGGCCATCAGTCCGGCGCGAATGCGAGTCTTGATCGTGCCCAGCGGTTCTCCTGTTCTGGCGGCGATTTCAGTATGGGTCAGACCTTCGAAGTAAGCCATCTCCAGCAGGCTTCGTTGCGCTGCCGGCATGCCGCCCAGGGTGCCGCGAACTTTTTCCATCGTCCGCGAGCGCTCCGCATCGCCCGCCATTTCGGGTTCGACCGAGACCACCACGTCGGCAATATCGGTTTCAGGACGCCGTTTTCGCAGGCTGTCAATGGCGCGGTTGCGGGTAATCACCGCCAGCCACGCCCCCAGGCTGCCCCGGCTTGCGTCAAATACTTGAGGATTGCGCCATAGCTGCATGAATACTTCCTGCAACACGTCTTCGGCCGCACCGGTGTCGCCCAACACCCGCAGCCCGACGGCGTACACGATCGAGGAATAGCGGTCGTACAGCGTCGCCATGGCGCTCTCATCCCCCGAGCGTATCGCTCCCACCAGCACCGCGTCGTTCGCGCCACCCCTTGTTTCAGAGCCGGCCAAGCAGCTATCTCATCCTTTCAAAAGTACGCTGGCAATGCCTGAGCGGATTGCCCACAGATCTCTCCCTCCGGTACCATCCTCTTCAGGCGCAACAGGTTTCTCTGGATGGCGGCGCAGTGTGCCGCCGGGAACCATAGCAGCATTTGTCAGGGTTCGACAAGAGCCTCAGACACTGTGAGCCACTGACTTCCGACCCGCGTTGCTTCACAATTCAAGGGAGTAAACTAGGCCAACAACATTGAAGAGAGGCCCTGAATGGGAGATCTCAGCCGCATCGGTGTAGCCATCGATTCCGACCTGCTTCGCCGATTTGACAGGTTTATCGCACAGAAGGGTTACGAGAATCGTTCAGAAGCGTTTCGCGATCTGATCCGCGACCGGCTGGTGGGATCGGCGGTGGTCGCTCCCGAAGCCTTTGTGGTAGGGACGGTCACGCTTATTTATGATCATCACACGCGGCTGTTGCCGGAGAAGCTTACCGATCTGCAGCATGAGCATCATCATGTGATTATTTCCACGCTGCATGCTCATCTGGATCACGAAAGCTGTCTCGAGGTGGTAGTGCTTCGCGGAAAATCCAAGGACGTGCAAAAGCTGGCGGACCGGCTGATCAGCACTAAGGGAGTACAGCACGGACAACTGGTTATGAGCTCGCCGGAAACCGCTGCACATCGTCATCCTCATTCTCATTAAAATCCGCAGTGCGATTCGGTCGCCATCAAAAGCAATTAACCACCAAGGACACAGTTCCACGAGGGAAAATCTGAAATCCTTCGTTCGTGTCCTTGGTGGTTGATGTTCTGGCTACTGACTCTTCATCGCCAGCAGTCGTTCTTCTGGGGTCATTTGTTTCCAGAGCACTTCCAGATCACGCTGCACTCGGGAGTTTCCGGGATCGCCGTGCAGCGCTTTAGCAAACCAGCGATAAGCCGTCGGCAAATCGCGACTGACGCAGTGTCCAGTGGCATACATGGCGCCGAGCAGAGTCTGCGCCTTGGGATTCGACTGCCGCGCGCCGATCATTAAATTCCTCTGCGCCAAAGCGCAGTCAGGGCGTACTCCGCGGCCGTACAAGTATCTTTCCCCCTCGTCCACCAGACGATCTTCGGGGCTCGCGGCGGGAATTGTCGCAGAGGGCTTGACGGCGGATGGTTTCCGTACCGGCGTCACCGAGGCGGTCGCAGAAGATGGCGCGGCTGCATCAGCCTCGCCTGCGCCTGAAGGAGGCGCGGCCGCAGGCTTCGCGACAGGTTCCGCGGTTGGAGCGGCGTTCGCGGGTTTCGCCGCAGGTTCTGGCCGGCTGGATGTATTCGCCGGGTCGGAGGTTTGGTCGGGCGGTTTCGCGGCCGCTACCGCATTGGGATCGGGTGCGCCTTCAGCCGGCGACTCGCTGGCAGGAGTCTGGCCAACTCCCGGAGTTACTGGTCCAGGAGTTATAGGTGCAGTCGCGGCTTGAGCTTCCGGAGGGGCCGGGTTCCCAGGTGGAAGCGGCGGTGAGTCCGCGGCCGGAGTTGAGGCGGGCGTGGAAGGGGAAGCGGTCACGGAACTGACAGCATTGCGATTTGCAGCTGTCCCTGGATTAATCCGGCCCAGGGATAACCGTCACGCTGCCAGTGCCAGGCCAGCAGCCCAGCGCTCATCACCAACAGAACAAGCGCGAGGTATAGACGTCCGTGGCCGCGCGGCGGTTCGTCATCCAGCAAATAATCAAGGTCGGTGGTGCGGTCATCTCCCAAGCCCAGGAAGGATGGACCCCCGACCGGCGAGACTCTGGCTTTCTCCGGTTCGCGGGTGGCGGACGTAGGCGGCAAGGGAGCTCCACACATCCCGCAAAAGCGGTAGTCGGGATTATTTTCGTGACCGCATTGATTGCATCGGACTGTCATGGCAACTGGCATGATTATATTAGTCTCAGATGCCTGCGGGGGCGAAGCCTTTGGTATGCCAGAAGGGCAGCACCCCCGGTCACGCATCGGACAACTAACCACCCGGCCTCACCCTGAGGGACTTCAGTCCCGAAGGGTCTGGCGTGCACGCCGAACAGGCTGTTGGAATAACTGCGCATACGCTGCACGCCAGATCCCTTCGACTTCGCTCAGGGCAGGCTCTTCGCAAGCTAAGGATGACTACTTCAATTCGGGGTAAAAGTTCGAACCGCGGGTTTACGCTTCGCCATCTGCCTTTACACCCTGGTCTGCAGCGTGTTACCTTTATTTCACGTTACGAACGAATAGAAACTAATAGAAGACAGGAGTGCACTAGGTTAGTGCTAGCCAGAGAGCAAAAGAAATCCCTCATCGACCAGTACGGCACGCATCCCACCGATACGGGCAGCCCCGAAGTCCAAATCGCGTTGCTAAGCGAGCGCATTGGTCAATTGACGGAGCACTTCAAAACGCACCAGAAGGATCACGGCTCGCGTCGCGGTCTTCTCATGCTGGTCAGCAAGCGTCGCCGCCTGCTGGATTACCTCAAGCTGTACGATTCCGAGCGTTACAAAACGGTTGTGCATAAGCTTGGCCTGCGCAAGTAGGTTTCAGCGGGGCCGTTCCCGGCTCGGGGTGTAGTCGCCGGACTACCATCGGAATCACTTCGCCGTTGCGCAAACGGCCGTCACGAAATAAGGAAAAAAGCCGAGAACGGTGTGTTTCCGGCCATCTCCAAAGCGCTACTGGCTCTAGCCCTTCACCTGTGCAGTCTCTTCCAAACGCACGCGCGTGTCCTCCTGCCCAAAAGGAAATGAATCATGAAACAAGAAGTGTCGGTTGAACTTGCCGGCGGTAAAACCATCTCTTTTGAAACCGGAAAACTAGCCAAGCAGGCGCACGGTTCGGTAGTGGTGCGCATTGGCGACAACGTTGTCCTTGCCACCGCTACGGCCAACCCCGATCCCCGCGAGGGAATCGATTTCTTCCCCCTGACCGTCGACTATCGTGAATACACATACGCCGGTGGACGCATCCCCGGCGGCTTCATCAAGCGCGAAGGACGCCCCAGCGAGCGCGAGATTCTCACCAGCCGGCAGATTGACCGCCCGGTGCGGCCCCTGTTCCCGGAAGGCTTCCGCTGCGAGACCCAGGTCATTGCCTTCGTGCTCTCCGCCGACACCGAGAACGATCCCGACGTCGCCGGCATCAATGGCGCCTCGGCGGCGCTTACCATCTCCGACATCCCGTTCGAAGGGCCAATCGGCGCGGTCCGCGTCGGCCTGGTGAATGGAGCATTCATCATCAACCCGACCTATAGCGAGATGCGCGAGAGTTTACTGAACATCATGGTTGTCGGTACTGCCGACGGCATTGTGATGATCGAATCCGGCGCCAAGGAAGTAAAAGAAGAAACCGTGGTGGATGCCATCGAGTTCGCCCACACCGAAATCAAGAAAATTTGCGCCGCCATCAATGACCTTCGGCAAAAAGCAGGGAAGCCGAAGCGCCAGGTAACTCCTCCGGACTTTGACCAGGCCTATTACGACGACCTAAAGAAGCGCATCGGAGCCGATCTGACAGACCGCCTCGACACCGAAAAGCATCCCAAGGCGGAAAGTTACACCCTGGTCCGCGAACTCAAGAAACAGTTGCAGGCTGCTGTCCCGGAAGAGGATGAAGCTGCCCAGAAAAAGCTGAAGACCTACTTTGAGACCCTGCGCGAACGCATCTTCCGAGAACAGGTTATCAACCAGAAGCGGCGTCCCGACGGCCGCGCCTTCGATCAGATTCGCGATATATGGATCGAGGTCGGCGTGCTGCCCCGCACCCACGGCTCGGCAATCTTCACCCGCGGCGAAACCCAAGCCCTGGTTACCACCACCCTAGGCACCAGCGACGACATGCAGCGCCTCGAAGTCTTCGAAGGCGAAGCCAAGAAACGCTTTATGTTGCACTATAACTTTCCTCCGTTTTCGGTTGGAGAAGTGGCATTTCTGCGCGGTGCAGGGCGACGCGAAATCGGTCACGGAGCGCTGGCGGAACGGTCCATCGCGAATGTGCTGCCGGACGAAGACAAGTGGCCCTATGCCATGCGCGTGGTGTCGGACATTCTGGAATCGAACGGTTCGTCCTCGATGGCGACCGTATGCGGAGCTTCGCTGTCGCTGATGGATGCGGGGGTTCCGTTGAAGTCGCCGGTAGCTGGAGTTGCCATGGGCCTGGTCAAAGAGGGCGAGAACTACGCCATTCTGACCGACATCGCCGGAGCCGAAGACCACTACGGCGATATGGATTTCAAAGTCGCCGGCACCAGGGACGGCATCACCGCCCTGCAGATGGACATCAAGGTGGGAGGCATTACGGCTCAGGTCATGCGTGAAGCTTTGTCCCAGGCCCAGCGCGGACGCCTGTTCATCCTGGATAAGATGATCGCGCTGCTGCCCGGTCCCCGCGAGAAGGTTTCGTCCTTTGCTCCGCGTATTTACACTCTGCAGATTCCGGTCGACAAGATCCGCGATGTGATTGGGCCCGGTGGCAAGATGATTCGCAGCATCATCGAGCGTACCGGCGTGAAGATCGATGTCGAGGACTCGGGCAAAATCAACGTGGCCTCGAACGACGAGGCTTCCGCGGCCAAAGCCTTGCAGATCATCGGCGACCTGACGGCCACCGCTGAAGTCGGGAAAACTTATCTGGGCACCGTAACCCGGCTGGCTGACTTCGGCGCATTCGTCGAGATCATTCCCGGGACCGACGGTTTACTGCATATCAGCGAAGTGGCGGAGCATCGTATTAAGGATGTCCGCGACGAACTGAAAGAGGGCGACCAGGTGCTGGTAAAAGTCCTGGCCGTCGAGGGAAACCGCATCCGGCTGTCGCGCAAAGCAATCCTTAAGGAACAACGCGCGAAAATGGGTAGCGGTGAGCTTCCGCCTGATGGCGGCAGCGACGGCGGTGGCGAAGTTGCTGCCGCGCCCGCATTAACCATCGAGGGCGGCGGCGATTTTCCAGACGACGAGCCCAATTTCAACCGGGATGCGCCGTTTGCCGGAGCCGGAGCAGGAGAACGCGCCCCGGAACGTAGCGATCGCGGTCCAGATCGAGGCGGCGACCGTGGCCGCGGCGGCAGGCCGGGCGGAGGTGGCGGTGGCAGAGGTCGTGGACGCGGTGGCCCGGGACGCGGGGGACGCGGCGGCTTCGGCGGCGGCGGACACGGTGGTGGGCGTCACTAAATCGTTTTCTTTTCCATAACCAGAGACCAGAAATGCCGCGATCAAAATCGCGGCATTTTTGTTTAGCTGTGGCATTTATCCGCGCATTCATCCCGCCAAACTTTGTCATCCCGACCGGAGCGGAGCGAAGCGAGCGCACTGTAGCGACCTGCTTTGAAGGCGTCCGCGAGCTGAATGGCCGAGCCGCGCAGGGGCCATTCCCACGCCCACGCACCGCCGCATCACTCCCGAAGCGTATCCTTGCGCCATGGACAAAAAAGAGATCGAATCCCCAAAACTGACGGTTAACTTTCTCATCTGGATCAGCGCATTTATGGTGCTGCTGTTTTTGCTGATTGCTCATTTTGTGTGGAGAGTTTTCTAGGCAACGTGGGCACAAGCAGCTCGCGGATAGGGACAAAGCAGGTCCGTCCACTGCGCTCGCTTCGCCACACTATGGTCGGGATGACAGTTTTTGGGGCAATTTAGAGACCCAGAGGGTGCCCCGTCCAAGCTCCGCTTGGGCGGGGACATTGGACAGAATTCTACCCAAACGGCCGAGCGTCGGTTGATCGGTGCATTCCGTTATTCGCAGCGCAGGGCTTCGACCGGTTCCATGCGTGAAGCCTTCAGCGCAGGCCACATGCCTGCAGTGACTCCGACGAAAGCGAGAATCGCAAAAGCCATCAGCATTACGCTGCTGGAAGTCTTCAGAATAATGTCGCCTTCGTGATTGGCGGTTTTGTACATCTCGGAGTACAGCGGCATGGGAGGAATGGCATGCGCCAGCACAACTGACACCAGCATGCCCACCGCTCCGGCGGCGAAGGTGAGCACCAGGGCTTCGACCAGGAATTGCAGTGCGATGTCGCGATTGCGCGCGCCCAGCGCTTTGCGCAGGCCCACTTCTTTGGTGCGCTCGGTGACGCTGACCAGCATGATGTTCATGACGCCGATGCCGCCGACACCCAGCGTGAGCGCGCCAATGAATCCAAGGATCAGGCGCAGCGCGATTCCGAACTGTTGAATCTCTTTCGCGTCTTCCACCGTGTCCCATTCGGGACTGGATTTGTCATCCTTGGGATTGAAATTGTGGCGGCGGGCCAGCACTTCCCTCACCTGTCCCAGCGCAGCGGTGTGCAGAAGCTGCGGTGACCGGCTGGAACACGATCATCTCCGGATCGCGCTGGTCATTGATATCGCTCAGACTTTCGAAAGGTAGAAAGACGTTCTCATTGTCGGGACCGTTGTTGGCGGCAGTCCTGAATTTTCAATTGCAGCAGTCCGATCACATCCCAGGTCTGTCCATTGATAGTGACGTGATCGCCGACCGGATCGCGGTTGCCAAACACTTTCTTCGCCGCATTCGGACCAAAGATGAGAACGTGGCGGTGTTCGGCGAAATCGCTCTCCTCAAAGTAGCGGCCCTCGGCAACATTCAGCTTGCGAATTTCACGGTAGGGATACTGCACCGCCTTGGCTGGAGACGGAAATCACCTTGTCGCCATATTTGTAGGCGATGGGATCGTCCCATTCGGCGCTGACCAGCCGGACCAGAGGAGCCTCGTCGCGGATGGCCTGCAGATCGTCGTACTTGAAGTGAATGCGTTTGCCGGCGCGCTGTCCGCCGGCCTGCAGGCTGGTCTGTCCCTGCCATACCATGATGACGTTGTTTCCGATTCCCAGAAACGCGGCCAGCACGCCCTGGCTCACGCTCTCGCCGTAGCCCAGCAAAAGCACGACGGTGGCGAGTCCCCAGACGATTCCCATCATGGTCAGGATGGAACGCAGGCGGTTGCGCGACAGCGCGTCCCAGCTTTGCAGGATCAGTTCCTTGATGCGCATTGGTGCGGCCTCGCTATTCCGACGCTCTACTCCTGACGCAGGCACTCGATCGGACTGAGCGCGGCGGCACGTTGCGCCGGATACATTCCTGCGCCCAGGTGATCAGCCCCAAGCGTCAACAACGATTCGATGATCGCCAGCGGCGAGATTACCGGATGGGGCACGATGTCCGGCAACTGCAGATTGTTGACCAGAAGGCAAATTCCGACGCCGATGCCGAGCCCGAATGCGCCGCTGATGATCATGAGCGCGGCCGACTCGGCAAAGAACTGGTTGCGGATATCGCGCGCGGTCGCGCCCAGCGACTTGCGCACGCCAATCTCGCGGGTGCGCTCGGTGACCGCTGACCAGCATGATGTTCATCACGCCGATGCCGCCGAGCGACAGCGTCATCAAGGCCACCGCGCCAAAGAAAATAGTCATGATGTCGAAAATTCGCTCCACCAGCTTCGAACCGTCGAGCGTGTCCCAGATGAAGAGGGCGTCTTTGTCGCTGGCATCGAAGTGGTGCTCGCGTCCGAGGATCTGGTAGATCTGATGCATCGCCTTCTCGTGCTGTTCCGGATCGGCGACTTCGACCACCAGGTTGTTGATCCATCCCTTGGAGATGCCGGGTTTCTCCGGCGGCGGAAAATCGCGGGCCATGGACGAGTAGGGGACGAAGAGCTGGGTATTGTCGGGACCGCTGCCGTAGCTGCCATTCTGTTTTTTCTTTTCCAGCACGCCGATGACGGTGTAGGGCGAGCCATCCATGGTGAGGGTCTCGCCGATGGCGGGCTTGCCGGGATACAACTGGTCGCGCGATTCCACGCCGAGCACGACCACGCGCCGGCCTTCCTTTTCGTCGTCATCGCGTCATCAGGCGGCCTTCCTGCACCTTGAGCGAGCGAAAGCGCTGGTAGTCGGGCCATACGCCGCGCACCGGACGCGATGCCGCGTTGTAGCGGCTGACTTCGGCGACGCTGCGCCGCAGTTCCGGGCTCACCGTCTTGATCAGGTAGGCTTCGTTCTTGATGGTGTACGCATCCTGAATCGAGAGGCGCACCGGGCGTCCGGCAGCGTAACCGCCAGCCTGTTCGCTGGTGCGGCCGCCCCAGATGATGGCGAGATCGACGCCGATGGTCTTGAGGCGCTCTTTCTGATCGCGGCTGAATCCCTTACCCAGGCCGACCAGCAAAATGACGGAAGTGATTCCCCAGATGATCCCGAACATGGTCAGGAAGCTGCGCAATTTGTGCGCGGCGATGGAAGAGGCGGTCTGCCGCAACACTTCCCGGATGTTCAAGGTTCGAAATCCTCCCGTGCTTTGGACGAGTGGAGGGCGCTTATGTGAGCCGATTTGCGTTTTTTAGCTCAGCCCTGCGTGGGCACGACAAGTAAGGACGAACGTCTTGGCTTTCATTGACTTGTCCTGTTTCGTCCACGTAAGATTCGCGCCAGTGATCGGGCAGACCATCTCGCACTACCGCATCATCGAAAGGCTGGGTGGTGGCGGGATGGGAGTGGTCTACAAGGCCGAGGACACATCTCTCGGTCGCTTCGTCGCCCTGAAATTCCTGCCTGACGATGTGGCCCAAGACCCGCAAGCCCTGGAACGCTTCCGCCGCGAAGCCCGTGCCGCCTCCGCCCTCAACCATCCCAACATTTGCACCATCTACGAGATCGGCGAGCACGAAGGCAAGCGCTTCATTGCGATGGAATTTCTGGATGGCCTGACCCTGAAGCACATGGTCGCGGGCCGTCCCCTGGAAAACGAGATGCTGCTCTCGCTGGCAATCGAGATCGCCGACGCCCTCGATGCGGCTCACTCCGAAAATATCGTCCACCGGGACATCAAACCCGCAAACATCTTCGTGACCAAGCGCGGCCACGCCAAGATTCTGGATTTTGGGCTGGCCAAGGTCGCGCCGACCACCGGTTCTTCCAGCCAGGTGGCATCGGCCAACACCATGACCGGCACCATCGACGAGCAGCACCTGACCAGTCCGGGAACGATGGTTGGAACGGTGGCTTATATGTCGCCCGAGCAAGCGAAGGGAAAGGAACTGGATGCTCGCACCGATCTGTTTTCCTTCGGCGCGGTGCTGTACGAGATGGCCACCGGCACCTTGCCATTCCGGGGCGATACCTCGGCACTGATCTTCAAAGCCATCCTGGATTCAGGGCCGACGCCGGCGGTTCGCCTGAATCCCGACGTGCCCCCAAAGCTGGAAGACATCATCGACAAGGCGCTGGAAAAGGATCGCTCGCTGCGCTACCAGCACGCCTCGGAGATGCGGAGCGATCTGCAACGCCTGAAGCGGGACACAGACACGGGCGGACGGCGATACCTCCGCTGCGAGCGATGCGGAAAGATCGGCAACCGGACCTTCGAGCTCCAGCCGGAACGCTGCTGTCAGTCGTGACTCGGCGGCTGCGGACTCCGCGCAAAAACCAGCTTCCGGAAAAATCAACGGGAAGATCGTCGCGTTGGTTGCCGTGATTGCGGTCGCGATCGTCGCCGTTCTTTTTTGGCAGCTCAAACATCGCGCCGCACCCAAGGGGAGCTCGGCCAGTCCAACTACGGTCGCCGTTCTTCCTTTCCAGAACATGAGTGCCGACAAGGACTGTCGATTTTCTGCGCCTGGCCTTGCCTGACGAGATCGCGACTGCGCTGAGCTACGCCCACTGCCTTGTCCATCCGCCCTTTCGCCACCACCAGCAAGTACAACTCACCCAGCCTGGATCTGGAACAGGCGGGACGCGAGATGCGCGTTACCGATATCGTCACCGGTCACTACCTCA
The DNA here is from genome assembly GCA_963748935.1 of Terriglobia bacterium. Taxonomy (GTDB): domain Bacteria; phylum Acidobacteriota; class Terriglobia; order Terriglobales; family Acidobacteriaceae; genus JAIQFF01. The sequence continues at coordinate 69,243 of CAVVLA010000016.1, forward strand.
AGGAAGGCGACCAGCTGCAGATCACGCTGGAAGCAGTCGATGTCGCCAACAATCGCACGGTGTGGCGGGACACGCTCAACGTCGGGGCCGCGGACATGATTGCCATGCGCGGACAGATCGCGGCGAAAGTCCGCCAGGGCCTGGTTCCGGCGCTGGGTGCGGGTGAAAATTCAGCCGAAGCGGGAACCCGTCCCAAGAATGAAGAGGCATACGATCTGTACCTGCGCAGCGTTTCGCTGCCCCATGATGCGGCTCTGAATAAAGAAGCGATCGCCATGCTGGAGCGGGCCGTCGGTCTGGATGCCACCTATGCGCCCGCCTGGCGCGCGCTGGGAGAGCGCTACTACTATGACTCTCACTATTCGGATGGCGGTGACGCCGATGTTCCAGCGTTCCACCGCTGCTCACGAGCGGGCCCTCGCCCTCGACCCGGACTACAGCGACGCGGCGGGTATGCTGATTACTAATCGCGTAGAAAGAGGGGAACTGGGCCGGGCCTATAAGGACGCTAAAGCTCTGGTGGCCCGTCATCCGGAAAATGCGATGGCGCACTTTGCTTTGAGTTATGTGCTGCGCTATGGCGGAATGCTACAGGAATCCGCGCGGGAGTGCGACACGGCCTTGTCGCTTGATCCCGGAAATTATCAATTCCGCTCCTGTTCTTTTGTATTTGATCTGACGGGCAATATTGAACGGGGGATGGACTTTCTCCGGCTGGATCCGGGATCGGGCTGGGTCCGGTCGAACCTGCCTCTCCACTTCGAGCGTGCGGGTCAAGCGGGCGGAGGCCCGAGAAAGCGCGAAGAAAGTGTCAACCGACGATCCCTTCCGGGCGAGTCCTTGTTGCGTGTTTCGACCCATCTCCCCCAACCCAGCTCGATAAAGAAGTCCGCGAAGCTACACCCGGTTTTTTCGCCGATCCCGACCCCGAGAACCGTTACTGGGACGCCGCTCTCATGGCTGCCTGCGGCCGGAAAGATACTGCTTTGCGTCTGATCAAGAGCGCCATCGACGGGCACTATTGTGCGTATGCCGCGCTGCAAAGCGATCCTCTGATGGCGACACTAAGGGGTGATCCTGAGTTCAACCAGCTGCTCGCTGCCGCCAAAAATTGCCAGAGTAACTTTGTCGCGGAAGGGATCCAGGCGCACTGAGTGGTGCGTCGTAGTGCGTTGGAGCGAGGGCGCGGTGAGTTCGAAAAAACCGGCATGCGTCAGGAGAAACGGCGGAACACCCATAAGGTCATGGTTTGGATTTTTCCTTTTCGGCGGCCTGGGTCCATTCTGTAGCTAAAGATTGAAACTCAGGTTGTCCGTGAAGACTCTGGAACTCCGGAGCTTCCAGCGCGGAGGGTTCGTGGAAGCCTCCCGCCAACGAAACTTTTAATTCTGCAAGCGTGTTCCTTCGGTCAGCCAGCATGGCATAGGCGCGAGCCCGCTGGTAATGCGCCCATGCCGGATTCGAGGATCCTGCCGCTGCTAAATCAAAATAAAGCAGGGCGATGTGATAGTTCTTTTCCTCCAGACTATGCTCACCCGATTCATAGGCTTCTACTACCAATCCTCCCAGCGCCCGACGCACGACCAGTGACTTCAGGTCGTTTGTGTTGCGGGAATCCGCTGCACGTCTCTTGAGATCGGCAATGTCGCTCTTCAGGTCCATGAACGTGAGATTGTCCGGGTTGCCGGCTGCGATTGCTTGCATCTGCGACGAGGGCTTGGCGGTCATTTCTGCCTGTTGGGCAAGGGCCGACGCTTCTTCTTTTTCTGCGGTCTTTACCGCTTTGTCTTTCGACAGCTCGACGAGCGACGCTTCCGCGGAGCTGACGTCCGCTAGATTGCGGAAATCACGCACCAGCGATTGGTATTCGCGAAGCGCGGCCAACCAATTATTTTGGGACTGGAAGTCGCGGGCCTGGGCGAGCCCGCCGTCGAGAGTCTGCCGGATGCGTACGGGATCGCGCAGCATCGTTCCTGAGGCCATGGCTTGAATGTCCATCCAGTTAAGCGCCTCGATCCAGACCTCTCGGGGCGCCCATCCATGCTGGCCGTCGAAGATGCGAATGCGGTAGCGCACGCCGGCGGCGTCCAGCTTTGGGCGCAGGTCCACGAATTCGCCGTAGTTGAAGTCGGCATTGCCGACAGCCGCGTAGTAAGCGAACTTCAGGTCCCGGGTGGGTTCGGCGCCCAACGGAAATCCAGCCGCATTTGCTATCACACCCGCGACGCAATCGGCGCACGACAGTGCGATGCGGGTGGCCACGCGAGCGCCACCCGACATCCCAGCCAGGTACCGGCGTGGTTCGGCGATAGGGAATCGTTGTTGGGTGTCCTGCCACATCGCATTCGCCGCCTCGGTTGACTGTCCCATCGGACCGTTCCGGGAGTTATTGGAGGCAGCGACGATATATCCGAATTTCTCTGCTGCCGTCTGCATCACTTCGACGGCAACCTGTCCCCGAGCGGCGGGGTCGAAAACATAAATGATCGGCCACTTTCGGTATGGAGTGAAACTGGAAGGAAGGTACAGCGCGTAGCTCTGCTTCTGGTCAGCAGTGCAAACCACTTTAGGGATTACGGCGCCTGCCGGAAAAGATGGGAGCGCTAACTGCGCCGCGGCTGCCAGGCAGAGTGAGGTCAGATAGAGAACGGTGAAGAAGGGCCGAAGCATGAACCAAAATAGCCGCAAGCATTGGCGGGAGGCAAGACTCGGTCGAACTGACCTCCTAAAGCCCACCCCTTCGCAAAATGCGCGAAAGAGCAGGGACCCGCCTGAGCCAATGTGGTAGTATAATAGAAGTATGAAAGAGAAGACCTCTATCACACTCTCGACCGAGGTCCTGGCCCGCATCGACGAAGTTGCCGGCCCCAAGCATTCTCGCTCCTCCTTTATCGAGCAGGTGCTTAAAGGCTATCTGCGGCAACGGGCGAGAGAAGAAGCAAACACTCGCGACCTGCATCGCTTGAACCGGGCCGCGCAGCGGTTGAATGCTGAGGCGGAGGATGTGATCGAATATCAGGGAATAGACGCCGGAGAAGAATGATCGCTCAGGAGTCGGCGTGAGACGCGGCGAGCTGTATCGGGTTCACAAGCCCGGCGTCGATCCCAAGCAATATCGAGTGTTTGTGATCGTGAGCCGACAAGTGCTGGCCGACTCCAGGTTCTCCACTGTGATATGTGCGCCTGTGTTCAGCAGTGGCGAGGGACTTTCCACACAGGTTGCCGTCGGGCCGGATGAAGGTCTGAAGCACGACAGCTGGATGATGTGTGACAATCTGGTAAGCCTCAGAAAAGCTGACCTCACACAATTCCTGGGATCGCTCTCCCGATCAAAACTTGCCGAATTAAATCAGGCGCTGAAGATTGCTCTGGATTTGTTCTAGCCAACGCCTTTGCGGGCCGCTACCCTCGGATCTTCAGTGAAGGCCAGTCGCGGTCAGCATCATGCCCTTGCCGAAGGGGCGGCTGCCTTCTTGGGCAGGATTTCTCCGATGCGGCGAATCTGCGCACCTACGCCGCGAAGTTTTTCTTCAATATGTTCGTAGCCACGATCGATGTGGTAGACGCGATCGATGATGGACTCGCCTTCGGCGACCAGTGCAGCCAGCACCAGCGAGGCGGAAGCGCGCAAATCGGAAGCCTGTACAGCGGCGGCGCTTAAAGGCGATTTGCCGCGTACCACTGCGCGATGCCCTTCGATCTTGATATGCGCGCCCATGCGAACCATCTCCAGTACGTGCATGAAGCGGTTCTCAAAAATATTTTCGGTGACGATCGACGTTCCTTCGGCCTGGGTTGCTAGCGCCATATATTGCGCCTGCATGTCGGTGGGGAAGCCGGGATACTCTTCGGTACTGATGTCCGCGGCTTTGAACGGGGCATCGCCCATCACGCGCACCGATTCTGCAGTCTGTGCCGTCTTCACTCCGACCTCGTGCAATTTGCCCAGCAGCGCGCCCAGGTGACCGGGCTCGCAAGCTGTGATGTTCACGTCCCCGCCGGTAAGCGCGCCGGCAATAATGAACGTGCCGGCTTCGATCCGGTCGGGAATGATGCGGTGCTTCGCGCCGCGCAGCTTGCTCACGCCTTTCACGCGAATGGTCGATGTGCCGGCCCCCTCTATCTGCGCCCCCATTTTGTTCAAGAGATCAGCAAGGTCGGCGACTTCGGGCTCGCGGGCGCAGTTCTGCAAAATGGTTTCGCCATCCGCCAAAGTTGCGGCCATCAGCAGGTCTTCGGTGCCGGTGACGGTAATCTTTTCGAATACGATCTCTGCCCCCTTGAGCCGATCGGCGGTGGCTTCGACGTATCCGTGATCTTGCGTGATCTTTGCGCCCAGAAGTTTCAGTCCTTTGATGTGAAGATCGATTGGCCGAGCTCCGATGGCACAACCGCCGGGAAGCGAAACGCGAGCTCTTCCACAACGCGCGACCAGCGGGCCCAGGACCAGCGAGGAAGCGCGCATCTGCTTGACCAGATCGTAGGAGGCTTCCGGGCTGCTGAGATTGCGGGCGCAGATGGTGGTTCGATGTTGTGCGCGACCGTATCCCAGCTCAACTTCGGCGCCCATGGCGGCCAGCAGTTTGCGCGTAGTTTCGATGTCGCGAACCTGGGGGATGTTTTCCAGAGTGACCGGCTCGTCGGTGAGCAAGGCAGCGGCCATGGCCGGCAGGGCGGCATTCTTGGCTCCGCTGACACGGATTGTACCCAGCAGCGGGTTGCCGCCGCGAATTACGAATTTATCCATATTGAGGTATGGCTCGTCGTGATTAAGGTACACCCCAAAGATACGCGTCCTGTCTGTGGCGTTCGCCTATTCTAACGGGAAGGTCGGGAAAAACGGGGTATGAAATTGTTAATCGGGAGGGCACAACCTCGGGGTTGGTTTGATGTGACACGGACCCTTGACTTGGGAAGGGCACGACTTCAGTCGTGCCGAGAAGACTCCTTGCCATTGCGGCTTTAGCCGCTGAGGTTTGCCGACTGAGTTGAAACCTGGGGACGCTGAGGAGCCGGCGGGACGCCGGCGCTACGAAAAGCGCTGTGACGAGACGCGTGCGCAACAAAAAACCTTTGGCTACAGGCCGCGGGCGGCGGCTATAGCTTGGCGGACGTGTCCGCGGGCAAACTTTAGCGCTCGCTGGGCTTCGCGGCGATCTACTTCGGCGTGCAGCATGACGAGCGCGACTGGGACGCTGTTTTTCGCAGCTTTGAGAGTCTGCTGCGCTGTCCTTCTGTCGACTTCCGCGGCGCGTTGTAGGATGCTTACTCCGCGTGCCGCCAGCTTCGAATTCTTGGGCGGGACGTTGATCATCAGGTTCCCGTAGACGTACCCCAGGCGGGCCATAGCGCCACTCGAAAGCATGTTGAGGATCATCTTCTGTGCGGTGCCGGCTTTCATGCGGGTGGATCCGGAGATCACCTCGGGACCCACTTCGGCCACGATGGCCAACTGCGCCGCCTTCTGCAGCGGCGTATTGCGATTGCAGGTAACGGCGATGGTCTTTGCTCCCTTGCTGCGGGCATAGCTGATGGCAGCGATCGTAAATGGAGTCCGTCCGCTGGCGGCAATTCCTACCACGACATCGTTGCGCCCCGGCTTTCTTTTTTTCATTTCGCGTTGACCCAGACTGCGCGAATCCTCGTTCGCCTCGAGCGCTGCGGCCAGCGCCGCGGGACCGCCCGCCATCACGAACTGAACAGTTTTAGGATCGACGTTGAAAGTAGGAGGGCACTCCGACGCGTCGAGGGCCGCGATCCGGCCGCTGGTGCCCGCACCCACGTAGATCAGTCTTCCGCCTCGCTGCAGCGCGTTCGCGATCAGGTCGATAGCCTGCGCAATCTGCGGCAGGGCTCGCCGTACCGCGGCCGCGACAGTTGCGTCCTCGTCGTTAATGACGCGTGCAACTTCCAGAGCCGACTTTAAGTCCAGGCCGGCGGCAGCGCGATTGGGTTGCTCAGTGGCGAGCCGGCCCAGATTCTCTCGCGTCTTTCTTACTGGTTGCTTCAACCCTTTTTCTCCTCAGGCTCGCGATCTCTGTTCTGACCTTCCAGCGCTTCGATGATTGCATCGTGAAATCTTGGGCGCACTTGCCGGATGGCTTGATTGCCGCAATCGGGCCAGGTGCGGTTGGTCAATAAGGTTACGGAAAGCTGGCGCTGGGGATCGATCCAGAGCGAGGTTCCCGTATATCCCAGGTGTCCGAAGGAATCGGGGGAGAAGTATTTTCCAGACTGCGAGGGCGCGGAAGGTGTGTCCCAGCCCAAGGCTCGCGAAGTGCCGGCTGGCGAGGTTTCCCTGCGGGTAAACAGCGCCAGAGTCTCGGAACGAAACAAACCGCCTTGCAGAAGAGCGTGGGCGAAGGTTGCTACATCATCAGCGGTAGCGAACAGGCCTGCGTGCGGAGCCACGCCGCCCAGCACGCTGGCGTTCTCATCAAACACCTCGCCCTGGATGATGCGGTGGCGGAAACTGCCGTCGTCTGCGGTGGGCGGGATGGAAGCGCGCCACGCCGCCGGCGGATTGTAAGCGGTGTGGACCATTCCTAGTGGCCCGAACAGTTCGCGTTGACAGAAGCTGTCAAGGGTTTCGTCGGCAATGCGTTCCAGCGCGACGCCGAGATTGATGAAACCGACGTCGCTGTACTCGGCGCGGGCGCCTGGATCAGCCGACAGGGGGGTGGTGAAGGCGGCCGCCAGCAGATCAGCCTTGGTCTTCGTTTTCAGAAATAGCTTTTCGTAAGCGGGCAGGCCGGACGAGTGCGCCAGCAGCATGTGTAGGGTTACTTCGCGGCGGCGCGAGTCTTCAGCGGCAAATTCGGGGACGATCGCCACTACCGGCGTTTCGAGATCGAGCAGCCCGCGCTGGTAGAGGATCATAGCCATGCTGGTAGTGGCGACCACCTTTGAAACCGACGCCAGATCGAAGACGTTGGCGGTCGTGACCGGAGGAGAGTCCGGCTCGTAGTTGAACCTGCCGAAGGCTTTCAGTGCGACCAGTTTTCCCTGCAAGGTAATCGCAATCGAAGCGGCGGGAAAAGCACGCTCCGCGGTGGCGTCACGCAAGACTGCAAAAGATTCGCCGAAAATCGCATCCTGCCGCTCATAGGCAGGAGCAGGGAAACGAGGCGAGGCTTGGCCTCCGGCTTTCGGGGACGAAGAACTCTCTGACAAAGGGGTCGTGTACTCGATCTTCGGGTTATAACAAAGTTCCAGAGACCGGTAAAGGAAGGCCGGTTGTCGAGCTGTGGTCGGCGGAGGCGAGCCTGAACGCGTGCGGGTTCAATTCTGTTCAGATTTCGCCGCAATCGCGAGCTCTATTGTTGTGTGACCGTGCTCGGACAGAGTGACCGCCTGTGGATCTGAAACCGCCACGGCACCGCTGGGATCCCAAGACCTGGCGACCACCCGATACTTGCCGGGCGGAATCTCGACGGAAAAATGTCCATTCTGGTCGACGCCCACCCTGCGAGCGCGCTCACCGTTGTAGGCCGTCTTCGGGTCGGAGTCGATTCGAACCTAATCCGCGATGTTCCCGGATGAGAACCACTCGGGCTGACTTGAGCGGATTTCCATCGGCCGCACTGACGACGCGGCCGGAGACTGCACACCGAGCGAGGGCAGGATCGGATGGTTTATGAGGCGCCGTTGTTGGCGTTTGTGCGGACAGCGTGAGGGCCGCTGCCAGACTCGCGATTGCGAGCAATACCGTCTCATAAAAAGATCGCATTCGCAAGGAACGCGGGAGGAGACGGTGGAATTATACGTCTTCAGCGAATGTTCACAAGTGCGTGTCCTGTCTCTGGTTGAAACAAGCGACTTTACACCTACCTGAGAGGCAGAGGTTTCAGAATGATTAAAGTCTCAGCGCATAGGTGCCGATTAACTACCGACAATCCAGGTAAAGGCACCGCCAGCCTTCCCGGGGAAAGTGCGATATGGGAAAACGCAGAGAACCGCGGATACTGGCCAATCTCGACGTCCGCATCGCGGGGATTGATGCCGAAGGGCGTCCTCTGTTGCAGGCTGCCAGGACGGCAAACATCAGCCGGCAGGGGGCTTTGCTGGAGGGCATTCAAGGCACATTCAAAGCAGGCGAAGTCATCTCTATCACCCACAAAAACAACAAGGCCCGATTCCGGGTGGCATGGGTCGGGGCTGCGGGGACGGAAAAAGCAGGTCAAATCGGAGTGCAGAGCGTCGACGCCTCAAAGTGCATCTGGGACTCTGCGATTTTACCGGAATTGGCCGCCGACACGTATGCCCCAAAAACCAAAGAACGCAGACAGCACGAGCGCGTGCCCTGCAAATTGGGAGCAGAGCTGTATATGCAGGGTGCCAGCTCGCCGGTGCGGGTTCTTCTCAAAGACATCAGCGTTGGCGGATGTTTCGTCGCCATGCCCACGCTGCCGCCGGAGAATGGTGCGCTCAAGGTCGTGGTCTGGTTGAACGACACCAAGCTGACCCTGCAGGGCGTCATGGTCAACCGGCGTGCTGGATTCGGTATCTCGATCAAATTCACGGGCGTCACGGCCGAAGTCCGCGAAAAACTTGAACGTTTCATTCAGCCCAATCTGATGCTGCGATCATAGGAACGAGACCGGGCTTCCGGGACACGGATCGGGAACGCGATACCAACGACGACACCCCCTTACTTCAGTTTCTTGAGCTATCGCCCGCAGGTTGTGTAGATTCAAAGCATCCACCGAATCTTGACAACTCGCCGTTGGTGCGCGTGTGGCCTGGTTGCGGCTATGTTGTTCGTGAGCCTGGCCTCAGCCAGCACGAACCGGGCGCACGCAACTCCATCGAAGGCGGTTACGGGCATTCCCAGCCTCAGTGTACTAGACGCCATCGTGCGCGATGCCATCCACGATGATCAGATCCCTGGCGCCATCCTCCTGGTCTGGCACAACGGACAGGTGATCTATCGCAAAGCGTTTGGGAATCGAGCGCTGGAGCCACGTCGCGAGGCGATGACCCTGGACACGATTTTCGACATCGCATCCCTGACCAAAGTCGTAGCTACGACCACGGCGGTGATGCAGCTGGTGCAGGAGGGTGACGTGCGGTTGAACGATCCGGTTGCGAAGTATCTGCCCGAGTTCGCGCAGAATGGCAAAGACGACATTACGGTACGCAACCTCTTGACCCACTTCTCCGGATTGCGCGCGGATATCGATTTGACTCCGCCCTGGGAAGGCCGCGATGCCGCCATGCGCCTGGCTTTTGCCGAGACGCCTGCGTACCCGCCCGGGTCCCGGTTTCTGTACAGCGATACTAATTTCATGGTCCTGGGGGCGCTGGTCGAAAAGCTGAGCGGCACAACTCTGGATGCTTACTGCGCTAGGAAAATCTTCGCCCCATTGCACATGACGCATACTCGTTTTCTGCCTCCGGCGGCCTGGCGGCGCAAAATCGCTCCCACTGAATATGACGATCAGGGCAAGATGCTGCGGGGCGTGGTGCACGACCCCCGGGCGCGCCTTATGGGAGGTGTGGCCGGGCACGCGGGCGTCTTTTCGACCGCCGACGATCTCTCCAAATTTGCCCTGGCGCTGCTGAACGGCAGCCCAGTGCTGTCGAAAGAGATGACCGAAAAAATGACCACGCCACAGCAACCGCCTACGGCCACAGTGCTGCGCGGTTTCGGGTGGGATATCGACTCGCCATTTTCGAGCAACCGCGGCGACCTCTTACCGGTAGGCTCGTTCGGACACACCGGATTCACCGGGACATCGATCTGGATCGATCCCACCACACGCACGTTTATTATTCTGCTGGCCAACGCGGTGCATCCTCGGGGGAAGGGAAGCGCCGTGGCCTTGCGCTCCAAGGTGGCCACGGCAGTAGCTGCCAACCTTCCACTAAACGTTAGCGAACAGGACGAATTGCGCTGGAAAAATATCACTGGATATAACGAAGCGCAGACCGCCGTGCGCCGCGTGGCCACCCGCAACGGGACGGTGCAAACCGGGATTGACGTGCTGGAAGCGCACAACTTTGATCCGGTTCGCGCGGCCACGGGTAAGAAGAAAATTGGGTTGCTCACCAATCAAACCGGGATCGATTCGCAGGGACGACGGACCATCGACGTGCTGGCACAGGCTCCGGGCATCTCGCTGGATGCGATCTTCAGTCCTGAGCATGGGGCCACCGGTGCGCTGGATACCACCCATGTCGACGACTCACGCGACGTGGCGACCGGCATTCCGGTTTACAGCGTTTACGGGGGAACCGACGCTGCCCGCAGACCTTCGCCGGATGTGCTCAAGAACCTCGACGCGGTTGTGATCGATCTTCAGGATGCGGGCACTCGCTTTTACACTTACGAAACCACGCTGGGATATTTTCTGGAGGCGGCAGCCAAGGCGGGCATCGAGATCGTTGTGCTCGACCGTCCCAATCCGGTAACTGGTTCGTTCGTGCAAGGTGCGATTTCGGACTCCGGTCCCGAAACCTTTCTGCACTATTTTCCCGTTCCCATTCGTCATGGCATGACGCTGGGCGAGCTGGCGAAGATGTTCAACTCGGAACGTAACATCAATGCGCGGCTGACGGTAGTTCCCATGGAAGGATGGATGCGCGGTGACTGGTATGACTCGACGTCGTTGCCCTGGATCAATCCTTCGCCCAACTTGCGCAGCCTGACCGAAGCAACGCTCTATCCCGGCGTCGCCGTGGTTGAGTTCACCAATGTTTCGGTTGGCCGGGGCACCGACACTCCGTTTGAGTTGCTCGGCGCTCCCTGGATCAAGGGAACGCAGCTGGCAAAATATTTGAACGACAGAAATATTCCAGGAGTGCGTTTTGTTCCGGTCAGCTTTACTCCGAGCGCCAATGTGTACGCCGGGCAGAAGTGTGAGGGCGTTAACATTTCGGTCGTCGATCGCAATGGATTCGACGCCCCCGAGATGGGCCTGGAGTTGGCCTCCGCGCTGCACAAGCTCTATCCCGAGCAGTACCACATGGAGCGAATGATCGAGCTCCTGCTGAACCAGGCGGCCTATGATGCTCTGGTCAGCGGGCAGGATCCACGCCGCATCACGGAAGATTTGCGGGAATCGCTGGAGAAATTCCAGCAGCTTCGGGAGAAGTACCTTATTTACAAGTAGGCATTGTCCGCGATAGCTGCCTTTCTTCCGCTAGAATGTCTTGTTATCGGTGGTTTGAGCCCCGGGGAGTTTCGGATGAAAGCTGGTAAGTCGTCACCTGCACCTGCTGCGAATCTGCTCTATCGCTGTGCTGGCCCTAATTGCGGCACGCTCAAGGGTGCCACTGACCGCTGGTGGCTGATGTGGACATCCTTCGTCGAATTTGACCGGCCCGTGCTCTACCTTTGTCCCTGGGATGACGAGATCGCCGTCAAGGAAGGGACTCTGCACGTATGCGGCGAATTGTGCGCGCAGCGGCTGCAATCTCAATTCATGGGGAACGTCCGGGAGAACGAGCGCTCTACCAGTACGCCCCATCCCTAGCTTTGAGCAAACCCGCCGGAGCCCTCTTTTCCATAGAAATGAGCGAAGAGTGGGGCATCCTCGCCTAAAAAATTCTGCGCCCACGTCAGGATTTTGATAACTTTCGAACTTCAGTTTGCATCGTACCGTCTATCGGGTGACCATTACGCGGTTTTGGGGAGTCCATCGATGCGCACAATAATCCTTCTGCTTTTGGCGGCCAGTTTGGCGGTGGCACAATCTGCCGCGGGCACTAACGCTGACACTTCTGCTGCCAACCAGCTGACCATTCCCTCCGGAACCAAGGTGCCGCTGGCGCTCAAGCAGGCTGTGTCCACCAAGAATGCCCGCGAAGGGGATGCGGTATACGCGGTGACCACATTTCCAGTCGTACTCAACGATCGTATTGTGATTCCCTCCGGAACCTACGTGCAGGGCAGAGTCAGCAACGTCAAGCGTGGCGGCCGAATCAAAGGACGGGCGGAAGTGCTCATGCATTTCAGCACGCTGATTTATCCCAGCGGCTACACGGTAGTGTTGCCCGGCGCGGTGGAGAATGTTCCCGGGGCTGAAAAGACTTCGATGAAGGACGAAGAAGGCACGGTTCGCCAGGACAGCCAGACCGGGGAGAAGGCCAAGACCGTGGCCACGGCGGCGGGAACCGGGGCGGTCATCGGCGGGCTTAGCAATGGAGTCAAGGGCGGGTTGATCGGGGCCGGAGTCGGCGGCGGAATCGGGACCGCAGTCGGTTTGCTGACCCGCGGCAATGACGTGAGGATGGATGCCGGAACCACTTTGGAGATGGTGATCCAGCGCGAAGTTGTGCTCGATGCGAACCGGGTTCCATAACAATAGCTGGTGTGTGTCCGCGGGCGACTCGCCCGCGACTTCTGATCATTTGGATTGTGTAGGGGAAGACGTCCTCGTCTGCCCGGCCGAGCGAAGCTCGGCATTTTCCCTACTTCAAACTGAACAACGCATTCACATGCGCGGTCACTGAAACCGACTGCGGTGTGAACTCTTCGGTGGGCGCGGGAGCGGCTATGCTCATTTTCATCATGGCTCCGGCCATGGGCATGGGGCGAACGTTCTCAAACGTGTCGACCGAGGCATAGGAAAGCTCTCCCACCGTGCGGCCCGCGCTGCGAGCCAGGGTGGCCGCCGACTCGCGGGCGCGTTTGTACGCATCCTCCACTGCTTTGGCCTTCGCTGCGTCAATATCCTCCAGGGTGTAACTTAGAGACTGATTTTCGCTGACGTCGGCATCGGCAAGCTGCTGCACGATGGGCGCGATCTTGGAAAAATCCTTCAGCTTCAGAGAGACGTTGGCATTCACGCGGTACGCCACCAGCTTCCGCTTGGCCGTGTTGTAGTCATAGACCGGCTGGAGAGAGAAGTAACCGATCTCTGCCGACTTAGGATCGATGCCGCTCGAGCGCAGAATCTGCCGGACCTGCTCGGCCTCTTTGGAGGCGCGATCGTAGGCTTCGCGCGAAGTCGCTTCCTGTGCGGAAATGTTGAATTGCATGAGAGCGGTATCGGGATTGGCTTCGAACTTGCCGTCGGCGCCAACGAAAACGGTGTTGGGTTGGGCGTTGACGGTGGGTCGATCCTGGGAGAAAGTCGGTTGGGTGAGCAGAAGCGCGAGGGTCAATGCGAAAGCGGTTTTCATGGCGTCTCTCTTCTGAACATGATTTCCTGGGGCCGCATTCGAGTGGTTCAATTGTCTCGCGTTTGTTTGGTCAGCGCCAGTGTATGAGGCGGCTTGTGGGCGCGAGCGTCCCGCTCGTGCAAGGCGGCTCAATCATGGCGTGAGAAAGGCACGAGCGGGACGCTCGCGCCCACATGTTTGGCCTTTCGACTGCGCTCAGAGTGACAGGGTTCTTAGATAGCCGAGACTAGAATTGAGCGCGCCCGTGACCTACCGCCAGGGCACCTGCAGCGGGCGATCCAGGCGTAATTCCAAAGTAGTCCCCTTTAACAGTTCGAGGCGGCGGTCGCTAAACAGTCCCTCAACGACACCTGCGGCGGCGCCGATGCCGGCGCCGATGGCTGCGCCCTTGCCGCCACCAGCGGCAGCTCCACCTATGGCACCCACGCCCGCGCCAACCCCAGCTGACTCGGCCTCTCGACGCCGGTTGCCTTCGCGTTCGATCTCGCCTTCTTCGTCTGGCACTTTCAATCCGCGTTCTCCGGGGACATCGGTGAGGGTTGCGATCAGCGGCACCCATCCGCGTTCCGTTTCAATTTCATCGAAGCTCAGCAGCAGGCGAGGATGAAAGCCGTTGCCTACGGAGCTTATATGACCCTTGATTCTGCTATTGCGGAGAATCCGGGTTTCATCCGGTCCGACGAGGTCCTCGACCAGTTTGGCTTTGAAACGCTTACCCGGCTGCACGCGGGCGGCATCGAGTTTATCTTCGAGCCGGATCAGAAATCTGGTTCCATCAGGAATGGTGCGCGGTGGGAGCGGCGGACGTTGCTCCGGAGCGCTGACTTCCTGGGCGCGAAGCAGCGGGCTCAACGGAACCGCGGTCAGGGCAACCAGCAAACACCAGATCCAGTACGAGCGCAGCGTGGTCATAGGCACTACCTCAATTCTCGAAGACGACCTGCCAGTTTGGTTGGATGTGCGGTGCGTTGAAATTGCTGCCTCCCGAAGGGACAGCGGGACATGAACAGCAACCTTAAGCGAAGCTTAAAAAGTATTGAGTCAGGAATATTTACGAAGAGCTCTTGGCGCTGGTGGAATATGCGAAGCGTTGGACTTGTCCATCGACCTCTTTGCGCAAATCGGGCCAGATATTCTCGTCCATAGAGAGGAAAACCTTGACTACTTCGGGATCGAACTGCCGCCCTGACCATTTCTGGATTTCAATTCGCGGCCGCAGTCAGCGATTGCGCAGGACGGTAGGGGCGATCGGAAGTGATGGCATCGAGTGTGTCGGCAACCGAGAACATGCGCGCGCCCAACGGAATCTCCTCACCCTTCAGGCCGCGCGGGTAGCCGGTGCCGTCATACCGTTCCTGATGGGCGTAGACAATTTCGGCGGCTTCACCCAGGAATGGAATCTTCTTCAGAATTTCGTAGCCGTGATAGCAGTGCTCCTGCATGACCAGAATCTCTTCCGGAGTGAGTTTACCGGGCTTGCGCAGAATGGCGTCAGGAACCGCCATTTTGCCGATGTCGTGCAGAAAGGCACCGCGCGCGATCACCGCAATCTGATCTTTCGATAGACCCATGGCGCGTGCGATGGCGATGGTAAATGCGGTGACGCGCTTGGAGTGGCCCTCGGTCTCGGCGTCTTTTTTGTCCAGGGCGTCGCCCAGCGCTTCCAGAGTGATGTCGTAGGAGCGTTCCAGGTCGACCAGGGCTTTGCGCAGTTGCTCGGTGCGAGCCTCGACCAGTGCTTCCAGGTCGGTCTGATAGGCCCGGTTCTCCAGCTTCAGGCGTCGGTTTTCCAGCGCCCGGCTGACCGTAGCCAGCAGTTGTTCGCGCTCGAACGGCTTCAGCAGGTAGTCGTAGGCGCCATTGCGGATCGCGGCCAGGGCCACCGAGATGTCGTGCACCGCGGTGACCATGACCACGGGCATGTCGGGAAAGCGCTCTTTGGTTTTTTCCAGGAGGCCAATGCCGTCCAGATTGGCCATCATCAGATCGGACAGCATGAGCTCGAATTTTTCGCCGGATTCGAGCAGGGCCAGGGCTTCCATGCCGGAACCCGCCTGACGACACTTGTGATTGGCGGTGGTCAGCATGGAGCAAACAATCTCGCGGATGCTCTCCTCGTCGTCGACCACCAGAATGCGATCACCAGCCATAGGCTCGTACAGTGTACGGCCAATTCTACCGTAGTTCCGAGATTCCGAAAGTAACCGGAAGGGCAGGGAAACCCGATTGGCCAACAAGGGAAGCGTGCTATTAAGGGACTGAGCGCCTAACTCCTGGTTGCGATGAATCTATCGATATTTTCTACCTGGCTCGCGGTCGGGGACATTACTGTCCCCCGGTTGACCCTGCAGGAGTCGGCCGCGCTCATCCTACTGGGCGCCAGTCTGCTGGTGTTTCGCACCTTCCGCGAGCGCTACCTGCTGATCTGGTCGGTGGGCTGGCTGGCCTATTTCGTGTCGCGTTGCACGCTTCGGAGAGCCCCACCGGACTCACTTCCGCGTTACCTGAACGCGATTTCGCAAGCCGAATTTGTGCTTGCACTGGGCCTGTTCGCGGCCGCCATCCTGCTCTATACCCAGGCCCGAAAGTGGCTTTTGCCGACGCTGCTGGTCACGTTGGCCGTGATGTCCTATGCCGTGGCTCGAGGCCTGGTTCTGGCCGCAAGCCATCGGGCCCCGAGTCGCCCTGGAAGTGTCTTATCGCCTGCTCCCTGCAATTGCGGTCTGGCGCCTGATTCGCTACCGCTGGGCTCGCTGGGAAATCGGTCCCTGGCTGTTGAGCGCCAGCCTGTTGCTGCTGCATTTGTCCTGGAGCCCATTCGACCGGCACGTGCCTTTCGGATTCAGCCTGATGGTGAACCTGTTTGCCGGGCTCAGCATGCTCCTGCTGGTCTTCGACGACTACAAACTGCATATGCGCCGGCTGGGAGTGGTGAACGCACTCACCAGCAGCATCTCGCGCGCCAGCCAGCAGGGGCCGATGATGGCCACCGCGCTCGAAGAACTCAAGGGACTCATGTCCGCTAAGGCGGCATGGTTCCGCTTGCTCGAAGGCGACAAGATGGTCCTCTCGGACCAGATCGGTTTATCCCAGGCCTTTCTTCGGGATCGGCTGACGGTTCCAAAGGATGATGACTTCGAGCGCACGCTCACCGCCAGTGCGCCCGTAGTGGTGTTGACCTCGGCTGCCGGGGAGAACGTCCGCCCTTACCTGAAACAGGAACGATTTCATCACGTCGTGATGGTGCCGGTGCTGGGCAAGAAATCGGTGATCGGTACGCTCGCCCTGGGCAGCCGTCACCACCTTTCCTACACTCCCGACGAGCTGGTGTTTCTGACCACCACAGCCCATCAGTTGGGACTGGCGGTCGAGAACCTGCGGCTGGTGGAACAGATTCTGCGCTCGCACCGGCAATGGACGAATACCTTCGATTCCATCCATGACCTGGTACTGCTCCACGACGCCGATTTTCGCGTGATGAAGGCTAATCACGCGCTGCTGGAACGTCTGGGCCGCGCTCCCGCGGACGTGGTCGGCCAGCTCTGCGAACAGGTGCTCCCGCGCGGCCGTACTCAGTGGAAGGGATGTCCCTACTGCGTGGGCACGGAAGAAGGTTTCCATGAGGGGGTAGACCCCGGTTTCGGCGGATTCTCGATGGTTTCTACGTCCTCGTATGTGGAGCAGGGAAGCAAGCAGAAGGGCACGATCCATGTGGTGCGCGACACCACCGACCGCCGTATCGCGGAAGAAAAATATCGCCTGCTGTTTGAGCAGGTACAGGAAGGCGTTTTCGTGGCCACGCCTGAAGGCAAACTGCTCGATTGCAATGACGCGTTCATGCGCATGCTCGGCCATACCAGCCGCGAAGAGCTGATGGCGCTCAATGTGGATACCGAACTTTATGCCTCGTCCGAGCAACGGGACATGTTCCGCCGCCAGGTGGAACAGCATAACTATGTGCGCAATTTTGAGGTCACACTGCGGCGCAAGGATGGCAGCCTGCTCAGCGCCATGGAAAGCAGCTTTGCCACCCGCAACGCCGAAGGAAAGATTGAGCGCTATCAGGGCTTCCTGCTCGATATAACGGAGAAGAAGCGCGCGGAAGATGAAATCCGCCGCCGCAACCGCGAATTGAACGCGCTCAACGCCATGGCGGTCATTGCCACCCAGTCCTTCGATCTGGACGAAATTCTGAACCTGACGCTGCGCCAGGTAATCTCGCTACTGGGTGCGGAGACCGGTTCGATCTATTTGTGCGATACCGATGAGGCCACCTTCCGCCGCCGTGCCGGCTGGGGACAACGCAGCGCCGAGCGCGCCCGTTTTTCCGAAGTGAAATTTACCGAAGGCTTTGGCGAACTGGTTACGCGTTCCCGTACTGAGGTCGTCACCGCCGACTATTTGCCCCATCTTCCCACCCTGGTGGCGGACTTCATCCGGGCCGACGGGCTGGCTTCCTGGATATGGGTCTTGCTGTGGGGAAAAGACAAACCGATCGGCATTATGGGAATCAGCAGCCGGGAGAGCCGCGAGTACACCAGCAACGACGAGAGCCTGCTGGTGGCGATCGGCCGCCAGCTGTCCACCACCATCGAGAAAGTCCGGCTTTACGAGGAAACCTGCCGTGCCTACGAAGACTTACGTCACACCCAGGAACAGCTGCTGCAGAGCGAAAAGATGTCAGCAGTGGGGCAGTTGATCGCCGGAGTAGCCCACGAACTGAACAATCCGCTGACTGCGATTCTCGGCTACGCCCAGCTGCTGGAGAGTGAAGGCTTGGGAGAACGGGCGGCAGACTTCGTGAGCAAGCTCTTCAAGCAAGCCCAGCGCACTCACCGGGTGGTGCAGAATCTTCTCTCGTTTGCGCGGCAGCGCAAGCCGCAGAAGCAGCAAGTTGATATTTGCCGGGTGCTGGATGAGACCCTGGCGTTGCGCGACTACGACTTAAAGGTAAACGACATCAAGGTCGAGCGTGACATCGAGGACGCCATTCCCGGAGTTACGGCCGATCCCCACCAGCTGGAGCAGGTCTTTCTTAACATCATCAACAATGGTGTGGACGCCATGCTGGAAGCGGGACGGGGCGGCACGCTGAAAGTCCGGGTCTTCGCGCAGGACGGAAACGTGGTTACGGAATTTCAAGATTCCGGTCCCGGGATCAAAGAGCCGAATCGTATCTTCGATCCCTTTTACACCACGAAAAGTGTCGGCAAAGGCACGGGTCTCGGGCTGAGCATCTGCTATGGCATCGTCAAAGAGCATGGCGGAGATATTTCGGCACGCAACCAGGAGAATGGTGGAGCGGCGATCATGGTTCGGTTGCCGGCAACCGGACGCGCCGGCGCTCCCGAACCCGCGCCGGCTGTTTCCCCGCGAAAGTTTGTCATCGAAGGCAGCGTCCTCCTGGTCGAGGACGAAGAAGCGGTTCTGGAATTTGAGCGCGACGTACTTACCGGCGCCGGAGCGCAGGTGGTCACTCTCATGAGCTTCGAAGAAGTAAAGACTCGGCTGCAGCAACAGTCATTCGACGCGGTGATCATCGATGGCGAAATGCCAAATGGAGGCAATGCCCCCGATGTTTACCGCTGGATTGCCGAGAATCGCGCCGGCCTGGAGAAGCATTTGATGTTCACCTTCTCCGGCGTGGTTGAAACTGAGACTCGCGCCTTCCTGAATAACCACGAGGTACCCTACCTGGCGAAACCCTTTGAAGTCGGCGACTTGATTGCCCACGCCCGTCGCCTCCTGCAGAAGACCCTGGCTGCCACCGCGGGATAAAACCCCGCGCACACCTACGAAGCTAAGGCTGAGTTTCTTCGCGATCTTTGCGGCCTTTGCGGTTTAAAGATTTTGACGAGAAGTTCTGATCCTATGGTCTAAGCCCATCTCTAAAGGCTCTTTTTCAACGAGCGGGTGAATTCCCGCAAAGCGGTTTCATTCCTGCGATACCATCTCCACAGGCCAACTTTCTTGGCTTCCACCAATCCCGCCGTGGTCAAAATCGCCATGTGGTGGGAAATGGTAGGTTGGGAGAGGCGGATGCGCTGCTCAATTTCGGAAGCGCATAAAGCCGGGCCCTTGCCGATCGAGTTGCCGCCGTGCTCTTTGAGGGCCTGCAAAATCCTGCGCCTGGTTGGGTCGGAGACGGCGTTCAGCATGAGATTCAGCTTCTGTTCCGCGAGGTTCATAGCAGTAAGAAATAGACGCTGAATTGACGGATGTCAATATGGACTTTGCACCTCCGAATTGCTCTTCGAAGTGGACTGTGCTTATGGGATCGCGGCGATCGTCTCATTCGAGTACGCACTCTCCGTCCCTGATCGTCCACCGCCGTCACCACGTAGTAATACCTGGTGCCGGGCTGCACGCTTTGGTCGATAAACGTCAGCCCGCTTATGGCGCTGGCCGAAAGGCCGTAGGACGAACCCGAAATCGTAGAACGGTACATGCTGTAGCTGACCACGTGGGAATCGAGGCTGGGGCTCCAGAACAGAGCCACCGAATGCGGCACCGGAGCCGGTTTCAACACCAGAGCGACGGCCACAACTTTCGTCACCCCGCCTCCATTCACAGTGACGTAGCCGCTATAGTTTCCCGCTTGCAGGCCAGTGAGCGCAGTACTGATCTGTAGTGTGGATGGGGCGGTTCCGGAAGCGCTTGAGAGTAACAGCCAGTGCTGGTCGCTGGTCCCGCTGTACGTGAGTGATCCCGTTCCGCTGTTCGTGACGCTCAGGCTGGCTGGAGTGACCGCGGGTCCTCCGGCCTGCCCAGCAAAGCTCAAGCTCATCGGACTCACTGTAAGCACAGGACCCGGGCTGACTGTCAAGACGCTTACGTCCTGAGCCGTCATCAAAGTACTGTCGGCACTCACTACCAGCACTCCGGCCGAATCGCGGCATCGCACCCGAAAATGGTAGGTGGTTGCTGCAAGCAGGCCCCCGACAGCGACCACGTGGGCGAGAACTCTGGCTGCGCCCAGTGTAGTGATGCTGCCGTAGAGGGCAGTCGGTCCATACTCCACTTGTGAATCGGCTGGCACTGCCGTACTCCAGGAGATATTGGCAGCATTGCTGGCCGGGCTGACTTTGATTCCGCTGATCCAGTTCTGCGTTTGATTGGCAGGCACGAACAACACGTCGACCCAGTAGTTGCTCGCCGTCCACGTACTGGTTGGCCAGTGGGTTGGCTGTATGCCGTATACGAACACGCCGCCGTTAACTGGCACGTGCAAAGGGGGAACATTTGCCTGTACTGTGAAGGAATTATTGTCATTGGAAAAATGACCCGCGGGTGCAAAGTATCCGCAGGTGAAGACTTGGTTTGCAGCGATTGCAACTGGTGATGAGAAGACGACCAGTTGCTTTCCCGAAGCCGTTTCGCTGGTGGCTGACTGGCTTGCCAGTAATCTGCCGGTCGAATCCCATAAGCTGACCACGTGGTTGCCGGTGTTGGTGGCCGATTTGTAAAAACTGCAACCCAGAACCTGTCCGGGAACGTCGGCGAATATCTTAACTCCCAGCACCACCGACTGAGCGTCACCGCCATCGGCAACACCGGGCGTGCTGGTACCGAAAATACTCACCGGCAATTGCGCGGACGAACTGCCTGCAGTCAGTAAGACAAACATAAGACCTGGAAGAACCGTATGAAGGTGACTCATAATTTCCAATCGCGAAGTAAATGGCAATCATCCTGGGCACGAATCCTGCTCCCACAGCCTAGTACGGAGCTCTGCTGGGAGGTTGTGACGGGCGTCACAAAATGGAGAAAAGGTTTGTGACACCTGTGCGAAACAATTGATTGTGTGCCACTCCGGGAATTGGCTTGGATTTTAGAAATCACCGCAGCGGTAGATCAGTCTGAAAGTTTTCGTCATCAATTCGCAATCCGTTGTCAGCTTGAGCGGAGCGAAGGGACTCGCTCGCGAGTCCGTTCACGAAATCGAAAAACCTGCTGTTTGCTCGCGCCAGAAACAAGCCCGCCAACTAATCCCCGCCCTAGATAGTTTTCCATTTAGGGTTAGCTCCAGCAGAGAGCAGGTCCCTCGACTCTGCATAATCGCTCGCGAGTGATCATGTTCTGCTCGGGATGACAGAGCAGTGCATCGGCACAAGTGGATCAGCCTGAGATTGTTGCATCTTTAGTCCGCATAGACTTCGCCTGTCGGCAAGGCTGCGGGCGTAGGGCGGTATAATGTCAGCTCTCACTCAAACAAAACACGAACAATCTGATCACGACGCCACTGTAAGCGAGTTGAGACTGAGGTCCGACGCCCAAGGTCCGATTCTGAATGCTATTTGAAGGTCAAGATCGTCGAGAACTCGAGAAGCTTAAGAAGAGCCAGGGGCTCTTGCCTCCGGGCCAATCGCTCACCCTTAAGTGGCCCGTCCTGCATTACGGGTCGGTGCCGAGATTTGACCCTGAGACTTGGAGTCTACGCGTCTATGGGCTGGTAAATGTTCCGCTGCAGCTGAGTTGGAAAGAATTTAATGCCCTGCCTAAAATTCAGCGAAACAGCGATTTCCATTGCGTGACTCGCTGGAGCCGGTTCGATAACCATTGGGACGGCGTAGCATTCCGGGAATTGCTGGCGCGGGTTCGTCCCAAGCCGGAAGCGGCTTATGTGCTGGTGCACGCTGAGCAGGGATTCACCGCGAATGTGCCCCTGGCCGACCTCGACCGGGAAGAGGTCTTGCTCGCGACCCACCATGACGGCGAACCGCTGACTGCGGAACACGGCTATCCCTTGCGCCTGATCGTCCCCCATCTCTATGCATGGAAATCGGTGAAGTGGGTGCGGGGCCTGGAGTTTCTCGACCACGACACGCCTGGATTCTGGGAGCAGAACGGCTATCACATGTACGGGGATCCATGGAAGGAACAGAGATTCAGCAGGGATTGAAGAACGATTCTAGATTGTAGATTCTGGATCTCAGATTTCGTTCCCGTGTTTCGCTCTCTGTGACCGTGTCCAGATTCTAAAATCTGTATCTCGAATCTGAAATCTTGCACTTGCACACTTACTTCTTCAGTATCGGGTTGTAGCCGTCGTTGACCAGCTTGCCCCGCGCCCCCTCCGCTTCTTTGATGTCGGAAAACGGGCCCACTTGCACATGGAACAACTTGTCTCCGGGAGTGTTGGCGGCGAATGCGGCGTATTGTTTCTTCTTGAGCGCTTCCACCAGCGCCTGGGCATCTTCCTGTTTGCTGACCGCCGCCACCTGAACCCAGTACCCGTTCAGCGCGGGAGCGGCCGTAGGATCGGGAGGCGGGGAGTCGGCGTCCGCGGTTGCAGATTTGGCGGAAGGGCTCGCGTTCGACGCGGGGGCCGGGCTGTTTGGGGACAACTGGGCATCCGGATCCTTCTGTCCCACTGCTTTATAGAAAGTCAGGTCGTTTGGTGCTCGTGGATTGGTAGGCTTGACCGCCGTGGGCCGCGTGTTGCCCGGCGCAGTGGCTGCCGCCTGGACATCAGCATTGGACCTGGCGGAGTTTTTTCCCAGCGCAAATCCGATTCCGAAAAATACTGCGCACAGCGCCACCAGGCCGAAGAACAGAGCCAGCATCTTGCCCGTGCCCAGCGTGATTTCCGTATCCTCAGAACCAGCCATGTTTAACCCTCACCACGATTGCGTCCCCTGCATGCATCAACCCTTGGCCGCTGCGGTTGAGCTTTCCTCGCCCGGTTTCCCCAGCAACTTTTGGATTCCGGAGAAGAAATCCACCGGAACCGGGAAGACGACGGTCGTGTTCTTCTCCACTCCAATTTCGGTCAGAGTTTGCAAATAGCGCAACTGCACGCTCACTGGCTCCTTGGCGAGCAGTGCGGCGGCATCGACCAGGCGCTGGGCGGCCGAGAACTCGCCTTCGGCATGGATGATCTTCGAACGCTTTTCTCGTTCCGC
This sequence comes from Terriglobia bacterium, assembly GCA_963748935.1. Classification (GTDB taxonomy): domain Bacteria; phylum Acidobacteriota; class Terriglobia; order Terriglobales; family Acidobacteriaceae; genus JAIQFF01. Next base: position 92,276 of record CAVVLA010000016.1, read on the forward strand.
TTCAGCCTGCTTGGCCATGGCTCGCAGCATCGATTCAGGCATGTCCACCTGCTTCACTTCAACGTTCGTGACCTTTACTCCCCAGGGAGCAGTGTGCGTATCCAGAATGCTTTGCAGGCGAAGATTGATCTTCTCTCGGTGGGCAAGCAGTTCGTCTAGTTCCTGCTCACCGAGGACTGAACGCAGGGTGGTCTGCGCGAACTGCGAGGTCTGGTAGACGTAGTTTGAAACTTCAACCACAGCCTTGCGCGGATCAATCACCCTGAGGAAGATGACCGCATTCACTTTCAGGGTGACGTTGTCCCGGGTAATGATGTCCTGCGGCGGGACTTCCATCGCCTCCTGGCGAAGCGAAATGCGCACCATTCGATCGATCGGAGCAAACACCAGAATGACGCCGGGGCCTTTTTCATGGCCCAGCAAGCGGCCCAGGCGAAAAATTACACCGCGTTCATATTCGGCCAGAATCTTGATAGAACTGAAGAGGTACAAAATGACGACGATAGTAATGATCGCCGAGAACGAAAGACCCATTGGAAGCCTCCGCGCCTGATTGCCAGGAACGCTTCTGTGGCGGATTGTATCGCAAATCCTGTCAGGGAAACTGTGTCTCCCCGAGAGTGGGGGTGTCTCGCATGATGCCAACAAACCTGCCTGTGCGGCGGATAAGAGTGTCTGCCCCACACACCTACGTAGTAATCAACCAGAAATCGCAGCGGGAGTGGCCGTGACGCTCGCGTCGGGATCCACACGCAATCGCAGTCCGTCGACGTCGCGGACCACGACAGTCTGCCCGGCGGCCACGCTGACCTGAGATGTCGCATCCCACAACTCGCCATGCACGAATACCTTTCCGCTTGGCGAGAGCGGCGTTTGCGCGATCCCGATTTCCCCAACCAGGCCCTGGGCGCCGGTCACCACTTTATTAGCTCGCGCTTTCAGGGCGATGCTCATCAGGAACACTGTGATGATTCCCAGCGGGATACTCACCGCCAGCGCTGTCAGGAAATGAACCCTCATTTCCGGGATGGGAGCGTCCACCAGAAGCAATCCGCCTAGAATCATGAGTGACCATTCCGCCGATCGCCAGAACCCCATGAGCGGCGAATTTCGCCTCCAATGCGAACAACGCAAATGAAGCCAGGATCAATACCACCGCGGCGAATCGCACCGGCAACAGATTGAGCGCGAAAACGGCCAGCAGAATAAAAACTACTCCCACGGTTCCGGGCACGACCGCGCCGGGATGGTTGAACTCGGCGTAAAGCGACAGGGCTCCGATGGCCAGGAGAATGAACGCGATGTTCGGATCCATGATGAACGCCAGAATCCGCTGCTTGAGGGTCATGTCGAACGGGCGAATGGTATCCCCGGCCAGGTTAAGCGTGATGGTTTTACCGTCAAAGCGTTTGACGGTTTTGCCCTGCATCTGTTTCAGCAAGTCCTGTTCGTCGGCCGCGACGTAGTCAATCAGCTTTTGCGAAAGCGCCTCCTGCTCGGTAAAAGACTTGGACTGACGGACCGTGCTCTCGGCCACTTCAACGTTGCGGCCGCGCTTGGAGACCACGGAACGCATCAGCGCAGCGGCATCGTTCTCCATCTTTTCCTTCATTACGTCGTCGGTCTTGCCGCCGCCGAGAGTGACGGGATGAGCCGCGCCAGTATTGGTACCGGGAGCCATGGCAGCCACGTCGGCGCTCTCCAGAATGAAGAAACCCGCCGACGCTGCACGGCTGCCGCCAGGGGTGACATAGATGATGACCGGAACCGGCGAAGCCAGAATCTTTTCGATGATGTGTCGAGTGGAGTCCAGCAAGCCGCCGGGAGTGTTGATCTCGATCAGCAGAGCCTGGTCTTTGTTGTGCTCAGCCTCCGCCAGGGCGCGCCCAATATATTCCTCGGTAATGGGGTGGATGGTGTCGTCGACGACGATCTTCAGCACTTCGGCGGAGGAGGGAATGGCAATGCTCAGCAAAGCTCCGACGAACAGGCCGTACAGCAGGCGCGAAAGCTTCATCGGCAGTACCTCGTCGCTCTATTGTCTCTCAAATCCAGCCGGAGAGGGCAAATCCACTCAAATGGAGGCGGGGGCCAGGTTGAATTGTAAGCAGGTCAATCAGCTGCGTTCTGCTGGTGAGCTTGTTCTTTTTTCAGCATCTCGTCCCAACCCGGCAGATGTGTCCCGCCGGTAATCAGCCGGGCGCCGCGCTCATAAGTCAGGTAGGACCATGCCCACTGAATCATTACGATCACGCGATTGCGAAATCCGATCAGGAAAAAAATGTGAACGAACAGCCATGACAACCAGGCCAGAAAGCCGGACACGTGAATCTTTCCAAAATCGGCGACGGCGGCGGCTCGGCCAATGGTCGCCAGGGTGCCTTTATTCCAGTAATGGAAATTTTTTCGCGGTTCTCCGCGCAAATCCCGCGCGATGTTTTTAGCGGTCGCTTTGCCCTCCTGTATCGCGACCGGCGAAAGACCCGGAAGCCAGTTGCCGTGCTCATCTTTCAGGGCAGCCAGATCTCCAATCACGGTACCGCGGCAGCGGCCCGGCCTGCTGAACCTGGATGACCTCCAGATCGTCAGCACCTACGGCCAGGAGTACCGGGGGCTCGTCCAGTACTACCTGCTCGCCGGGAACGTTCACGAACTGGACCGGCTGCACCGCACGGCTCAGGTGTCGATGCTGAAGACCCTGGCCTGCAAGCACCGCTCGACGGTGACGAAGATGGCCCGCAGCAAGGCCACCGTCGCCACCGACTACGGACCGCGTGCCTGTTACGAGGCCCGCAAGGAGCGGCCGGGCAGGAAGCCACTGGTCGCACGGTTCGGCGGTATCCCGCTCAAACGGCAGCGCAAGGGCGGTCATTAACGACCGCCTGCCTGCTCCGGCCGGTTCGCCGCAGGGAACTGGTCACCCGGCTCCTGCGCGGCGAATGCGAATGGTGCGGCCAGCGGGCCGAGGTGGAAACCCACCAGGTCCGCAAGCTGGCCGACCTCACCCGGGCGGGGGCCACCCCTGTGGGAGCTCTATGGCGAAAATGAGGCGCAAGACGCTCATCGTCTGCGCACCCTGTCACCAGGTCATCCACGACGGGAAGCCAGCCGCGGCGGTGGATGTAAACATTGCTGGAGAGCCGGATGCACTGAAAGGTGCCCGTCCGGTTCGGACCGGGGGTCGCCGGAAAAGGGCCTGCACCACAGGTACCTCGCCGCGGCCTACCGGTGTTTCTTCGTGCTGGAGGCGTGCGGGCTGGCGGTACAGCTAGTCAACGCGTCCAGGCCAGGAGCCTGCCCGGCCGGCCGAAAACGGACAAACTGGACGCGCAGTGGCTGGCCCGGCTGACCCAGATGGGCTCGCCGCGCGCGTCCTTCGTGCCGCCCAAGGCGATCCGGGACCTGCGGGGCTACACCCGCGCCCGCGCCCGGCTGACCCAAGAGCGCACCCGGTGCTCGCCGGGCTGGAAAAGCTGCTGGAAAGCGCGCTGGTCAAGGTCTCATCCGTGAGTCAGCAAGCTGACCACCGTGTCCGCGCAGGACATGATCAAGGCGATGATCGCCGGCAGCGCGACCCCCCACGCTGGCCGCCCTGGCCGGCACCGGGATGAAGGCAAGTACGACGAGCTGGTGGAGGCCCTGGACGGCACGTTCGACGACCACCACGGCGAGCTGGCCGGACTGCTGCTGGACGAGATCGCCGTCCTGGACGGCAAGATCAGCCAGCTAAACGCCCGCATCGAGCAGATGGTCGCGGCGATCCCCGCCGCCTGGGGCATCAACGCCGACGGACTACGGGCCCGAGGCCGGCACCGGCCCGGACGCGGTGGTGCTGCCCGCCGCAGCCCGGCTGGCGAGAGCCCCGGCGTCAGCCCGATGCTGGCGCGCGCCATCATCGCCGAAGAGGCCTGGACCTGACTCGGTTCGACCGCAGGGCACCCGGCGTCCTGGGCCGGGCTGTGCCCGTCTGCCCGCCAGTCCGGCACCCGCACCCGGGCCGGGAAGAAGGGCCAGGGCAACGGATACCTGCGCGCCAGCCTCGGCCAGGCCGCCATCGGCGCCGCCCGCACCGCCACCTTCCTCGGCGAGCGCTACCACCGGATCGCCCGCCGCCGCGGCAAGACCAAGGCCCAGGTCGCCGTCGCCCGCTCCATCCTGGTCATCATCTGGCACCTGCTCAGTTACCCCGAAGCCCGGTACACCGACCTCGGCCCCGGCTACTACCAGGCTCGCCTCGATATCGGCCGCAAGCTCCGCAACCACATCCGGCAAATCCAGGCGCTCGGCTTCGACGTCACCATCGCCAAGACCGACTAAACCCCCAATACCGCCATGACCAGGCCCGACGTCATCACCGGCCCGGGTCAGCTGCCGCGCGCCCATTTACGGTGGATTATTTTCCGGTCAGCTGGTCATGCGGGTTCGATTCCCGCCGCCCGCTTCAGCGGAAACCCCAGGTCAGGTAGAGTATCATCGCCTACCGCTTGATCTTCACTCTGTAGTTGTTGATCTTCCGGGCCATTAGCGGGCCATTAACCCGCTGGCACCAACGCACCGGCCGGGCCGTCGTCATCGTCCCGCCTGCCCTGCTCGGCTTCGACGTGAGAGTCGATGCTGTCGGTGATGATCTTGTCTGCTCCGCGCGCTTCGTGAAATGGCGCAGTCGGATATCAGAACCCTTCGAATACCCAGCCCGCATCGTGGGTGGAGCAGGGGACCCGTACGCTTGCTGGCGATCGGGCAGCCTCCTGGCCTGCCCGCCTTGCCCGATCAGGGTCCCCTGCTTGAGGGTCCCGCCGCGAGGCGGGCGGCACCCTTCCGACGGGCGGATCATGCATCCACCGGGAGCGTCAGGAAGCCGGTGCAGGTCAGGAGGCCTGTGCCGTCCGGCACCTGAACCGA
>CAVVLA010000017.1:0-31583 GCA_963748935.1 Terriglobia bacterium
CGTAGATGGAAAACATCGAGAAGAGGGCGACCACATGCCCCAGGCGCGCCCAACCGTGCGCCAGCAGCACACCTGCAAAGGGCGTCAGGTTTAGAAACGCCAGGGCGAAGCAGGAGAGCAGCGCTCGCCACCACTGAAACGACATAATGGCGAAGAAATTCTTGGTGAGATTGTTGACCACGCCCATCGCGCCCTTCGCCCAGCGGATGGAAATCAGGTCCGCGCCAAACACATTGCGTTGCGCGTAGCCGGCAGTTCTTCACCACCTTGCCCAGCTTCATGTCATCGAGCACTTCGAAGCGCAGCGCTTTGTAGGTTCCCACCGCTTCGTAGACGCTGCCGGCGAATCAGGTTGAAGGCGCCCACTCCCATGTGATCTTTCGTCTTGGGATCGGCCACCTTCCAGGGCCGATGGCCGAACACAAACAGCGTCTGGAAGAAGGCGATCATCATTCTTTCGCCCGGCCGCTTCATGATCATGCGCGGAAACAGGACCAAATGGTCGGCTGGTTCCGCTTCGGCATAGGCCACCGCTCGGCGCAGCGCATCACGGCTCGAACAACACATCGGCGTCGGTGAACAGCAGCCAGTCGCCAGTGGCCTGATTGGCCGGCGCTCCACATGGCATGCGGCTTTGCCCAGCCAGCCCGGAGGCAGCTCAGTAGATGTCTTACTGACTATGAGACGTCCGCGGCGCCGGCGGCGATGCGATTTTTCCATGATTTCGCCGGTGCGGTCGGTGGAGCGATCGTTGACCGCGATGACTTCGTAATTCTCGTAATCGAGTTCCAGCAGGCGAGTGAGCGTAGCCTCGATGTCTTCTTCTTCATTGCGAGCCGGAACAATAATGCTGACCCGCGGGTTGCCGGGAGGCAGTCCGGTCCCATTCCGGACTGCGAGATATCGGCGAGTCTTGGGCATGCCCAGGGCGGCGTCCAGCCAGGCGCGAAATCCAGGCCAAGGCCAGGATGCAGCCTGCAATCCAGTGGAAATAACTCATCCCGTCTGGGCTCCGGCAGCGTCCTGCTCGTCGTCGGTTCGACACGACTGGAGCGAATCGCATGCCGTAAAACAGTATGGCAGACGAAACCGCCATGGCGATGACCGGAAGGATGAAGGCCGCCTGCAGCGAACGGCGATCGGCGACATATCCCATGAGAGTTGGCGAAGGAACGTCGCCCAACAGATGGAACATGAAAATGTTAACCGCAATGGCGGTAGCGCGAATGTGTGAGCCGACTGAGTTCACCAGGGCGGTGTTGAGCGGTGAGGTGTTCAGCAGGAGCAGAAATGCGGCCACGGCGATGGCGGGCACCATCCATGGCCCTTGGCTGAACAAAGCCACGATCATCACCGGCACACCCAGGCCCATGCTGACCGCGGAAACGAAATAGTACGAACCTTTCATCCGGGGCAGCAGGCGGTCTCCAAGCCAACCTCCGGCCAAGGACGCGAGGATGCCATCGACCACGACGATCTCGCCAAAGATCAAATTGGCCGATTCAAGAGTGTAACCGCGCTGCGCGAGACAGAAAAGTCGGCATCCACACCTGTATTCCGCCCAGGGAAAACGTTCCGGCTGCCATGCCCAACGTGACCGTCCAGAACGCCGGATTACGCGCCAGGCCCAGGAGCGTTCCCCGCTCTGGAGTTTCCTTTAGCGAGTCAAACTGGCCACGCGGCGGTTCGGGAAGGAACCACACCGCCAGCGCCAGCAGGAATCCGGGGAACGCGGCAATATAAAACGGAAAGCGCCATCCCATCGAAGGACCAAGCTTTCCCCCCAGCAGATAGCCGGCTGCGGTGCCGACGGGAATTGCCAGATAAAAGATCCCGAAAATGCGGCCGCGCTTGTTTTCCGGAAAAAGGTCGGCGACAAACGTGGGCGCAATGGTCACAAAGGTAGCTTCACCCACACCGACCAGAGTATGCCGCAGCAGCAATTCTCCGTAGGTGTGGGTGACAGCCGTCAGCAGTGTGAGGCCGCTCCAGAAGACGGCGCCCAACACGATGATCAGTTTGCGCGAGTAACGGTCAGCGAGAGGACCGACAAATGGCGCCGCCACCATGTAGAACAGCAGAAAAGCACTGGTTAGATATCCGACCTGGGCATTGCTGAGATGAAATTCGCTCTGCACCAGCGGTTGCACCGCAAACAATACTGACCGGTCGATGTAATTGAGAAAGTTCAGCGTGGTCAGGAGGATGAGCGCTGTCCAGGGATAGAGTTTGCGTTGGGTCACTTGGCGAAGGAATATAACATGGGACTCGAGTCGCGGAATATTAATAACGATTGACGTTATTAACGACAAGCGTTATTATTAAGCGTGGTGATCAAGAGTTTCGCCACAAAGGAGACGGCGGAAATCTGGAAAACCGGCAAGACCCGAGGCGCACCGCCAGCCGGAGTTACAAAGCGAAAACTTGCGATGCTGGATGCGGCAGGAAACCTCGAAGATCTGAAGTATCCTCCGGGCAATCGCCTGGAAAAGCTGCAGAGGCAGCCGGCAGGGGCAATACAGTATCCGCATTAACGACCAGTACCGGATTTGCTTTGTTTGGCGCGATCACGACGCTTGCGATGTCGACACCGACTATCACTGATCGGACACTGAGCGGAGGCGTTTATGGCCGCGGCACGAAAAGGTACACCAAATTGGAGAGTTCATCCCGGCGAGATTCTTCGGGAGGAGTTCTTGAAGCCCATGGGCCTGTCCGTCTACGAGTTGGCGAAACGTTTGCTGGTTCCGGCGCCTCGGATCAATGACATTGTTCTGGAGAGACGCGGCAGTTACAGCGGATACCGCAGTTCGCCTCTCCCGTTTCTTCGAACCACGGAGCAATTCTGGTTAAATCTGCAAGGGGCTTATGAAGTCAGTCGCGTGAAGGCAGAACGTGGAGCTGAATTGGAGCGCATCGAACCGCTCAAGGCGGACGAGATTCGAGCCTGATGAAAGGAATACGAGCAATCCAAATAAATATTCGCGGAGCTTCGCTCCGCCGGGCAGGTGTGGACACCCGCCCCTACGTGGTCTGTGCGGGGCGTGGCCACGGGCCATCACTACCGTCGATATTCCGCCACGCGGACGGAAATCGCCTTTTACTTCTGCCCACACTGGCTTGGCCCAGCGCACCACGTCTTCGAGTACGCGGTTCACGATGTTCTCCTGAAAAATTCCCAGATTGCGGTAGGACTGCAGATACTCTTTCAGCGACTTCAGCTCCAGGCAGTGCTTGTCGGGCATGTAGCGGATGGTGAGCATACCGAAATCCGGCAGCCCGGTCTTCGGGCAGACCGATGTGAACTCAGGGTCATCCACAATAATTTCGTAGCCGGGAAACTGGTTGGGCCAGGTTTCAATCTCGGGAAACTTGTCTTCAGACCCGCCTTCGGCATGTCCCGGGGTGTAGCGCGAGTTTGGGCATAAGACATTGTAACCAGCAGCGGCCTGGCCAGAAGTGCAGATTTGCAGCTCCCCGGCCAGGATTGGCGCATCTAATCAGGAAAGAGTCGTAGACCGGTATGGGTTAGCTCCGGTGATACATTATCTTAGCGGAATTTGTCACGTTAACATGGCATAAGCACGAACCAAACCAGTTTTCTGGGCCGGAACCGCTGGTTGTGTCGACCACGGGTATTGCCCTTGCCGTCGTGTTACTCGCATCTTTCATGTCGCGGGGAGACGTGGTTCCGGTGCGGGTGGTGACGGCAGCGCGGCACTATTCGCAGCCTGGTTTCCACCAACGGCAAGGTCGAACCGGTGCAGAGTTTTGAAGCCCATGCGCCGGTCGGAACTACGGTGAAGAAGTTCTGGTGAGCGAAGGACAACAGGTAAAGAAGGGTCAACTGCTGGCGCAGTTGGACGATGCGGAGGCCAGCAGCCAGGCCGCGCGGGCGTTGTCGCAAGTCCGAGCCGCACAGGCTGAAACCAGCGCGGCAGAGAGCGGCGGAAATCGCGAGGAAGTTTTGACGCTTGAGTCGCAGCTGACCAAGGCGCACACCGCACGGGATACTTCGCAGCGTAATCTCGAAGCCTTACGGCGTTTACGAGCAGAATGGCGCTGCCTCACCGGGCGAAGTGAAACAGGCGGAAGATCAGCTTCCGCGGCGAAAGCGGATCTTAAGCTGCTGCAGGAGAAACAAAAGGATCGCTACTCGCGCCCGAGCTGGCCCGCGTGGAGGCCCAGAGAAGCGAAGCGCAAAGTGCATATGCGGCGTCGGAAAACATTCTTCGCCAGCTGAACATTCGTGCTCCTTTTGACGGCGTGGTCTACTCTCTTCCGGTGCATCAGGGGTCATACGTCAATCCCGGTGACCTGATTCTGCAGGAGGCCGATCTGTCCAAAATCTTGGTGCGTGCGTTTGTCGACGAACCCGACGTGGGGCGCCTGGCACGCGGACAACCCGTCGAACTTACCTGGGACGCGGTGCCGGGCCGGACCTGGCAAGGCAGGGTGAGTACGATTCCCTCCACGGTGAAACTGCTGGGAACGCGAAATGTCGGCGAGACCACGTTTGTGGTGGACAATCAGGATCTCAAACTTCTGCCAAACATCAACGTGGGTGTGACGATTGTCACCGCTGAACATCCCAACGCGCTGACCGTGCCGCGCGAAGCGGTTCGTCTGGATGACGGCAAGACTTTTGTCTTCCAGGTTGTGAATGATGAATTGAAGCGCCGTGACATTCAGACGTCCATCTCAAATCTTACGCAGGTGGAGGTAACGGGTGGAATCACGGATAAAGCCCTGCTGGCACTGGCTTCCACGAACTCCAAGCCGCTGCAGGATGGTCTGGCGGTCAAGGTGGTTCGTTGAAATAGATTGACTGAAAAATTGAAAATGAAATTACGCCGAACAATTCTCGTTACAACGCTGCTCATAACCACTTTGGCCGTGGCCACTCGCGCCGCCGCCGATGAGTCCGCGCCGGCCTTGCTGGCTGCGGGAAGAGCGGACGATGCCATCGCCACTTTGCACTCCAAGATCAGCGCTTCTCCCCGTGACGGCGAGGCCTACAACCTTCTCTGCCGCGCATACTTCTCCATGGGCGACTGGGATCGCGGCATTTCCGCCTGCGAAAAAGCGGTGGAACTCGCGCCCAACAACAGCCGGTATCACATGTGGCTTGGCCGGATTTACGGCGAGAAAGCGGATGGCGTCATTTTCTTTAAAGCCGCTTCGCTGGCGGGCAAAGTGCGGAACGAGTTCGAGACCGCGGTCCGGCTCGATCCCAACAACGTGGACGCGCGCTCCGACCTGGGTGAGTTCTATCTCGAAGCTCCCGGAATCGTAGGCGGCGGACGCGACAAGGCGGAGGCCCAGGCTCGAGCTCTAGCAACACTTGATCCTGCAAAGGCGCACTATCTTAACGGCCGGCTGGCGGAGAAAAAGAAAGATCTGGAAACCGCCGAAAAAGAATATCGCGCCGCTATTGAAGCCAGCCATGGGAGCGCTTTGACCTGGTTCAATCTGGCGTTGTTCTACCGTCATCAACAGCGCTGGGAGGATATGGAAGCGGCCATCAACCACGCCGTTTCCGCGCAACTGGATCGGCCGGAAATTCTGATGGAGTCGGGAGAAGTCCTGCTTCGCAGCGGACGCAATTTTCCCGCCGCGGTCCAGTTTTTGCGCCGTTATCTGGCTTTGAACTCCAAGGTCGAAGAAGCTCCAGCATTCAAAGCTCACTATCTGCTGGGCACAGCCCTCGAGAAACAGGGCGACAAACAGGCGGCAGCCCAGGAATACCGCGCCGCGCTCTCTCTGGCCAAAGGCTTCGCGCGCGCCCAGGAAGCCCTGGACCGGCTGAATCCATAATTGCCCTGACCCGGTTCCGGTAGCGCCGGCATCCTTGCGGAATGTACGAGGAGAATCTCCGCGGCGAGGGCGAGACGCCCTCTCGACAGCCGGCAAGATGCCGGCGCTACAAACTCCGCTCTTGTTTACAATCACCCTTTCTGTCTGATCGATTTTTTCTCGAAGGTGAACAGATGAAATCTGTTTCTTGTCATACATCCGCGTCTTCTGCCCTCTTGCTCGGAGTTTTCATGGTCTCAGCGCTATCCCCGCTTGTCGCTGAGCCCTTACCGCTGAAGCGTGCGGTTGAGCTGGCCCTGGCCCACAGCACTGTAACCGCCGCTGCCAGCGCCGATGAGCAACGTGTCTTCGCTTCGTATCGCGAGGCCCGAAACCAGTACATTCCCCAGCTCGTTGTGGGTTCAGGACTGGGCAAGTCGTGGGGCTTTCCGCTGAGTCTGGAAGGATCGGCGCCCTCGATTCTCAACGTGAATTCTCAATCGACTTTGTTCAATCCCTCCATCCGGGATTTTGTACGCGCTGCCAAGACGGATTGGACCGCGGCCACGAGCCAGACAAAAGACCAGAGGGATCAGGTGATTCAGGACACGGTGCTGAGTTATGCCGAGCTTGCCAAATGGGAAACGCTTGTGGCTCATCTTCAGGAAGACCACGCCGCCGCGCTCAAGACCGAGCAGCTGGTTGCAGAACGAGTCAAAGAGGGAGTGGACAATCCACTGATGCAGAACAAGGCACATCTCAGCACAGCGCGTCTTCGCTTAAGGCTTGCGGAAGCACAGGGCGCGATCGACGTGATCCGCAATCGCCTTTCGCATTTGACCGGCCTGCCCGCGCCTTCGATCGAGACGGCTCCCGACTCCATGCCGCCGCTCCCCGAGGTAAAGCAAGAAGACGATCTCGCCGGCCAGGCAGTCCGCACCAGCCCAGCTGTACAGGCGGCGGAAAACCGTGCCACTGCCGAGGGTTTCCGGGCCCGGGGCGAACACCGCGCCATGTTGCCTTCGGCGGATTTTGCAGCGCAGTATGGTCTGCTCGCGGAGTACAACAACTACGACCTGTTTTTTAAAACCTTTCAGCGCAACAACGCCACCATCGGAGTGGTGCTTCGCTTCCCGTTTTTCAGTCCCACCCAACGGGCCCGAGCCGAGGCTGCTGATGCCACTGCCTTAAAGGCAAAAAAAGATGCGGAGGCGGCGAAGAATCAGGTGTCCGAAGAGACTCTCCGGTTGCAGCGCTCAGTCGAACAGATGGCCGCAGCGCAGGAGGTTGCGGACCTGGAATATAAAGTCGCGCAGTCGGACCTAGAATCCCTGCAGGTGCGCCTGGACGCCGGGTCCGCTAACTGGCACGACGTACAGGATGCGCGCGAGCAGACCAGCGACCGTTACAATTCCTTACAGGATGCAAATTTCCAGCTGGAGCGTGCCCGGATTACTCTGCTGCGGGCGACTGGTGAGCTGGGAAGCTGGATCGGCGTAGGCAAATAGCTCCAATTCCGGCAGAGCGTCACAGGCCCTGATTTTCCCTGTCCAGGGCATTTCACCGACTATTCGACCTAAAATCATTGAGCCTTCAGCCGGGGGCGGGTAGTCTAATTCCGGGGAGATATAAGTGCTTTCATAAAAGCGAGTTGCGAGGCTTCCAGTGGCCCCAGTCAAGTTCGCCTCGCGTACCTGATTTGTATCTAAGGGAAGCCGCTAAGTCCGCGTGGAAATGTTAGTATAGTCATTCACAATTATGCCTTTAAAAACACTTTTTCTGAATCCGCCATCGTTCGAAAACTTTGACGGAGGAGCTGGCTCACGCTGGCCGGCCACCCGTGAGATTGAGTCCTATTGGTATCCGGTATGGCTGGCTTATCCGACTGGCATGCTTGAGGGGGCGCGCTTACTGGATGCCCCTGCCCATCACGTCTCAGCGGAAGAGACCATCAGAATTGCCCAGGACTACGAATTCCTGGTTCTCTATACCAGCACTCCGGGCTTTCCCGGCGACATCCAGTTGGCCGCCAAAATCAAGGCCGCCACCCCCCGCATCAAGATCGCCTTCGTCGGTCCTCACGTCACCGTGCTTCCCGACCGCACTTTGAAGGATGGCAGCGCAATTGATTTCATCTGCCGCAAGGAATTTGACTTTTCTGTTGTCGAGTTCGCGCAGGGCAAACCGCTCGAGGAAATCCTCGGCGTGTCTTATCGCAAGGACGGATCGGTGGTTCACAATCCCGACCGGCCGCAGATTCAGGATCTGGATGCCCTGCCCCACGTCACTGACGTCTACTACCGCGATCTGGATCCACGGCGCTATACTGTGCCATTCCTGCTCTATCCCTATGTCTCGCTGTACACCACGCGGGGCTGCCCGGCGCAGTGCACTTTCTGCCTCTGGCCGCAAACCACCAGCGGCCATGCCTGGCGCAAGCGCTCTTCGGACGATGTGGCCCGCGAAATGGCGAAGGCCAAAGAATACTGGCCCTGGGTCAGGGAATTCTTTTTTGACGATGACACCTTCAACATTCAGAAGGCGCGCACGGTCGAGCTTTGCGCCAAGCTGAAACCGCTGGGTCTTACCTGGTCTTGCACTTCGCGTGTCACTACTGACTTCGAGACGCTGAAAGCGATGAAGGACGCAGGCTGCCGGCTACTGATCGTCGGCTACGAATCCGGCGACCAGCAGATTCTCAAGAACATCAAGAAGGGCGCCACTCTGGAGCGCGCCCGCCAGTTCACCAAGGACTGTCACAAGCTCGGCCTGGTCATCCATGGCGACTTCATCATGGGCTTGCCGGGTGAGACTCGCGAAACCATTAACAACACGATTGCCTTCGCCAAAGAACTGGACGTCGAAACCATTCAGGTGTCGGTGGCGCACGCTTATCCTGGGACTGAGCTTTACGACTATGCTGTGAAAAACGGCTTCATGGTGGCGGACACCAAGATGGTCGACGAAGGCGGACATCAGCTTGCCCAGATTCAGTATCCGGGCTTGCCGGCGGACGAAATCATGTCCGCGGTGCATCGCTTCTACGACGAATATTATTTTCGGCCCAAGGCGGTCTACCGTATTCTCCGCAAGGCGGCATTCGACGGCGTCGAGCGGAAGCGGTTGTACAAGGAAGCCAAAAGCTTCCTCAAACTGCGCGCTTCGCGCAACAAGTGGGTCAAGGAGAAGCGCGAAAAGGGAGAGTCCTCGACGGTGGCGGAGCCAGCAAAAGCGTAATGCTTTGCGGTTGGGCACCCTCCGGCTGAGATTTTTGGATTTGGCAATAGCTGGCGACAGTCCTCGGGAAAGACAGTGTGACCTTTCGTAAGTATCTGGTGCTCGCCGGTGTGACGTTATTTGCGGCGATCGGCGATTCCTTCCTCGCACGTGGCATGAAGCAAGTGGGCAACGTTTCCTTGCGGCACCTGCCCGACATGATTCTGACCATTCTGAATCCCTGGGTCGCCCTGGGGATTTTGTTTTTGCTGGGATTTTTTGCCGCCTACATGACTGCGCTTTCCTGGGCGGATCTCACCTATGTTCTGCCCGCGACTTCCCTGGGATATGTACTGCTGGCTCTCATCGCGAAGTTTCTGCTGCACGAGCAGGTGACCACGACTCGGTGGCTGGGTATCGCTCTGATCTCGGCGGGCGTGGGATTCGTTACCCAGGGTCCGGCATTGACCCCGCGCGCGCCGGAGCGCGATGTAGTCGGGTGCACCCCCGGGCCAATCGGGGCTTCGTCGATCAGTTCAAGGATAGAGCCATGAAGCATGCCTACACCTGGGGAGCGATTTTGGCCGTGGTGCTGGCCTCAACCACCGGAGATGTGTTGCTTTCACGCGCCATGAAGAGCGTGGGCGACGTGGGCGAACTCTGGCGGCGCGCCGGTTTGCTCACGGTTGCCAGCCGCATACTGCGCAGCCCCAGCTTTCTCTTGGGTATTTTCATGATGGCGGTGGCGTTCTATAGCCTGCTGTTCGCGCTGTCCTGGGCAGATGTGAGTTTGGTGGCGCCGGCTTCTGCTTCCCTTACTTTCGTAGCAAATGCCGTGGCGGCAAAGATCTTTCTGCACGAGCGCGTGGATCATCGCCGCTGGATGGCCGCCATCCTGGTGGCCGGTGGCGTGCTTCTGCTGGCGGCGTAGAATCAGTTACGGGTCTGCCAGAGAGAAATCATGTCGCGTGCCCGCTTCTCGCGCCGCTCCTTCCTGCAAGCAGCTGGTGCAATCGCGGGAAGTTATGTGCTTCCTGTTCCTGGTGCGTTTTGCCAGAATTCGAGCGAAGCCGCTTCCCGGGATGCAGTCCGCGCCGATTACGAGCTGACCATCGCGGTTACACCGGTTGAACTGGCCCCGAATCGCATCATCTCCACGACTACCTACAACGGCCAGTTTCCCGGCCCGCTGCTCCGTTTCAAAGAGGGCCGGCAAGTCGTCGTCGACATTCACAATCAAACCGACCGGCCGGAGCAACTGCACTGGCACGGTCAGTTTGTGTCGACGGACGTGGATGGTGCAGCGGAAGAGGGCACGCCCTTCATCCCAGCGCACGGACACCGCCGCATTTCATTTGTTCCGAAGCCGTCCGGACATCGCTTCTACCACACTCACGTGCGCGCCAAAGCTGACCTGAGTGCCGGCCAATACAGCGGCCTCGTGGGCCCGGTGTATATCGAGCCAAAAAACAATCCTGGTAGCTATGACCGCGAGATCTTTCTCACGCTGAAAGAATTCGACCGAACTGAGCCGCGGTGGTGACATGGCCATGAACTTCCTGTCGCCGGCAACGACGGTAAGGAACTGAAAGATTCCGGCGAGATGCATGAACCTTCCCTCGCCAAGGGCATGCCTCATGGCTTCGAAGTTGGTTATGGCTCCTTCACCATCAATGGAAAAATGCTGGGGCATGGCGAGCCCATACGCGTGAAAAGTGGCGAGAGAATCCTGTTTCACGTCCTAAACGGAAGCGCCACTGAGATTCGCAGCCTGGCCCAGCCCGGCCACACATTCATGGTCGTCGCCCTGGACGGCAATTCGCTGCCGAAGCCGGTGCGCAGGCCGGGCCTTTGGCTGGGCACCGCTGAGCGGGCTTCTGCCATCGTTGAAATGAATCACCCCGGCGTTTGGACGATGGGCGACCTGTCGGACGACGACCGCCATCACGGAATGGGCATTGTGGTCGAATATGCCGGGCACAAAGGCAAGCCGCAGTGGATCGCTCCTGCACCCTTCAAATGGAATTACGCGCACTTCGGCGGTGCAGCAGCGAAAAGTCCAGATCCGGATCAGGTCTTCGAGATGACTTTCGCCAAGCAGAACGCCGCCGCGGAGGGCTTCAATCTGTGGACGATTAACGGCATCGCCTTTTCAGAAGATCGCATGCACCTGCGTTTCGAGTGAGTCAAGGCAAGCGGCACCGGCTACGCATGCGAAACGCGAGTGACGATATCCACCCCGTTCATCTACATCGCCACAGCTTCGAACTGACACGCATGGCCGGTCAGCCAACTTCCGGGGTCATGAAGGATGTGGTGATGGTCGGTGGCTACCAGGAGGTCGAAGTCGATTTCATCGCAGATAATCCGGGGCTTACGCTGTTTCACTGCCACCAGCAGTTGCACATGGACTTCGGATTTATGACCTTGTTCGAGTACAGCTAGCGCCGCCGTTGAGCGCAAGCAACACAAACATCGATCGACATTCATGCTCCCCAACCTGTCCTTTGCAGACGCTCTCGGAAGTATCCTTTCCAACTTTCGGGAAGGGCGGCGACTTGCAAAGCCCGCCGCACTGATGCTACCTCGTCGTCTCCGTACCTTTTCGCGATATACAGTCGCGTGATCTCGGGGACGGGCACCGCGTTGGGATCTTTGGCAATTACCTTGATCTCATCGCCAGCGCCGACTTCTCCCTCCCGAGCGACTGCGACGTAGTAGCCCATGCGCCCGCTGGCCATAAACCGTTTCACCATGTCCTCACGATCAAATTTCACAGCCAGCTTGTAACAAGGCAGGCGAGGTTGGGTTACCACTAGTTCCGCCGAACCAATCGAAAAGCGCTCGCCCAGGTGGACCATATCCTCCAGCAATCCCTCGGTCGTGAAGTTTTCTCCAAAGCTGCCCATCGGCAAATCCATGCCGGGCAACTCCTTCTTCCAATAGTCGTAGTGTTCCAGAGGGTAACAGTAAACCGCCTTGAATTCGCCGCCGTGGACGGTAAGATCGGCCTGGCGGTCGCCGTCGAGATTGAGTTTTCGCAACGCGACGCGGCCTTCGACTGGTTGCTTGTAGATGCCTGTGCTTACCTCCATACCCCGCCAGGTGACTGGGCGTGGGAGGCCGGTGTTCAGCGAGACCAACTTCATCTTGTCCCTTCCAACAGCCGTTCGAATTATTCGTTCTCAAAAGTGTTGAACAGGTTGTTCAGGGACTCCGCCATCAAAGGATGTGCCAGGATCGCGTCGAGCAGCACCTGGTATTTCAGCTTGCCCATCATGGCAATCTGGATCATCGACATGACCTCGCCGCCATCCCTGCCCAGGACCGCTGCCCCCAGAATCTGGTCCGTCCCGGGGTCCACCAGCGCCTTCATGAAACCGCGGGTCTTTCCGGTTTCGAGCGCCCGCGCCACTGAGGTCATGGGCAACCTGGCCACACGGACTTTTTTTCCATGAGCGCGAGCTTGTTTCTCGGTCAGGCCAATCCGGCCCAATTGCGGATCGATAAACACACAGTAAGGGATCGGGCGCCCCTCTGTGCTGCGACTGCCACCTTGCAGAAGATTAGTTTGTAGGATGCGGTAGTCGTCGTATGAAACATGAGTGAAGGCAGGGCCGCCCGTCACATCTCCTACGGCATAGACTCCCGGGACGCCCGTCTCCAGCTTGTCGTTCACCCGAATGAAACCGCGCTCATCGGTGCGGACTCCCGCCGCCGGCAGGTTGAGTTTGTCGGTATTGGGCCTGCGACCGGTCGCAACCAGCAAGTGCGTTCCTTCGAAGCTCCTGTTCTCGCCTTTCACCTTGACGCTCACGTGCACATTTCCGCCGGCCATGGCGGCCGACTCAGCCTGGGCTTCAAGGAGTATCTCGATCCCGTCTTCCCTGAGAATCGCGGCAATCTCGTCCGCGATATCTGAATCTTCATTCGTCAGCAGCTGCTTCCCGTTTTGAATCACCGTAACCCTACTGCCGAAGCGGCGAAACATCTGGCCGAATTCAAGCCCGACGTAGCCTCCGCCAAGCACCAGCAGATGTTCCGGCAGTTCGTTTAGTTCCATGATGCTCACGTTGTCGAGAAAGGGCACGCTATCAAGTCCCTTCAGCCGTGGCTGGTTCGATCGCAAGCCGGTGTCGATCACAATCAGATCAGAGGACAGGGTACGTTCTCCACCGTCGTTCAACCGCACTCGCACCTGCTTTGGGCCCAGGAACGATCCCTCTCCGTAAATCACATCGACCAGCTTCGCCTGCTGCAAACGCTTCTCGCTGCCCTCGCGCCATTTCTTTACGATGGCGCGCTTGCGTTCTCGGACTGCGGGCATGTCTACCGAGACTTTGCCGGCCTCTACGCCATACTCCCGCGACCGGCGGGCCAAGTCGGCAACCTCCGCGCTCGCGACCATAGTTTTGGTGGGAGTGCAGCCGTAGTTGACGCAGGTTCCGCCAATGGCAGCACGCTCGATCATTGCGGTACGCTTGCCCTTCTGGGCGAACGCGACCGCAAGAGGATTTCCGGCCTGTCCCGAACCGAGAATGATCGCGTCGTAGTGTGTGACTTCGTTTGTGCCTTGCGTCATTGAGTTCCTCGGACACCGCTATTGCGATGATTCCTGCAACCTCGGGCAGGAACGATCCGGTCTAGAGGTGGGAAACGATGAACAAGCTGCCCGCGATTGCGACAACGTCCTCCGCCAGTGCCACCCCAAGATCGGGCAGGTGGGCCTTCGTGACCAGGGCAGTGACGAATGTTGTATCCGCCAAAGGTTCCGACCAGCGCGCCGATGACAGCCACAATGACCGCGACCCACAAGTTCGCGCCAGCACTTACGGCCAGTGCCGCGCCGCATAGCCCGCCGAACAGGATGCGCGCGATCAACCCCGGAGCCGCGGTGCGCGCCGGAGTCTTCGGCAGCTTGTCATTGACCAGTTCGAACAGCGCCAGCAGCGTAAAGAGAATCAGCATCCAGCAATGTCCGATGAATGCCAGCCTGGTTCCGGCAAAATGCAGCCAACCTAGATGAGCGCCCCAGCAAGTTACCGCCGGAGCCGTGAGCGAGCGCAGCCCGGCCACGCATCCGATCAGAAAACAAAAGAGGAGTAACGTAGACAAGGCCAGAGCCTTTCCCGGACATGGTGGAATCACTGTCCCGAATAACCTACCAGAAGTAGTTTCAAAGGTGGGATTCAACCGAAAAGGCGCATGAATCCGGACGCCGGCAGGTCGGGCACCAGGAATGCGGCATCGCGCCGTCCCGCCACTCGCGCCACGCATTGCGCGGCCGCGTAGCCACTGCGCACTGCGCCTTCCATGGTGGCAGGCCACCCGGTTGCCGTCCAGTCTCCCGCCAGAAAGACGCGCGGCCAAACCGTCTCCGGCTGAGGCCGAAAACTTTCGATTCCCGGACGCGGCGAGTAGGTGGCGTGAACTTCCTTGATGACGGTAGATTTCACCAGGTTTGCATCCCGCGCACCCGGGAAAAATTCGCGCAGCTCGGAAAGCGCAAGATCGACAATCTCAGCTTTCGACTTGTCCACCAGAGTCTTGGAAGAACTCACGACCAGCTCGACGTAGCTGTTGGTTCCCGTAGCGCCGGCGTCCCGCCGGTTGTCAGGCGGGCGTCCCGCCTGCCCAGCTTCGCTCGCCGCCGGTTCCAGCAACTTCGACTTGTGAAACATCCACTGAATGGTGCGGTCCAGCAATACGGCGTGGTCCAGATCGGTGATCTGGCGATCGAACCAAAGATGAATGCCGGTGATCGGCGAGGTCTCGAATCGTCCCAATGTCTGCCGCAGCGGCTCCGCCGCGGAGGTCTGCGGCAACATGCGCCCCAGACACATCAAAGGGTACAGCCGGCACAACGAAATCAAAGGCCTCTTCGCCGCCGGCCGAGAGCACCTTTACTTCCGCGAACTCGGCCCGAAAGGACTCCACGCTGCTGCGAAACCGAAGCTCGCCGCCGCGGGCAGAAATATATTCGCCGGCCCGGTTGTAAAGCTCGGTCAGTGGAACTGTCGGCACGCCCATGCGTCCCGCGGATCGGGATTTCAGAAACGATTCGCGAACTACCTGGGCAGCGTAAGGAATCGAAATCAGATCGATTTCCTCGTTGAGCGCGCTGACCAGCACGGTTTTCCAGAAACGCTCAATGGCTCGCTCGGTTTGGCCATGACGGCGCAGCCATTGCAGGAAGGAATCGCCAGTGTCGCGCGGAATGATCGGCGTGAGGGCAGCGAGGCCCGCCGCGATCGCCATCTTGTCCGGCAGGTTCAGGCAGGCGGCGCGCAGAAAAGCAGGCGCGGTGTGCAGTGGAGCGGGCAATCCGGAAGGCTCGATCACGGAAGCGCGGCCACCGGGCTCGAGAAAAGTCATGCGATCATACCAGCGAATCTTGTTCTCAACTCCAATTCGCCGGTAGAACTCAATCAGGTTGGTGCAGCATCCCAACAGAACGTGCTGGCAGTTGTCCACCACTTCGCCGGTTCCGGGATGCTGGTAGGAGGAAGCGCGCCCCCCAAGATAGGATCGCCGCTCGAACAAGGTGACCCGCAGGCCGCTTTCAGCCAACGCACAACCCGCGGCCAATCCCGCCAGCCCGCCCCCTACGACTGCAACTTTAGGAGATTGTGTCCAGCGATCCGTCATCAAGCCAGGCGTTTGAGCAAACCCTTTCCCAGAATGAAGACTTTTTCTCGGGTGGTGAGATTGATCCTTTTGGTGAAGACGTCATACTTGCGGTCCGCGATTTTCTCCAGCAGGCGGCGGTAGATGGTCACCAGGACCCAGAGCGCGGGCTGGCTGTCCTCATCGATCAGGAGCAACAAGTCCCGGGTTGCGCCGTAGTATTCGCGGGCTCGATCGGCCTCGGCCGCCAGCAGCCAGCGCAGACGCTCAGGAATCTTAGTCTGGTGCAATTCGGCCGGCTCAATCTTAAAACGTGCCAGGTCTTCCGCGGGAAGATAGATCCGCCCCATGTCGGCATCTTCCTTGATGTCGCGAATGATATTGGTCAGCTGAAACGCCAGGCCCAGATTCTCCGCCAACGGCTCGGCGGCAGCATCCCGGTAGCCAAATATGCGGATGCACACCAGGCCCACCACGGATGCAACGCGATAACAGTAGACGCGCAGATCTCCGAAGGTGCGGTACAGAACCTGAAGCCCCTCTGCTCCCGATGGATTCACCGAAGCATCTTCCTGAATGTCCATCCCGGTGCCATAAGCCAACTGGTCAAGCAGTTCCACCGGAATTTTGAAGCGGCGCTGGGTATCGGTCAGGGCGAGCAGCACCGGGTCGTCGGTCGGCTGGCCTGCTTGGGCGCGGTGCAACGCATCCAGCCACGCTTCGAGCTTCTGTCGTCTTTCATAGGGCAGCAGCTTACCCTCGTCGCTGATGTCGTCGCAGCGACGCATGAAGGCATAGACGGCGCACAGAGCCTGGCGTTTGGCCGACGGCAAAACCAGGAATGCGTAGTAGAAATTCTTGGCGGCCGAACGGGTAATACTGCGGCACACCGAATAGGCCACCGCGATTTGCGAACTGTTCGGAGAAAACGGAGCAGGCATCTGCTGCACGGCCGCGCTCATAGCAGTTTCCCCAGCGCCGCGCGAGCCACCAGCGCCAGCTTGCGGGCTTTGGAAATCGCCGGACGCCTTCCCAGCACGGCGTAGCCCTGACCGTTCGATCGCGTTCAGAATTTCCTGTCCGCCGCGGCTGAAGAGCTCGATGTCGACCGCCAGTTCGCGATCCACCCTGTCCAGCCAGCGGCCAGCCCTGCCGGAACCAGTCACGGGCCCGCTGCACTTCGAAGCGCATCATTTCGCGGAACGCGGGTGTATTGCGCGCGGCGGCAATATCTTCTTCACTCACGTGGTAGCGGCGCAGATCTTCCAGCGGCAGATAAATTCGGCCCTTGGAATAATCGACGCTGACGTCCTGCCAGAAATTTGCCAGTTGCAGCGCGGTACAGGTGAAATCGGAAAGCGCCTGACGCTCGGCGTCGCGATACCCGCACAGGTAAAGCACCAGATGGCCCACCGGATTGGCCGAATAGTGGCAATAGCCCAGCAAGGTCGTCGAACGTTTCATATCGCGTGAATAGTCTGGTCCTGACGAAACGCCGTCAGCAGATCGACGAAAGGCTGTCTGGGGAATATCAAACTTGCGGACGGTTTCCGCCAGGGCCACGAACACGGGATGCCGCGGATTGCCCGTCGTAGCAGGCATCCAGTTCGGCTTGCCATTCGTCCAGCAACTGCAGCGAGGCCTGAGGGTCGCCGACTTCATCGCCCAGATCGTCCGAAATCCGGCAATAGGCGTAAACATTAAAAAAATGCTGGCGCAAGCGCTCCGGCAAGAACCAGGTAGCCACCGAGAAGTTTTCGTAGTGACTGCGGGCCAGCCGACGACAATATTCCTGCGCGTCGGCCTCGGAAGGCGCTCGCTCGGGGATCGCATAGTCCGGCGGGAAGCCGGCTCCAACCCGCCAGGGGTGCGGAAATGGTCGCGGTCCGGGAGTCGTTGCTGGCAATGGATGACATAGTCAGTTTCGTCCCCCGGTTCTTTGAGAACGACATCCGTGAACGTCCGCCCGGCGGCCGGACTAGTGACCGGGAATGATGGCGGTCTTGATGTCGCCGTTGCGATTCAGCATGTGGCGGAGCACCTGCTGCAGCCGCGAGAGCGGCGCTTCTCCGGTGATGTAGTCGGTCGAGCGAATCTTCTTTTCCGCGATCAGGGCAAAGGCCTTGCGCACCGTCTCCGGGGTGTGGTGGAACGTAGCCTTCAACGTGACTTCGGAATAATGCAGCCGGTTGGTATCCAGCTGGACCTTGGTGCCGCTGGCGCAGCCGCCGAAGAAGTTGACGGTGCCGCCCTTGCGCACCATGTCAATCGCCCACTCCCATGCCTCCGGGCGTCCTACGGCTTCGATCACCACGTCGCTGCCGCGCTTTTCCGGCGAAATCATGCGTACCGCCTCGACCGCATCCTTGACCTTGGTGATCTGCACCACTTCGTGCGCACCCATCCGCTTGGCGGCCGCTACCTGGGAATCGCGCTTCACCACCGAAATCACGTTGCAACCGGTGGCCTTGGCGACCTGCACGAACATCAGGCCGATCGGGCCGCCGCCAATCACGGTTACGGTGTCGCCGATCTCGACCCCGGTTTCATGCAGGCCGCGCAACACGCAAGCCAGGGGCTCGACCATGGCCGCTTCTTCGTAGGTAACGTCGGCCGGAACCGCCAGCATGTTGGTTTCAACGATTCGGCGTGGAATACGAATGTACTCCGCATACGCCCCGTTGTTGAACAACAGGTCTTCGCAGAGATTTTCCTGATGTTTGGAGCAATAGAAGCACATCTGGCAGGGCGCCGAGTTCAGCGCCACCACCCGCATGCCCTTCTTGAAGCCGCGCACGCCGTGCCCGACCTCTTCGATCACACCGGCCAATTCGTGCCCAAACAGCGCTGGCGGGACGATCATGCGCGCGTGGTAGCCACGCTGGTAGACCTTCAAGTCGGTTCCGCAGGTCAGGGCGACCTGCACTTTGACCAGTACTTCCCCGTCGCCTACCCGGGGAATCGGCACTTTTTCAATTTTCACGTCCTCTTTGCCATAGAGGACTGCTGCTGTCATCTTACCGTTCACGCTCGACTTCCTTCCCCCGAGCTGCCCGGCTGAATCACTATTTTCATCGAATCGGGTTGGGGATGGGCAGCCAGGTTCAGAGCTTCGACGCTGCGCGACAAAGAGAAGCGGTGACTGATCAACCGTTCCAGATCCATTTCACGGTTCATCACAAACCGCACCGAATCCTCTTGCAACTCGACCGAAGCACTGTATGACCCCAACAACGTTTTCTCATCGACGCAAACCGCACCGGGGTCAAAAGTGGCGTCCCCGTGTACCGTCTGCGCGAACAGCAAAACCCGGCCTCCAGGACGTACCGCATCCATCGCAGTCCGGATCAGACCGTTACCACCCGACCGCAAGGATGGCCGCATCTGCGCCCCTTCCTTCGGTCAGCTCCCGCACCGCTTTTACGACGTCGGTACGCGAAGCATCAATGCTGTTCCCCAAGCCGTAACTTGTAGATATTGTAAGCCTCTGAGGATACAAATCGGAAGTGACTACCATGGACCCGTTTGGCTCGGCACCCTGGAGTTCGATGCAGAGTCGCGAGCGTCCCCGCTCGAGCGGGAATCGGATCGGGCTCCGATGTGGCTGTAGAAGTCTCCGCCGTCGCCAGCATCCATTGCACGTTTCGCCAATACGCTCAATATGATACCGATCGGACCCTGACCTATCACTACAACTGTCTCTCCGGCCTGTCAGGCCGAGCCTTTCAATCCCCTTCATGCAGGTGTTGACCGGCTCCAGAAAACAGGCCTGCTCGAAGGAAACGTCGTCCGGAATGCGCACTGTACCCTGGCGTACAATCCAGTCCATCACCCGCACATACTCGGCAAAGCCGCCGCCGGAAGGTTCGAATCCCGCGGTGCAGCCCACCTTCTTGTAGGTCTCGCACTGCGCAAAAGTTTTGTGCCGGCAGTAAAAACAATCCCCGCACGGGACGTGATGAAAAACCACCACCCGATCGCCCGGTTGAAACTCGCGTACGCCCTGGCCCACGGCCGCAACCACGCCTGAAGTCTCGTGGCCAAAAATTCGCGGCACGGAATGCGAGCCGGTGGCGATCTTCTTCAGGTCGGTCCCGCAGATGCCGCAGGTGTGCACCCGCAGCAGCAATTCGCCGGCGCCAATCTGCGGCACGGGAACGGTTTCCAGGCGAACGTCGTTCACCCCGCGATAGACCGCCGCCTGCATGGTCGCGGGAATGGTGCCCGTACTTTCTTCGATCGCGAACTGTCCAGCCATCGCCATACGCTAGTCCGGGTCCTCAGAGATTGGATGCAATCCCGACCCGGAATTCACCAATGTCTTCTCCGGATCGTGGTTGTATTGGTCCAACCACTCGCAGAGCGCGTTCGCCGCCTTGGCGCTATTGCCGGCCAACTGGAATCACGCGCGCCCAAAGCCAGGGACGAAACACCACAAACGCTGTAAATGCCGCAGTCCGAAAGCTTCCGTCGCCGGCGATAAATCGATCGATCGACGGCATCTCAAAGTCGGCCTCGTCGGAGATCGCCTTTGAGTCCGACGAAAGTAATGCCGTGAGCCTGCGCTCCGCGAGCCACCGCCGCCGCTTCCATGTCAACCGCGTGCGCCCAGTAGGCCTTGGCCAACGCTGGCTTTCTGCTCGACGCTCGCGGTCTGGTCAACGCTGACCACAACCCAATGGCCAACACCGGCTTCGACCCGGCTTCCGTCTTTGGCGTCGATGACGCAAATCGGAGTCAACACCGTCCCGGCTTTGAGGGTGGAATCGAGCGCCCCGGCAAAGCCCACCGACTGCACCATAACTGGTGCATAGAGCTGGATGATCGCCTCGGTCGCTCGCCGCGCCGCTTCCGGCCCGATGCCGCCGCAGACCAGCACTGCGCGCTCGTTCTCGAAGAACTTGTATTTTCGGCCGTCGTATTCCCGCTCGACCGGCCGCCATTGTTTGATCAGCGGACGCACCTCGCGCTCCAGGGCGGCGACGATCGCGACTTTGGCGGTGTTGGGCATATCAGATTCTATGTAGCGCCGGCATCCTGCCGGCTGTCCGAGGGCGTCTCGCCCTCCGGGTGGGCACCACGAATCAGCCCTAGCCAATCCTGCCGAGCACTCCGGCCTGACCGGGTCTCACGACTTCGCTCAGGGCAGTCCGACGTCACACGGCTTACTTACGCGTATCCGTTGGCCTGGAACCACTCCACCGCCCGGCGCAAGCGCGTCGTCGACCGGGACCGTCTTCCATCCCAGTTCCCGCTCCGCTTTGCCTGAGGACACAAACATCTTTTTTCGTCCCATGCGCACCGCATCGATCGTGGCGCGCGGCTCTCGCTTGCGAATGTAACCAGTGACCAGTTCGTCCACTACTCCGGTAGCCAGCGCAACCACATACGGAACTCTAATCCGGGGCGATGGCAGTCCGGTAATTGCGGCCAGCTTGTCCAGAATCTGCTTCAGCGTCAGGTTTTCACCGCCCAGAATGTAGCGCTCGCCGCTTCTTCCCTTCTCCAGCGCCGCCACATGACCGCGCGCACATTCGGTGACATCCACCAGATTCAGTCCCGTGTCCACATAAGCGGGAAACTTCTTCTTCAGGAAATCCACGACGATCCGCCCGGTCGGCGTCGGCTTGATGTCACGCTCGCCGACCGGAGTCGTGGGATTCACCACCACCACATCCATTCCCGATCTGCCGGCCTCGATCGCAACTTCCTCCGCCATAAACTTCGATCGCTTGTAGGGGCCGATCATGTTGGCCAGCGAGACCGGAGAAGTCTCATCCGCCAGATGCCCATTGGAAGTGAATCCCATGGTTGCGACGCTGGAGGTGTAAACCACGCGGCGCACCCCGGTTCTCCCGCGCGGCTTCCAGAATCGCCCGCGTGCCTTCAACATTGGAGCGATACATTTCATCCGGATCGCGCACCCACAGCCGGTAGTCGGCTGCAACGTGAAAGACCACCTCACAACCCGCCATAGCCTTCTTCAGTGAAGCCGGATCGCGCAGGTCCCCGGTCACCCGCTCCGCCTTCAGATCCTGAATGTTCCGAAGATCGCTGCTGGAGCGGACCAGCAACCGCAGATCGGCTCCCTGCTCTGCCAGGACACGGGCCACATGGCTGCCCACGAATCCGGTTGCGCCGGTGACAAAAGCTAGCATTTGGCATTTAGCAATTAGCAATTGGCCCCTGCCCAGTACTGGACGCGAATGGGCTAAATGCTAAGTGCCAATTGCTAATTGCTGCCTGTTCTCTCCGCCATGACTTTCTTGTACGTAGTCAGCGCGATCAGCGGGAAATACTGCCGGTACATGTGGTACATCAGGTAGAACACGCGCGGGAAGCCGGTGCCGGTGAAGTGGGGCTCGTCCCAGGAGCCGTCTTTTTTCTGCGAGCGTACGAAGATAAGCGATGCCTCGAACCACGCAGTCACTGCGCGTATCTTTCGCCGCCAGCAGACCCAGAATGGCCCACGCGGTTTGCGACGGAGTGCTCGGACCGACGCCCTTGGTGTTGGGATCGTCGTAGGAACCGCAGGTTTCTCCCCATCCGCCATCGGGGTTCTGTACCATGCGTATCCACTCGGCGGCTTGCTGGACGTAAGGCTCGTGATGGTCAATCTCCATCGCTTCCAGGCCGCGCAGCACCAGCATGGTTCCGTAGATGTAGTTCACGCCCCAGCGTCCAAACCACGACCCGTCCGGCTCCTGCTCATCGCGGATGAACTTGATCGCCTTCTTTACCGCCGGATGATTCTTGTCGTAGCCGTAGGCCGCCAGCATTTCCAGAATGCGCCCGGTAATGTCGACCGTCGCCGGATCCAGCATGGCGTTGTGATCGGCGAACGGGACGTACTGGAAGACCATGCGGTCGTTGTTCTTGTCGAATGAAGCCCAGCCGCCGTTCCGGCACTGCATGGAGAGAATCCAGTCGATGGCACGCTGTACCGACTCGCGCTGGTAGCGTCCGTTGGGATGCTCCACATGGGTCAGGCCCAGGCAGACCATGGCGCTGTCGTCCACGTCGGGATAGAACTCGTTGTTGAATTCGAAATACCACCCGCCCGGCTGGCCGGCCTTGTTCTTCACCTTCCAATCGCCCGCCATCCGAACCTGCTTCTGCAGGATCCAGTCGGCGCACTTCACCATCCGGGAATCGCTCGCAGGAACGCCACTTTCTCCCAAGGCGAACAGGGCATAGGCCGTGTCCCACACGGGCGACTTGCAGGGCTGCATGCGGAAGGTGTCAGCCTCTTCGATGCCCAGCTTCTCGAACTCATCCATGGCGCGAATTACCTGGGGATCGTCAACCGAATATCCCAGGCAGCGCAGGGCGATGATGGAATTCATCATCGAGGGGAAGATTGCGCCCAGCCCGTCGCTCATCTCGAAGCGTTCCAGCATCCACTTTTCCGCCTGCTTCAGCGCGATCGACCGCAGCGGCCGGATATGTACGCGCTCAAACCAGTGCGTCAAGCGGTCGAGAGACAAAAAGAAATTGCGCCAGGAGAAGAGCTTCCTGTCCCAGCGCAGGTGCATGCGCGATTTATCGCGCCCGCCGACGAATAGCTCTTCGACGCCCAGTTCGTCTGGAATCTTCTTGAAGGGCTTCTTGGCGTAGCAAATCGAGAGCGGCACCAGGATGGCCCGCGACCACGACGAAATCTCGTAAATATTGAACCAGAACCACTTGGGGAATAGAACGATCTCCGGAGGGATGGCCGGTACCGCGTCGTAGTCGTACTGCCCAAAAAAGCAGAGATAGATCTTGGTGAAAGTATTGACTTCGGTGACCCCGCCCATTTCCAGAATCTTCTTGCGGGCGCGAACCAATTCAGGCTGATCGGCGGCATAGCCCGCCAGCTTCAATCCGAAATAGCATTTCACTGAGGCGCTGACGTTAGACGGGCCATGAGCGTAAATGCCCCAGCCGCCGTCTTCGTTCTGATGCTGCAGAATGTAACGTGCCGCCCTGGCCATGCGCTCCGGATTGCCCGTGCCCAGTAGAACGTGCAGCACGATGTAATCGGCTTCGAGGGTGGCGTCGGCTTCCAACTCGCCGCACCAGTAGCCTTCTTCATGTTGCTCGGAAAACAGACAGTTGCGGGCGCCGTCAATCGCCACCGCAACCCGGCTGACCAGATCGTCAATTTTTCCGAAGCGCATCTGCGGCACAGCAGACGCAGGAGGTTGAGCACCGAACGCTGGGCCGCCAAAAGAGGAGGCACCAATAGAGGGGGAGGAGGTGTCTTCCATATGTTGTTTTGTCTACTCCGCTACCGCAGGAGCGCTAGCAATGGCTTCCACGATCTCCGGCGGCAGACCAAACCGTACGTTCTCCGGCATGACTTCAACTTCCTCGACGTTGCCGAAGCCTTCCGTACCCAAAAACTTCACAACTTCTTCTACCAGGCATTCAGGAGCGGACGCTCCCGCGGTCACGGCGATCGTCTTCACGCCTTCCAGCCATTCCGGCCTGATATTGCGGAAGCTGTCGATTAGATGCGAGTCCGTGCCTAAATTACGCGCCACTTCCACCAAACGATTGGAATTAGAGCTGTTGTCGGAGCCAACCACCAGGAGGAGATCGGCGTCGGAAGCGACATGCTTCACCGCCACCTGACGGTTCTCCGTGGCATAGCAGATATCCTGCGCCGCCGGTCCCTTGATGTTGGGGAAGCGCTTCCGCAGGGCGGCGATAATGTCACGGGTTTCATCCAGGCTCAGTGTGGTCTGGGTCAGATAAGCCACCCGGTTGGGATCGGCGACGGTTAACGAAGCCACCTCGTCGGGTGAACCCACCACCTGAGTCACGATGGGCGCCTCGCCCAAAGTTCCGATGACCTCATCGTGATCGCGATGCCCGATGAGCATCAGCGAATAACCCTCTTTGGCGAATTTCACCGCTTCCACATGAACTTTTGTGACCAACGGACAGGTAGCGTCAATCACCCGCAATCCGCGCTGCTCACTGGCCTGGCGCACTTCCGGCGAGACTCCGTGGGCGCTGTATATTACTCGCTCCCCGTTTGGGACTTCCTCGACACTGTCGACAAAAATCGCGCCCTTGCCCTGCAGTTCCTCGACCACGAACCGGTTGTGGACGATTTCCTTACGGACATAGATGGGCGGCCCAAAGGCCTCCAGGGCAATGCGGACAATATCAATCGCCCGTACCACGCCCGCACAGAAGCCGCGGGGTTTCAGCAACAGCAACGTCTTTTCGTCCAAATGCGCGGCCATAATCTGCCTTCTTAGGGTACACGTTCCCTATGGGTTCTTGACAACTAGACTAACGGAGAAGTACCGAGTTGGTCAATGTAAGCTCTAGAAATGCATGGGATTAGCAGTGATTGGGGATAATTCGGCGGTGAATGGTTTTGGGCGGATTTCCCTACCAGACCCGGCTCACGCCATAGCTGTCGAGCTCGGCGTCATCGCTGACAATCGCCAAACTCTCCATTTGCGCTTGAGCTACCAACATTCGATCGAATGGATCCTTGTGAGAACCCGGGAGTGAGCCCGCCCGAATGCCATGTTCGATGCGGATTGAAAGACTTTCAAATCGCTCCTGCGCCAGGTACGCACTAAAATCCCTTTCAGGGTATGAGTGTCGAGCAGAAGGCGCATATCTGCTTACTCCCATCCATCCAGTTCTTCTGGGGGCAGCGGGTCGAAGAACTCAGGACCTAGACGAATCTTCCCTTTCAAGGCTCCGGGTTTGCGGTCGCCCTTGGGGCTTTGGATTGCCACCAGGCGGACAACCGGCTCGGACCCGCGCGCAATTACGATGTCCTCCCCCCGACAAGCTTGCTCAATCATTAGCTAACTCAGGAACCTTTTGCAAGGAATGGCAACTGGACGAGGCGGTCTAAACTTCGTTTAATGTCGGCAGGGTGGGGACATTGCCAGTTTTGTAATTTGAACTTTACGCGGACACTCAGCAGCCGCCCTGGCCTCGCTAGTTGAATGTCACCGCTACCGAACGATCGCTGTTCAAAGTCACGGTGCAATTCTGACCCGACACCGAGTCGCAACCCGACCAGCTTCCAAACGTGGACCCGTTCGGCGTAGCCGTCAGCGTGATTACAGTGCCGCTCGGAAAGCTCGCGCTGCATGTGCTTGCGCAGCCCAAACCTGGAGGCGAACTGGACACAGTTCCGGAACCAGCGCCGGCAAAATTCACCGTGAGATTCGGTCCCGTGCCCCCTCCTCCGCCAGTAAAGCAAATAACATTCGCGGTCATGGAGCCGGTTACGATCGCGCCGGTCGAAGATAGATTCCCCGTGCTCTTGTTCGTCGTGACGGTGGCGGAAATCAAGGTATTCCCGCAGGAGAGGCCGGTAGCGGTCGCCAGCCCGGTAGAGCTCACCGTCACCATATCGGGCGTATTCGAGTTCCATGTCACTTGTTCCGTGATGTCCTTGGTCACTGGCGGGTGTATATAGGAACCGAGCGCTCTGAGCTGAACGTTCAGGCCTGCGTCCGCGCTTACCGGGACGTCTGCCGCCCCAAAGTTTTCAGTCTTGGGCTGGATGGTAATGGAGGTCAACTGCTGTTCGTGCGCACAACTGGTCAGGCCAATGAAACCAAACATACTTGCGAAAACCAAGGCGTATCCCAGGCCCTTCCGATTCATGAACTTCTCCTGATGTGCCGTAAGTCACTGCGAAATCTGTCCCTGCTAGTGAAGAGAACTCGAACCCTCAAGTGTACTTTGCGTAGAGAATAGCACCTTGAACGCGGGGAATGCATCTGACTTCGTACGCCGCTACTTGGGCGGAATCAGCAAGGTAAGGGCTTTTACCTTCACTCCATTCAGGCCGACAACGCGGTCGGCCAAGCGAAGAGAAACCCTCCGAGACTTACGCGTTCGTCTTCAACATTTGCTCCGCGTGCTTGCGCGAGGTCTCCGTCAGCTTGGCGCCACTCAGCATGCGCGCGACTTCTTCGGTGCGTTCTTCTCCAGTAATGAGGTGTACTGTCGTCCGAGTACGCCCGCCGAAGGTCTTCTTTTCGATCAGATAATGGTGGTCGGCGAAGGTGGCAATCTGGGGCAGATGGGTGACGCACAGCAACTGGTTCGAGCGGGAAAGGCTCTTAAGCTTCTTCCCCACTGCCTCCGCCGCTCGTCCACCGATGCCGGTGTCAATTTCGTCGAACACCAGCGTCCGCTGCGCCCCTGAACTCCGCTTCCTGCCCGAAGAGGCTTCCACGCTCGCCTTTAGCGCCAGCATCACCCGTGACAATTCCCCACCAGAGGCAATCTGCTCCAATGGCCGAAGAGGCTCGCCCGGATTGGTCGCGATCATGTAGACCACCTGGTCGAAACCGGCGGAGGTCCAATTTCCTTCCTCGTCGGTGCCGCTGACTTCAATTCGGAAGGTGGATTTCATCGCCAGATCGTTGATCTCGGTCTCGACCAGCTTCTCCAGCTTGCGCGCCGATTCATAGCGCTTCCTTGAAATCACGCGAGCCGCGTCCAGGTATTGCTCCGCAGCCTGCGCCAATCCCGCGCGAAGCTGGCGCAGGATTTCATCTTTGTTCTCCATCTCGGAAAGCCTGCGGCTGACCTCTGTACCGTGATTCATGACCTCTTCCAGGGTGGGACCATACTTGCGTTTGAGCCGGTCCATGGCTGCGAGCCGATCTTCCACTTCCGCCAGATGCTCGGGCGACGCCTCGATCCCTCCGGCATAGTCACGAAGGCTGGCTCCGACGTCTTCCACACTGATGCGGGCAGTCTCGAGCGTGCTCATGGTCTCCTGAAACTTAGGTTCGTAACGGGCCAGTTCTTCAATGTGCTTTTGCGCGCTTCGCAATGAAGCGGAGGTCGAAGCGTTGCCTTCGTAAAGCAGGTCGAAGGCGTTCATGGCCGCGCTGTGGATCTTTTCCGCGTTAGCCAGCACCCGCTTTTCCGTTTCCAGACGTTCGTCTTCGCCAGGTTGCAGCTTTGCTTCTTCAATTTCTCGCGCCTGAAACGTCCACAAGTCGAGCAGGCGAAGTCGGTCTTGTTCATCGCGTTCCAGTTCCGCGATGCGCGAGTGGATGTTCTTCCATTTGGCAAAAGCTTCCGCGGTGGCATCGAGTTGGGTATTGGCAAACGAGTCGAGAAGGCGAAGCCGGGTGGGCGCGTCGAACGAAAACAGGGACTCGTTCTGAGCGTGAATGGTGGCAAGGTACGGCGCCAGTTGGCGTAATACCGCAACCGTCGCCGGCTGGTTGTTGACGAATACTCGGCCTTTTCCGCCGGCGGCAATCTCACGCCGCAAGATGATCGATTCATCCTCCTGGTCGATTCCGTTATTTTCCAGGATTGCCGCGACCGTCTTCTCCGCTCCGCCTTCCACTTCAAACACCGCGGAAATCGTGGCCCTTTCCGCTCCCGAGCGAATCACGTCCGCGGAAGCTTTATCGCCCAGCAGAAGCGCCAGGGCGTCAATGAGGATGGATTTTCCGGCGCCGGTTTCGCCAGTCAGAAGGTTAAGCCCGGAAGCAAACTCCACTGCCAGGTTGTCTACAACCGCGTAATTTTCAAGCCGCAGTTCGACGAGCACCAGTGGTCCTGAAGAAATAAGTTGGAGGTGAGCGCAGCATAGCACGAACCATGCGCTGTCGGGATGGCGGTCATGGGACTGGCGGATTTGTTTTGATCCGGACGAAGCAATGGGCTGCTCAGCCCGCAGCCGGCCAGCGCGATGGAACAATTTCGCCCGCGCGCGACTCCAAACATCACAATCGTCGAGATACGACGATGCCAAAGAAACGAAGTCTTTGGATATTAGGCCTGGTCGTGGCCATCACGTCTTTCACACAGCTCAACGCCCAGGGCGGGCGGATGATTCGTCTTGGCGACGCCCACGTGGATGGATCCACCGACCATGACAGCATCAAGGTGGGCCGGTCGGATGGGCCCTTCCGGGCAATTCAGTTGCGGGTCAGTGCCGGCGACGTGAATTTCGTGCGCGTAATCGTCCGCTATGGGGATGGTTCGCAGGAAGAGATCCCGGTGCGTAGCCGTATTCCGAATGGCGGTCGTACCCGCATCGTCGATCTTCCCGGGGCGCGGCGAATCATCCGCAGCGTCGATCTCTGGTACAGCAAGGACCGGTGGACACGCCGGCCCAAAGTTACCTTGTACGGGCTTCGCTGAAGTCGTCGACGCCCACAAACTTATCGTCAGTTCCGTCGCGAACCATCCGATTGGGAACGCGTGGTTTTTGCCCTGTGCATCCAGGCTACTCAGGCTTCTGATCGAGCCACGCTGCAGCGCCTGTATAATTTCCCTTTCGTCGCGCAGCCTATCGCTCGGCTTATGGTCCAATCATCAAGTTCCCGAGGAAATCATTGCCTCAAGCAGAAATTGGAATTATCGGCGGCAGTGGGCTGTACTCGATGCCCGGCCTCACCAAGGTAAAAGAAGTACGCATTAACACCCCCTTCGGCAAGCCCTCCGATGCCTACATCCTGGGCACTTTGGAAGGCCGCAAAGTTGCCTTCCTGGCAAGGCATGGTCGATCAGCGAGCCCTGCTTGACCGCGGCGAGAATGCCGAGCGGCACCGCGATCAGCATCGCGACGATGAGCCCCATCAGGGTGAGTTCCGCCGACGCCGGCAGGCGCGCGGCGATGTCGGAGATGACAGGCTGCCCGGTCGTCAGCGACTTGCCGAAGTCGCCATGGGCGAGATCGACGACGTAGCGCAGGAACTGCTCCGGCAGCGGCTTGTCGAGGCCGAGCTGCTTGCGGATGTCCTCGATCGCCTGCGCGCTCGCCGCCGGCCCCGCGAAATAGGCCGCAGTGTCTCCGGGCAGCACGCGGGTGAGGAGGAACGTGACGATGACGACGCCGATCAGGCTGGGGATCACCGTCAGCAGCCGCTTTCCGATTTGCCTCAGCATCGCTGTTTCACCGATATCGGGAGGGAGAGCGCGATCCGCCGACCTGAATTCGTCATCGGGACATGCTCTGGTCGTTCGTTTCCGAGGTTCGAAATCGCATCGATGTCATCGGACAAACCTCGTCCTGAGGAGCGCGCTCTTGCGCGCGTCTCGAAGGACGGCCACGGCGAAGTCGCGCCGGTGTCCATCCTTCGAGACGCCGTGCTTCGCACGGCTCCTGAGCTTGGCTTTGGCCATTTTTGAACGGGCTCATCGGCTGCGTGGGACGCGGAACATCGGATCATTCTCCACGATCTCATGAGCGCTTTCGAGCATGAGCTTCATGCGGCCGAGGTTTCCGAAGGTTGTCCAGCGCCCCTTGACGTTTGACCAATAGAAAAGCTCGAAGCGATCGGTGTCCGGGATGGGACGCAGCCGTGCGATGGGGTTCGCGGTGCGGCGATCGATGATCATATATGCGCCGCGACTCCACTCGATGTCGTGCCGCATGAACTGAGCAGCGATCTCAGCAAGCCTCGGGGCAGGTTTGATCATACCGGTTAATATGCCGATTGTATTTCTCCAAGGCGAGGCTGAGTAAGCCGATCGATTCGATTTGTCGCACCGGGCAATATTGCCGCGATTCAGCACGCGGATTCTACCGATGAGATGCAACACTCTCATCTTCTCCCCAGTTCATCTGGGTCTCCGCTGCCGGAACGTTTCCTATCTCGACTCGCGGGGTTCACCGATCTGTTCACGCGCCCGACCTGGTCGAACGTTCTGGTGTTGCTTGCCGGCGCCATCTTGGCGCCCGGTCGACGAACCGTCACAACGGCGCTGCGTATCCTTGGACGCGAATGCGATCCTGATTTCTGCACCTTCCATCGGATCCTCAACCGGGCGGCGTGGTCGTCCCGGGCCGTGGCGCGTCAGCTGCTGATCCTGCTGGTAAAAGCCTTTGTGCCGTCGGGCGCCCCAGTGGTGATCGGACTTGATGACACCATCGAACGGCGCTGGGGAGCCAAGATCAGCGCCCGCGGCATCTATCGCGATCCGGTCCGCTCGTCCAAAGGTCACTTCGTCAAAGCCAGCGGCCTGCGCTGGCTTTCCGCCATGTTGTTGGTGAAGGTTCCGTGGGCCGATCGCGTCATGGCGTTGCCCTTTCTCACTCTGCTCGCCCCCTCCAAACGCTTCTATGCCGACAAGACGCGGGCACCCAAGACGCTGCTCGATTGGGCGCGCCAAGCCGCCCTGCAAATCCACCGCTGGCTCCCCGATCGCTATATTGTCCTGGTTGCCGATAGCGCGTTTGCAGCCATCGAATTCCTTGCCGAGGTTCGCAGCCATGTCTGTGTCGTCACCCGCTTGCGCCTCGATGCCAACTTGTTCGACTTCCCGCCGCACAAAGCGCAAAGGCCGCGGCCGCCGGCCGATCAAAGGGAAGCCCCTGAAAAAGCTGTCCGCCGTCATCAAGGATCGCAAGGTATCCTGGCAGCGCTACCGCGTCAGTCTCTGGTACGGCCGAACCAACCGCCTCGTCGAAATCGCCAGCGGCACCGCCATCTGGTATCGCGGCGGCGTGCCGCCAGTGCCGATCCGTTGGCTTCTCGTTCGCGATCCGACAGGCGAACTCGAGCCGCAGGCTTTCCTCGCCACCGACCTCAACGCTCGCCCCAGCGACATTCTCGCATGGTTCGTCAGCAGGTGGCAGGTCGAGGTGACATTTGCCGAAGTTCGCGCTCACCTCGGCGTAGAAACCCAGCGCCAGTGGTCGGACAAAGCAATCCTTCGCACCACGCCGGTTCTGCTCGGCTTGTTCTCAATCGTCACGCTGTGGGCACACGATCTTTCCAAATCACGAAAACTCAAGCCGAGAACGGCCGCATGGTATCCAAAAGCGGTCCTGACTTTCAGCGACGCCATCGCGGCTGTGCGCCGCGAAATCTGGCACCATCAGATTTCTTTCATGTCCCGGCCAAGCCGAGACAGTATAGAAATTCCGCACCATATCTGGAACCGAATGGAAAATGCTCTCGCTCACGCCGCCTGAATAGGCCAAAGCCGAG
>CAVVLA010000018.1:0-157911 GCA_963748935.1 Terriglobia bacterium
TTGCGCCTTTATGTTAACTGTGATTAACTGCTGAGTGCGATCTGTAGTTAACACACGTTGGGGGCAGCGGGCATGAGGGCGGCAGTTCTTTGGTGTTCTGTTCTGATGGGAGTGCTCCTGTGCTTCCCCGGACAGGCCCAAGCGCAAGGAGAGACCACCAGTGCCATCGTGGGGCAGGTGTCAGACACATCCAACGCCGCGTTGCCGGGCGCGACTGTCACCATTACCAATCGCGAGACGGGCGAAGACGCGGACGGCAACGACCGACGGTGCGGGCCGCTTCGATTTCCCGCAACTAAAGCCCGGGCATTTATTCCAGTCCGCGGTCGAGAGCGGAAGGCTTCGAGCCGAAACAGGACGACAGTGTGTTCTCAGGTCTGGGCCAAAAGCAGACCGTCGATTTCCAGCTCAAGGTTGCTCAAGGCCAAGTGAGACCGTCGAAGTGAGTTCAGAGCCTCCGCTGATCAATCCCGGAAAACGCCAACACTTCTACGAACCTGAATGCGCCGGCCCTGGAGGATCTGCCCAATCCCGGCGGCGATTTGACCTACCCTCTGCAATTTGCCCCCGGCGCCCTGATCAACACGGCGGGCAGCGGCAATGATTTCGTGGGCGGCACCAATGGATACGGCAATGTGGAATTCAACGGCTCTGCCCGCCCTTTCCAACGGCTACATCGTGGACGGACTGGAGACGAACGATCCGCTTACCAATCTCAACAGCGGCCTTTCCACCAATCTCGTGCTCGGACTGAATTCGATTTCCGAAGTGACCGTCAACACTCTTTCCTATTCGGTGGATCAAGGCCGCTATGGAGCGTCCCAGGTCAACTACGTCACCAAATCCGGCACGAATCAGTTTCACGGCAATCTCTACGAGCTCTGGAATGGTTCGATCTTGAACGCGGCGGACTACTTCACTAATGCGACGCCGGGCAATCACAAGGCTGGGGCCACCGTGAATCATTTCGGCGGCAGTCTGGGCGGGCCGATTCTCCACGACAAACTGTTCTTCTTTTTTGACAGCGAGTGGGTCCGGATCGCATTGCCCATTGTTACTCCGACTACGGTTCCCAGCGCTGCATTCCAACAATACGTCTTGCAGCAACTTCCGCTTGGCGGCACGGATTCGGTCACTGGATCAACCTATCCTGCAGCTCCGCAATCGGTCCCGTTTTATCAGAAGATGTTTTCGCTCTTCGGAAACACAAGCGGCTCACCGCTCGCGGTGCTCGGTTGTCCGTTCGACGTTGGCGGAGGTCCACCCGCGATTTCCAATGACGGAAACGGCTGCGCGAATCGGCAAAGCGTTTCCCATTCGAGCGATGACCACGAACAAGTGCAGACCGCTCGCATCGACTACAACATCGACGAGAGAGAACACCGCATGGTTTCGTTTTCAGCTCGACAACGGTGTACAGGCTGCTTACACCGATCCGATCAACCCGCTGTTCAATTCGGTGTCGCCCCAGCCTCTCTACTCCTTCGCCGCGGGATACACGCACGTCTTTTCTCAGCATCTGGTGAACTACTTCAATCCAGCGTTTTCCTGGTACGAAAGCCTGTTCGGACCAGCCGACTTTCAGAAAACGCTCGCGGCATTCCCGATCGTGTTGCAGGGAAGCGGTGCCAATGCGCCTTTCACGACCGTCGGAGGGCTGGACAACACCTGGGTTCAGGGAAGGCGCGCCTCTCGCTTCTTCATCAACGACAACCTGGCCTGGAGCCACGGCGCTCACGAGCTGCGCTTCGGAACCAACACGCGAATCTTTCGGCTCAACGACTACGACTTCGGCGAAGGGTCGGTTCCGACCGTCACCTACGCCACGCTGCCACAGTACATTTACGGAGTCGCATCGACGGCGACGAAGACCTTCCCCACGTCCGCCAACGAGCCTTTCAACTTCCTCAATCTCGATCTCTACGCGCAGGATACGTGGAAGGTGACGCGCAAGCTGACGTGGACTTTCGGCGTGCGCGACACCTTCAATTCCAATCCGCTGAACCCGCATCAGCAAATCGCCCGTCTACGCGGATCATTCGCGTCCATCTCGCACGATGTGAATCAGCCGCTGAACGCCGCGATTCAGACCGGCCTCGGTAATGTTTTCTCGTCAACGCCACTCGCGATTCTGCAACCGCGAATGGCCATCGCGTGGCAGCTCGAACCGAGGACCGTGCTGCGCTCCGGCTTTGGAATCTTCAGCGACATTTTGCCCGGCAGTGTCGCCGATTTGGTGGGCGTCAATCCGCCCTACGTCCAGACTTTCCAGGGAGGTCTTCTGGGGACGGTCGGTGGCATAGCAATTTCGCCCGGAGTGCCCAACAGCGCTGTCGACGCCACCATTGCTGCCAACCAGAAGATTCAGTTCCGGATTTCCCACTGGCCAGCTTTCCTGCGCATCCGCCACAGTCAAATCCGCAGACTTGTCTTCCGCCCGTCGCGATCACCGCCAGTCCCGGATGGCAAACTCCACGCGCCGTACTTCATGGAATGGAGCCTGGGAGTTGAACATCAATTCGGAACCACCGCGAGTTTGCAGGTGCAATACGTCGGCACGCGCGCCGTCAACCAGCCCTACCTGACGCAAGTGAACGGCTATCAGACGGTGTGCCAGGGCTGTTTCGCGCCATTCCCCTATCTGCAGCCGACCGATGCGCGGTTCGGTGCGGTGACTCAACTCTCCACCGGCGAGAATAGTCACTACAACGGCCT
Source organism: Terriglobia bacterium (assembly GCA_963748935.1). Lineage (GTDB taxonomy): Bacteria > Acidobacteriota > Terriglobia > Terriglobales > Acidobacteriaceae > JAIQFF01. Next base: position 2,716 of record CAVVLA010000018.1, read on the forward strand.
TCAATTCACGGCCATGAAGCGGCTGGCACACGGTCTGCAAGGCCAGGTCAATTACACTTGGAGCCGTTGCATGGATACCGTCTCGAACGGAGGATTCCTGCAATTCTCCGCCGGAGGGATTCTCTCGCCCCTGCCGGGAGAGTTGGCTCGCGACTACGGGCCTTGCGACTACGACATCCGACACAATCTGAACGCGCAGTATATGTATCAATTGCCGGTGAGAGTGCGAAACCACAAGTTGGGATACGCGCTGAATGACTGGCAGATCTCAGGCACCTGTTTCTGGCACAGTGGGATCCCTTTCTCGGTTCTAAGCACGCCGTACTCAGCGAATGGAAATGGTATTGTGCAGGGCAGTGGTCCGCAGTTTGCAAGTGTCGTTCCCGGAGTGCCTCTGTATCAGCGCCATGCAATCCAAGGCGTAACCCAACCGGGCACGCGTCAGTGGCTCAATCCTGACGCATTTGTGTCGGCCGTGGATCCGAGCACCGGAGAGTGTTACGGCGGCGACAGCCCACAGAATTGCCAGTTCGGAAACCTCGGCCGCAATGCCCTACGCGGCCCGGATTTCTTTTGGAACGACTTCTACCTCACAAAGTGGTTCCCCGTGACCGAGCACATGAAACTGCGGCTCGAAGCTCAGTTCTTTAACGTCTTTAACCATCCAAACTTCGGACTTCCGAGTATGGTTCTGGCCGGCATCCCCGGAAAGCCTTCCACACAAACTGGATTTGGAGCGCTTACCTACACGACTTCTCCGCCGACCGGTCTACTCGGAGTTGGTCTAGGCGGGGATAGCAGTCCACGCATGATCGCGTTTCAGGCGCGCATAGAATTCTGAGTGAGGAAATGCATCGGCAGGGCGTTCAGTTTTGCTTCGACTTTGCGCCAGTCATACTCTGTCGCCCAATAGCGCGCCAGCGCCTGGAATCGTCGCGAGTTGCACGCCTTGTGTCGCATCTGCGACCGTTTCCCGCTCAGGCCAGTTGGTTGCGTTGATGCGCCTGCGCAGTTCGGTCAGATCCGCTTCCGGAAAACTCACATGAAACGGAAGAATTGCATTCTTGTCGTCTGCACGATTCCTGCCTTGTGGTGTAGCACTGGTTTGGGTCATGGCGGCCTCCTTTTGAGTAGTGTGAATTCTTTGTCTGGTGCTGCAGTTGAGTTGTTCAACAATGGATGTTGAGGAAGATGGGCAGGGCCTTCAAAAATACGGAGAGGAATGTTAGCAAAACTTTGCTTGCCTATCCAGCGACGGAGCGAATCGGTTGGTTATTGTGGACGGGTGGCCCACTCAAGCCCGGTTTTGGCTTGAGTGGGGATTTTCGACGCTGATCCAAATCAATAACCGGCTGAGGGAGGACAAGATTGAGTCGAAAGGACGACCCGAAAACGCGAAAGAGCGCTCTGAATGGCGATCTGACAAGCTCACAAGCTGCCGAAAACTCACCTTGAAAGTGTTCCAGAAAAAGGGGACCGGTCACGTTCGCAAAAATCATACTCATCCTTGTGCCGGAAGAGGGGATCAGGTCACCCCGGACTTTGCTCTCGCGAGATTTCGTGAATTTCCGAGAGCCGGTGAGCAGACGGCACACCTAAGTCGCGCGGCCTAAGTGACTTAGCTTTGGCCTGCTTATTGCCTCTACAAGAGCAAGCGACGCCGCGAGCATGGCTAATCGCACAATCAAATGGAGGATGTCATGAGAAACACAAATACAATGAAACCAGCAATAGAGAGTGACCTCAACAAGCCATGTGAGCTAATTCGTCGGCTTGACCGCAAGAAAATTCTACCCGCGAGTCATCCTTCCAGACGGTAGTGATCCTGTTCCTTCTGTTTGCTTTCCAGCTGACAATGAACGCTCAGGAGAGGATCGAAGGCGGAACCCAGTGGTTGCTCGCAACTACTGCGCCTAAGTCCACTGGTTCCCAACCGTCAAGTCAGGCATCACATGGTTCCCATGCCAAAGCTTGGCTTGACATGGCTGTCATGGAAAAGCACTGTCCATCAACGCCTATCAATGTCCCGGCAGATGTTTGGAAGAGCCGCGAAGAGTTGCTCGGCCGTATCACGATTTTCGAAAACCAACTGAATATCAATGGGACAGATGACCCTGATTACATTGTCGTCGCTCCGGCCAATGGATCTGACTCTGTTTCCGTCACCTGGAATGGCGAGCAGCTTGGACACTTTGGCCCGATCTCCGGGATCACGCTTAAAGGCAACGGCGGCGATGACGTACTCATTGTTAAATCCGGCTTGCGTATCTCAGCAAGCGTCGATGGGGGAACCGGCGACGACTGCATTGAGGGCGGTTCGGGAGGCGATCAGCTGCTTGGCGGAAGCGGCGATGATGTTCTGATTGCCGGCACCGGGCGGCCTGCGCTGAAGGCCGACTCGGGCAGTGATCGGATTGTCGTACCCAAACTCATGGGGACGCTTCGCTTCGCGCCTGATGCAGATAGCAAAGTGCTCATGCTGCTGGGCCACCTCTACCGTATTCAGCCTTTGAGCAACGGAGCTGGCAATTCTAAAGAAACGCCGAGCCCAATCATCCTCGGGGCAGGTGACCTGGACAAAATAGACTTCCACCTTGTGGCGGAGGCATATGCTGCCGGGCAGGCTGTTGTCATCACCAACGTCACGCAGGCGGATGCCGAAAAATTGCGCCTGCTGCTTGGTCACCCCAACGCCACAAACAGGCTCGACGGGAGCCAGACAGGAGTAGGGGTGAGCCGGCAGGTACCATTGGTCCTTTTCCGCAAAGCGCTCCGGCCCGGAACCCAAGCGCACCACTACCAGGCTGGCTACTTTGACATCCTCATTGACCCGTTAGGCGATCGGATGATCGAGCTCATAAGCCAGGTATTTTCCCGGACAGCGATCGTTCCTCAACCCTCAGTCGTTCCTCAAAACTTGGGCGACTCTCCATCGAACGACTTGCAGAATCTGGCCGACTCTTACGCCTCGCATGTGGTGAGCCAGGATACGTCCGGATCCGGAGTTCAGATTGCAAACTCGGTGTGGGCTGTGCGTTCTTTCCAGAATCAGGCGGATTTTTACTACGTTTCGCAGGAGGCGGATTACTGGCAAGGGACCAAAGAAAATATACAGATCCCAGTTTGGGTCGGCTTCGCCGATAATACTTTCTCAAGCCCGATCACAAACTCGGCTTTGCTCCAACCGAGTCCTGCTTCCACAAGTTGCTCGGAGTCAACGACCAGTGGGGTGAACTGGAACATTGGTGGCAGCGCCGGGTGGAACCAAACGCAGGGAGCCAACGCGACTCTGACCGGAGGCATCAGCGTTTCCAATTCAAAAACCATAAGCTGCCCGTCACCAACCACCATCAACAATCAAGGCGATCCAGGCACAGGCGAGGCGAAATGGACGTTCAGTACATTTTCTCCAGGCGGTGGCAAGTCACAGCTGATCAGCTTCTTCAATCAATGGATTTGGGAGGTTCCGCTCTCAAGCTATGAAAGCGACCAAGCTTCCTTTCAATTCCAGTCGACAAGCGAGGAAGAGTTTCTTGACGGCTCGGCCGCCCTCGTCACGGCATCAATGACTGACACCGTTCCGCTGCCGCTCGGCGATACCTTTACATTGCAGCAGCCAGTGGTTTCGAGCGTTAGCCCCGCATCGGTAAGCCCGGGCGACAAGTTCACCATCACTGGAACCGGCATGTATCCATCGCTCGTGACCAGCGTCCTGATCGGCGGCACGCCTTTGCTGCCGACACAATACACGACGGTGAGCGACACCCAAGTCCAGGTCATCGCACCAAATCAGTCAGGTTGCCACCTGCCCGTAGTCGTTCAGACCGGGGAGGGTTTATCAAATGACAGCGTGTACATCAACATTTCCGGGAATTCCTGTCAGTAAGCGAAAGGCCAGGAACACCAAACGGTTGAAGACACGAATCACCAAAGTTACTATCGTTGCAGCCCTCCGCTCGCACCAATCGGTGCGAGCGGAGTTCACCGTGCCGCAGTCCCGCTCGCATGAAGAAAGGTGGAAGAGCAAAAAGACAAGGCTTCGCCAAACAAACGCAACCGTGAAAAGTAATCGCCTTGACCTATAGGAAAATCAAGAATCGATTTCGGATGACATCACAAGTTGCAGCAGTCGTGTTCATCGACTGCCTGGCGTTACTATCGAAGACTATGGAAGAAGTTTTTGGTTGCGGGGACCCGATACGTACCGAGCTTAGACACTTTTTGGCATACCACTCCGCAGTGAACTGATTCATTGCGTCCCATAGGTCTCGTATTCTTACAGTTCCGAGTTCGCAGGCGGATAGGCCCAACTCTACCTTTGAAACTGTTGTTGGATTGGACGGGGCGGCCCACTTAAGCCAAGACTGGCCGGCATCAAGCTGGGCTTGCCTTTCGGCTCCCTTCTCTTCCGCTACGGCCCAAGATCGTGTGTGGGCTGAGAGCCGGTGTTGTTTGCCCCCGGCCGAGTAACGTAAAAACTTGGGGCAGTTACAACCCCGGTAGAACTCTTTACCCTCATACTGGCAGGTCCCGGCATGTCGTACATAAACGCTAACAATCGATTTGCGGTTAAGCACTTGATCCTCCCCGACTGTCAATATGCTAGCGCATTTACTAGCACATGGTCAAGCGAAAACCGCATTTTTACTGGATATTTTGCCTATTTTGGGGGTGTCGTATGAACCCACGTTTCGTTCCAATTCTGCTGCCTGTCCTCTTATTCTGCGTTGTCGTGGTCAACGCCGACGATCAGAAAAACACCTCTCCGCACATTTCCAGGCAAACTCGCATGGACCTGATCCGTACCTTCAATGCTGAGCTGGTTTATATCCGCTCGCCTTTTCCCATGGGGAAAACAGGGTTGACGCTCAAGGACGGACAAGTCACTCCCAGCGGGGAAGAGCTGCAACGGATGATCTCCATGTGGGGACCCGCGGTCAAACCCGGAGACCAGGCCCGGATCAGCGAGATTCTGGTAAAGAACGATCGCATTCACTTCGAGATCAACGGCGGCGCGGTCAAAAAGCAGAAATGGTACCAGCACATTCAGTTCGGCGGGGGCGGAGGCATGATCACGCCCGGCGACGCTAGCGCCAACCCACGCGGCTCCTACGTCGACCTGGTATTCAACGGCTACGTGCCCGAACTGGATCCGCAACAGTTGAAGGATCTGCTACGCCCGGTGTTTGACTTCAATGCCAAGTCCGCAGTCGAAGCCTATCTCGATACTCTTCCTCCCAAGGTGAGGGACGCTATCAAAGCCCACCAGATTCTTGTCGGCATGAATCGCGAGATGGTGATTGCCGCCAAGGGCCGCCCTGCTAAAAAGGTTCGAGAGAAAGACGGCGAAACCGAATACGAAGAATGGATCTACGGCGACCCTCCGCAGGATGTGGACTTTGTCCGACTGGTGGACGACCAGGTGGTGCGCCTGGAGATCATGAAAGTGAATGGCGAGAAGGTCATCCGAGCAGAAAAAGAAGTGGAACTGGACCAGCCTACGGTGGCGAAGACTTCCGCGCCTGCGGTACGTCCCCCGAATGCGCCGACCCTGCGGCGTCCCGGGGAAGAGGCCGATACCAATTCGCCTGCCGCGGGTGGCAGAACACCCATGCCTGCACCGCCTCCGGATCCCTTGGGCACAAGCGGACCGCCGGCACCTCCGAACTGAGCCGATTTCAGATTTGTGATTTCAGATTTTAGATTTCAGGGCCCTGGCTCAATCTGAAATCTGAAATCTGAAATCTGCAATCTAGAATCTGCAATCTCTTTTCCCTGACTTGGCTCCCGCGCGCTCCCGCTTTACACTAAAAGCGTGAAGATCGCGCTGGGACAAATCAATCCCACAGTAGGAGACTTCTCCGGCAACGCTGCCAAGATCATCGACTTCGCCCAGAAGGCGCGGGCGGCAGGCGCTGGTCTGATCCTGTTTCCAGAGTTGGCGGTCTGCGGCTATCCGCCGCGAGATTTGGTAGAGCGCACCTCGTTTGTGGTCCGCAACCGTGAGACGGCGGAACGGATTGCCACCGAAACCCGCGGAATCGCCGTCATCTGTGGCCTGGTCACTCCCGCCCTCGCAGAGACCGGCAAGTCGGTCATGAATTCGGCTGCCTTGCTTAAGGACGGCGGCATCTCCTTCCTCCAGTCGAAAATGCTTCTGCCCACCTACGACGTCTTCGACGAGATGCGCAACTTCGCCCCTGCCAAGAACCAATCTCTATTTCCATTTTGCGGCAAGCAGATGGCGCTCACCATCTGCGAGGACGCGTGGAATGACAAGCACTTCTGGCACAAGCGTCTCTACACAGTCGATCCCGTCGAAGCGCTGGTTCAGGCCGGGGGAGACTTCGTGCTCAATATCTCCGCTTCACCCTTCTGGTTGGGGAAGCGGGAATTTCGCCGCGAGATGCTGGCCACCATCGCCCGTCAGGACAAAGTGCCGGTGGCGATGGTGAACCAGGTAGGCGGAAATGACAGCCTGGTGTTCGATGGGTCCAGCCTGGTGCTGAACTCCGCCGGCGAGGTCATCGCCCAAGGCAAATCGTTCGAGGAAGATATCGTCTATTTCGATTCCGATCGCCTTACGGGCGAAATCCACGATCAGATGCAGGGAGAGGAAGCCAGCGCCTATGCCGCTCTCGTATTGGGCACGCGCGATTACGTTCGAAAGTGCGGCTTCCGGCAAGTGATCATCGGATTGAGCGGAGGCATCGACTCGGCGCTGACCGCCTGCATTGCGGCTGACGCAGTTGGGCCCGAAAATGTTATTGGCGTGGGCATGCCGGGACCGTACTCATCCCCGGGCTCCATCGAAGACGCTCGCACCCTGGCCCATAATCTTGGCGTTCGCTTTGAGCTGCTCTGTATCACCGACATTTTCGAGAGCTACCGCAAGACCCTGCAAAAAGTTTTCGCCGGACGCAAGGAAGACACAACAGAAGAGAACATCCAGGCGCGCACCCGAGGCGCGTTGCTGATGGCACTGTCTAACAAGTTTGGCGCGATCGTGCTCAGCACCGGAAACAAGAGCGAACTGGGCGTCGGCTACTGCACCCTTTATGGGGACATGGTGGGTGGCCTGGCCGTGATCTCCGACGTGCCCAAGACCCTGGTCTACCGCCTGAGCCGGTACGTGAACTCGCGCCGTCCGGTGATCCCCCAAGCCAGCCTGGACAAACCGCCATCGGCGGAATTGCGCCCCGACCAGAAGGACGTCGACTCTCTGCCGCCTTACGAAATACTCGACACGATCCTTGAAGAATACGTCGAAGACTCGCACACGGCGGAGCAGATTGCCGGCGATCACAACTATGATCCGGCATTGGTGCAGAAAGTGATTCAAATGGTCGATCGCGCGGAATACAAGCGCCAGCAGGCCGCGCCGGGACTGAAAATTTCCCCGAAAGCTTTCGGCTCAGGCCGGCGCTTTCCGATCGCCGCCAAAACCGGGGTGTGATGGCGCCGCAGCTTACATTGATCTGATTACCAGAAAGGACTGCATGCAGCGATCTTTGTTCTGTTGCTCCCTCATTCTCCTGGCCACATTTGCGGTCGCGCAACAAAAGCCCAAGGCGAAGGATTCGCCCCCGCCGATTCCCACCTTCAGCACCCGGCTTCCATCGGAGGAGACAGTCGACGCGTTCATGAAGCAGATGTTTGGTTACGACCCAAGCGTCTCCTGGAAGGTGGTTTCGATCCGGCCCTCCGAGGCGCAGGGAGTTGCAGAGGTGATGGTCGTGCTCAGCAACCCGCAGGGACAGCAGAATAACCGGCTGTACGTCACCTCCGACGGTAAGCACGCGCTGATCGGCGACATTATTCCCTTCGGAACGCGGCCCTTCGACCCCGCCCGCGAGGAGCTTGCCCAGAAAGCGGATGGTCCCTCGCGCGGCCCGGCAGACGCTCCGGTAACCGTGGTTGAGTTCAGCGACCTGCAATGTCCGCATTGCAAGGAAGCGCAACCCACCGTCGATAAGTTGATCGCGGGAGAGAAGAACACCCGCCTGATATTCCAGAATTTTCCCCTGCCTTCGCATGACTGGGCGGCCAAAGCCGCCGCTTACGCCGACTGCGTCGGGCGAAGTTCGAACGATGCTTTCTGGAAATTCATCCCGAGTGTGTATGACGCGCAAAAAGATATCAGCGCCGCCAACGCGGATGAAAAACTGACCGCGTTGGCGGACCAGGCCGGCGTGAAGGGCTCTGAAACCGCCGCCTGCGCCGCCAAGGCCGACACCGTGGGGCGAGTGCAACGTTCAGTCGCGCTGGGTGCGTCGCTCGATGTGAACGGAACGCCGACCTTGTTCATCAACGGCAGGAAGATCAGCAACGTAGGCGGTTTGCCCTACGATGTGCTCAAAGCTTTGACCGAGTTTGCGGCGAAGCAAGGGAAGTAGAAAAAATTGGGACGAGTGCTTAACCCAACGCTGTCATCCTGAGGAAGCGGTTCCTTCGTTTACGAAGGAACCGCACACGAAGGACCCATGCAACTCAGCCGCGCAACCAGATAGGGTTCTCTGATAACAGCCCTTACTTCCTCATCCAGACTTCCGCGTTCTGATTTTGCTCCCTGCTGACTACGCGCGGCGTGATCATTACCAGCAGCTCATCTTCATCCACTTCTTTGCTGTTGCTGGTCATCACCTGGTTGAGTCCGGGCACAGCCCCCAGGCCGGGGAGGCCGGTCAGACTGCGGGTTTCGTTGCGAGAAACTGATCCAGCGACTACAGCAGGTTCTCCGTCCATCAGGCTGATGCTTCCTTTATATTCACGATTCGAGATCACCGGGACGCCATTGATCGATTGTCCGGTGAGAGTCCGAAACTGTATTTCCAGCTGCAGAGCGATGTCGGAATTCCCATTCACCGTCGGCTTGGCCTTGATACTCAGACCAATGTCTTCATAGTTGAACGACGGGAAAGGGGCCTGGAACGAATTGTTCTGGATCACCTGCGAGATCGCCGCGCTATTAAAAACCGGCGCGAAGCTGGCATTCAGAATAGGATAACGCGAGCCCACCAGAAAGTTCGCGTCATTGCCCTGGCTTACCCGTAGCGTGGCACGCTCCAGGGTTTTTACATTGCTCTGGTTCAGTGACAACTGTGCGCCTGCCGTCCCCAGGCTCAGCCCGCTTAGGGTAAGTCCGCCGCCGAACGTGGCGAGGGGCTGGCTGAAAATTGAATTCTGTTGTCCCTGAAGTTGTGCCAGAAGCCCGGACAGCGCTTGCGAGTTAGCCTGGTTGATCCCGCCACCGGCGATCAGCTGGTTGATCAGTTGCTGGATATTCTGGCCTCCAAGCGCCGCCAGCGCGCCCACCGGAATATTCAATAGCTGAAAATTATTGGGAATCTGCAAACCAAAATTGCGGGTAACGCTGTTGGTGATCTCATACACATTCACCTCCAGCATGACTTGTGGACGCGAATCCCCAAACCCCTGCAGAAGCCGCGTGGCCGCATCCAGAAGGTTGCGCGGAGCCCGCACCACGAGCGTGCTGGCCTGCGGCTGGGGCGTGATCAGCCGGATTTCCAGCACATTGCGCAGCAAATTCACAACGTCGGTCAGCTGCTGCGGAGTAGTGACACCGGGCAGGTAGAAGGTGCGCAGCGCCATGCCATCGAACTGGCGGTGGTTCTGCGCCGTGTCGCCCGCCAGCAGAATCTGTTTGGCATCGAGCGGCACCCAGAAAGTGTGCGTCATCTGGCAAGCCACTGCCATGGCGGTGTAGAAGTCCGCCTGGCCCAGGTCGAAGCGCACCGGGCGAGAAACCACGGACTCGTCGAATGCGGCGGTCACGCCGAAAACGGCGGCAATCTGGGTGAGCAACCCGCGACCGTCGCCCCGATAATGGAAGTCGGCCAAAGCCGGATTGGGAGCTACCCGGATCTCTCCGGCGTCTTCCAAAACCTGGGCCGCGGCCGCCGTTTGCGGCGCCCATTCCGCCATGGCGTCGCGCAGCCGCTGCTGGGCAAACTGGTTTTGCGGATCGAGGTGCAGGGCGGTGCGAAACTCGGCCATCGCTTCGATCTGGCGGCCCTTGAGCATCTCGGTATTGCCCTGCTGCACGTGATCGAACACAATTTGTTGGCGAGTCATTTCCCGCGCGGTCAGGTAGTCAACGTCCTTGGGAGCCAGTCGCGCCGCGGTCTCGAACTCATCGAACGCCTGGTCCAGACGCTTTTCTTTCTGCAGACGCAGGCCCCGGGTAAAAGCCTCGGTAGCTTCTTTCAATTCTTTTTTCGATGGATTACAGGAGGGAGCGCCAACAGTGCCCTCAGGACACGGCAGCAGCGGCAGGTTCGATGGCTGATCGCCGCAAAACGCAGCCGCAGCCAATCCCCATACCATCAGGACAGTCTTTCCCCACCGCATGGACAGATTGTACCCGGGAACCGGGAAACACCGGATCGATTTGAGCGCAGCAGTGTACCTTCGTGTATTCCCGTACTGGCGAGCATTGGAATGTGGGCGCGAGCGTCCCGCTCGTGCACTCCGCGGACAGCGGCCAGTCGTATCCGCCAGTCCGAGGCGTCATCCTGAACCGCCTTCAGGCGTTCCATACCCACCTCTGGAAAACAATTGGAATTGGGACGGCGGCGAGAACTAAAGAGGGTTTCAATAGAGCCTTCAAGGTTGCATTCCCTGAGGCTGGCTCACAAGGCGAGCTATGCGATGTCTTTGAATAGGCACTAGTCCTTAGTGGCTTCTCTCACGATCCTGGTAGTGCCTTGGCTGGCATCCTCGGGCTTGCATTTGTGTTCCCTGAATTGGAGGTCGAGATTCCATTGCGCATCCTCGAGCCTCTTCATTGACTCCATGGGAACCTTGAACTGGAGATTGCAAAAGGTGCAGACTCCAAGAGATGGGACAGTACCGGCCCATTCGACCACCCTAAGATTGCGTTTTTGTTGTGGAGCCTTGGATGGAGTCTTCGGGGTTCTCTTTTTCCCTTGAGCGTCCACTTTCTTCTCAATGCGATCCACGAGTTTCTGAGACTCGCCATCTTCGTGGGTCGAAGGCTGTTCCTCTTTCGCCATGCCCACAGTTTCCCACAGGTCGTCTGCCTTGGCTACCCTGTGGACATTCAAACTGCACCATCGGAGTTTGGAAAGTTAAAACTTTTGGCGTATAAAAGTTAGTTGCGACAGCACGCGTTGTTTTTCCTTCCCCGTGCGGCCACAACCTGATTGTTGTGAGATTTTGAGCGAGGGAACATGCCCAGTCTGACCACTACCCAGGCCCCCAAGGGTCTGGAAGGAATTGTCGCCACCACCTCGAGCATCTGCTACATCGATGGGGATCAGGGCGTCCTGGCGTACCGCGGCATTGACATTCACGAACTCGCTGATCACTCCAATTTCGAGGAAACCTGCTACCTGCTGTGGTTCGGCAAGCTGCCCTCGGCCAACGAGCTGAAGGAATTGCGCGAACGCCTGGCGGCGGAACGCAAGCTCGATCCGGCCATCATCACCCTGCTTCGCAGCGCTCCCAAATCGACTCAACCCATGCACGTGTTGCGCACAGCGGTTTCAGCGCTGTCGTTCTACGATCCCGACGACAAGAAAAACGATCACGACGCCAATGTGGCTAAAGCGATCCGCCTGACCTCGCAGATTGCGATGATCGTGGCGGCCTATGACCGCGTCCGGAAAGGGAAGGATGTAGTCGCGCCGGACCGTTCGCTCTCGCACTCGGCCAATTTTCTGCTGATGTTGAACGGAACCAAGCCCTCGCAAACTGCCGAGCAGGCTCTGGATATTGCGCTCATCCTGCACGCCGACCACGAACTCAACGCTTCGACGTTCGCGGCGCGGGTGGTCGCGGCCACGCTTTCGGATATGCACTCCGCGGTTACCGCAGCCATCGGAGCTTTGAAAGGCCCGCTGCACGGCGGAGCCAATGAGGAGGTCTTCCACATTCTGCAGGCGATCGACAAAGCCGGCGCCGACCCGGTCACTCATATAAAGGGAATGCTGGCACAAAAGAAGAAGGTGCCGGGCTTTGGCCATCGCGTGTACCACACCGAGGACCCGCGAGCCACCCATCTGCGTAAAATGTCCAGCGACCTGGGAAACAGCAGCGGCCAGGGCAAGTGGTTCGATATGTCGCGCAAGATCGAAGAATTTGTGAAGGCGGAGAAAAAGCTCAATGCCAACGTGGACTTCTACTCGGCCTCCACGTATCACATCCTGGGCATTGATGTGGACTTGTTTACCCCGGTATTTGCGGTTTCAAGGATCAGCGGTTGGGCGGCGCACGTCATCGAGCAGCTCGACGACAACCGTTTGATCCGCCCGCGCGCGGATTATATCGGGCCCGCGTATCCGCAACGCTACGTCCCGATCGAGCGGCGCTAGCCTTCAGTCCGTGCCGGCAGGCCCAGATTGTCCCGGCAACCTCAATCCATCCAAAAGATTGTCATCCTGAGCGCAGTGACTGGTTCGCGAAGCAGTCACGCAGTCGAAGGATCTCTACTCGCGGAAACTGTCGTCGCGGAACCTCACGGAAAACCGACTTTCACGGCGTATCCGTTTTCTCCCAGTCCGGTTCGGGCGGCGGAACCAGGTCATACTCGTTGGTCTTCTTGCCCTGCAGGTAGATATCAAACCAGTTCACGATGTGGTGCAGCCGTTCGATTCGATGCCATGGCTTTCCGGATCGCGACAGCTCATGACTCTCTCCGGGAAAGCGGACCATCGCAGTGGGGATTTTGCGGAACTTCAGCGCCCGGAACATCGTGCCTCCGCCGCTGTCCGGGGGAGTGCGAAAATCCGCGTCGCCAAGAATCAGCATCAGCGGAGTTTTGACATTGTTGATGTAAGTGATGGGTGAGCGATCGCGATAGTCCTGTGGATCTTCAAACGGAGGTTTGTGAAACCAGCGGGGCTGGAACAACGTGAAATCGGCTGAGTACCACCAGGCCGCCCAGTCCGCGATATCGCGCTGGGAAACGGCGCCGGCAAAACGGTCGGTGTGGGTCACGGTCCAGTCGGTCAGCAAACCGCCCCCGCTTCCGCCGGTTACTCCCATGTGTTTTTCGTCAACGTATCCGCGGCGGATCAGTTCATCCACGCCCGCCATCAAATCCTTGAAGTCATCGCCGGGATAGTGGTACTGGATGATGTTTCCAAAGGCCTCATCGTAGGATGTGCTTCCGCGGGGATTGGGGTAGAGAACCACGTATCCCCTGGCCGCCATGTACTGCATTTCGTGGAAGAACACGTAGCCATAGGCGGCGTGCGGCCCTCCGTGAATGTTCAGAATGAGCGGATATTTCTTGTTAGGGTTAAAGTTGGGCGGCTTCTGCACCCAGGTTTGAATCTTGCGGCCATCAAAACTCTGATACAAGATCTCCTCGGGCGGAGTCAGGTTCAGCTCGGAGAATAATTTCTCGTTGATGTCGGTCAGCCGCTTTTGCGCCCCGTCCGGCCCCACCGCAAAAAGGTCGTTTATCATGGTCGGCGTCGAGATCTCGGCCACGATCTGCGATCCGTTGGAGCTGTATCCGGTTACCGCCTGATCGCCCTTGGTCAGCGGAGTTACTTCACCGGACTCGGCGTCAAATCGTTCGAGATTGGCGTGCCCCTGCTTGGCAACCAGGATAGTCAACCACTTTCCGTCGGCGCTCCAGACCGGCTGAATGCCGCCGCCACCGCGAGGCGGCTCCTGGTCTCCGAGAATCCCGCCGCCGATACCCCAGTCGTACTTTGTACTGAGGCTCCGAGGAGTGGCGCCGGCTTTCAGGTCGACAACCCACAAGTTGGTCTTGGTGTGAGATTGAATCGGGGTGTTGAGCACTCCCAGAAAAGCGAGCCGGGAGCCGTCTTTGCTGACCGATATGGATTGTGCGGATCCCGCGATGCGGGCTACCTCGCTGCTCTCGCCGCCTGCGGCCGGTACCGAGTAAATCACATTCTGGCCTAAACCGTAGTAGGGTTCGAGTTCGCGATCCGAGGTGAAGTAAATTTTCGAACTATCTGGAGCCCACTCGATCTCCGCTTCATCGAAATCGCCGCTGGTAAGCTGCTTGGGTTGGGGCAAATCCTGCGCACCGGACGGGAACGCAATGCTCCAGATATGATCTTGGCGGGAAAAGTCGATATAGCCTTGCCCGTTGACGCGGTATTCAGCCCGGGTGACGACATGAATATCGGGCTCATGTCCGGGTTTAGTGCACTTGCTTTTTTCTTTATCCTTTTCTTTATCCTTTTCTTTATCCTTTTCTTTTTCCTTGCCCTCGTCACATGCAGCTTTCGCCAAATCCTCCGCATTCGTGGAGCTGCTGAAAGCCAATGTCTTACCGTCTGGCGACCAGACCGGTCCTGAAGCGCCTTTGGGAAGGTGGGTCAGCTGCCAGCCTTCGCCTCCTTCCATCGGCAGAATGAATATTTGAGGAGGCTGCGGCTTGCCGTCTTTCTCCAGCGTTCGCACGAAGGCCAGAAACTTTCCGTTGGGCGACCATTGCGGCGAAGTGTCGTGCTTGTCGGCGGTGAGCCTACGCAAACCTCCGCCATTCATCGAAACGCTCCATATTGAGGTCTCGTAGTCTTCTCGCTTGTCATCGACCGCAATCCGGACGAAAGCCACTTGAGTTCCGTCGGGAGAGAGTTGCGGGTCGCCGATCCAGCGGAACTGGAACAGGTCCTTTTCAGTAATCGCGCGCTTCTGGGCAAAACTGAAACCTGCAAACAGTGTCACGCATAAAAATAAAAAGACAAGATGGTGGTGCGTCTTCTTCATGAGCATGCTCCCTGGAGAGTCTCCAGCACAGAATTGATACTGTCCCCACCGGCGGAAACCTTGATTGTCACGCACAATACATTTTTCTCCGGCGGCGAGGACGAGAAGCCTACCATGCCGGCGGCCCGGGCTTGAAGCGTAGAATAAAGGTGGTATTATGCGCCGCGTCTATCTCGACAATAACGCCACCACGCCGGTCCTGCCTGAGATTCTGGCAGCGATGCAACCCTATTTTGGGGAGCATTTTGGCAACGCGTCGTCGATCCACCACCACGGACAGGAGACCCGGGCAGCGGTCGAACGGGCGCGGGAATCGATCGCGGCGCTGCTGGGATGCCGCGCCTCTGAGATTGTATTTACCAGCGGCGGCACCGAAGGCGATAACCTGGCCATTTTCGGTTTGGAGAATCTCGGGCTTGCGAAGAGCGGATCGCACGTCATCACTTCCACCATCGAACATCACGCCGTGCTGAACTCGTGCAAGCATCTCGAAACATCGGGCTGCGAAGTTACATACGTTCCGGTTGACGGTAGCGGTCAGGTCGATCCTGATGACGTGCGCAGGGCGCTCCGTCCAAATACGCGGCTGATCACCATGATGATGGCCAACAATGAAACCGGCGTGCTGCAGCCGGTCGAAGAAATCGGCAAAATCGGAGCCGAAGCCGACGTTTATTTCCACAGCGACGCGGTGCAAGCGGCGGGAAAGGTTGCGATCGACGTAAAGCGCCTGGGTTGCGATCTGCTTTCCATCTCCGGCCACAAGATGCACGCTCCGCAAGGCGTGGGAGCGCTCTACGTGAGGAAGGGAACTGCCCTGCGTCCGATGCTCTATGGCGGTGGCCACGAGCGCTCGCGACGAGCGGGCACGGAAAACGTTCCCGGAATTGTGGCTCTGGGCAGAGCCGCGGAACTTGCTCGGGAGGGGTTTGCCCGCGGTGACGCTGATCGCCTGTCCGGACTGCGCAATCGGCTGGAGCAAACCATCCTCAACGAGGTGGAAGCTACCGCCGTAAATGGCCAAGGTGCGCCGCGGGTTCCCAATACCACCAGCATTCATTTCGAAGGCATCGAGGGTGAAGCGCTGGTGATTGCGTTGGACCTCATGGGATTGTCGGTTTCAACTGGAGCCGCATGTTCGTCCGGCGCCATCGAGCCGTCTCATGTTCTGACCGCGATGGGCATGCGCCCGGATCAGGCGCGCGGCAGTCTTCGTTTCAGCCTGGGAAAGCAAAACACATCCGAGGATGTCGAATTCGCGTTGAGCTTGATCCCACAGACGGTTGCACGACTGCGGGAGTTGTCTCCCGTTTACAATAAGACAGGTTCTAGCTTCTAGCTCATCAATCGTGGATGGGCCAGTAACTAGAAGCGAGCAGCTAGCAGTCAAAAGCTGAACTAATGACCAAGCCAAGAACCATCGCCGTCGCCATGTCGGGTGGGGTTGATTCCTCCACCGTAGCGGCTATGCTGCGCGCCGAAGGGCATAACGTCGTCGGCTTGACCATGCAGCTTTGGAACCAGCGACGCCTGGCCGGGCACGAGGGGATGCCCGAGTCAGTGCAGGGCCGTTGCTGCTCGCTGGATGATGTTTACGACGCGCGCCGCGTCGCCGAGACCATCGGCATTCCTTATTACGTGGTCAATCACGAGGAGCGGTTTGAGCGCGATGTGGTGCGCCCGTTCGTCGAGCTATATCTTTCGGGTCGCACTCCCATTCCTTGCAGTCTTTGCAATAACCATCTGAAGTTTGATCAGCTTTTGATTGTGGCCCAGCAGATTGGAGCCGACGCCCTGGCTACCGGTCACTACGCCCGGGTCGAGTTTGATCAGGCGCTTGGGCGGTGGTTGCTTAAGCGTCCAACCGACCGCTCCAAGGATCAAACCTACTTCCTGTTTGGATTGACCCAGGACCAACTCAGCCGCACTCTGTTCCCTCTGGGCAGGATGATGAAGCCCGAGGTCCGTGAACTTGCTCGGCAGCACGGTCTCGCCCTCGCCCAGAAAGCCGACTCTCAGGAAATTTGCTTTGTGCCCGGGGGCGACTACAAGAAGTTTCTCGACGCCTATCTCGCCGAGCAGGGCGAGGCGCTGCCGGATACCGCGGGGGAGCTGGTTACGACCGATGGACAAGTGATCGGCGAGCACGGTGGCATTCACAACTTCACCGTGGGCCAGCGCAAGGGCCTCGGACTAGCCACTGGTTCGCCCCTCTACGTAATTCAGATCAAGGGTGACGCTCGCCAGGTTGTGGTTGGACACCAGGAGGAACTCTACACGCGAACGCTCCGCACGCATCGGATTAATCTGATCTCGGTGGAAGATCTGCAAGAGCCGGTGCGGGTCATGGTAAAAATCCGCCATCGCCATGAGGGCGCTCCGGCGCTGATTGAAAGGTCTGGCATCGACGAAATCCAGGTTTCCTTTGACGAACCGCAGCGGGCTGTTACCCCTGGTCAGGCAGCCGTGTTTTATGACGGTGACGTGGTCGTTGGAGGCGGATGGATTACGTAAGCCTGCTGAGTTAGGAACAATCTAAGAAATGAGAACAAACCAGTTCCCGGATCGCAGTTTTAGTTTTCAGTCTTAGATAAACATTTCGTCCTGGGGAACGGTTACGTCTTCGCGCGGAGAGCGCCTTCCCCCGAACAGAAATTCCAGGCCTGCGGTGACTCCTTGAATTAAACCCGAAAACTGTCGAACCGGTGAAACCACGGTTTTGTGGACCACTTCGCTAGTCTCTTCGATTCGGTCCATGGTGCGATTGAGCAGTTCATCGGCGCGGATTACCTGCAGCCGCGCGCGGTCCACCACATCGCTGACAGTAGCATCGATCCGCTCCAGCTGGCCGCGAATCACAGTGGTTGTCTCGCTGACGTTGGACGCGATGGTGTCGATCTTCGGCCGCAACTCGATCAGCATCGATTGCGCCGTATCCGCGGTAGGTAGAACTTTGGCCTTCACTTCTTCAGCCAGGGCTTCCATGCGCGAGGTGCTCTTGCGCACGGCTATAAACATGCCGACCAGGATGGCCGCCTGGATCACCACCGCTGCTGCGGTCACACCGACGAAAATCGGTAGATAGTCCATATGGTCGCTCCCGGTTGCTGCGCCACTCCTCCGGCGCTACGGAGAGGCGCAAAATTACAAGTTCTTCGATGCGCCACCATCCGAAGCGGTAGCTTCGTGATATGCCTGCCGCCCGGCTTCATAAGCGGACTTGAACTGCTCTTTCTGCTGTTTCGCGACTTCGCGTCCCCGATCCACCAGATCAGAAGCCTGCTCACGCGCCTTGCGGGCGCGCTCTTTCACGAACTCCCGGCCCTCATCGGCCTTGGATCGCAGGTTTTCCCGTATCTCGCTGCCTGAACTCGGAGCATACAAAACTCCAACCAACGCACCGACACCGACTCCGGCGAGAAACCACAGAAAATTGTTACTGTCTCTGTCTGACATGATCGAAACCTCCAAACAACGAGTAGCCAAGCAACTATCTGGAACTAATACGGATGTTAGCACCCGGTGTACGGAATTACAATTATAGGTCGGACGAACGTCGGCGGTTGTCCGCGCGGTGACACGAGTGGCGACGGACCCGTTCGGAACTGAAGTCCCACAAGGGGACGCTAGCGCGGGGATTTACTCAGAACGAACGGCTCCCGATTATGCATCCACTTGTCGGCGCCTCGCCAAAGCGAGACAATGTCTGCGCCACTACAGGAGGCTACCTTTGTCAGACCGGAAGTACCGGCAGCGCGGGTACCAGGACAGCGGGCAAAAGTCCGAAAAAAGAGAGGCGTCGGAGCGGCCGGTCAAGAAAGATACATTCGGACCGCGAGCCATCCAGATGCCCGGCACTCGCAACGTCTCCCGTTGCTCGCAGTGTGGAGCGCTTTTGCAAGCGCTCAGCGAGCCCGTCGGTCAATGTCCCAAGTGCGGCTTTGAACTGCACTCCTGCAAGCAGTGCACTTACTTCGATCCGTCGAGCCGGTTTGAGTGTACCCAGCCTATCCCGGAGCGGATCCCGCGCAAGGACCAGCGCAACGACTGCAGTTTCTACTCCATCCGCGTATCGGTCGAAAAGGAGACTTCCACGCCGGCGGCATTGCGCCCGATGGATGCGCGCCAGGCCTTCGATAATTTGTTCAAGAAGTAAAAGCTCGACCTCTCGCTAAGGTTTCAAAGTCGGCCGCAGCAAAACCTCGCTGACGAACGACTGCGACTCCTGGGTCACGAGCATTTCCACCACGTGTGCCACGTCATCCAGCTGCAACATCTTCTTCGGATCCTTGCCTTCATGCGGGCTCAACTCGGTGTGGACCGACCCCGGACACACCACCGAAACCCGGATGTTGTGTCCGCGCAGTTCTTCCGCCACCGAGTAACTCAAACCGTTCAATCCCCATTTGGAGGCCGCGTAGGCAGCGCCGTTGGGCAGAGCGTTCTTTCCGGCCAGTGAAGAGATATTCACGATGTGTCCGCTGCGTGCCCGAATCATCAGGGGAGCGAAGCTGCGAATGCAGTAGTAGACGCCGCGCAGGTTGGTATTCAGAACCTGCTCCCAGGCCTCCGGAGGTGTCTGGTGCAGCGGCGCTGCAAAGCTGCCGACTCCGGCATTATTCACCAGGATATCGGCGCGCCCAAACTTGCGATCCACCGCGGCGACCACCGATTCTACGGAGTGAAGATCCATGACATCACATGGGGAAATCTCAGCCTGCCCGCCCGCCTTGACGATGGCTGCGGCGGTGCCTTCAAGGGGCCCCGATTTGCGTCCACAAAGGACGGTAGACGCCCCCATCTGTGCCAGTTTGCGGGCTATCGCAGCCCCGATCCCCCGGCCCGCGCCAGTGATGACTGCTACCTGTCCTGAGAGCGGGTTTTCCGTTGCTTTCGCCATAATGGAGTCTCTCGAAAACGCCTCCCAGTCTGGTCTTGGGACCCTTCCGGAGAGCAACTTTTCCGCATCTTACTAGATGTCGGCAAGATGCGTGCAGGCTGGTTGTGAAAAGCAAACTTGCCTTAGACGATGCACATACTTATAATCCGCCTCACCAGAAAACGTGCTCTGGCTGTTGAGACGGTGGCAGGAGCCTGGTGCTTTCGGAACTTGTCGTATGGGCGCAGAGGTCATCCGTGTTCTGGAAGGGCCCGGGTGAGCTGGCTTGGGTGGTGCCGGGGCACGATTGTCGTCGCCGTTTTTCCCGAACGTTTAAGGAGCGATACGAATGAAGACGAGTCTAGTGGCGCTTTTGCTGGCGTTGTCCGCGATGGCATCGGGTCAGACCGGCGCTGGCGCACAACCGCAGGCGTCCCAACCGCAGCCCGCGCAAGCCTCTCCCTCACAGCCGCAACAACAGAAAAAAGAGATTAAGGATCCGGCCGAATACAACGCCTATGTCGGCGCCGTCCAGCAGACCGATCCTGCGGCCAAGATCAGCGGCCTGGAAGCATTCCTCACCCAGTATCCCAACAGCGTAATGAAGGAAGACGCTCTGGAGTTGCTGATGGGGACCTATCAGCAGGCCGGCAATCAGGCAAAAGTCATGGACGCGGCGAACCGGCTGCTCGCGGTGAATCCCGACAGCACGCGAGCGCTGGTGTTGTTGGCCTACAACGAGCGCGCCGCGCAGAAATGGGCGGACGCCAGGCAACATGCGGAACGGGGCTTGCAGGCGCTCGCGAAAATGGCCAAGCCCGACGGCGTTTCAGACGCTGATTTCGCCAAACAGAAGACCCAGTTGGGTGGTCTGCTCAACAGTGTCGCTGGCTTCTCCGCGCTGCAGTTGAAGGACTACGCCGGGGCGCAAAAATATTTGCGGCCAGCGGTCGAAGCCGATCCCAATAATGTTGAGAACGTCTATCCCCTGGCCCTGGCTTACCTGACCGCGACTCCTCCCGACGACGTGAACGGACTCTTCTTTATCGCGCGCGCCGCGAATTTGGTGAGCGACCCGAAAGGCAAGGACTCGATCGTCAAATTCGGCCACAGCCGATACCAGAAGTATCACGGCTCCGAGCAAGGCTGGGACGATCTGCTGGCCACCACCAAGACGACGCCGCTGCCCCCGGCCGGATTCACCATCGCCCAATACGTTCCTCCAACTCCGGCCCAACAGGCCGCCGACCTGGTGAAAACCAAGAAGCCGGAAGAGATGAGCTTTGCTGAGTGGGAACTGGTGCTGTCCGAGGCATCGCCGGAAGATCAGGAAAAGGTCTGGAGCGCACTCAAGGGCAAGAACCTGCAGATGGCGGAAGTCCAGGTCATCACCGCTACGCCAACCAAGTTAGAATTGGCGGCCAGCGTAGATGACATCGACCAGAAGCGCGCTGACATCGAACTGTCTTTCCCCGCCGCGATTCCAGCCAGGAGTCTTCCGAAGGAGGGAGATAAGATCAACTTCGAGGGCACTCCCGTGTCCTACACTCCCAAACCCTTCGTCATGGTTATGGAAAAGGGTGCGCTGCTGACCAAGGCCGCTCCAGCGCCAGCAAGGAAACCACCGGTTCACAAGAAACCTCAGTAGACCGTCGCGCAACTGGAAACCAAAAGGCAGCCCGAAAGGGCTGCCTTAATTTTTGCCTGCGTGTTTGAAAGCAGTTGTCAGCTTCTCCAGCTGTCGCTCAGGGTGAAAGGTGAGAGCTGATAGCTGACAGCTTCGGTCACCGCGCTGCCTTCTTTTCGTACCCTAGCGGGCGAGCGCTGCGGGGTGGGCGCTTGACGCCGTCCCGGAACTGGCGGACGTCGATTTTCAGCTCTGAAATCGTGCGGCTCAAGGTGTTGCGGTGCATGCCAAGCTCGCGCGCTGCCCGGCATTGGTTTCCCTTATTCTCCTGCAAAACCGTCAAAATGAATTTCTTCTTGAATTCACGGACGGCCTCGGAATAAAGGATGTTGCTTCGGTACATCTGCATGATGAGTGCTTCCAGCTGATCTCTCACGGCATCTCTCTTTCTGCGCAAAAAAATCGCTTGAAAAGCTGCCAATAAAATATTCCCGACCGCTCACTTCCCGGAGGTCTGAGGCCGCGCCAGGCCGGGCTGCGGCGGATGCCGCAACAAATCCAAGCCTTGGTAAAAGCGTGCCCGTAGTTCCGCGGGAGCGGCCCAGATAGCGGCACGCCCCACCGCCTGGAAATACGGAGCCAGTTCGGACCCCTCCAGCCACTTCGACGACGGCGTAAATGACGTCATCCCGACCAGCACTACCGCAACGATCAAAGCTCCGCGCAAGGCTCCCAGCGCTCCGCCCAGAAAGCGGTCGACCAGGCGCAGCCCCGAGGCCTTCATGACCCAGCGGGCGGTTCGGCCAGCCAGACCAGCGGCCACCGCCACTGCAAAGAAAATGACCAGAAAAGCTGCGCTATCGGCTGCCCACGGCGACTTCAGATACGCCCCAAACACGTTTCCCAGCCGCTCATATTGCCAGGCGGCCAGCAGGTACCCGAGAATCAGGCCCGCTAGATGGAACGCCTCCTGAAAGAACCCCATGGTCGCCGCGTGCATCGTGGAAAGCACAATGACCACGATGATGATCCAGTCCGCTAAGTTCATGCGGCACCCATTCCTCCGGCGCCGTCGTTACACATCCAGCTCACGCCCTGTGAGCAGGTGGTAGGCCTCGACATACTTTTCGCTGGTGCGGCTTGCCACCTCCGCGGGAAGCCCCGGAGCCGGCGGCTGCTTGTTCCAGCGAATTTCCTCCAGGTAATCGCGAACATATTGCTTGTCGAACGATTCCTGCGACTTGCCGGGCGCATACTGGTCTGCCGGCCAGAAGCGTGAAGAGTCCGGGGTGAGCACCTCATCCGCCAAAGTTACGCCCTGCACCGTGCGTCCGAACTCGAACTTGGTGTCCGCGATAATAATGCCCTTCTGCCGCGCGTATTCGGCCGCGCGAACATAAATCGCCAAACTGAGGTCGCGAAGCTGGCGGCTCAATTCTGGTCCCACAATCCGGCTCATCTCCAGGAAGGGAATATTCTCGTCATGGCCTGTGACCGCTTTGGTGGCCGGTGTGAAGATCGGTTCCGGCAGGCGATCCGATTCCTGCAGGCCCGACGGCAGATCGATTCCGCACACCTGGCCCGTGCTCTTGTACTCCTTCCACGCCGATCCTGAGAGATAGCCTCGGACGACGCATTCCACGGGAAACATGTCCGCGCGCTTCACGATCATCGAACGCCCCTGCACCTGGTCGGAATATTTTTTGAGCGCCTCGGGATATTGACCCACGTCAGCGGTCACCAGGTGATTGGGTACTAGGTCGCGAAGAAACTCGAACCAGAAGAGCGAGATCTGCGTCAGCACCCGGCCCTTGTGAGGAATGCCGGTGGCGAGTACGTAATCGAAAGCCGAAATACGGTCAGTCGCGACGAAAAGCAAGCGCTCCTGATCCAGAAGGTAGACGTCTCGGACTTTGCCGCTGGCGTGGAGCTTTAGTTCCGGGAAGTCGGTTTGCAAGAGAACGGTGTCGAGGAGTTCAGAGTTCATGACGAAGATTCTATAGGCAGAAATCGTCGCGTATTCTATTCCTAAAGAAATTTTTGTCAACGGCCTGTCTCGTGTTTTTGAAACTGAGCCGATCGCTCAGCGGATGCAAATTCATTGACATGGAGAGCAAACGACGAATCGCCCGTTGGGCAAGCCTTTTCAGGCGATGTGAATGTGGAAAAGCTGAGGGCGCCTGTGCAAAGATGGAAGCTGCAGTGCCAAATCTACCGGGAGCAGCCACCCTCTGAAGGAGTCGCGATCTGGTTTTCGGTCGATCAACCTTTGCGCTCTTGGCGTCGACTTCGCGAGCTTTACGACTAAGAGCTTTTAATCACTGCGTGATTACAGTCCGTGAGCACGAGCGGGACGCTCACCCCCGCATGGCGCTATACTTGAGGAGCAATGCCCGCTGAAACCCAAAAGACGTTTTACCTCGAGATCTTCGGCTGCCAGATGAATGTGCACGACTCGGAGAAAGTTGTCGGTACACTTCTGGCCCAGGGCTATCGCCAGGTCTCCACTGTCGAGGAGGCTGGGCTGGTTCTATACAACACCTGCTCCATACGCGATAAGGCCGAACAGAAGGTTTTTCACCGCCTGGCCGACTACAAGAAGCTTCACAAAGAGGGCAAGCGCTTCGGAGTTCTGGGTTGTGTAGCACAGCAGGAAGGCGAAAAAATTTTCGAGCGCGCTCCGCACGTTTCGCTGGTCTGCGGGTCGGCATCATATCGCAAGCTGCCGCAAATGCTGGTGCAGCTCGAGGCAGGGAACCAGCGCGTAACCGGGCTGGATGACCGTGAAACCGACGAGTGCTTCGAAACCGAATTTACCGCCCGGACCAACCCGCACCGGGGTTACATCACCATTATCGAAGGTTGCGACAAGTTCTGCGCCTATTGCGTGGTGCCCTTCACTCGCGGCAAGGAGCGCAGCCGGACTTCTGATTCCGTTCTTGCTGAGGCACGGCAGATGGCCGATCTCGGTTACACCGAGATCCAACTGCTGGGTCAAATCGTCAATTCGTACAAGGATCCGAGCGGAAAAAAGAGCTTCGCCGAACTTCTGGCGGCTGTCGGTGAGCTCTCCGGAATCCGCCGGGTGCGGTTTACCACTTCGCATCCCCGACATTTCGGGCCCGACATCATCGCCGCCATCGATTCCGTCTCCACCCTCTGCGACCACATTCACTTGCCAATACAGAGTGGATCGACCCGCGTGCTCGACGCCATGCAGCGCCTCTACACCCGCGAGGAATACCTGGAGCGAGTCGGGTGGATCAAAGCCGCAAAACGTGAGATCAGCATCAGCACGGATGTCATCGTCGGATTTCCGGGTGAAACCGAGGCAGAGTTTGAGCACACCCTCGATCTTATGAAGCAGGTCGAGTTCGACGCCATTTTCGGCTTCAAGTATTCGCCTCGTCCTAATACGCCTTCTCTACAACTGCCGGATGCAATCCCCGACAGTGAAAAAGCCCGCCGGTTGGCAGTCCTGCTGGATATGCAGCGCGAGATTCAAAGACGGCGCTACCAAAGACACGTCGGGCAGACACTTGAAGTAATGGTTGAAGGTCAGAACAGCGCCCGCGGCCAGTGGGTTGGCCGGACTTCGCAGAACAAAGTGCTTAATTTCAGCGCTCCCGAAGGCGTAATTCCCGAGGTGGGCGGCTATGTGCCGGTAGTAACTACTGCGAGTTTTCCCAACAGTCTGCTGGGCGAAATGGTGATATAAGGAGCAAAGAAAAGAGATTTTAGATTGGTGATTTCGGATTGTAATTTCGCGATATCGGCGGATGGCGATGGTCAGTGAAGAGACGTTTGATTTTAATCATCAATCTGAAATCCAGAATCTGAAATCCGAGATGGGCGATCAACGGGGGGCGCGATGGAAGTCGAGATGAAAATTCGGGGACTCATGATGGACCCCGTCACCAACATGCCCATCGTGATCCTGAAAGACACTAGCGGTGACGCGGTGCTGCCCATCTGGGTGGGGATTTACGAGGCCAACGCCATCGCCCTGGAGATCGAGAAAGTGACCACGCCGCGCCCGATGACCCACGATTTGATTAAGAATGTCCTGGTCGGGCTCGACACCCAGGTGCACAAGGTTGTGGTTACAGAGCTACGGGAAGATACGTTTTACGCCGTGATCTGGATCGAGCGGCAGGGAAGCGTCATCAGCATTGATTCCCGTCCCTCGGACGCTCTCGCCCTCGCCCTGCGGGTGGATTGTCCCATATTTGTCGAGGACGATGTCCTCAAGAACTCCAGGCAGGCCACCAACGTTTCCGACCGCGTTACCAGCGAGGAATTGCGCAAGTGGCTGGAAGGCCTGAATGACGAGGATTTGGGACGATACAAGATGTAAGTCAGCTCCTAGCGTCTAGCTCTTGGCTAAAAGCTTAGGAGCTAAGAGCTAGCAGCTTCCTGACTGCTTCGATGCCCGATCCTGCCGAACAACTCCAGCGTCTCTATCTTGCCGGGTTCGAGCTCCAAACCTTCGATCGGTTTCCCAAGTGCGTGGGCGTAGTCCGCGACAACTGCATTGCGCTGCTGGTGCCCTCGGCGGACGGAATGCAAATGCTTGGAACTCCAGGCTGGAGGATGGGGGAAGCTATTGGAGTGCTGGTTGAGGCAGGAGGCCGCCAGATTTTTCAAGCCAAGCAGGAGATTGTTGAAGCCACACCGGAGAGGTTAGAAACTCTGCGCTCGTTCCGCGCCGACCTGCAGGCCCTACTTGGGGGCAGCCCTTAGAAGATTTCGACGGAGGCGACCACTGCAACAGGCTGGAATTAACGATTCGATCGTTATAGACATAATACTCATTATCGGACATTACATCACGCGCTTGGCTGATCTCTTGACAGCCTGCCGCTCCCAACGGAATATCTCAAGCCATGACTGCCAAGATCGTTTCCCTGTGGGTTGTCCTCCTTCTCGCGGGCACGTCGCTCGCCCAGACAGGCCCTGATTCCAGTTCCAACTCTCAGCCAGGGCCGATCTCCCGCCCCGCCATTGTTGGCGTCGCTCATATCGGTTTGAAGACGGACGATCTGGCTGCCGCGCGCAGGTTCTACACCGGAGTTCTCGGCTTCCAGGAACCCTTCAGCCTGGACAAGGCCCCGGCCGACGGCACGGGCCTGCTCCTGACCTATTTCAAGGTTAACGACCATCAATACATTGAAGTGTTTCCCGAACTGACCGACCCCACGATGGACCGGCTCTCGCACATTTCTTTTGAAACCACCGATGCGGAGCAGATGCGAGCCTACCTGGCCGGCAAAGGCATAAAGGTACCCGAGAAGCTCCAGCCCAGGCAGGACGGCAACCGCGGCTTCGACGTGATTGATCCTGACGGACATGACGTGGAGTTTGTAGAGTATCGTCCGGGTTCCCTGCACAGCCGCAACTTCGGCAAATTTCTTCCCGACACTCGCATTTCGCAGCGCATCATTCACGTGGGCGTTGTGGTCAAGGACCGCGAGGCCGCGGACCGCTTCTACCGGGATATTCTAGGCTTCAAACTGCAGTGGCAGGGCGGGATGAAAGACCAGGGCACCGACTGGGTCGCGATGCGCGTCCCTGAAGGCACGGACTGGCTGGAGTACATGCTCAACGTGCACAATCCCGACCCACATCAGCTTGGAGTGATGCATCATCTGTCGCTGGGCGTGCCCAGCATCAAAGCTGGATACGAGCTGGCGATCAAGCGCGGATACACAGCGTCGGAAAGACCTAAGATCGGTCGCGACGGTAAATGGCAGTACAACCTGTACGACCCAAACTTCACCCGGGTTGAGCTGATGGAACCGAAGCCGGTGCAGAAGCCATGCTGCTCGCCGATCATGGACTAGCGGCTGTCAACTGCGAATGATCCGACAAGGTCGCAAAGAAGAACTACGATCGCCGCCACGTGGACGATCAGCGCTGCAGCACGTTTTCCAGTGCGTCGAAAAATCCTGGAAAGGAGATCACAGCTGCGTCGGCGCCGCGAATCTGAGTCTCTCCCTCTGCGCGCAGGGCCGCGATCGCGAAGGCCATCGCAATGCGATGATCGCCCAGAGAATCAACCTGGGCGGCACGCAGCTTTTGTCCGCCAGGAATTTTCAATCCATCTTCCCGCTCTTCTGCTTGCGCCCCCATGGCTCGCAAATTAGTAGCGATGGCGGCGATGCGGTCAGACTCCTTCACCCGCAACTCGCGCGCATCGCGGATTTCCATCCCGCCCGCTGTGTACGGCGCGATCGCAGCCAGCACCGGAATTTCGTCAATTAGCGCTGCCGTATCGCCACCCGCGATCGTGACGGAGCCTAGCCCGCGGCCTTCCACCCTGACCGTGCCCCGCAGTTCACCATGCTGCTCCTCCAGCTGAGTGACGGTGATCCCGGCACCCAGCAGGATCAGGATATCCAGGAGCCGGGCTCGCGTCGGATTCATGAGTAAATTCTCAATGACCAGATCAGCCCCCGGGAACAGTGCGGCCGCACATAGAAAAAATGCCGCACTGGAAATATCTCCAGGAATATCGGCGTCAATGGCGTGAAGCCGTTGTCCACCTTTGATTCGCGTCTCGTTTCCCGCCTGAGTAAGACCTGCTCCGAAGGCACGCAGCGCCAGCTCTCCGTGATCGCGGGTGAGCACGGGCTCAATGACGGATGTTTCTCCCTGCGCAAACAGGCCGGCAAAAAGCAGACACGACTTCACCTGCGCGCTTGCCACCGGCATTTTGTAGGTGATGGCTTTGAGCTCGCCACCAGTGATACGCAACGGCGGACGGCCTCCGTTCTGCGATGTGATTCTTGCTTTCATCATTTCCAGGGGCGCAATGATTCGCCCCATGGGGCGGCGCGAAAGCGATTCGTCCCCGAAAAGTTCGCTGGCAAATCCCTGGCCTGCGAGGATTCCGCTCAACATCCTCATCGTCGATCCGGAGTTGCCGCAGTCCAGGGGCGAGCTGGGCGGTTGCAATTTCAGGCCGCGGCCGCGGATGGCCACCGCGTTTCCGTCCCGCTGAACATCCGCGCCCAAGGCGCGCATACCGGCCAACGTACTGGCGCAATCCGCTCCGGTGGAGAAATTCTCCAGATGGCTGGTGCCTTCCGAGATGGCCGCCAACATGGCGTACCGGTGTGAGATGGACTTATCCCCCGGCAGGCGCAGGGACCCGGTGACGTTTCGGGCTGGACGCACAACGACCGTGGATTCTTTTTTCATGGCGGGCGCTGAAACAATTTGAACTACAGAGGACACGCAGGAAAATCACAACCGGATCGATAACGAGTCTAGGCCAGCGCTTTGGCCTCGGCGGTGGCTTCCTTCAGAATATCCGGCGGCACTTCCCTGATCGCAAGATGGAATTCGAACCTGGGCGTTTCAGTGCCGCGCCCCCACCGTTTGACCTCCCAATGGGCGCGGATGAATTTCACCTCGCGGTTGCCGGTGAGATCGAGCAACAGGGGATGCTGGCCGCGGTAAAACTTCTGAGGAAAACAGATGAGTGCTTTCGCCGCCCACGCCGCGCCGTGCCCAGAGCCGCTATCCCCAGAGCCATAGATGCTTACGTCGAGCGACTCTTGTTCGATGATGTCGGTGATGTCCAGGGTCAGAAGGAACACCCGGTTGCCAGCGCCGCCGATGTCAAGCGCAGGGCCGTCACCTTTGGCGGTAGCGATGGTTTTCGCCGGGACCAGGAAAGTGTCAATCGTCGGGTTGGATGGCATCTCGGGAGAATTGTAACAAAGCCTTGCAGCCTATACGCCCGGCAACCGGGAATTACGTCGCTATGCTCTATGAACGGAGTCGAAAAATTTGCGCAGCAGTTGGCCTGCTTCCGCGGGCTGTTCCCAGGGTGAATAGTGGCCGGCTCGCCGGATGATTTTCATTTCGCTGCCCGGAACGTTTTGCCGAATTAACTGGGCTTCCGGCGGTCCGGTCAGAATGTCTTCGTCGCCGGTAATGAGCAGCGTGGGCACGTCGATGGTTTTCAAGTCTGACACCGAATCCGGCCGCTCTGCCATACCACGCTGCACCTGAGCAACATTTTCCGCGGACATCTTGCGCATCATGCGCAGTGCGCTGTCCACCAGGTCAGGACGGCCAGTGCGCGTGGTCTCGCCTAGTACCTTGGCGGCCATGCCTTCGAAGAACGTCTCGGTCCCACGTTCCAACACGTCGGCAGCCGCTTGCAAACGGGCGGCTTTGGCCTCGGGGGAATCTGCCGAGGCTTTCGTATTACAGAGCGCCAGCGCGGCGACCCGTCCCCGGTAGCGGCGCCAGAACTCGAATAGCGCGTAGCCTCCTATAGAAACTCCTGCGAAAGAGGCGCGCCCGATTTCGGCGTGATCGAGGACTCGGGCAATATCACCGGCATGTTTCTCCATGGTCGCCGGGCCTTCGCCTGCCGTAGAGTCACCGTGACCGCGCAGGTCGGGGAGGATGAGCTGGTACCGCGACGCCAGCGCCTGGGCGGCAGGCAGCCAGAACTCATGATGCACCGGAAAAGGATGAAGAAGGACTACGGGCGGGCCGGATCCCAGGACCTGGTACGCGATGTCCGCGTCACCGCTCTTGATATGAATCATCGTGCAGATCTAACACTAGAAATTCTAAACCGCAAAGAGCCACGAAGGACGACCGCGAAGATCGCAAGGAAGAAGGTCGCAAAGGAAAGCTCGCGGCCAGCGACACTACGCAACATGCGCGTGATAGCCAGCCGGAGCCTCGAGCCGCGCCGGCTCTTCCGGCATAACGATCCACGCGATCGGATAGGAAAGTATGCCGATGCCGGTCATGATGCCGGTAACCAGCCAGACCACGCGTACTAGGCTGACATCCAGGTCGAAGTATTCGGCAAAGCCGGCGCAGACCCCGGCAATCGCACGGTCTGCGCGCGGACGGACTAGACGCTTGCGCGCGACCGCACTGCCGATTCGCTTGCCGCAGTAAGCGCAGTGGCTGGCATCATCCTGGATCACTTTGCCGCAGTAATTGCAGTACATAAAACGACCTCCTTACGCCGGTGACTGCTGAAATCAGACTGTTGAAGTCAGCTGTTGAAGTCACATGTTGATGTCACCTGTTAAAGATACGATCCATCCGAAAAAAAGTTCCCGCCTCAGACCGCTACTCCCGGTAGGCTTCTTTCATCCGCTTGCGGGCCGTCTCGGCGGACGGAGTGTCGCCGCGGTTTGCCACCACGGCCTGGTATTTTGCCATAGCCAGATCGCGCTTCTGCAGTACGTCATACATCTCGCCGGCGCCCAGGTTAGCCTTCTGCAACACTTCGGGATCGGGTTGGGGGGCCTGGCTGACCTCTTCGTAGGCAGCTGCCGCTCCCGCATAGTCCTTCTGGCTGCGAAGCAAATCACCCAGGCTAAGCGCCGCGATTTCGTAGTGCAAGTTGGGATAGCGGCCTTCCCTGCCCGCCTGCCAGATTTTGCGGTAAACCGCTGCTGCCTCCTGGGGATGTACGGCTGCGCGCAACAAGTGCCCCTCCTCCAGCGCCAGGAGGATGTCTTGCGGAAATCGCGGAATCAGCCCACGTGCTATCGGCAAGGCTTCTTCGTAGCGATGTTCGCGCCTTAGAAATACTGCCAGCAGGATTTGAGCGTCCACGCTGGTTTCGCCGCTTCCCTGCGCACAATCCCTGAGGTACTGGATGCCCTTCTCTTTGTTTCCTCCCAATCCAATGACTGAAGCCGCCCCTTTCAGCGCCCAAGGCAGGCTTCCCACGACATAGTTATGCGCGCCCACGATCAGCTTTGCCTCTACCGTCGTAGGAGATAGCTCGAGCACCCGTTCATGGTCGCGGCGCGCGCCTACTGCATTGCGTAGAGCTGAAAACCATGCGTGCTCAACCAGCGCGGTGTAGGTGGAGAACTGGGCCCGCGTCACTCCTCTGGCGTATAGAGCCTCCAGGTCGTTGGGGTTCGTGCTCAGGCGTTTCTCCTCCAAACTGAGTGCTCGGGCGACGAGCTCCTGGATTTGCTGCTTGACCTTAGAGTCAGCAGCACGGTGCGGTGCGGAGATAAACGTGTCGTTGGCGTACTCCCCGGTGTTCAACACGCCCATGCGGTACAGCTCCCTGAAGAGCACGGCTGTGAGCAGATGATTGACGGCGAAAGGATCGTCAGGATGCCGCGCTAAAACCTGATCAAACTCCTGTACCGCCCGATCGTAGTCAAGGTTGTAAAAATGATTGAACGCGGTCAGATTCAGCGGATCATGAGGACGATATGCCAGAGACTCAGAGCCGGGATTTGTCTGCGCAGGTGCCGCCATTGTTTGCGCAGCCAGCAGCAGGCACACCAGAAAAAAGGCAGCGCGTGCTGGAGGCGGAAAAACCAATTAGCTCTCGATCAGAGGTTCGTTGACCGTTAGTTTACCCGAAGCAGCCGATTCATCCGCGAACCAAAAACGTCACCGGCGACGTGAAGCACCCCGGTGCATAACAGGCTTATAATCTGTTTTTCATAAGCGCATTTCGCGGCATCCTTCATAGTCAATTTTCATAATCAGTCTGGCGCATCTTTCCTGGTCTGACCGGTAATTCTTGCCCTGCTTCGCTTGCTTTCTTCAAATTCATTCGGCGAAGAAGCGGCTTTTCAATAAGTTAGGATTTCCAGCTTTTGGCGATTGGCTTGCGAATGTAGTTCTTTGAGGTGTGTTATGTCCGACGTTGTGGGCGACGCGCAGCACGAGTTCTGGCGGCCTCCAGTAGCGACTTCTCAGGTCGCACGTCCGGGGCTGGTGGAAGTTTGTGACGGTTGCGGCACCGAGTTCATGGTTGGCTCTCTATTCTGCCACTCCTGTGGAACCTCTCGTGAAGCCCGGCCAGCCGCGGTATCGCGTTGGACTCTATACTTCGAGTTTCACAACATCAAACGGGTGTTAGGCCTTTCGACCGCCTCGCTGGTAGCTTTTTTTGCAGGAATGGTTTGCCTAGTCATGGCTGGCGCAGCTGTAGGCATGATCTACAGTGTGCAAACTTTTAACGATTTCCACGCCGTACAGCTTTACCGGATGCAGTGGTTGCTCGGCGCAATTGCGGCATTCGTGGCCGGTGTGCTACTAAAGAAAACTCCCAGCGCCAAGCCATAGCGATTCACACATCACCCAAAACGCGTAGGCCGGACGCCCTCGTCCGGGGCGGGCGAACGAAGCTCGCCCAGGTTCTAAACTCCAAGCCCCGGCAGCCGCTTGGCTGATGGCGCTCCAATAGCTCACCTCAGGTCACAGGCTCAGGGTCATTGATCACAACCCGCCTTTGTTGCTCCATCCGATAAAGGTGATGCACTGGACCGATTCCCTGCCCCAAGGGATGAGCATTCGCAATTGCAGCCGCAACGTAGGCTTTGGCTAGAAGCACAGCCTCGGGCAGTCCCCGGCCCCGCGCCAGATGGCACGACATGGCGGTAGCAAACGCGCAGCCCGTGCCGTGGGTAGAGTTCGACTGCTGCCTATCCGATTTGAAAACCTCCTGCTCGACTCCCCGCCGGCTGGTAAAACTCAAGAGGTCAATCGCCTTCTCCAGATGGCCGCCAGTTATCACCACGTTGGCGGCGCCCATGGCGTGTAGCTTGGCGGCTGCAGCGCGCATTTGCTCCAGGTTGTTGACCGCCAGTCCCGTCAGCGAGGCCGCTTCATCCACGTTGGGTGTTATCACCGTGCACAAGGGCAATAATCGGCGGATCAACAGGCGCGAACCGCTAGCGTCGAGCAAGCCGGCACCGGAGGAAGATTTGAGGATTGGATCCAAAACAATGTTCGGCAGCTGAGACTTCTCAATGAAGTCGCCCACTACCTGGACTACCGTCCCGGACCCGAGCATGCCGACATGGACAGCCGAGATGGCGATGTCAGAATTTAGCTCCTCAAGCGTTTCAGCCACCAGTTTCGGACTTACCGCTTTGACCCGCCGTACCCCGGCCGTCGATTGCACGGTCAAGGCAGTGAGGCACGCAACCCCGTAGCAGCCGTGGGCGGCGATCGTCTTTATATCCGCTGTCACTCCCGCTCCGGAAGAGGGGTCAAACCCTGCGATGGTGAGAACCACGGGCGAAGACTGGGTCATAAAGCCAATCTAACGGAAATGGCCGCGGTTGCAAATTGTGAAGCCTGGAAGGCTGAAACTTGGGCCCAAATGTTCCCTGAATGCAAACTGAGGTAATGTCCGTAACCACCTGAAAACACGTACCATGTACTTATTGCACATTCGCTGTCCCGTCGCATTATTTACTATTTAATCAACATATAAGGCTATTGACTACAGCAATATCTGTAGTGTTTATCAAGATTAACAGTATGTTACGTAAGATATCTATTACCAGATAATAATCTTAATACAGTCAGAACCGGGTTGACAGCCGGGCCCTAGGCGGGTAGCCTTGTCAAATCCCTGGCCGAGGTAGGTGGTACGTTGAACGATTAGAGGTGACTGAATGCGAGGACCTATTGCTCATACACTGGCAATTGTTTTATCGGTTGCCAGCCTAGGGGCGGCTCAGCGACCAGCCAGCTCAGAGTCTGTAAACACTGGAAATAAGGTAAGTCCGGCTAAAGCGGCATCCACCAAGCCGTATCAAATTGGGACGGCTTCGTGGTACGGGGACTACTTTCAAGGCAAGACTACGGCCAGCGGCGAGCCGTACGACATGTATGACCTTACCGCAGCGCATCCGACGCTACCCCTGGGTAGCATGGTGCGGGTAACGAACCTGCGTAATGGACGGGCAGTGGTGGTGAGGATTAATGACCGCGGGCCAGTCGTCCCGGGCCGGATCATTGATCTCTCTTACAATACGGCGCGAGTGCTGCAATTCAAGTCGCAAGGGCTGCAGCGGGTGCGCCTGGATGTGGTGGGCACAAAGACACGAAAAGAGTCCGCTCAGAAGACGGCGGAGCCACAATTGGTCGCGGCAGCACTACGCTACTAGCCTGCCGGCCCAAAATCCCTTAAACTCCCCCTAGATGTACGATCCCCGACAACATCTGATCGTCGCCCTGGATGTGTCGTCGGCGGCCGCAGCCCAGAAGATTGTGGCGGCCGTGGGCGATTCCGCCTTGACCTACAAAGTCGGCATGCAGCTTTTCACGGCGGAGGGGCCCCGCGTGGTGCGAGACCTCGTGGCCTCCGGTCGGCGTGTCTTTCTTGACCTCAAGTATCACGATATTCCCACCACCGTCGCCGCGGCAGTGCGTGAGGCTGCAGAGCTGCGCGTGGGCATGCTTACCGTCCATGCGAGTGGCGGTGGCAAGATGTTGCGCGCCGCGGTCGAAGCCGCGCATAGCGTGAATCCGTCGCTCATGGTCCTGGGAGTCACTGTGCTCACCAGCATGGATGATCAGGATCTCGAAAAAGTGGGCGTTCGCGGCCGCGTCGTCGACCAGGTGATGCGCATGGCCGCACTCGCGATCACCAACGGTTGCCAGGGCGTGGTTGCCTCGGCCCTGGAAGCTTCCGAGCTGCGCGCCGAACTAGGTAATCATTTTCTGATTGTGACTCCCGGCGTGCGCCCTGCGGGAAAGGATCACGGTGATCAGAGTCGGGTGGCAACGCCGGCAGAGGCAATCGCCGCGGGTGCCACGTACATTGTCGTAGGACGCCCCATCACCGCAGCCGCTAACCCTGGCCAGGAGGCCCGCTCAATCCTGGAGCAGATGAGCCTGGCGATCAGCGCCTAGTGTTCTCGACTTCTGATTCCAGTACTGCCCGCCCTCCAGCACCAATTGTCATTCCGAGTCGTCCGCAACCGCGCGCCGCGCGGCGAGGACGGGGAGGAATCTGCTTTGACGCTTATCGACGAAAGCAGATTCCTCACCGCTAACGCGGTTCGGAATGACAAGGCGGAATGAAAGGTTACCTGAAGCAACTTGCGAACAATATGGGTCCTTCGCGAAGGATGACAACTGTGTGTGTCGAGGTCTTGCGCGGTTCCGCTAAAGCTTTTCGTAGAACTCGCAGGCTGAGCAGGAAATGAAGATCCCGCCAGGGATGCCGCGCTCCCGGTCTTTCACCCGCTTTACGATACGCGTGGGTTTGCCGCACTTGGGACAATCCGTGCTCTTGGTTGTGTCCATCACCTTCTTACGGTCTGCTGTCTTCGCAATCTTTGTCGCCATTCCCTGATCTCCTTATGTCCTTACTGTCGAATCTCTCGCGGCGCATCAGTCGTAGTACTCCAGCCCGAGGTGGGTGATCAGGCCTTCGCCCTTCAGGTGCCGCAACGTGTTCTTGAGCTTCATCAGTTGGATGAACAGATCGTGCTCGGGATAGAGCCCGGGCGCGGTCATGGGCGACTTGAAGTAAAAGCTTAACCACTCCTGAATTCCCAATCCGCGCAATTCCACGCTGCGCTGTGCCAGGTCCAGGAAGAGAACCAGATCGAGCACCAGGGGCGCGGCCAGAATCGAGTCGCGGCACAGGAAATCGACCTTGATCTGCATGGGATAGCCCAGCCATCCGAAAATATCGATGTTATCCCAGCCCTCCTTGTTATCGCCGCGCGGCGGATAATAGTTGATGCGCACCTTGTGGGTAAATTTACCGTAGAGCTCGGGATAAAGTTCAGGTTGAAGGATGTGCTCCAGCACCGACAGCTTGGATTCCTCCTTGGTTTTAAAAGACCCTGGATCTTCGAGCACTTCGCCATCGCGGTTGCCCAGAATGTTGGTTGAAAACCAGCCATTCAGCCCGATCATTCGCGCCTTGAAACCTGGCGCCAGAATGGTCTTGATCAGCGTCTGCCCGGTCTTGTAGTCCTTGCCGCAAATTGGCGCGTAGTTCTCACGCGATAGCTGATGCATCACCGGCAGATCAACGGTCAAGTTGGGAGCGCCATTGGCGAAGGGTACGCCTTCCATCAAGGACGCGTAGGCGTAGATCATCGAAGGCGCGATGGCTTCATCGTTCTGAGTCATCGCCTTCTCGAAGGCTTTGACCGACTCATGTGCTGCCGTGGGTTCGAGGAAGGTTTCCGTCGATCCGCACCAGATGGTGACCAGGCGGGTTGCACCTGAACTCTTCCTGAATTCCCGGATGTCGGCGCGCACCTGTTCCGCCAGGTCCATCTTGTTCTTACCCTTTTTGACGTTGGGTCCGTCGATCTTCTTTACATAATTGTGGTCGAAGACTGCCTTGCGCGGTTTAATCGAACTGAGAAACGGCTTGACCTGATCGAGCAGCTGGCGCTCCAGGACTCCGGCCTTCGACGCAGCCGCGTACATGTTGTCCTCGAAGATGTCCCAGCCGGTAAAAACCAGATCATTCAAGTTCGCCAGCGGCACGAATTCCTTGATCTTGGGCGAGCGCGCGTCGGTGCGCTTACCCAGCCGGATGGTGCCCATCTGGGTGAGCGATCCGATAGGTTTTGCGAAACCTTTGCGTACCGCTTCCACTCCGGCAACAAACGTAGTGGCCACGGCGCCCATGCCCGGGATCATCACTCCCAGCTTGCCCTTGGGCGCTTCGATCTCGCTGCTGTTGCGCTTCGACTCCGGCTCTGTCTTTGTCTTTACATTCTTCGACCGCGTCGGCATGTTTGGGCTGCTTCCTTATGAGTTCCTTGGGATGTAAGGCGAACGGTTATGTTCTCGTATTGAGTGAGCATTTGCAACCGCAGGACCAGCGAATGGTTGTCGAGGCGAAGCGAGCGGCTTCATCGGACAATTGAGAAAAACTGTTTGACCACCGAGGGCACAGAGGATCACGGAGGTCTTCAGAAATCGAATTTCCTCCGTGATTCCCTGTACCTCTGTGGTTAATGCCTTACTACTTCTCCAGATCCATTGCTTTCACTGGCAGGTCCCAGTGCGCGTCGAGAATTTCGAACCTGCGTTGTTCCTCGCGCTCGTAGGCCTGCTGGTCGGGAAAAAGTTGCTTCTTTAAAGCGTCTTCCTCAAACGGCTCGTTGGCAACCGCCGCGTTTTTGAAAACGATGGTCACGCGATAGTCCCACCGCCCATCTTCCGTGACGTGATAACGCGGCTGATCCATCCAAACTTTCAGCATGCGCCCCATCT
Organism: Terriglobia bacterium; assembly: GCA_963748935.1. GTDB lineage: Bacteria > Acidobacteriota > Terriglobia > Terriglobales > Acidobacteriaceae > JAIQFF01. Next base: position 39,969 of record CAVVLA010000018.1, read on the forward strand.
CGACTTCCTTCTTGAGCAATGGATAGTGATTCTTCTTGAACAGCCGCAGGAATTCGTCAGCGTGCCCCCATTTGGTTTTGTAGTAGTACTCGACTACGAACGGCTTATCCGATCCTGCGGGCGGAGCTTGGGCGACGGTACCGGCGTTCATCAGCAGCGCAGTCAGCAAGATCAATAGCGGCTTCATGGATGCCCCCTGGGGTGAAGAATTTAAGATTTCAGACTGCAGATTTTTATATTGTTCGTTTAACGAAGTCAGCGTTTTTGAAATCTGCAATCCACAATCTGAAATCTAAAATCTGATACCTGCCCTACTCCGCGGTTCGAATTCTATTCTGCCAGTGCGACCACACAAACCATATTGCCCCGGCCACCAGCACGACTCCGATGACCAGATCGAATTGATGAAAGTACTTGCCCAGCTCGCGCCAGTTTTCGCCCAGCTTCATCCCCAGCCAGGCCAGGGCAAAACACCACGGCCAGGATCCCAGAAAAGTGTAGATGTGGAAGCGCCCGCGAGGCATGCGGGCAATTCCCGCCGGCAGTGCGATGAAACGTCCGGATCACCGGCAGCAGCCGGGCGATCAGCACCGCGAGGTATCCCCAGCGCAGGAAGAAGCGGTCGGCCCACTCCAGTTCGCGCCGGCCCATCAGAATCCAGCGGCCGTATTTCTCCACCAGCGGCCGGCCCCCATAATAGCCAATTTCGTACGCCAGCAGCGATCCGAGATTGCAACCCGATGGCGCCTGCCGTGGCCACCCACAGCAATTTCATCGACCCCTCATACACCAGGTAGCCTGCGAACGGCATGATCAGTTCGGAAGGTAGAGGAATGCACGCGGACTCGATCGCCATCAACAGCGCAACGCCGCCGTAGCCGGTCGCGGCCACAACCGATTTTATGAACACAAACAGAATTGCCAGAATTTTTTCAGTCATGTGAAAAACGAAATCTTGCTTGTGTGGAAACGAAACCCTGAGCATTTAGGTCGCCGACCGGACGGCGAGGTTCAGAATGCGCCTTCCTGGGTAAACGTGTATCCGGGAAGCGAGGCGCCCTCGGCGTTCTTGGTCACTTTCACCCGGACCGTGGGCACATCCGGCGCACTCAGACCTGCGGGCCGCAGCAGCGCATATTGAGTGAACACTTCGCTATACATCTTGGTGACAAGATAGTCCTGGCCGTCGGCATCACTACGCCAAACCTGCCCCAACTGAATCGACTTTACCGCCACATGCAACTCCCCTGATTCTTGGTGAAAGGCACAATCAGACTACCGGGGGAGAGGCACCCCGTCAATTAGCGCCAGGGTGCACCACATTACCAAAGGAGGCACTGCCTCGTAGCAAATCTCGCGTCCGTGGGGAGACACGCGGAACCGGTGTGGAGACGGGTCTCCGACCCGTCCAGGTCGTCCACAGGACGGCTGGGTTTTGGCGCCGCACGGTTCCCCCAATCGAACCTAAAAACAAATTTGCTAAGATTGACGACGATTTCAAGGAGGGCTCATGGCTCGCGGCATCACTCCGCGCCGGCCTGGTCGAACCGGCCGCCACGAAGGCATCGGCAAATTCGCTGCGGGAAATAGAGTTGCACTTCTTCGGACCAAGCCAGACCGTGCGGCCCCGGTAGCCCGGAAACCCGGCGGCCAAGAGACCCTATAGCCCCATCGCGCCCGAACGCGTTCAGGAAATCCTGAAGCGGCTCGACCGTCTCTATCCCGACGTCACCTGCGCACTACAGCACAAGAGCGCGTGGGAGTTGCTGGTGGCGACCATTCTTTCTGCCCAGTCCACCGACGTTCGCGTGAACATGGTGACGCCCGAGCTGTTTCAAGAAATATCCCACGGTCCAGGATTTTGCCGCGCTCACGCCGGAACAGCTTCAGCCGGATGTCCGCTCCACCGGTTTTTTTCGGAACAAGTCGAAGTCGGTGGTGGGCGCGGCCAAAAAAATCGTGAGTGACTTCGGCGGCCAGGTGCCCAGACCAGATGGATCAGCTGCTCACCCTGCCGGGCGTGGCCCGCAAGACTGCCAACGTGGTGCTGGGCACATGGTTTCGCCAGAACGAGGGCGTGGTGGTGGATACGCACGTTCACCGCATCAGCCGGCGACTCGAACTCACTCGCAACAACGATCCCAAAAGCATCGAACAGGACTTGATGAAGATCATCCCCCGCGACAGGTGGACTCTGTTCTCGCACCAGGTCATCTGGCACGGGCGCAAGCTCTGCATCGCTCGCCGCCCCAAATGCGTCGACTGCGCCTCTGGAAAACATCTGCCACGCCGCCGACAAGACCTGGAGCACGGTAGACATTCACAAGAACGCAAAGTAGCCCACCGCGTGTCAGCGAAACCGAAGTCTGCTCTGCTACACTTTTCGTATCTCGTCCGTCGAGCACATGCGCACCCTCATCCTGTTTGCTATCGTCATCGCTATGAACACTCTTACCTCGGCCCAGACTTTGCCCGTGCCGCAGGCCATCACCGACCCGAAACTGATCACCAGCAAGCCCAATGCCCAGGTGGAACAGAATCAGCAGAGCCTTTCGATCGAACGGCTCTACATGACCCGCTCTGTGGGGGCAATCGCCTGGTCGCCGGATGGCAAGACCATCGCCTTCGTCTCCAATATCAGCGGCCGGAATAATATCTGGCTGGTGCCGGCAGCAGGCGGATGGCCTACGCAACTTACGGTCAGCGACCAGCGCCAGACCTCGCCGGCGTGGTCGCCCGACGGTAAATGGATCGCTTACATGTCGGACTACGACGGCGACGAGCAGTGGGACATTTTCTTTGTCTCGCCCAAGACCGGGCAGGTGGTGAATATCACCAAGACCCGCGAAATCTCGGAAGAAAATCCTGCCTGGTCCCCGGACGGCCGTTATCTGGCCTACACGGTCAAGCCGAAGACTTCGTCGGTATACGAGATCGACGTTTTCGACACCTTGATGCGAGACACCAAGCACCTGACCACGGGCACCCCCAAGGACAAGATGAACGTCAATCCCGTCTGGTCAAGGGATGGCAAGTGGATCGCCTACACACAAGAGCAGGCAAAGGGCACCGATGCCAATATCTTCGTTGCTGAACAGGCGACCGGGAAAAGCACTCTGCTGACGCCGCATCAGGGCGAACAGCTGTTTGCCGCCAATGACTTCTCGCCTGACGGCAAGCGCTGCTGATTACCTCGAACGCCGGCAACGGCTACGACAACGTCGGACTGCTCGACATCGCCACCAAGAAAATCGATTGGCTCACCCAGGACAAGTGGGAGATTTCCGGCGGCAATTTTTCTCCCGATGGCAAATCCGTCACCTGGACCGCGAACGTGGACGGCAATACCGACATTTACCTGCACGACCTCGCGTCCGGAACGACCACTTCCCTGCCCCTGCCCAAGGGCGTAAACGGGCCTGGCGGCGCCGAGTCTGCGTTCACCCGCGACGGCGCCCGCCTTTTGTACCATCACAATGGTCCGACTTCGCCCAACGACATTTGGGTCTACTCCGTTGGCGATGGCAAGTCGCTCCAGATCACGAACTCGCTGGTTGCCGGGGTGCGCTCCGAGGACATGGTTGAGCCATTTCTGGTGCACTACCCCAGCCGGGACGGCAAGTGGACGATTTCCGCTTTCGTGTACGTGCCTTACAACATGGCGCGCAGCGGCCAGAACGCCGCCGTTGTTTATGTGCACGGCGGGCCGACCTCACAGACAGTGAACTCTTTCAGCCGCATTATCCAGCACATGGTCAACCAGGGCTACATGGTGATTGCGCCTAACTATCGCGGCTCCACCGGGTATGGCAAGGAATTCCAGCAGGCCAACCTGTTCGACATGGGCGGCGGCGATTTGCAGGATGTACTTGCAGCGGCGGACTGGATCAAGCAAACCGGCTATCTCGACCCCAAAAAAATCGCGCTCATGGGCGGCAGTTACGGCGGATATATGACCATGATGGGCGTGACCAAAGCGCCGGATGTATGGGCTGCCGGCATTCCGATTGTTCCCTTTGTCAACTACTTTACCGAGATCGCGAACGAAGATCCGGTGCTGCGAGAAATGGACCTAGCCACGATGGGCGATCCGGAAACCAACAAAGAACTCTTCCACGACCGCTCCCCCATTTTCTTCGTGGACCAGATCAAAGCTCCGCTGCTCTTGCTGGCCGGCGGAAATGATCCACGATGTCCCAAAGAAGAAGCTCAGCAGGTGGTCGATGCCGTCAAAAAGCGCGGAGGGGTGGCAGAGTACAAAGTGTACGAAAACGAAGGCCACGGCTTCGCCCGGGTGGAGAACCAGATCGACGCTTACCGCCGCGTGTCGGATTTCCTCAAAGCGCGAGTCCCCCCGGCGAATTGCGGGTGCTCACTGAATGAATAGCGGCGGCGCAACAACAACCGAGAACTGACAACTGATTTTCTAATTGTCGATCCATTTTTGGACTATTGTCTTTTTTGTTGTCGGCCCGTTTTCAACTACAGGCCCGCTTTTAACTGTCCCGTTTCCTAACTATTGCCCCGGCTTCGCGAACTGCTCAAAGAAATCCCCCTTGTTCCAGTGCGGACGCTGTGTCTGCTGCGCAATCTCGTAGCCGGCGGCAAAATCCACGCGCGTGCCCTTGACCAGGGCATTAAAGTCGAACGGCTGGGACATGTCATCGCTGGGCTGGTGATAACGTGCATTTTCCCAGTCAATCTGCATCTTTTTTCCATCGAGTTTAGGATCGACGGTTTTGTAGCCTTCGCCGATATAGATCGAGGGCACGCCCTGCTCGACGAATGAATACTGGTCGCTGCGCACGAAATACACTTCCTCCGGAGCCGGATCCGGACTCACCTCCAGTCCCATGTGGCGGGCCACATCGTCGGCGACCGCGCCCAGGCTGGAATGCTCGGCGCCGAGCGGCACGATATCCTTGAAGTCGTACAGAAATGAAACCTCGTCCATGTTTACGTCGGCGGCGATTTGCGATATAGGCACAGTGGGATTGTGGGCATAGTAGTCCGAGCCCAGCAGGCCTTCTTCCTCCCCTGTAACCGCGATGAAGAGCAGCGAACGTCGAGGCGCCTGTGGCATCCGGCTGAAGGTGCGGGCAATTTCGATTAGTGCCGCCGTGCCTGACGCGTTGTCGCCGGCCCCGTTGTAGATGTCATCTCCGTTCACCGGATCGCCGATCCCCAGGTGGTCAAGATGGGCAGTGAAAACAACGTATTCAGCCTTCAAGGCTGGATCAGAGCCAGGCAGAATCGCGGCGACGTTAGGGCTTTCCACTTCGGAGTGGCGGCTGACCACGTGAATCGACGCTGTTACTTTCAGGGGAAAGGCTTGCGGCTTGCTCTCGAGAGCCGTCGCCACAACTTGCTTCCAAGACTTGCCGGACCCTTCCAGCATGGCACTCGCCACATCGGAGCTGATCCTGGCATAGGCGCGGATTGTGGGCTCGGCGTCGTTGGGCACGCCCTTGGCATCCAGCCAGCGAAGCGTAGGTTGGCGATAGAACCTGCACCAGTTGCGAAAATGGCGTTCGCTCTTCCACTCTTCCGCCCCAGATAATGAGCAGCCCAATCGCTCCATGGATTGCGGCATTATGCAGTTTGACGGTAGTCTCGGAGTAAGACGCGCCCGGCGCTGAGGGAAAACTGGGAGGAGCGCCGTAAAGCGCCGCCACGATCTTGCCGCGAACGTCTACGCCGGCGTAGTCGTCGTAGTTGAACTTGGGAGCGGTGATTCCGTATCCCGCAAACACCACTGGAGCTTCGGCGCCGGTGTCGGTCCGCAGGGGGTCGCCCGACCATGACAAAGTCTTTGTCCATCACCAGTTTCTGCTCACGTGCCGTCGCGCCTGAGGGTCAGCGAGCTCTGGTTCGCGCAGCAGTTCGATTTTGCGAAAGTGTATGTTCTGGAAATAAGCTTCCATTTACTCCCCCGGGCTTCAGTGCCATCTCTTCGAATTGCGCGCGAACGTAATTGGCGGCAAGCTGAAAGCCACGCGCGCCGGTGCCGCGGCCTTCAAGAAGATCATCGGCGAGGAATTCCATGTGGGCCCGAATCGCCTCCGGCCGAATTTGCCGTAGAAGTTCCTGCGGCGGAAAATCAGACGAGCCGGTCTGAGCAAAGGCGGATGTGTAACATAGAACCAAACATAGAAGTGCAGCCACACGATTACGGACCAAGCAATACCTCCGAAACAGGATAGTTGCGACCAGACTGCAAGCAGAGACTTACCACGTACGCCCATCAAGGTTATTGGGCGGGCACCGTATTTTTGTGGTGGGAAACGATAGCCTCGATGAGCCCCGGAATGGTGTAATTTTTGGCCTCGATGTCCACCGGCAACCCAAGAACACGTAGAGTAGACGAAGTAACCGGCCCAATGGAAGCAAACCTCACGCCCTCAAGTAATTTTCGAATCGTGTGGCGCGGGCGCCCTCGGCCGCGGCTTTTTCCCAATAGCTCCACAAAGTTCTTCACCGTGGACGAACTCGTAAATGTAATTATGCCGGGCCGGCCTTCCCCGTCGCTTCAGTGCCGCGCGCAAGCCCTTCCGCGAGGATTGGGGAACGACGGTTTCGTAGGCCTCAACCACATCCACCCGTGCACCCAGTTTGCTCAGCTCACGCGGAATCACGTCACGGGCGACCGTCGCGCGCGCCAGCAGCACTCGCTTCCCTTTTACTTTCCGCCGCAAGCTGGCCACTACCGACTCGGCTACGTACTCCTTCGGCATGATGCTTACCTTGAGACCATGCTCTTCGATGGCCTGCCTGGTTGCCGGCCCGATGGCGGCAATTTTCAGATGAGCCAGATTCTTCCTGTTGACTCGAAGCACTCGCATACGCTTCCAAAGAGCTTCGACTCCGTTGACGCTAGTTAGGATGAGCCAGTCGTAGCCGGAGAGATTTCCAAGTGCCCTGTCCAGGGCTTTGTAGGACCGCGGCCTGCGGATTTCGATAAAAGGGATTTCCAGCACTTCCGCGCCTAGATCGCGCAGCCCGGAAGAAAGCGCGCTGGCCTGGTGGCGAGCCCGCCCAACCAGAATGCGGGCGCGCTGTAGAGGTAGCGCCGGCGTCCCTTCAACTGCGCTCAGGGCAGGCCCGCCGGCTGTCCGGCAGTGCGAGGGCAGCCTGCCTTCGACGTTTGTCTTCTGTGATTTGCCTGTAGCTTTCATTCAAGAGTCAAAACCCGCCGGCGAGGTCGCCCGCGGCCACACGAACGGTTCTTATGGCTGCTGCGGTGGCACGACGGCTTTTCCGTACACCTCGCGCAGGATCGCATCTCCGCCGCGACCGAGCAGCCCTGCACCGATGCTCTCGCCGAGTTCTACCGGGTCGTCGCCGTCACCTGATTCCCGCAAAACACTGCTTCCATCCGGTCGCGCCACGATCGCTTCCAGATGCAATTTGTCGTTCAGCATTTCCGCGAAAGCTCCAATCGGAACCTGGCAGCCTCCGCCCATCTTATTCAGCAAGGCTCGCTCGCATGTGGTCGCGACGCGCGCCCCGTTGTCATCGAGGAAGGCGACACGCCCGCGCACCTCCAAATCATCTTTCCGAATTTCGATCGCCAGGGCACCCTGGCCAGCGGCCGGACACATTACACTCGGGGCCAGCACTTGTCGTATGCATTCCTGTTTACCCAGCCGGGTTAGCCCGGCAGCGGCGAGGATGACGGCGTCGTATTCTCCGGCCTCGAGTTTGCGCAGCCGCGTGTCCACGTTTCCCCGCAAAGCTTGGATTTCCAGATCAGGCCGCAGGGCTTTTAGCTGCGCTTGCCGCCGCAGGCTACTGGTCCCGACCTTGGCCCGCTTCGGCAAGTCTTGGATGCTGCTGTAATGGGGAGAACAAAATGCATCTCGCGCATCCTGGCGCGTGGGTATCGCCGCGATCTCGAATCCAGGGGGAATTGCCGTGGGCAAGTCCTTCAGGCTGTGGACCGCGAGATCCACGCGGTTCTCCGCCAGAGCTTCCTCGATTTCCTTGGTGAACATGCCCTTGGTGCCGACCTGGGCGAGAGCGACATTGGTAATCTTGTCACCGGTCGTTTTGATGATCTCGATTTCGACTTTATGCCCGCGCTGCTCGAGCAACTCCCTGATGTAGTTCGCTTGCCAGAGCGCTAGTTGCGATCCTCGGGAGCCGATGCGCAGCCGAGCCACTAATTTTTCGCTCCGCGGTCTCCCGCCACCGACTTCGCCACGCTTTTCTCGCGCCGTTCTCTTTCCTGCAGATTGAACAAACGTCGAACCAGGTCGATCACGGTGGTCGCTTCCTGCTCTCGCGCCGCAGTTTTCAGGGCGCTGATCGGCGTATGCATGATCTTGCTGACGATCCCCCGAGTGAGCGCCTCCACCGCGAGTTCCTGCTCCGGAGAAAGCGTTCCCAGGCGGGCGCGTACGCGATCAATCTCAGCCTGGCGGATGGTTTCCAGATGGTCCTGCAAGGAAACGATTGTGGGGACGACATCCAGCGTCAGCAGGCGAGCCTGAAAACGTTCCACTTCGCCCGTGATAATGAACTCGGCGCGCTCGGCTTCCTTGCGGCGATCGTCGACGTGGGAGGAAACTGCCTGCTGCAGGTCGTCAATGTCGTAAACGAAGATACCGTCCAGCTTGTTCATCTCGGGATCGACATCGCGTGGCACGGCGATATCAATGAAGAACATAGGACGGTTCTTGCGCCGCCCCAGAAAGAGTTCGCCGTGCTCGCGCCGGAAGATGGCGTGAGGCGCGCCCGTCGATGTAATGACGATATCGGCGCGGTCGCAGGTCTCGTAAAGTTGCTCGAACAGAATAGCCTGTCCCTCAAACTTGGCGGCCAGTTGTTGGGCGCGATCGTAGGTACGATTGGCCACAAAGATCGACTCCGCGCCGTGAGCGAGCAGGTGCCGGGCTGCCAGTTCGCTCATCTTGCCCGCGCCGACCAGGTAGACGTGCTTGCCTTGCAACGATCCGAAAATCTTCTTGGCAAGTTCCACCGCGACCGAAGCGACGGATACCGCGGAAGACCCCACTGCGGTTTCTGTGCGCACCCGTTTGGCAACCGCGAAAGCCCGAGTGAGCAACAAATCGAGTTGCGAGTGAACTGCCCCAACCGCGCGCGCCGTGGCATAAGCCTCTTTCACCTGGCCTAGAATTTGGGGCTCGCCCACCACCATCGAGTCCAGGCTCGAAGTCACGCGGAACAAGTGGCGCACTGCCTCGCCCTCACGGTACTCGTACAAATGAGGCTCGTAGTCAGTTGGATTCAACTCGAAGTAATCGCGCAGAAAACCGCGCAGGTCCACCGTGCCATTTTTAGTTTGGGCCAGCACTTCAACCCGGTTGCAAGTGGACAGAATCAGGCCCTCGTCCACGCCCGGATGTTCGGCCAGGCGCTTCAACGCTTCCGGCAGCCTCGCATCGGGAATGGCCAGGCGCTCGCGCACCTCCACCGGCGCCGTCTTGTGGTTTACCCCGATGAGTTGAAATTTCATGACTGGACGAATCCGTGAATCGTACTGTAATAGTTCGCTGACCAGGCGATGACCGCGGCTACGACTGCACCGGTGGCGAGATAGGCAGCTCGGCGGCCGCGCCATCCCGCGTTCCAGCGTGTGAACACCATGATCATGTATACCGCCCACATCAACAGGGAGAGAAAAATTTTGGGATCGAGAAAATCCAGCCGCCCATATTCCGCTTGCGCCACAATGCTGCCCGCCACCAGCCCCAGAGTCATAAAAGGAAAGCCCAGCAGCAACGAGCGATAACCGATCTGGTCAATCACCTCCAGCGCCGGCAGACGTAACCGGAAGGCCGCGCCCCTCTTCGATTTCAACCGGCGTTCCTGAAGCAGGTAAAGCAGGCTGGCAGCGAAGCTCAGAAACAGAGCCGCGTACCCGGTGAAGATCATGGCGATGTGGGCAAAGAGCCATCCCCGGCGCATACCCGGTGAAGTCAGCAAAAACGGTTGCTGGGTAGTAGCCGCGACGAAGGTCAAAACAAATACCAGAGGAAACACCACGATTCCCGGCGAAGTAGTGCGGTACACCAGATACACGATCATGAACGCGGCCATGATCAACAGGGCCAGAAAAGATTCGGAGTAATGTGCCGATGTCAGCACCAGTTGCCCGGAGAGCAGCACCGCTTCCGTCAGGGAAACAAACTGGAAGACCATACCCAGGCTCATGGCTGGCAGCGCCACGCGGTTTAACAGTGCGCTGGTACGGGTCAGAGCCAGCAGCGCGTAGAGCAGCCCGACGACATAGCAGCACAGCGCCACTCGGAGCCACAAAATTGGCATAGAAGATCAGAGGTCCACGGTTGGATTGGCATTCATCCGGCCGCTCCCGTGATTATAGTCTGCACTGCGGCTGGGGCAGAAGGCGAAAGGATTGGACGCAGTCGCCGATAGTACATCTGAGTTTGTGGTGGCGCTAGCCGGGCGGCTGGGAAACCGAGTCTTCGCTGCCTCATGGCGGAAGGCAGGATGCCCTCCGGACAGCCGGCGGGACGCCGGCGTCACGAAAACCTACTCTAGGCCCAGCTGTCCGGCGGCCTGCTCGAGGCTTTCCGCGGTTACCAGTAACCTGCGGCCATTTGCCATCATGTCTTCGATCTCGTCGAAGGCCCGAAACAGCCTCATCTTGACTGTGCCGTATTGCTCAGCGTCGTTCAATGCACGTCCATGTCGCGCGACCCAGGCGTTCAGAGCTTCGTCTCGGAGAAAGACGCTTACCGCAAAAATTGTTTTGCGGTCGGAGGTCACATCGAAAACATATTCGCTGGCGGGAGCCTCGGGTGCATCGGCCAACGCCATGCGCTTGCCCACGAAGTAATACTGGTACACGTATCCCTGGCCACCGGTGTAGGTCTTCATGCGACGCAGAGTCATGGTTGGTCGTTGGACGTTGGTCTTTGGCCGTTGGCTCTCTCTGATCGACAGTCGCGTCGTGGTTGCGATTTGCCAACGACCAACGACCAATAGCCAACGACCACTAATGACTGTTCGCCGGCGAGACCACGCGGCCATACTCGCTGGCTCGTGCCAACCGTTCGAACATGTGGTAGGCCGCCGCTGAAATTTTGCTGATTGCCTCTTCGCCATCGCGCTCGTGTCGCAAGTATGTGGTCATCACGCAGATCACGTAGGGACGGTTTTCAACGAACACCACACCTGAATCGTTGCGCACGCCCTCCAGGGCGCCGGGCTTGTTGGCAATTTTCAATCCGTCCGGCAAGTCGCGAGGGATAGAGCTTTCTTTATGGGTACTTAGCATCTTGAAAAAATCGTCAGTCATTTCGCGATTAAGGATTTTTCCGCGATAAAGATTCTCTAACAGCGCCATCATTTCCGCGGGCGTGGAGACATTCTCCCTGCCCTCGCCAGCGGCTTTCAGGTCCATCATCTTCCGGCGCAGGCGGGTGTGAGTCAGACCCAGCGAGTCCATCAGCGCATTGACGTTGTCCATGCCGACGTGATCGATCAGGACATTGGTCGCGCTGTTATCGCTTACCGCGACCATCATGGTGGCGAGGTCGCGCAAGGTGATGCGAGTCACTCCAGGAGTGAGGCCGCCCATAATGTCGCTGTCCGGAACCAGATCGCTCGCCTGCATCGTGTACAGGTCGCTAAGTTTCAGTTTGCCAGCCTGCGCCTGCTGGTAAAGTTCAGCCAGGACTGCGATCTTGATGGAACTGGCCTGGGGAAACACTTCATCGCGATGCAGGAGGAATTTCCGGCCGCTGCTGAGATCGAGAATAGCAACTCCAAGCACGCCATCAAGATTGTGATCCACTTCACCAATAGAAGATTCGAGCTTCTCCCACAGGACGTCTTGTTTGGCGGTAATTTGCGCCGAGACCATGGCGGCGCAAAAAATAAGAAAGATGATGTATTTCAAAGAGGCCGATCCTCCGGCGAGCATTATAGCCACTTTAAACCACTGTCATGCTGAGCGAGAGAGTTGAAGCACCCTACTCCACGGCTGTACTTGTAGCGCCCGCGTCCCGCCGGCTGTCGCGAGGGCATCTTGCCCTCGCCAGAGAAAATAGGAAACTGTGCCCGAAAAGATTGCTGGTGCGGCAGAGGTTCTTGCAGATGACGATTTATCCCACGATCGGCGCTCCGCGCAGGCGTTTGACCGCGCTCTCCGAGGTCACCGGCGAGTAGTAGACCTCCTTGAAGGTGTACGACCTCGCTTTCCCGGCGACCACGGGCAGGATTTCGATGTGCCAGTGATAGTCGTCGTCGATGGTTCTCCAATAGTCCAGGCTCTTCGACTGGTGCAAAGTGTTGGGCGAGGTGTGGAGCACGAGATGAAACTGGTCGGTCACGGTGCGAATTCTTTGCAGGGAGCGTCGCAACAACGCTCCCAGATCAGGCAGGCTGGCCGGCCGGCTTAGGGCGAAGCGCTCGAATGCGGCATCGTGAATGCGAGGAACGATCCAGGTTTCGTAGGGCACGCGCGGAGCGTAGGGACAAAGCGCAACGAAGTCGCCACGCACTTCGAGCACGCGCTGGTTCTGCTGCAGCTCCTGGGAAATAATATCGCAGAACACGCAACGCTCTTTGGCTTTGAAGTAGTCTTTGCCTGCGCGTAGTTCATAAAGCACGCGGCGCGGGACGAAGGTTGTGGCGGTCAGCTGCGAAGTAGGATGATCGAATTCCTGGCCGGCATTGCCGCCATGGTTCTTGAAGATGCTGACGTATTTGAAGCGAGCGTCACCTTTCAGGTCCTGAATACGGTGCGCCGCCAGCGTTAAAAATTGCTCGATTTCAGCGTCGGTAGCCTCCCACAGTTGGCGGTCATGGCGCAGATTCTCGACCAGTACTTCATGGGCACCAACCGAGGACATGCGGTCGTAGATGCCATCGCCCCGCCGCGAGGGTTCGCCTTCAACATGGTAGAGCGGAGTCGGGTGGACCACCGCACGTGCCGACCACGGGCCGCCATTCACTCCCGGCATGTTGGAAATCAACTGCACGGGTTGTGGCGAGTTCGGACAAAACCGGCAAAAAGCCTCCATACGCGGGGCGCTGTCAGGCACGTCGTCGCCGACAATGACCCAAGAGCGGGTGATGGGATCTTTGCGCAACTCCATGGTTGTAAGGAAAACATCGCCGCGCCTGAACCGTCAACTGTGATCTGGTAGTGTGTAAGGCAAGGAGATGCCGGATTCTGTGTAACGCCGGCATCTTGCCGGCTGTCCCGAGGGCATCCTGCCCTCGGCGGAAGCAAAGTCAAAAACCAGCCGAGCCCTGCTCGGCCTGAACGGGTCAGAGACCCGTTCCCACACAGTCTGCTGTGACCCATTCCCTGTGATTTCCGTCACCGGATGAACAGCGCAGCGTTTGTTATAATCCGCGCACGAACCCGCAACAGATGAGCGAGCCGTCCACTCCGTTGATGCGGCAGTATGCCGCCATCAAAAAAGAACACCCCAGCGCCCTGCTGTTCTTTCGCCTGGGTGATTTTTACGAACTTTTCTTCGACGACGCCATCCTGGCCGCGCGCGAGCTGCAAATCACGCTCACTTCGCGCAATAAAGAAAAGGGTGTGGCCGTGCCCATGTGCGGCGTGCCTCATCACGCGGCCGAAGGCTATATTTCCAAGCTAATCCGCCGGGGATTTAAGGTCGCCATCTGCGAACAGGTGGAAGATCCCCGCCTGGCGAAGAAACTGGTGCGGCGTGAAGTCACCCGCGTAGTCACGCCCGGCACGGCGGCAGATTCCTCCCTTAGTTCCGAAGAAAATAATTTTCTGGCGGCCCTGGCGCAAAATGGCGAGCGCGTAGGCTTCGCTGCCCTCGACCTTTCCACCGGCGAGTTTCGCGCCACCGAATTCCAGGGTCAAGACGCGGCCAAAAGAATTCAGGAAGAGATCCAGCAATTGCGTCCCAAGGAAGTTCTTTACGGTTCAAAGGCACCGCTATTCGAAGGGTCAAGTGTGGCGCGGGCGCCATCGCCCGCAAAACTATCGGCGAACACCGGCTACACGGAAACTCCGCTCGACGACTGGATCTTCGCTCCTGATCATGCCATCCCCCTGCTGGAAAACCATTTTGGAGTATTGTCACTGGAGGGCTTTGGCTTGTCGGGCAAGCCGGCCGCGGCGGCAGCGGCGGGCGCCATCCTTTATTACGTCCGCTCCACGCAACGTGGAACGTTAAGCCACGTCGATCGCATCGGATTTTACGAGCGCCAAACCTGCCTGGTGCTCGATGCTGTAACCGTGCGCAACCTCGAGTTGATCGAGCCTCTGTTTACCGGCGCCGATGCCGGCATGACCCTGTTTCGCTCGATTGACGTGACCGTCACGCCCATGGGCAAGCGCCTGCTTCGCTCGTGGCTGCTTCGACCATCCATCGAGATTGCTGGAGTCAATGCCCGCCTGGATGCGGTTGAAGTGCAGGTAAAAGACACAGTCGGGCGCGAAGAGTTGCGCCGGGCGCTGGATGGCATCCTGGATCTGGAGCGGCTGCTCAGCCGGGTCACGCTGGAGACGGCGAATCCTCGCGACGTGCTCGCCCTGGCAGCTTCGCTCGGAAGACTTCCGGCGGCGCGCGCTGCGCTGGGTCACTTCGCCGCCGAGCGGTTGAAGGCTCTGCACTCTTCCGTCGATGAACTCAGCGATCTGCGCCAACGGATCGACCACACCATCGTCCCCGAGCCTCCAATTTCACTGAGCGACGGCGGAGTAATTCAAAGCGGCATTGATCAAGAGCTGGACCAGTTGCGAGACCTGAGCCGCAACAGCAAACAGTTTTTGGCACAGATCGAGCAAAGGGAGCGGCAGCGCACCGGGATCGCGTCGCTCAAGGTGAAGTTCAACTCAATTTTTGGCTACTACCTCGAGGTATCCAAAGCCAACCTTCACCTGGCTCCGGCTGACTATGAACGCAAACAAACCCTGGTCAACGCCGAGCGTTTCACCACCGGGGAATTAAAAGAGTACGAATCAAAAATCCTCGATGCACAGGAAAAGATTGTCGACATCGAACGCCGGTTGTTTGCCGAGCTCCGATCTGCGATTGCCGGGGAAGCACGGCGCATTCGTCAGACTGCGTTGGCTCTGGCCGAGGTCGATGTACTGGCCGCTCTGGCTCAGGTTGCGGCCCTGCGAAATTACTGCCGACCCAGGTTAGACGATTCGGCCGACATCGAAATCGTGGAGGGTCGCCACCCGGTTATCGAGCAGCAGGAGCTTGGTAGCGGCGAGCGCTTTGTGCCCAACGACCTGTATTTGAATTCCACCACTCACGCCGTCCTGGTGCTTACCGGGCCAAACATGGGCGGCAAGTCGACCTATCTCAGGCAAGCCGCGCTCACCGTGATTCTGGCGCAGATGGGATCGTTCGTTCCCGCGCGTTCTGCCCGGCTTGGTCTGGTGGATCGTGTGTTCACCCGCATCGGCGCCAGCGACAACCTGGCGCGCGGCCGCTCAACGTTCATGATTGAGATGACGGAGACGGCCGCCATCCTGCACACCGCAACCGCTCGCTCCCTGATCCTGCTCGACGAGGTGGGCCGAGGGACTGCGACCTATGACGGGCTGGCCATCGCCTGGGCTGCGGTCGAGTACATTCACGCTCGCACACGCGCCAAGACACTCTTCGCCACCCATTACTTCGAATTGACCGAACTGGCGGAACAACTTTCAGGCGTGAAAAATTACCATGTGACGGTAAAGGAGACAGGCGGCGGAATCGTGTTTCTGCGCAAAGTCGAGCCGGGCGCAGCGGACCGCAGTTACGGCATTGAAGTGGCCAAACTCGCGGGACTCCCTCACGAAGTCATTGTGCGGGCGCGCGAGGTGCTGGCCGAGCATGAGAACGCAGAACGCCAGGTGACCGGACACCTCTCGCCTGGCGCTGACCCTCCGCCGGCGCAGCTGACCATCTTTACGCCGTTGTCCCAGCCTGTGTTGGAGCGCTTGCGCGAACTCGATTTAGATCACTTGACTCCGCTTGATGCACTGAATCTGCTGTCGGAATTGAAAAAGCAGATCGCATGACGGCTCGCCGCACTATGCGCAAGAAAAAAGATTCTTCCATTCCGGCCAATATCGGCCAGCTTCTGATCATCGGCTTCGACGGCACCGAGATGTCTCCGCGTCTGGCTTCCCTGCTCACCCGGTTGCAGCCCGCCGGCGTCATCCTCTTTGCCCGCAACATCGCAGGCGGTGAGCAAACTTACAAGCTGCTCAAAGACTGCCAGGCTTACGTTTCAACTCCTCTCTTCACTTGCGTGGACATGGAGGGCGGCCGGGTAGATCGTTTCCGCAATGTGACCGGCTCCGCGCCCTCTGCCGCTGATGTTTTTGCCTCCGGCAATCGCAAGCTCTTCCGCAAGCATGGCAAAGTGATCGGCGAAAGCTGCCGGGCTCTGGGATTCAATACCGACTTCGCGCCCGTAGTTGATCTCGCATTCGAATCGTCGAAGACGGTGATGAGTTCGCGTACTGTGTCCGCCGATCCCAAAGAAGCCGTCATTTATGCCCGCGAGTTCCTGGCAGGATTACGCTCAGCGGGCGTAGTAGGCGCGGCCAAGCACTTCCCCGGCCTGGGCGAAGCAAACCTTGATACCCATCATGAACTTCCGTCCGTAAACAAATCATGGAAAAGCCTTTGGGCGGAGGATATGTATCCCTACCGGACCATGCGGCGTGAGCTGCCAATGATTTTGATCGGACACGCCAACTATCCCGAAGTCACCGGTGACTCCAGTCCGGCGTCGCTTTCGAGAAAGTGGATCACCGATGTCCTGCGAAAGAAAATCAGCTACCGGGGACTGATCGTATCTGACGATCTGGAAATGGGAGGCGTATTGAAAGCGGCGCCGATTGAGCGGGCCACAGTCGAACACATACGCGCCGGCGGTGACCTGTGCCTGATCTGCCATGTCGAGGACTATGTCACGCGCTCCTACGAGGAACTGATCAAAGAAGCCGAAAGCGACCGCAAGTTTGCGCGACGGGTGAAAGATTCCATCGCGCGCGTGCTGGCCTTCAAGAAAAAATCCCAGCCCCTGAAACGCAGGGCGCCTGCGCCTACCCCGACGACCTTGGAAAAACTGTCGCGTCATGTGTGGGAGTTTGGCGAAGAGATACGGCTGGCCAAGCTGGAACGCCTGAATTTGAACGCGGCAAATTTATGATCGTCGCAGGCATCATGAGCGGCACCTCAGCCGACGGAATCAACGTAGCCCTGTTAGAGGTCATGTGGTCGCGGGCGACCCGCCCGCGCGCGTCCAGGCCAACGACCCTGTCTTTCAAGCTCGTGGCCCATGCCGAATATCCATATCCGAAGAACGTCCGCCGCGCTGTGTTACAAGCAATGAACGCCCGGCAGGCGAGTGTCGCCGATCTCGCCAGATTGAATTTTCTCCTTGGGGAACTCTACGCGGAAGCTGTGCTCTCAACCCAACGGCGATTTCGCCGGAACGCGGAGCTAATCGGCTGTCATGGCCAGACGCTTTACCACCAGGGCGAACCCGCCGCATTCATGGGACGCGAACTAGCTGTGACCTGGCAAACCGGGGAGGGTGCGGTGATAGCGGCTCGGGTCGGAGTGCCAGTCGTTTCCGATTTCCGTCCCGCGGACATGGCCGCAGGAGGCAAGGGTGCCCCCTTGGTTCCCTTCCTCGATTACCTGCTGTACCGGGACCAGCGCATCGGCCGCATCGTGCAGAACATCGGGGGCATTGCCAACCTGACCGCCATTCCTGCGGGTGCGTCGTCGAGTAAGGTTGTGGCGTTCGACACCGGTCCGGGCAACATGGTGATGGACGCCGTCACCGATCGATTGTTCGGCAAGCCTTACGATCGCGATGGCCGGATCGCCGCTTCGGGCACGGTGTTGGAGCACGTGGTAGCCCGCGCTCTGTGCCTGCCATTTTTCCATCGCAAGCCTCCCAGGACCGCCGGACGCGAAGAATTTGGCCGTGAGTTTGTCCGGCAGTTTGTGAAAAGCTGCGGGCGAACTGACAAGCGAAACGTTGTCGCGACCGCAACCGCGTTGACAGCCCACTCTATCGCCGAAGCCCTGCGTCGATTTGTACTGAAGCGGCGCGGGCGCTTTGCCGAGTACGTCGTTTCCGGCGGGGGTTCCAATAATCCCACCCTCCTGGCCATGCTGGCAAACCAACTTCAACCCTTGGGTCTGAAGATTCGATCTTCAGACGAATTCGGATTGCCCTCTGAGGCCAAGGAAGCAGCGGCGTTCGCGCTCATGGGATTTGAGACTTGGAACCGGAGGCCGTCCAATGTGCCCTCAGCGACTGGCGCAAAGCGGCTGGCGGTTTTGGGGAAGATCTCTTATGCGTGAAGGGTGGGCGTCAAACAGCGGGTCCCCCGACTCGTTTCGGCGCGCGAGCGCGCCTGCACCTTTCCTCGGGATGACAATACTATCGAGGATGCTTCAGGCGCTCTTTTGGGTCGCCTTCCTCACACTTACAATCTCGTGCTCGAGCAAGCCCGATCCTGGCACTCTCGTCATGATCATCGAGAGCAGCCCGACCAACCTAGATCCTCGCGTCGGGCTCGACGCGCAATCGGAACGGATTGACGATCTGATCTTCGATGATCTTCTTACACGCGATGCTCACCTGAACGTCCAGCCTGGACTGGCTGAACGCTGGGAGATTCCCGATCCGCGCACTTATGTTTTCCATCTCCACCAGGGCGTGAAGTTTCATGACGGCCGTCCCTTGACCGCTCGCGATGTGAAGTGGACCTTCGATTCTCTGCTACAAGGCAAGATTCGCAGCACCAAGTCAGCAGTCTACCGCTTCGTCGACCACATTGACGCGACCGACGACTACACCGTCGTTTTCCACCTCAAAGAGCCATTCGCTACTCTGCTATGGAATCTTTCGGATGGCGCCATCGGCATCGTTCCTCATGGCAGTGGCGATGAGATGAGCCGCACGCCGATTGGCAGCGGGCCGTTCCGCTTCGTCTCCGCGGAACCGGACAAGGAAGTGTTGATCGCGCGCAACGATCAATATTGGGGAGAGAAGCCGCGCCTACAAAACGTGCGCTTTATCGTGGTTCCCGACACCACCACTCGCGCCCTCGAATTGCGCAAGGGCAGCGCCGACATCGCCATCAACGCGCTCACCTCGGACATGGTCTTGACGCTCGAGCGCGATCCCAATCTTGCGGTGCTGCATGCTCCCGGGACGGTGCTGGCCTACATGGCTTTCAACCTGCGGGATCCCATTCTCAAGGATGCACGCGTGCGGCAGGCCCTGGCCTACGCCATCGATCGCCGCCCCATGCTGGAGTACCTGCTGCGCGGCTTCGCCCGCCCCGCCAACAGCGTACTTCCGCCGGAAAGCTGGGCCTACAACGGTGATGTTCCGGCGTATAACCATGATCCGGAACGCGCCCGGCAATTGCTCGAGCAAGCTGGCTACCCGGCGGTAAATGGCGTGCGCTTTCACCTCACCATGAAAGCCTCTACGGAGGAAAGCACGCGGCTGATGGCGGCGGTGCTGCAGCAACAGTTGCGCGACGTGGGAATCGCACTCGATATTCGTACCTTCGAATTCGCAACCTTCTTCTCTGACGTCACTCACGGCCTGTTCCAGGTTTATTCCCTGCGCTGGATTGGCGGCAACGAAGATCCCGACATCTTCGAATACATTTTTCATTCCGCCAAGTTCCCTCCTAACGGTGCCAACCGTGGCCACTTCTCCGACCCACGAGTAGATGCGCTGATCGATCAGGCACGCCATGAGCTCGACCAGAACACCCGCAAACAAATCTTCGCTGAAATCCAGCGCACCCTGGCCGACCAGCTGCCATACATCGATTTATGGTATTTCGACAACGTTCTGGTGCACTCCAGGCGAGTACAAAACCTGAGCTTGAATCCTTCCGGGAATTACGATTTCCTCAAGACGGCGCAGCTGGAAAATAGTCGCTAGGAGTCGGTGACTCGGAGGCGGCAGTCCGACGGCTGCAATGCCGTATCGGGAGCGTTCGCAATAACCTTTTGTCATCCCGACCGGAGCGAGCGAAGCGAGCGTAGTGGAGGGACCTGCTTTTTGCGATGCCGATGTGCGTAGTTCGTGAAGGCCAACGACCAACGACCGATTTTCGCGTGTTACCATCAAAACATCTTCTAAATACTCATGCGAATTCTATTTATAGGCGATATTTTTGGCCGTCCGGGGCGGACCATTGTCAAAGACCGGCTGTCCGGCCTGGTCAAAGACCATGCCGTTGATCTTGTGATTGCGAACGGAGAAAACGTCGCCGGCGGCTTTGGCATCACTGGCGCGCTCGCGGAGGACTTGTTCGAGCTGGGCATCGATGTCATCACCACCGGAAACCATATCTGGGACAAGCGCGACATCATCGATTACTTCCAGATGGCGGACGGCAACCAGCACAGCATGGCGCGACGCCTGTTGCGCCCGGCGAACTATGCGCCGGACTTGCCCGGCTGGGGGGTTTACGAGGGCACGAAAGACGGGATTGGGTACGCCGTGATCAATCTTCAGGGACGAGTCTTTATGGCGGCCAACGACGATCCGTTTCGTGTCGCCGACAAGCTGCTCAAAGAGATTAAAGCCAAAGTGGTTTTGGTCGACCTGCATGCTGAGGCAACGTCAGAAAAGCTGTCGCTGGCCTGGTATCTGGATGGCCGGGTCACCGCGGTCGTGGGCACGCATACGCACGTACCTACGGCGGATGAGAGGGTTTTGCCCGGCGGCACGGCTTATATCACCGACGTAGGCATGACTGGACCTTATGACAGCGTCATCGGTGTGCAGAAAGAGCTGATCATCGCCCGTTTTCTGAACAACATGCCGGCACGCTTCGAGGCGGCCACAGGCGACGTCCGACTATGCGCCGTAGTGGTGGACGCCGACGAAGCAACGGGACACGCACGCAAGATTGAAAGAGTGATGCTGAGCTGAAGTTGTCATCTTCAATTCAGGAATTGTCATCCTGAGCGGAGTGGCTGCTTCGCGCAGCGAAGCAGCTACGCAGTCGAAGGATCTCTGCAGCACCTGCAACCTTGGCACTTACAGTTTTCCTCTTTGCTCTGGCGAGGGCAGGATGCCCTCGCGACAGCCGGCGGGACGCCGGCGCTACACGACAACCCGTTCTAGGGTTTCAACAGCTTTTCCAACTCCTTTCGGTTTCGCACGGGCAGGTAGCGAAACCCTGCTCTGGCCAGCGCCAGGTACACCTCTTTCGCGCCGGGAATTTTCTTCAACTCCCTTACGTGCTTGCTGACGACCTGGATATCACCGCGCACAATCGGTCCGCTGAAGGCTCCGGCTGGGCCTAGTTTGGCGTAATTGGCGAGGGTTTGGCGAACGATTGGCAGCATCTTCTTGCGAGCTTCGGGGGCGGATAGCCCCGCGGCCTTGGCCACTTTCTCTCCCGTCACCAGGAGGGCGATGAGCAACGGTGAAGTGAATCCTCCCCAGGCGTGATATGCCGCCTTTTTGCTTTTGGAAACCAGGAAGGTCTCAGCGCCTAGATCCCGCGCGATCTTGCGTGCCACCCGCAGCGCCGCAGGATCGCCCTCGATCGCGAACGGTACCCCCTGCAGCGAAGGCGCCGCCACTCGCACAAACGTCATCAGCGGATGGACGGACGCAACCAATGCGCCCCGCCGTTGCAATGCATGTAGCTCATCACTCGCCAGCGCCCCGCTGGAATGAAATGCGATTTTGCCTTTCCAGACTGTGGCGAGTGCCAGTTGACTGGCCGCCTTCCCAATCTCTCGATCCGGCACGCAGAACCAGACCAGGTCGGCCTCGAGCCGTGGATGGGACGCCGCGGCAACCGCGTGTACCCGCTTCGCCAACGCCTGCGCTTTGCGGCGAGACGAAATACTGTTTCTCGAAATGACTTCTGTGATGTGATATCCCGCGCGCCGAAGTTTCACCGCCAGGGCGCTTCCCAGCCTCCCTGGTCCCACAATCGCGATGCGCGGCTTAAGAACCATGGCGGCAGAATAGCAGGCCGTTTCTCCGGACCGCAAAGCGCAGCAGAACCCCGAAACCTCTCCTGCTTTATATTGATCACTATGCCCAAATCTTCTCGAAAGAAAAGCAGACGCTCTAAAGGCCGTGTGCTGTCTTCCCGCGTGGTCTATCGCGGGCCGGCGTTCACCGTCACCGCCGATCAGGTGCTCGAGCCCAGCGGAGTGAGCACTCGCCGCGACATCGTCCACCACTCCGGGTCAGTGGTGATACTCGCGGTCGAAGAGACTGGCGCCGAGCCGCACGTTTTGCTCGAGCGGCAATATCGCCATGCCGCCCGGCAAACACTCTGGGAACTTCCTGCCGGCCGCATTGATAAAGGTGAAAAGGGTCTGGCCGCTGCCAAGCGTGAACTGCTGGAAGAGACTGGCTACACCGCTTCGCGCTGGAAACGCATTCTCCGGTTTTATGCCAGTCCCGGCTTCTTGGCCGAGACCATGGACATTTACCTGGCCCAGGAGTTGCGTCTCGGCAAAGCGCAGCCCGAGGCCGACGAGGTCATCCGCACTCAAATGCTTCCGCTTTCCACGGCTGTTGACATGGCCATGAAAAATGTCGTCAAGGACGCCAAAACCATTTGCGGCATCCTCTGGCTCAGCCAGTCCCAAAGGGGCGCAAAGCCGCACCCCTAGCGGCTTTTCTGTCATGCAATCCCTTGACAGCATCCTCTCCGTAGCAGCACAATTGGCTCAATTGCAAGGGTGCGGCCTCGGCGAAAGAGCACGTGCCCGAGGGGGGCGTAAGTGGAAAGACTGAAAGGTACGGTCAAGTGGTTTAACAATGCCAAGGGTTATGGCTTCATCGGACGCGAAGATGGCGCCGATGTTTTCGTTCACTACAGCGCGATTACCTCCGAAGGCTACAAAAGTCTTCAGGAGGGTGATCAAGTAGAGTTCGAGATCACCCAAGGACAGAAAGGCCCGCAAGCCGCGAACGTCACCAAGGCTTCGTAACCTCAATTAGGTAAACACGCGTAGCGCCGGCGTCCCATCAACTTCGCGGCGGGCCCGCCGGCTGTCGCGAGGGCATCTTGTCCTCGCCTGAGCGAAAGCAAAATCCTACCCGCCTTCCCCTCCAGCCCTAACTTGTTTAATCTTTACCTCACATGGACAATAAAGCCATCGCCGGCATTCTGTATGAAACCGCCGACCTGCTCGAAATCGATGGCCAGGATTCCTTTCGCATCCGCTCCTACCGCAATGCCGCCGAAGCTATCGAAGCCCAGCCCCAACAGATCGCAGACTTGATCAACGAGCCGAAAAACGTGCTGGCCATCCCCGGTATCGGCAAAGGCATGCTGGTCAACATGCAGGAGATGTTCAAGGAGGGCAAGCTCTCGCTACACGCGGAATTGCTCACAAAATATCGCCCGACCATGCTCGACCTGCTCAAGATCCAGGGCCTGGGACCAAAAACCATCGCATTGATCTGGAGCGCATACCAGGTCAGCGATCTCGAAGGCGTGGAAAAGCTGGCTCGTGAGGGAAAGATTCGCGAGCTTCCCCGCATGGGCGCAAAGCAGGAACAGAAGCTGCTCAAGGCGATTGAGGACTACCGGCGCATCGCCGGACGGTTTCTTCTCGATGTCGCGGAACGCGAAGCCAGCAAAATCACTGAACATTTGCGGAATTATTCAGGAGTTGAGAAAGTCACCTACGCCGGCTCGCTGCGCCGCGGACGTGAAACCGTCGGCGACCTCGACATCCTGGTCACCGGCCAAGCCTGCTGCGACAACACAACGCGCGAGCAACTGATTGAACACATCATCAAGCTTCCCGGCCTTATGGAGATCATCGCCCGAGGAGAAAACAAAGTCAGCTTCCGTTTGCGCGGCGGCATGCAGGTGGACGTGCGGCTTCTGCCGCCAGAGTCGTATGGCGCTGCCATGCAGTATTTCACCGGCTCCAAGGCTCACAACGTCGCCTTACGCCAGCGCGCTCTGAAGATGGGCTACACCTTGAGCGAGTACAGCCTGGCCAAGCTCGACACCGAAGAACCAGTCGCAGGAAGAACTGAAGAAGAAATCTACGCCAAACTCAATCTCGACTACATTCCTCCCGAACTCCGTGAGAACCTGGGCGAGCTCGATGCCGCTGAGACCCACACGCTGCCCGCGCTGATTTCGCAATCTGATCTGCAGGGCGACGTCCACATGCACACGGTCGAAACCGACGGCCGCAACACTATTGAAGAGATGGCCGAGGAGGCCAAGAAGCGCGGCTATAAATACATGGCCATCACCGACCACTCGAAGAATCTGGCTTTCGCGAATGGTCTGGATGACAAGCGGGCCCTCGAGCACATCAAGCGCATTCGCGCGGTGAACGATCAGATCGAAGGCATCCGAATTTTTGCCGGCATCGAAGTGGATATCCTGGCCGACGGCACGCTTGATCTTTCCGACTCGGTACTCGAGCAGATGGACCTTGTCATCGCAAGTGTTCACTCCCACTTCAACCAGACTCCAGCCGAGATGACCGACCGCCTGCTCAAAGCAGTGCAGAACCCCAACACGTCGCTGATTGGCCACCCAACCGGTCGCTTGCTGCTGCGGCGCGACGCCTACTCGTTCGACATGGACGCTGTGTTGAAAGAAGCTGCCCGGAGAAAAGTGGCCATGGAATTGAACGCCTATCCCGATCGCCTGGACCTCTCAGACCGGCACCTGAAGCAGGCGAAGCAGCACGGCGTGAGAATCGTGATCAATACCGATTCCCATCACACCTCTCACATGGAGAAGATTCGGTTTGGCGTGCTGCAGGCCCGCCGCGCCTGGCTAACCAGGGACGACGTACTGAACACCCTGCTCGTGGAGAAGTTCGCGCAGGCGATGAAGCACGGTTGGTAGAAGATCCCCCAGTCACACGGGCCACCGCTCGCACCGCTCTGTCACACGGCGCTCTATCGCGCGGCGCTCTGTCATCCTGAGCGCAGCATCGACTTCGCTTCGCGAAGCCGATGCGGAGTCGAAGGACCCCAACCTCCGGAATGCGGCGGTTATGCCCTCTGCCTGCGCGCGCTGAGTGACCGCAATGCAGGGATCCTTCGACTTCGCTGGATCACTCGCAAGCGAACGATCACACTCCGCTCAGGATGACAGTGAGTTGTTACGGATCAGTACAGCGTAGCGCCGGCGTCCCGCCGGCTGTCCGGTGGGCGTCCCGCCCACCGTTTCGGATCGCGCTCTTTCGCATCGCAGGGCTTTCCGTGCTGCTGTCCCACGGCTCACGCGGGACACATTCTGGCGCCGCACCGCGGTTTTTGGCCATTAGGTCTGCAATTTCCGCATCGCTTCCAGCGCGACCGCATCTATTCCTCATGGAATTTCGACAACTAGGCCGTTCCGGATTGAAAGTCCCTGTGCTCAGTTTTGGCGCCGCCACGTTTGGCGGAGGAGGCGAGTTCTTTCGCGCCTGGGGATCGAGCGACGTGGCTGAAGCCAGCCGTCTGGTTTCGATCTGTCTTGACGCCGGAGTAAACCTTTTTGACACCGCCGACGTTTACTCCAGGGGCCTTTCTGAGGAGATTCTCGGTAAGGCTGTCGAGGGGCGCCGCCATGATGTCTTGATTTCCACCAAGACCACGTTCCGGATGGGCGAAGGACCGAACACTCTTGGATCCTCTCGGCATCACGTGTTGAGCGCCTGTGAAGCCAGCTTGCGCCGCCTGGGCACCGACTACATTGACATCTATCATCTTCACGGATTCGACGCGCTCACTCCCGTCGAAGAAGCTCTGAGCACGCTCAACCACCTGGTTGAAAGCGGGAAAGTTCGCTACATCGCCTGCTCGAATTTTTCCGGCTGGCACCTGATGAAGTCCCTCGCCGTCTCTGATCGCTATGGCTGGACCCGCTACGTAGGGCACCAGGTCTATTACTCGCTGGTCGGGCGGGAATACGAATGGGAACTCATGCCCCTGGGTCTTGATCAGGGTGTCGGAGCCATAATCTGGAGCCCACTGGGTTGGGGCCGCCTGACTGGAAAGATTCGTCGCGGACAACCTCTGCCCGCCACCAGCCGGCTGCATAAGACCAGTGAGCAGGGGCCGCCGGTAGCCGACGAGTATTTATACAAAGTGATCGATGCCTTGGAGCAGGTTGCGCGCGAGATCGGAAAAACTGTGCCGCAGGTCGCTCTGAACTGGCTGTTGCGGCGGCCTACGGTTTCGAGCGTCATTATCGGGGCGCGGAACGAGGAGCAGTTGCGCCAGAACCTTGCCGCTGAAGGCTGGACGCTCTCTCCCCAGCAAATCGCCGCATTGGATCGGGCCAGCGAGGTGAAGCCGGTCTATCCCTATTGGCATCAGCAGCAATTTGCTGAGCGCAACCCGTTCCCCGTTTCTCTGGAATCTTCAAAGGCTTGATGCGGTTTCCAGGTAAGAACGCCTACTTGGTCGTGTTCTTGTAGACTTCGCCGCCTTTCATCACGAACACAACTTTTTCCATCACGGTGATGTCCGCCAGTGGGTCGCCGTCCACTGCCACAACATCAGCGAATTTTCCCGGCTCGAGAGTTCCGATTTCACTGGAACGTCCGAGCAGTTCGGCGCCGTCCATGGTGGCGGCGCGCAGGGCGTCGATCGGAGTCATGCCTCCGCTGACCAGCGCGCCAAATTCCTTGGAGACGAAATCCGGGTCATCGTCGATGCCGTAGGCGATCTTCAGATGATGGGCCAGGGCCCGATGAAACGCCGGACCCTGCTCCTTCACGATGGCCACGCCCTTGGCGAAACTGACCGGATCGCGGCCCTGCGAAAGCCCGGTCTGCAGATCGTGCTGAAAGCAGTAAAGCGTAGGCACAAGCCAGGTGCCGCGCTGCTCCATCAGGCGAGCGCCTTCCTCATCCATGACGGTGCCGTGCTCGATGGAATCGACGCCAGCCCGCACCGCCGCCTTGATCCCTTCCGCTCCTTCAGCGTGCGCCATCACTTTCTTGCCCGCTCGATGCGCGACTTCCACCGCCCTAGCCATCTGCTCTTGGCTCAACTCTTCGACACGATAATCGCTGATCGGATCCATCACTCCACCGGTCGCCATCAGCTTGATCCAGTCGGCCCCATATTTGATGTCGCGCCTTACCGCGACGCTCACCCCCTCAACCGTATCCGCAATATTCGGCCGCATGGGCAGGGACTGGTCGGGCGCCAGAACATCGGCGTCGCCGTGTCCGCCATTCACCGAAACAAAGTTCCCCGCCGAAACCATGCGCGGCCCCCGGATCAATCCTTTCTCGATGCTGTCGCGCAGCGCCAGCTGACCGTAACCGAGATCGTCCTCGCCGGCATCGCGTAGCGCGGTGAAGCCGTGGTCCAGCCAGATCTGCAGATTGTGTACGCCCCACAACGCCTTCTGCGCCGATGACATTCGCAGACCGGAGGCAGAGGATTGATCCTTCTGATTTCCCAGCACGTGGGCGTGACAATCAATCAGTCCGGGGACCACGGTGTATTTTGATAGATCGATAGTCGGGATGCCAGCGGTAGCCGACTCGGTGATGGCCAGGATTCGATCCTTGGCGAGCGTGATGAAAGCGTTCGTAGTTACGCGCCCAGTCCGCACATCGATCAGGCGACCAGCGTGAATGACGGCAGTCGCTTTCGCGGCATCCTGCTGCGCGGACGCGGCCATGACCGCGAAGAAAACCAATATGAATATCTGTGCCGCCCGCCGGCACAACTTGGATCTGAGCATCGAGTCCCTCCGGGTTTTAGCAAAGTTCTGGTTCCGAGCAGTCTGCTCACAGCATTCTTCCGCACTCAAGATACCTCAATTGTGCAGCCGGTACATCGCCGGCCCCTGCTGCATAGTGGCTACGCGCCAGATCCTTCGCAGCCTGAAGGCCACTCAGGATGAAGCCTCGCTGTCGTGGGCCGCGCCTCAACACTGTGTTCCTTGCCACAAACCATATAGAATCGGTGCAGACGAGGCCGCCATGCCTGACGACGTATCTCCCCTACCACCCATAGCACCTGAGCCGGCTGCCGATCCCGCTCCCGAACCCGCCCTGGATCTCGGTCCCGGCCCGGGCGTCAATATCGGCGAGGAATTTGGCACGGCAAAACGCAATCTGCCTCCTGCAAAAATTGTCGGTATCGTTTTGGCTGCCGCGGCCCTGCTGCTCGGTATCTTCGCTTTTCTCGACCGAGCGAAGCCGCAAGGCGGAGGCTCAGTCGACAATATTGCGGTGGCGGAGATTCCGAACCAGAACGCGGTTCTGGTGGCGGTAAATGTCACCCTGCACAACGCGGGCGAGAAGCCTCTGTGGATCCATGACATCAAGGCGACGCTCAAGACCGACGCCGGCGAGTTCAGCGATGTAGCTGCATCCGCGGTCGATTATGATCGCTATTTCCAGGCCTTTCCCACGCTCAAGGAGCGCGCGCTCGCCGCGCTCCCCCCGGAAACCAAAATTCCGGTCGGGGGCCAGGCCCAGGGTACAGTGGTAGTCAGCTTTCCGGTCACGCAGGATGGATTCGACAAGCGCAAGTCCCTGAGCGTGATCGTCCAGCCCTACGACCAACCCCTGCCGGTTGTATTAACGAAATAGTTACTGCGCGCCTTTGCGTCAAACTGGGTGCTTGTCTCATCTAACGGTTTGGAGAAAACATAAATAAGGTGAGGTCGCGAATCGCTGTCTTCGTCGTTATTATTCAATCAGTTTTATTCCTGACGCACTGGTTTCTCTATGAGACCTGGGCGGCTTTCTGGTTACCGCCTGGCGCTGCAGGGCTTCCGAAATTGCAACTCTCATTAGCATTGCTGTCGGTAAGTTTTGTGGTCGCATCCCTGCTGGCATGGCGTAGTTCGCATGTTGCGGTTCGCATCCTGTACCGAATTTCCGCCGTCTGGCTCGGCTTCTTAAGCTTCGGTTTTCTTGCTGCTTGCGGATGTTGGATCGTGTATGGCGGGTCCATTCTTTTTGGACTACATCCCGACCGGCGAGTCCTGGTTTCGGTGTTTCTCGGAGCGGCCGTGCTGGCGAGCTTATTCGGCGTCGTCAACGCGGCCTGGACGCGGGTGCGACGGGTTGTGGTCAAATTGCCCAACCTGCCAGAATCCTGGCGAGGACGGGTTGCCGCACTGGTCAGCGATACTCATCTCGGGCACGTTCGCGGCGCCCGATTTTTGCGGCGCATCGTGACCACGCTCACCCAGCTCAAACCCGACATCGTTTTTATCGCGGGCGACATGTACGACGGCACCGTTGCCAAGGTGAATGAGATGGCCGCACCCTTGGCCAGGCTTGCGGCTCCCTGGGGTGCATATTTTGTCGCCGGTAATCATGAAGAGTTTTCCGATCCCTCCAAATACCTGGACGCAGTGCGGCAGTCCGGCGTGCGGGTGCTGAACAATGAGAAAGTAACGGTAGATGGATTGCAGATTGTCGGCGTGCACTACCGGGATTCGGCCAATGACGACTCCTTCCGCGCGGCCTTGCGGGCAACCGCAGTGGATCGAACCCGAGCCAGCATCCTCCTCACTCACGCGCCGGACCGGTTGAGCATCACCGAAGAAGAAGGCTTTTCCCTCCAGCTCTCTGGCCACACTCACGGCGGACAATTTTTTCCCTTCACCTGGATTACCTCCCGGCTCTACGGAAAATTTGTCTATGGGTTGCAGCGCCTGGGTAATCTTCTGGTATACACGTCTTACGGTGCGGGTACGTGGGGTCCACCGCTGCGGGTTGGAACCAGTCCTGAGATTGTGCTGCTGCAGTTCGAGTAGCGACCTTTTTGGTCGTTGGTCTTTGGCCATCGACCAACCACAAACGGCCAACAACCTCATTCGTGCTTCTGCAGAATCTTTCTTCGCGCCAGGTGAGTTGAAGCCGTGGGCTTGATGTCATCGTACTTCATACAACTGATGGATCCATCTACTTCGAGCACAGCCAGGGCAACGTCGTGGTAGGTTGCGATGCCATGCTCCCGCAAGGCCTGTTGCAGCGCGTCCATGGTCACGTGCTCGCGCGCCATATGCGCGGGGATGATCTTGCCATCGTGGATCAGCAGGCTGGGTTGGCCCTGGACCAATCTTCGGAAGCGGCGATTGCCGCCGGAGACTTCCGCAATCAGGTAATTGAGCAGGAGAAGCGTAGAAGCGGCGATTACGCCGCCCAGGACTGACGTATCCGGGCCGGTCATCGCATTCTGCACGGCATTGCTGAGCAGCAGAAGCAGGGTCAGATCGAAGGGCGTCATCTGCCCGACTTCGCGCTTGCCGCTAAGCCGCACGCCCAGCAGCACCACACCATAAATGACGGCGGTGCGCAACGCGATGCCGGCCAGAACGTGCCCGCCGGGATACATGCCTTTACTGGTTGGCTCCGCTCGGGCTCGCCGATACCGGCTGCGGCGCGTTCTTTGGCGTGCTCAGGTAGCCGGTTGCCTTGTTCTTATCCACCGACCAGACCACCAATTCGTAAAGCATCCGGTCGCGTCCACTGTAGAACTGGATCGGTTCGCTTACATTGCGATCTTTCTTTTCGATGGTCCGGTCGTCGGACGTGACGTTGAGAGTGAATTTCCCCTTCTTTACGTCCGTTTTCTTCAGTTGCAGCCCGACGGTTGATACGGGCTGCGTCTTTGCGCCTTTGATCAGCGTAAATTCGAAGTAATTGCGATCGCCCTTGTGTTTCAGGATTTCCAGATCCTCGCGTGTGTTAGCAACCAGGCCGCTCTGCACTCCCAGATCGCCGATCGTGCTCTGCAGCTTGGCCTTGGTGGCCTCCAGGTCGGCCCGGGTAGATGCGACATCAGTTTTGACGCCGCCGACGTCCGTCTTCACTCCAGCCACTTCCCCGCTGACCGCGCTGATCTGTTGCTTCTGTTGTTCGGCCAGGCGCGCTTCGGAGGCTCGCTGCTGGCGCATGATTTCGGCCGAGCGGGACGCCATTTCCTTCTTGGTCAGACCCACCTGCTGGGCCAGAGTTTCGTCGTCCGCTTCGGCGGACTGCATGCGCTTGCCCAGGTCCGCAATTTGAGCGCTGCTGGCGGCCTGATCTTTGCTCATCTTGTCCAGACGGCCGCGCAAGTCGAAGATGAAATAGAGCGAGCCGGCGACGTACAGCACAGCCAACGCCAGTAGAATCCACTTTCCTGCACTACCTTCACCGATGCCGCCTTCCGCGACTTGTACGCCATCGTCCGCCATAGAGACTCCTCCGCCAGTTTGAATGGGATGTTAATGCAATTGTTGAATATGCGGCACGGGGTGTCAATTGCCACGTTGGTGCATGACCCTTTGGCGGACGCCTACTCGGCGACAGCACCTTTCAGCGGCCAACACTGTCCTGGATCACTGCATTGACTGGCGGTAGGATTCCAAGGTCCATATAAATCGGGCGAATCAATTTTCGGATGGTTTTCAGCTGGGCAGCAAACCAGGCGGCGCCCGCGACACAAAACGCTCCGCTCAACATGACCGTCCTGGGCGCGCCAATAGCGTGAGCCAGAGTGCCCGCGAGCAAACTTCCAAAAGGAGCCATACCCACAAAGGCGACAGCGTAGAAGCTCATCACACGCCCCCGTTTGCTATCGTCCACGATGGTCTGGATAATGGTGTTGCTGGCGGCCATCTGTTGCATCATCCCAAACCCGCATACCAACATCAGCAACAGCGACAGCCATAGAGTCTGCGACAATCCAAACAGGATCAAGCCTGCGCCAAAACCAGCGGTTGAGACCGGAATCATTTTGCCCAGCCCCAGGACGGTTTTTCTCAGGGCGAGTGATATCGCCGAAACCAAAGCTCCTATCCCCACGGCGCCCATCAGAAAACCCAGCGTATGCGGGCCGCCGTGCAGAATCGTCCCGGCAAAAATTGGCATGAGCACGGTGAAGGGCCAGCCCATCAGGCTTACCAGCGCAAATAACAGGAGGATCGTACGAACCGGAGCGAAGCCGGAAACATAAGCCCAGCCTTCTTTCAACTGAACCAGCATGGAATCACTGGTGCGCTTTGCTGCGCCAGGATGCAAGCCGCATGGCAAGCAGCGAAGCAATGACTGCGAGATAACTCAAGCCATCGATCAGAAAGCAGTAGCCTTCCCCAGACACGGCAATCACCGCGCCAGCAAGGGAAGGGCCGACCAGCCGTGCCAGGTTGACCATCGACGAATTTAAGGCGATGGCGTTGCCAAGATCCCGCGTGTCATCCACCATCTGCACCAGGAAGGCTTGCCTGGCCGGCATGTCGAACGCATTGATCAATCCCTGAAACGCGCTGAGCCAGATAATCTCGTGAATGGTAATTTGTCTGGTGAGAGTGAGAACCGCCAGCGCCAGCGACTGAAGCATTGCCAGAATCTGGGTGATCACCAGAACCCGGCGCCGGTCGAGTCGGTCAACCCAAACCCCGGCAAATGGCGCAACCAGAAACGTGGGAATTTGCCCTGCGAACCCCACCACTCCCAGTAATAGCGCGGAACCAGTCAGCCGGTAGACCAGCCAGCTGGTGGCCAGACGCGTCATCCAGGTGCCAATTAGGGAAATCGTCTGGCCGCCAAAATATAAACGGAAATTGCGATACTTCAGCGCCCGCCAGGCGTGCGAGATGCCGGGTCTGCTGGCCCGCGCGGGAGTTGCCGGAGCGATCGGAACGGTCACAACTTCTATTTTGCCATTTCCCCGCAACCGACACCTCGCTGAGTAGTGGCTCGGTTCTGAAGCTCCACGCAGATCGGCGCCAAGGTAGCGCCGCCGTCCCGGCGGCTGTCTGGCGGGTGTCCCGCCCGCCGAAAGTTATTCCGCTAAAATGGCACGGCCAATGGCATCATCAATGCCATTTTTAATGGCATAAGAAATGGTATAATAATTGCCATTATGACGACCACTCTGACTATCGACAAGGCCGGACGCGTAGTCCTGCCCAAACCGGTGCGTGACGCGCTGCAGATCAGCCCGGGCGACTCTCTGGAACTGGAAAGCGGCGACGACCATATCGTCTTGCGCCCGGCGCGCGGGAAAGCCCGCATATACAAGAAGCAAGGAGTGTGGGTAATCGATACCGGTAAACCAATACCGGCGAACGTGGTAGAGGAAACCATCCGCAGAGTACGTCGAGAACGCGACCGGGCAATCCTTGGAAAACACTAGTGAGATGGTTCTTCGACACGTCGGTCCTGGTGCCCGCTTTCCTGGATGAGCATGTCCATCACGAAGCCAGCTATAAAGCCTACTTGAAGGCGCAAAAAAAACATGACTGCTGCGCCGTTCACAGCCTGGCAGAGGTTTATGCGACCCTTACACGCCTGCCGGGGGACCTACGAACGAGCGGGGATCAGGCGATGCTTTTTCTGGCGGACATGGCTGAGAGACTAACCTTTGTTGCCTTGGATGCTGAGGAATACTGGACTACGATCGCGGGTGCCGCAGAACTCGGTGTTCTAGGCGGGCAGACTTACGATGCACTGCTCGCCCGCTGCGCGCTAAAAGCCAAGGCGGAAACAATCCTTACGTGGAATTTAGCGCATTTTCAACGGCTCGGCAGTAGTATCGCAAAGCTCGTAAGAACACCGTAAAGAGTGAAGACTTCAGTATTTCGCCCGCCCTATAGTTCGACCTTCCTCAATCGCAGCGAATTGGTAATCACCGAAACCGAACTCAGACTCATCGCGGCCGCCGCTAGAATCGGACTCAACAACAATCCGAAAAAGGGATAAAGCACGCCTGCCGCAACCGGCACACCCAGCGAGTTGTAGAGAAACGCAAAGAACAGGTTCTGCCGGATATTGCGCATCGTCGCCCGGCTAAGTTTACGCGCGCGTACGATTCCCGTGAGGTCGCCTTTCACCAGGGTCACGCTACCGCTTTCCATAGCGACATCCGTGCCGGTACCCATGGCGATGCCCACGTTGGCTTGCACCAGCGCCGGCGCGTCATTGATGCCGTCGCCCGCCATGGCGACGATTCGTCCTTCGGCTTGCAGGCGCCGCACCACCTCCGCCTTCTTTTCCGGTAACACTTCTGCTTCGAATTCTTCGATCCCCACAGCTTTAGCCACGGCCTGCGCAGTAGCGCGGCTGTCGCCGGTGAGCATCACCAGACCCAAACCCTCGGCCTTGAGATCCCGGACGGCCTGAAGCGCCGATGGTCTGATCGGATCTGCAATGCCGATCAGTCCTGCCGGCTTTCCATCCACCCCGACCAGGATGACGGTTTGTCCGTCGCGGCGGAGCTCTTCGGCTTTCTGGGCCAGATCTGCGGAAGAAATTCCGCTCTCGTGAAACAAAGCGTCGTTGCCGACAAAAATCTTCCTGCCGTCTACCTGCCCGATTACACCCCGGCCGGTTCGTGACTGGAAACTCTGAACCGCGGCCAGAGCCAACCCGCGTTCCTTGGCTGCGCTCAGCACCGCGGCGCCGAGTGGGTGCTCGCTTCCTTGTTCTACACTGGCCACAAGGCGCAACAGTTCGTCGTCGCTTTGCTCCAGCGCAGCCACGACTGATACCACCCGCGGCTTGCCTTCGGTCAACGTGCCAGTCTTGTCAACGACCAAGGTGTCGACTTTCTCCAGAATTTCAAGAGCTTCCGCGTTCTTGATCAGCACGCCGGCATGAGCGCCGCGCCCGGTACCCACCATGATCGCAATCGGAGTCGCAAGGCCTAACGCACACGGACAGGCAATAATCAGCACTGCCACCGCATTGACCAGCGCGTGCGCCAGGCGAGGTTCTGGCCCAAAGAAAGTCCACGCCAGGAAAGTGATTACTGCAATCGCAATCACCGCTGGAACAAACCAGGCCGCCACTCGATCAGCCAGCCTCTGAATAGGGGCCCGGCTGCGCTGCGCCTGGCTGACCATTTGTACAATCTGTGCCAACAAGGTTTCGCTGCCGACCCGCTCGGCGCGCATCACCAGAGACCCCGTCCCGTTCACCGTTGCCCCGATCAAACGGCTGCCCGGTTCTTTGCCGACCGGGATGGATTCCCCGGTGATCATGGATTCATCCACCGCGCTGCTGCCCTCGAGCACCGTACCGTCCACTGGAATTTTTTCGCCCGGACGCACCCGCAGCCGGTCGCCCGGCTTCACCTGACCGAGCGGGACGTCCTCCTCTTTGCCATCCCTCAGCACGCGCGCCATTTTTGGCGAAAGATCGAGCAGCGCTCGAATGGCTGCACCGGTCCGGCTGCGAGCTCGTAGCTCTAGCACCTGCCCAAGCAGCACCAGCATGGTAATCGCCGCGGCGGCTTCGAAGTACACCGGCGGCTTTCCGCCCATCTCGCGTATCGCGGCCGGAAAGACTTGTGGAAAGACGGTCGCCACCACGCTGTACAAGTAAGCGACGCCTGTTCCCATCGCGATCAGGGTGAACATGTTGGTGGAGCGGTTTACGATCGAAGTCCAGCCGCGATGGAAAAACGGCCAGCCACCCCACAGCACCACCGGCGTCGCCAGAACTAATTCGGTCCAGGACAACCAGCCGCTCGGCAAAACGGACCGCATGGGCATTCCCGGCAGCATGTCCCCCATCGCCATTGCCAGCAACGGGACGGTCAGCGCCAGGCTGATCCAGAACCGGCGAGTCATCTCGCGCAACTCGGGATTTTCTTCCTCCTTCGCGGTGACGGTCCGCGGCTCAAGTGCCATGCCGCAGATCGGGCAGTTGCCTGGACCCGGCCGGATAATTTCCGGATGCATGGGGCAGGTATATTCCACACCCGTCCCCACGGTCGGCATCTCCGGCTCAAGCGCCATCCCGCAGCGCGGGCAGGCGCTCGGCTTGGTGGCTCGCACTTCGGGGCACATGAGGCAAACGTAGGCGGTCTCTTTACGCGCTGCTTTTGCCGGCGTTGGCAGAGCCGCTGTTGCAAGGGCTATCTTCGCGGCGGCAGTCCGGGGCGCAGAAGCCGGCGCAATGCCAACAATCTGCGGTGCCGAATGCATCCCCGATGCGGAAGCCGTCTGTGAGAGGTAATGATCAGGATCAGCGCGAAACTTTTCCAGACACTGGGCGCAACAAAAGTAATAAACCTTTCCCTTGCGCTCAAATTTATACTTCGCGGTCGCAGGTTCCACGTTCATCCCGCATACCGGGTCCTTTTCGACAGTAGCAGACTTGGGGGAATGATCCATTATTAGTAGAAGCCAACTCGCGGCGGCTTACTTGGCCTTTATATTAGATACATTCGTTTGTTCAGTCGATTGTTGTATCTTCAAGGAGTGCCTTAAAACTGGAGGAAGAACACTTTCATGACGCAACTCGAAGTGGCTTACCGCTACCTCGCATCTCCCAATGAGGCGACCATGCGCGCACTGGACAATGTGCGCGAAGTCTATGGCGTCCGGCGGATTGTGCTGAACGAGAGCGAGCGGATCATCCGCGTCGAGTTTGACGCTTCTCGCTTCAAGGAACCGGTGATTGCAGGCTTGTTGCGACGCAGTGGGCTGGATTTAGCGGAACGGCTGATCCTGGCCTGAAATATACGGCAAGGCCAAAAAAGGGCCTGGGTTTAAAGCAGAGCGTAGGCTGAACGGAATCTTGGGTAACTTGAAATTGGGGGAGGGGCGGGAGGACTGTGTCTCAGACGAAAAATGCAAGGGGCGCTCAAGAAAACCTCTGGCCGAAGTTTTTTCTCTGGAGCGCCCCGTTGCGCGCCACTTCGTCTGTTTTTTGTTAAAGCATCCCCGGTGCCACTCTTAAACTGCTGAAAACACAGGGTGAAATTTTCGTAATCAGGTAGGAAATGCCCCCTAGGGGGAAAGAATTACGTCCTCCGCTCCGATGGCAAGCCATCTGCCGAATCGTCTGTGGAAATCATCCGAAACCCGCAAGGGTAGCCAGTTCTGGGGTTCAGCCGCGCTCGCAATGGATCGGCAGGACGAGGGTTCTTTCGGCTGCGCGCAAGGGGGAGCGCGCTCAAACAGACGGCGTCATGGTGAGGTTGCGAAAGGATACCGCGTGCAGCCTAACGCACTTGTATCATCAATCTGTACTGCGTGCGCGAGACCTTCGACTTCGGGCAGGCTCTTCGAGGCTGAGTCCTTCAAGTCAAAACAGTGCGGGAGTTTCAGAAATTGAGATACTTCCGGAAAAACGGAACCCCGCCAGTTCACCCTTCGTGAGAGTTTGGCTATAATCAAGGTCGCTTCTTTTCGTCCCATCGCGATTGCGCCCTTAGCTCAGCTGGATAGAGCGTCTGGCTACGAACCAGAAGGTCGGGAGTTCGAATCTCTCAGGGCGCACCATTCTTATCAAACAGTTGCCGCTGAAATCCCGATCGCTGAATTGGGTCCATTGGGTCCAACAGTGAAAGTAAGTCCCACTTTGCTTGCAGCTAGACGCCGGTATTCAAGTTCCTGATTCGTGTGCGAATACCTATCTGTTGTCCGTAAAGAGGAATGCCCAATCCACTGCTTCTGTAAATCCGCAGGCGTGCCGTTCTTTCGCAGCATGGTCACCCGCGAATGCCGGAAAGCATGAAGCCCGGCCTTCGAGATGTCCAGCCGCTTCAGAAGCGGATGTAGCACACGTTTGAGTACGTTATTCTCTGAGATCGGAGAGCCATTCCGGGCTTCGAACACCCGACCAGCCTGCTTTCCTCCGATGTACTGCTTTAACGTCTCAGCCAGACCGGTGTCGATGTCAATCTCCCTGACGGAGTTCCTGGTCTTGGGGGACAACTCCCGACCATTCCAGACCCCACGGCGAACGTAAATCGTGCAGTTGTCTAAATCCAGATCAGCGATATGCAGCCCGGCTGCCTCGCCGATTCGCATTCCTGTACCTGCCAGCAATGCGAACAGAACGCGGTCTTGCCCTTCTGCCCCTTCGATGATCTCTTTCAACTGTTCTTCCGTGAAGTACCGTTGTTCCGGGTCTTCGGGCTTCCCCAAGTCCAAATCCCAAGTCAGCCAAACTTTCTTCCCGAGAATCAGCTTCACCACTCCAACGATGTTGAGGATCGTCTTGCGGCTCAACCTATACGTTTTGATGAGGTCACGGTTTGGTTTCCTCAATTCAAATGTGGTTCTCTTCAGATCGGCTACAAACTCCTGTACTGCCGTTTCATCAACGGAGTCCAAGGGCGAGGAACCGAACCGCGGAAGGATGTGCTTGGTCAATTGGCTTTCCATCGTTCGAATAGGGCCGGGCTTCCCATCTGTCCAAGCCTTGTGATAATTCCGGCACCATTCAACACGCTGTCTGAAGGTGACAATGGGGCTGAGACTCATTGCCCGTTCAAGGTGATCTTTCGTGTTCACCCCGATTCTCTGTGAAGCTGATCGTTCCATCGGTCGATCCGTACCGGTGCGCTACGATTACTACGTAATAGTCGCAGTCATCAATCTGCCGTTTAATCAGTTCCCACTGCTGTTCATCGCCAGCACTAAACATTTCCATGCCGACCGGTATGTTACCCATTTCTAAGACTGTCTTTATCACAATATCCCGCTCTGCTTTTAGGTCCTCATAGGTCGAGCTCACAAATATTTGGTATTTCACTTTCATTCATTCTCCAAATCTCACGTCGCATATTCTTCGGCGGTATTGCTCAGGTGTCAGCTACTGCTCTAAACAACTGAACACACGATACATCAATTTCCCGATTGGGAGTCCGCCCCTCGACCACTCATTGCGCTCTGAAGTCCGCCGGGAATGATTGTACGTACAAGTCCCATTGAAGGGTGTGGGCATCCAAAGCTCGGGCCGCCATGAAAGCTGCGGCACTTGGTACGCGGTCGGCAATTCTCCTGATGTGTGATCTTGATCCGAAGAGGAAAACTTGGGTCCAAAGTTGGGTCCAATTGGAGGGTCTTTTCAGCCCGAAAATGGTTCGTAAGTTGCGCCAGATCAACGAAAGTTTAATCGGCTACGAACCAGAAGGTCGGGAGTTCGAATCTCTCAGACCCAGAGATCGTCCGTGTTTTGTCCGTGATTGGAGAGAATCGAAAGCGGCCCTGACCTATCGCGACTGCTCGGAAATTGGCACATATGCAAAGGACAAGGCAACGCAAAAGGCTGGTCAGAGTCTGCGGAGAATCGCCTCGGACCTCGGCGTCAGTCCCGCTCTGCTGCTGAAGAGGGCCAAAGCGAGATGACGGTACAGACCGGCGATCCGATGATGAGTGTAATCGCGAGTTTATCGCCAACAGGTTGGTCGGCAGTTCCCCAAAGCGTCCGCTCTCATGTTGAACCACATTGAAAGTGTCCCCATGAAACCACAATAGAAATGTCCCCATGTAGAGTGCCCCTCGACAGGGGAGGCACCGCGATTGGGGAGAGCGAAATTGAGCAGCAAAGAGTTGAGCCGGGCAGAGGTGATGGGGCGGGTGAAAGCGGGCAACCTGCGGCTGGGGGAAGCCAGCGAGTTGCTGGAGTTGAGTTATCGACAGGCCAAGCGGCTGTGGGCGCGGTAACGCGAGGGCGGAGCGAAAGCGTTGCAGCATGGCAACTGCGGCCGGGAATCGAACCGGGCCTATCCGGCAAAGATGCGAGCGGCGGTGCTGGAACGGGTGAAGGTCCGCTATGAAGACTTTGGGGCCACGCTGGCGGCCGAGCATCTGGCCAGCGACGATGGGCTGGAGGTGCATGCCGAGACGTTGCGGCGCTGGCTGCGGGAAGCAGGGCTATGGCGAAGGCAACGGCGGCGTAAGCCCTATCGGCAGCGGCGCGAACGCAAAGCTCACTTTGGTGAGTTGGTGCAGATGGACGGAAGCTTTCATGAGTGGTTGGAAAAGCGCGGGCAGCGGGGCTGTCTGATGCACATGGTGGATGACGCCACCACTGCGGCGCTGGGCCGGTTCTCGGCGGAAGAAACGATCTGGGCAGCGGCCGCGGTGTTGCGTGGCTGGATCGAGCGCTATGGGGTACCCCGGGCGCTCTACACCGACTGGAAGAACGTGTACGTGCGGTCGCCCAACGCGCAGGAGCGGATGCGCGGCGAAGTTCCGGTGACGCAATTCGGGCGCATGTGCGCCCAATTAGGCATCCGCATTATCGCCGCCAGTTCAGCGCAAGCCAAAGGGCGCGTGGAGCGGGCGCACGGCACCCATCAGGATCGGCTAGTGAAGAAGTTGCGACTGGCCGGGATCGCCAATTACGACCAGGCCAATGCCTATCTGGACGAGCACTATCTCGGCGAACACAACCGGCGTTATGCACGGCCGGCGGCGGAGGCAGCCGACTATCACCGACGACGGCCCACAGCGCGGCAACTGGATCAAGTGTTCTGGCTGGAGGAGGAACGAGTGGTGAGTGAGGATTGGGTGGTGCGCTACAACCATCGGCTGCTGCAACTGGAACGGCAAAGTCAGCACTGGGCGCCGGCCAAGAGCCGCGTGCGGGTGCGGGAAAACGAAGCGGGCAAAATCGCGATTCACTATCGCGGTCAGCGTCTCCTGTTCCGAGAACTCAAGGCGGCTTCTAAAGCGCTGAGCGGGGGAAGGGATGTTGCCCCTTCCCCCGCACCCCCATCCCTGAAGCTGCACCCGTTTACTCCAGCCTCAAATCATCCTTGGAGATTAGGCTTTGACTTCAGAAACTCACGCCCTTCTTCCGATGCGGGCTGAACCACAACCAGGGGACATTTCTATTGTGGACAAAACGGGGACATTTCTACGGGGACATTTCTATTGTGGTATGACAAAAGCGTCCGCTCTCATTGACTTGCCACGGCTCTGGAGCTAACATCTCACCCCAAATCGGCCCAACAATAGTGCACTACCGCATTGTCTCGGGCCGCGGGGCATCCGAAGTCACCTTTCAGTTCAAGAGGAGATCCTCATGAGCGCATCCAGCATAGCCTCATCCTCCACAAGCGTGTACACCACCCCAGCGTTCTGGGAACGCTTGTGGCGCACGGGCGGCATCCAATCCGTTTTCTGCTTCATCATCGCGTACCTCGTCTACGGCCATCAGCCGCAGGTTGGCGCGTCGCCCGACGCACTCGTCGTGTTCTACGACGGCGAGCGCATGCGGATCCTGATCGCCGCAGTGTTCTCTGGGCTGGCGATCCTCAACCTGATGTGGTTCGCGGCGGCCCTCCGGACCACCTTGGCGGATGCCGGGCAAGACGGCTGGGGCGCGGCGGCAACCGCTTCCAGCGCAGCGGTGGGAGCGCTCTTCCTGCTGCTCATCACGGTGGTCGCAGCCCTCGCGTACTCGATCGCCGGCTCCGGAAATCCTACGCTCACATCGGGACTGAACGACTTAGCGTGGGCCGGCGTGGTCTTGACTTCGTTCCCGCGGGCGATGCTGATCATGTCCGGGGCCTTCGGGCTCTGGCGGGCCCGACTGATCTCGAACGCGCTCTTCGCGGCCGGGGTCGCAGCCGTCGTGCTCGTCTTGCTGGGCGGCACCACGTGGCTCAGAGATGGATTCTGGTCACCGTACGGCGCCTATTCGCGGTTCGTCTCGCCCATCATCGGCGTCGTGTGGGTCGTGGTCGTGAGCCGGGTTCTCTTGACCCGAAGTCCCGCTACGCGTGCTGGATGGTGATGCCGACGCTGGCCCGCGACTTCGAGGGCGAACCGCGCGGGCGGCCTGCCTGACCGTACGTGCGGCTGCTACTCCAGTTCTCAGTTGTTGTGAACAGATGGGATGAGAAGGCCGGTCTCCGGACGGGATGCGGTGTACGCTCCCAAGTTATCGACGTGCTCAAGGCACAGATAAAAAGGAGACCGGCAATGAAGAAGGTTAGCACCGCAGCGGTGAAGCAGAGCAGGAATATTTCGCAGCAGAAACTGACCATCGGATTGGATCTGGGAGATCGCAACAGTTGGTACTGCGTGGTGGATGAAGCCGGCCAGATACAACTGGAGCAGCGAGTCCGTACGAATGCGAAAGCGTTGCAGGAAGTCTTTGGCACAATGCCGCGCAGCCGGGTCGCACTGGAAACCGGGACGCATTCGCCCTGGATTAGTCGCTGGCTGAGCGAGTTGGGGCATGAAGTGATCGTGGCGCATGCGCGCAAGGTGCGCTTGATCGGAGAGAGCCGCAAGAAAGACGATCGGTGGGATGCGCAGACGCTGGCGCGGCTGGCCCGGATCGATCCTGAGTTGCTGTGTCCGGTGAAGCATCGCAGCGCACAGGCGCAAGCGGATCTCACGGTGATTCGAGCGCGGGCTGGACTGGTGCGGGCACGAACCGCGTTGGTGAACACGGCGCGCGGACTGGCCAAGAGCTACGGCGAACGGCTGCGCGGCTGCAACGTGCGCAACATGAATCCGGAGAAAGCCGAGAGCTTGAGTCCGGAACTGCAACGGGCGCTGGAGCCGTTGCTGTCGGCCATCGAAGAGCTGAGCGAACGGATCTGCGAGTACAACGAACGCATCGAAGCATTGGCGCAAGCGAGTTATCCGCAGGTGGCGTTGCTGAAGCAGATCAAGGGCGTAGGCACGCTGATCGCGCTGACGTTCTTGCTGACGCTGGAAGATCCGCATCGTTTCCGCAAGAGCCGCGACGTGGGCTGTTATCTGGGACTGCAGCCAGGACGAAGAAACTCGGGACAGAGCGAGCCGCAGATGCATATCAGCAAAGAAGGCGATCCGTATCTGCGCACCCTGCTGGTGCAAGGAGCCCAGCACATTCTGGGTCCGTTCGGGGTGGACTGCGATCTCAGGCGCTGGGGCCTGAAGCTGGCGGAGCGTGGTGGAAGGAACGGGAAGAAGCGAGCCATCGTGGCGACCGCGAGAAAGCTGGCGGTGTTGCTGCATCATCTGTGGGTGAGCGGAGAAGTGTACGAACCGTTGCACAACAGCAGCCGAACGACCGTGGCCGCAGCCGCGTAAAAACAAAACCGTTCCAGGAAGAGAAAAGACAAAAGCCCAAGCCGAGTTCCGGTGACTGCGTTAATCGCCTGGCCCAGGTTCCACTCTCCAAGAGCAGAACCACAGGGCGACAAACAGATGGCAGCACCGGCTGAACCGAGAACGCCCAACTTGCACCGAGCGAAACGAATCGCTCCTCGAGAGTGCGAATGGAAGCATGGCGACAGTGGCCACTCGGCGGGAGAAGAAAACTTGCCTAACAAAAAAGAGACAAGAATCACTTGACTCCGACCGGCCTTCTCATGGAAGGCGATTACACCAACTAGGGGGCAGGCTGAGACAAATATACAAAGAGGCGTTACACTAACACTCCACGGGGGCCCAAAAGACCACTCAAGTCACAACCGCGAGGTGTGCATGGAACTCCGCCTTCGCCGCTTGTCCTCTTTCACCCTGATTTCTCTCCTATCACTCTTCTCCTTTTCCTCCCAAACGGGAACGCAAAATAATGTTTTCGCCCAGCTGGGCGGCCCATCTGATTTGCAGGGGACGAGTGGAAAAACATACAAGGCGTCGTCGCAGGTTGACGCCTCCGATTACAGCTATAGCGTTCTCTACAGCTTTTGCTCAGCTCCGAACTGCACGGATGGCGCGGCCCCGCAAGCCGGACTGATCCAGGATGCGGCGGGCAACCTGTTCGGCACAACAACAGCGGGCGGCGGGAATTCTAATCCCGCTTGTGGTTCGAATGGCTGCGGCACGGTGTTCAAGTTGGACGACGCGGGCCACGAGACGGTGCTTTACAGCTTCTGCTCAGCTCCGAACTGCACCGATGGCGCGGCTCCCCAAGCTGGGCTGATCCAGGACGCCGCAGGAAACCTGTACGGTACTACTGTGGTGGGCGGCGCGAACGCGAATTCGAATTGCAGCAATGGCTGCGGCACGGTGTTCAAGGTGGACAACACAGGCCACGAGACCGTGTTGTATAGCTTCTGCTCCATTACGGTAGACGGGTCCCCGTGTTTGGACGGATCCGGGCCCCAGGCTGGCCTGATTCAGGATGCTGCAGGGAACTTCTACGGCACCACAAAGTTTGGCGGTACGGCAGGTGGCGGCACGGTATTCAAGCTAGACAATGCCGGTCACGAGACAATCATCGACGGGTTCTGCGAGACTGAACCTAATTGCCCGGACGGATCTGCTCCCGAAGCCGGCCTGATTCAGGATGCTGCGGGCAACCTGTACGGCACTACGTCCAGCGGCGGCATGGGCTTCTTCACCGTCAGCGGGGGCACGGTGTTTAAGTTGGGGGTGGTCAGCACAGTCCTCTACAACTTCTGCATCGCCAATGGCTGCCCGGACGGATCTGTTCCCGCAGCGGGCCTGATTCAGGATGCTGCGGGCAACCTGTACGGAACCACGTCCCACGGTGGCGCTGCGGTGATGGGTTTCGGCGACGGCGGCACGGTGTACAAGTTGGACACCGCAGCTCACCATACAGTCATATACAGCTTTTGCTCGGCTGCGAACTGCACAGACGGGCAGCTTCCCGCGGCTGGGCTGATCCAGGATGCGGCGGGCAACCTGTTCAGCACAACAACAGCGGGCGGCGAGAATTCTAATCCCTCTTGTGGTTCGAATGGCTGCGGCACGGTGTTCAAGTTGGACAACGCGGGCCATGAGACGGTGCTCTACAGCTTCTGCTCAGCTCCGAACTGCACCGATGGCGCGGCTCCCCAGGCTGGGCTGATCCAGGACGGCGCCGGCAATCTATATGGCACTACAAGTATCGGGGGTGCCAACGGAGGCGGGGGCACGGTGTTCAAGCTTACTCCCACCCTCATTATCACGGGTACTTCTGTGAATGTGAGCCGTGGAGCGACCGCTGCCTCGACGATCACGGTGACTCCGGGGACAACCTTCACTGGCAGTGTGGCCCTGACGGCTGCTGTCACATCCAGCCCGACTGGCGCTCAAGATCTTCCAACGTTGAGCTTCGGTTCGACCAGCCCGGTGAG
Organism: Terriglobia bacterium; assembly: GCA_963748935.1. Taxonomy (GTDB): domain Bacteria; phylum Acidobacteriota; class Terriglobia; order Terriglobales; family Acidobacteriaceae; genus JAIQFF01. The sequence continues at coordinate 84,699 of CAVVLA010000018.1, forward strand.
TATTGCCGGTCCCTCCGGCGGAACAGCCACCCTCACCATCACCACCACTGCCGCGACGAGCGGAGCCCTTGAATATCCAAGAAGGCGCCCAGTCGGCTTGTTCGCCGCCAGCGGTACGGGCCTGGCTCTCATCCTGCTCATAGCCATCCCGGCGCGGCTTCGGAGTAGGCACAACAGGCTTGGTATTCTCACCTTTCTACTGATCTTCATTGGCGGTTTCATTGCGTGCGGCGGTGGTGGAAGCAGTGGGGGCGGCCGTGGTAATCCCGGTACTACGCCGGGCGCCTACACGGTGACTGTGACCGGCACATCAGGCAGCACCAACGCCGAAGGTACCGTCACTCTCACCGTGCAGTAGTCAATGTGAAATTGATTCCGAACCAATAGACTATTCCGGGGCGCTGGTTCGTTCATGCCCAAGGCATCGGATTGCGGGGCGAGGGTAGCCGCGGGTTCGACGGCGGTCCGGTCGGGTGTCCCGCAGAGGTTCAGTTGGCTGCCCAACTTACCGTTGCCCCTCCCAAAGAACGGTGCACTGACGAGCGCAACTGTTCTAAACCGGCGATTACACGCAATATAAAAAGGCGCCCACTTTTGCGGTAGGTTGAGATTGTTCGGATCGCCAACCTAGCGAAAAAGGAGCGCCTTTTATGAGTCAAGAAAAGTATATCGGCATGGACGTTCATCAGGCCACCATTTCGGTTGCCGTGATGGATGCGCGGGGCAAGTTGATGATGGAGTGCCTGCTGGAGACCAAGGCGTCCACGATCGTCGACTTCATCCAAGGATTGCACGGAACTCTGTCCCTGACCTTCGAGGAAGGAACCTCGGCTGCCTGGTTACACGATCTCCTGAAACCCCATGTCAGCCGGCTGGTAGTCTGCGATCCGCGCAAGGCGGCCCTGCTGAAAGAGGGCAACAAGAGTGACCGGATCGACGCGCGCAAGCTGGCCGAGTTGTTACGCACCAACCAACTCACGGCGGTGTACCACGAAGAGCATGGCATGCGCGCCTTAAAAGAGCTGGAGCGGAGCTATCTGACCATCACTAAAGATGTGACCCGCGTGATGAATCGGATCAAAGCCCTGTACCGAAGTTGGGCGATTCCGTGCAGTGGCACCAGCGTCTATGCTCCACGTCAGCGCACCGAGTGGTTGGCCAAGCTCGTGGAACCAGGAGTTCGGGTTCGAGCCGAGCATTTATACCAGCAACTCGATAGTCTGCAACCCCTGCGTCTGCAAGCGCGAGGCGAACTCCTGCGGGAGAGTAATCAGCATCCTGCGGTGAAGCTACTTCGTCAGATTCCTTCCATCGGTCCGATTCGGGCTGCCTTGCTGGTGGCCTTGCTGCAGACACCCCATCGTTTCCGAACCAAGCGCCAACTCTGGGCCTACAGTGGTTTGGCGGTGGAGACTCATGACAGCGGTGAGTACCGCTACGTCAGAGGCAAGCGGCAACGCAACCGTGAGCGCATCACGGTGCGCGGTCTGAATGACAACCACAATAAAGATCGGAAGAGCCTTTTCAAAAGTGCCGCCATCTCTGCCAGCACAGGTCCGGGTCCGCTGCACGACTTCTATGTGGCTCGGGTGGACAAGGGAATGCGGCCGACGCTGGCCCGTCTGACGCTGGCACGCAAGATAGCCACGATCAGCTTAACGATGTGGAAGAAAGGAGTCAGTTTCGATCCACAAAACTTGCATCGGCAAGCAGCTTGAGCCTCTCTGGGTGAGGCAGGCTTTCCGTCTCGGGGGATTCTCTCCGCTGCTGGTCGGTCGTGTTCTGGAGATGCTCGGATTCGAGAGGAGTATCAGTCAATGAGATCGGCCTCGCGTGCTTTGGCACCGAGTCACCCATTACACGTTATGCCCTCTCGGATAACCAGAAATAGCCATAGGCCACGAGCCTCGGATAGAACCATGGTTGCCTCCGAAGCAACCAGTTCGCTTGCTGCTTTCTTAAGACACGATGGCACCCTTAGCAGGGCAGAGAAACTCACGAGAATGGACAACAAGCCAAACCTCTCCCGAGAAGTGAAACTACCGTGGGCTGGACCTCGAGAAATAATCTCCACTCCGGTCGAGGCGGAGTTTTTTCTTGACATCCCTTTTTATAGAACTCATTGACCCACACGTCAGGCGATCCGGGCGATTCACTCGCTTGACAAATGCTTTTGGCAAGAAGCTGGACAAGGCCGCATGTGCTCCGCACTTCGCTTAATATGATTTCTGCCGCATAGCGATAATTTGGCGTCCATAGTAAGAGATGCTATTCGTCGTGGAGGTTCAATTGAACTGGAGCAAATGGATTCGGCAGACCCACCGCTGGCTGTCCATCGTCTTCACAGTGGCCGTCATCATCAACGGCGTTACTGTGGTACAGGGGAAGTACAACAACAGGCTGGGCCTATCGGCAGTGGCCATACTTGCCTTGCTCCTGCTCACCGGCCTGTACTTGTTCGTCCTGCCGTATGTCAACAAGTGGCGGGGATACGCAATGTCGAAAACATAGCTTAAGACTTTCCAACAGGGTTAAGGCGAGCAACGTATTTTTCGAAAGCGTCAACTGCCAAACCTGCGTCACAACTGTCTCCGCTCAGCAGCAAGCCTGGGTGGCTATGGGACCGGAGTTCGTTACCCATGGAATTCGCTACGTCACTGTTGAATCAGGGCCGTACGGTCCGCTGCTAGGACCACTTCAAGACTCGCCGGAAGGACGGCTCATAATTCCCTCAAACTCGGCTGTGGCAAATGCTTGTGCCATCATGTCCGGGTCATATTGCCGGTCGTCGGTGGCTGCTTTGTTGCGCTAGGAACGCGAATGACGAATCCGGTTCCAAACCCCAGCAGCACTGCGGCAGCTAGCAAGCGAAAGGGGGTAAAGCTGGACGTGGGTTTTCCCAGGGCGTGAGCCAGGAAGCCTCGAGCATCGGCCCCGAACATGAGGAGCAAGGCAACGATAAAGATCAGGCCAACAAATGCGCCGACCATGCCACGGTGCAGCGCAATCACAATATCTTCAGTCCCTTCGTCGGTAATGTCGGCCATTGCCGCCCGGAACGCCAGCCACGCGAGACAGATTGCGACGACGGCGAGCACGATGGAGGCGACATGAAAGCGGCGGACCGGAACGGCGATGGCGCTGATGCTCAGCCCGGCTAGGACGGCGAAGCATGTGCCGGTCGCCGCGCTGATGCCAATGCTCAGGACTCGTGCAGCCGTCAAGAAGTTCGCCTCGCGGGTGCGGCATGTGCCGCGCGCTGTAATGATACCTATTGTTAACGCATTATAAGAGGGCGTCCCTTTAGGAGTAGGTTATGAGCGCAAGCATCATTCCCTACGAAAGGAACACCCTCCATGAATAGCGAAAAGTATATTGGGCTCGACGTTCATCAAGCAACCATCTCGGTGGCAGTATTGGATTCCACTGGCAAGTTAGTCATGGAATCCATCCTAGAGACAAAAGCCGCGACTATTCTGGAGTTCTTTGCGGGGTTGCGCGGAACTCTATCGGTCACCTTCGAAGAAGGAACTTGGGCCGCGTGGCTGCACGATTTACTGAAGCCGCGTGTGGCCAAGCTGGTGGTGTGCAATCCGCGAAAAAATGCTCTGCTCAAAGACGGAAACAAGAGTGATCGTATCGACGCCCACAAGTTGGCCGAACTGTTGTACCTGAACAAGCTCAGCTCGGTCTACCATGGCGAGACCGGCGTGCGCATGCTGCGCGAGCTAGCCCGGAGCTACCTGACCATCGTCAAAGATCTGAGCCGAGTCATGTGTCGGTTGAAAGCGGTCTATCGCAGCTGGGCGATCCCCTGTGCCGGCCGGGACGTCTACTATACCCGTCATCGAGCCGAGTGGCTGGGCAAGATCAAGGAAGCCGGCGTCCGTCGCCGCGCCGAACGACTCTACCAGCAACTGGACATGCTGCAGTACTTGCGCCAGCAAGCGCGCCGCGAGCTATTGGCGGAGAGTCGCAAGCATGCCATCACCGTCAAACTACGGCAGATTCCCTCACTAGGACCGATTCGCTCCGCCTTGGCGGTGGCGCTGATCCAGACCCCGCATCGTTTCCGCACGAAGCGACAGCTTTGGGCTTACAGCGGACTGGCTTTAGAAACCCGCACCAGTGCCGAATATTGCTATGTCAAAGGCGGACTGCGACGTTCTAAGAAACAGATCTCCATTCGCGGTCTGAACAAGGACCACAATCATGATCTGAAAGGCTTGTTCAAAGGTGCGGCCACCAGGGCCAGTGTACTGCCCGGCCCGTTCCAGGATTTCTACCAGAGATCATTGGCCAAAGGTATCAAGCCCACGATGGCGCGTCTGACGCTGGCGCGCAAGATTGCAGCCATCACGCTAACTCTATGGAAGAAGGGAGAAAACTTCGACGCTGACAAACTGAAATCGCAAGCCGCTTGAGCGTCTCACGGGAAGAGCCCTCCATCTCCGGTGATCTTTTCTGGTGGTGGCCAGTTGGTTCTTGAGACGCTCGGGTTCGAGGGTGAGCATCCTAATCGCCTGTAGGCGCACAGTGCCCGTGGCAGTGAGCCTCTGTGTTAACCCTATGCCCTCTGGGATAACCCGAAAAAGCACTAGGCCTCGAGTCGCAGATAGAACCATGGTTGACCCCGTACAACCACGAGTGCTTGCCAGTTTCAGAAACCGATCGGCGTTGTCGCTACTCATGAACAGGCAGCTGCTGAGATGGAGCAAAGCAAAACCCGAAACCACAGGGCAAGACACAAGACTCGAGCGCCACTCCTATCTGACAAGGGACTGGATGCCGCGAACCATTACCGCGCTTCCGGCGGAGGTAGAAGAATGTTCTTGACATCCCCTCTTATAGAACGGCGATTACACCAACTATCCTCGCCCGGCTGTGCCAGCCGCTGTTACCCCGCACGTTCGCACCATTCACGCCAGTAGCAGGGATAGGAATTGTTCGGTTTGGTCCGCTTCGACTAACGAATTGCCGCTTTGATTATGCTGACCCGTTCCACCAGACTTCCTGGCTCGACTGAGACCAGTTCGAAGCCGAAGTCCCGGTAAGTCTCTTCGTGAATTTTCTCAAAACGCACCGTTTCCTCAAAGCTGATTCGCCGCGCTTCGGTAGGCGTGATGAAGCCAAGATTGCGAATGAAGAAGACTCGGTTTTGGTAGATTGCTTCTTTTTTGACGCGCTCCAGTTCGCTGGCAAGAAAGGGTGAAAAAGGGTACCCGAGGTAGACTGCCAACGCCGCGGTACAGACAACGCAACGGTCGTGAAACTGAACCTCATCCGGTTGATAAGACGCTCGAATCTGACGGTCCCTTTGCAGATGAGCGATTGCATCAATGAACGAGGGATGCGTCCAGGGTTGAACCGTTCCTTGGGCTTGCGCGGCGGCGATGACGTCAGTAGCCGCCTCTTCGACTACGCTGAACCCGTCGAGTTCTAACTGACGGATGATCGCTGTCTTCCCTGCACCCGGCGCGCCGGTGATGATGAACCTTCTCATGGAGTTTTCTTACTCAGGGAACTGTGTCCTGAGTGGGAAATACGTTCAGAGAAGTCGTCTGAGCTTGCCCAGGATCAGTTCGGCATCTCCCGTTCGATTTGTTCGTATGGTCTTCTTCAGTTCCTTTTTGTGGTTTGGCTATCGCGGCCATGATCGATCATTGGCGCGAAGACGATCCTGGCCCGCGTCCACGCATCGCAGCCGCAAGCGCGTCAGGAAAGTATGTGCGCCAGGAGGTTAGGTTTCATTTTCCCAGCTCCGCTGGCCAATTTGTCAGCAGGGTGACGGACGCAGACTTGGTGTGATCGGCAGCGAGCACTACGAACCGCTGCCCATCAGCGCTTACGTCCCACAGGGGACTAGGGAAATTCGGAAAGTCAAACTGGAACAGCGCACGGATCGAGTCAACATGAAAGTTTGCCTGATTGGCGATTTGCGTTTCCATCAAACGATTTCCCATAGTCAGAAAGTAGAACTCATGGTTGTGTGTGAAGCGCGGCAGCCACCCGCCCGAAGTGGACACTTGATACTTTGCTCCTTCCGTGATAGGGGGCACAACGTACACCTCAGGCCGGCCCGTCTCATAGGAAAAATATGCAATCCACCGGCCATCGGGAGAGAACAGACCGTCAAAGATGCTGGAGGAGGCTCGTGACATTGCCGGCGGACGAAACGGCTTACGGTCGCCTTCCAGGGGCAGAATCCAATTCGAGTACGTCCCCTCCTTGGTAGTCAGATCGATGGAAAGATATTTCCCGTCCGGAGACCAGTCCAGAACGTTCGCGCCGATATACCTGTCGTCCTTGTAGAGAATTTCTTCGGCTGTGCGGCCATCAAGCGGCCGTCGCCGAACCGAGTAAGAACCGTTCTCCACGACGGTGTAGGCGATCTGTTTCCCATCCGGAGACCACGCCGCCGGGGGTCTTGCACGTGTGACGGCGATGGATTTGCCATCAGGAGAGAAGCGCGGATCGGAATAAATGGCCATCGGGCCTGGAGTAGATATTGCGTTTCCACCGCGGTCAAGAATCTTCATCTCCGATTTCGGGGAACTCTCGTTATAAGCCAGGACACCGTTCGCCGACACAGAGAAAGTTCGCCCTTCTCCCAGCGATTGCGGATCGCCCGACAATTTCAAGGTGCGCAGACTGAAAGGCTGAGCCAGGATGCGTCCGCCGCGGACAAAGAGCAGGTAACCCGACGCGAACCGCGCCCGCCCACCGGGGCCAATAATCACCCCACTTTGTTCCGGCTTTCCCAGTACGCCTACCTTGATCTGGCTGGCACCCGTCAGAGAGGAGGAACGTAGAAAAAGTGTTTGCCGTCAGGCAGAAACGACGGAGCCTCGTTGGAACTTTCATCTTTATCGAGCCTGGTGGCAGGTGAAGCCTCTCCTCCGGATGCCGGCACTCGAGAGATAGGACCAAGACCTTGTTTGCAGAACAGAATGGTGCCATCGGCGCCCCAGTCGCCACCACCGCTCTCTGCCGAATCCGCGAGAGTCTCTGCTTCACCCCCCGAGACACTGATCTTCTTTAGTTTTTTATCGGCGACGAACCCGAGATACTGGCTGTCGGGGGACCAGAAGGGTGTTGCCGCATCTTCCGTTCCGGACAGCATGGTGGCCTGCTGCGCGCTGAGCGGACGCACCCACAAGTTGGTACTTCCTTTTTCGTCCACGGCGGAGAAAGCCAGGGTCTTACCGTCCGGCGAGACCACAACCGGGCCATCATCAAAGCCCGATGCCCGGAATGTCGTTCCCGGCGGAGGCGGGATATAGGCTCGCACCGAAGGCGCCGGAGCGTTGGCACGCTGTGCGAAGTAAAAGATGATTGCCGCGGCGAGCAGAAGTGCCGCACCCGCTAACAGCGTCCGCGAGCCAGACATCCGTTGAGATTGTCCGGTTGCGATCGCAGCGGTCGACTGCGGAGATTGCGCAATGCCTTTCAATTGCAGCCGCACATCATGGGCGGTCTGAAATCTCTCCTCACGATCTTTTGCCAGGCAGGTTGCCACCAGGTAGTCGAAGGCCGCCGGAGTCAATGGCCGGCTTGCACTAATCGGTTCGGGATCCTTTTCCAGGATCGCTGAAGCCACGCTGATCTGACTTTTCACTTCAAATGCACGCTTGCCCGTCGCCATTTCGTAGAGCGCCGCTCCAAACGCAAAGATGTCGGAGCGCGCGTCCACCTCCTTGCCCTCGATTTGCTCCTGAGACATGTACTGGATGGTCCCCACGATGCTGCCCGCGATCGTCAGGGGCGAAACCGGGGTCGGGCCGCTGATTGTCTGCGCTGCCGACAAAAGCGGCGCCGATGCTGAGCCCCCCGCACCCAGCATGCTGGGCTTCGCCAAACCAAAGTCCATAAGTTTGGCGCCGGTCTTGGTCAGCATGATGTTGCCTGGCTTCAGATCACGGTGCACAATGCTGGCACGGTGCGCGGTCTCCAAGGCTTCCGCGACTTGCATCCCCATCTTCAACAACTCAGGAAGCGGTATCACACCTCTGCGCAGCCGCTCGGCCAGGGTCTCGCCATCCAGAAACTCCATCACCAGAAAATCAGTTCCGTCCTGCGAGCCCACGTCAAAGAGTTGGCAAATATGCGGGTGATTCAGCGAAGAGACAGTCCGCGCCTCGCGCTCGAAGCGCTGCCTGAGTTCTGGATTGTCAGAAAGTTGAGTGGACAGGATCTTGATCGCAACGATGCGGTCGAGCCGGGTGTCAAGAGCACGGTAGACCTCGCCCATGCCGCCAGCCCAGCGGGGCGACGATCTCATACGGCCCGAGTTTGGTGCCAGAGGTCAGTGCCATCGGTGCGCGTCATTATAGTCCGAGGGAAATGCCCTGAAGGGGATTCCGGCAGATGTGGGTGGCCGGCCGGCAACTGGAAGTAACGTCGTGATCGGGTTTCCGAAGGCACTTTGCCCGTCATCCCTTGGGCATGTCTTCCCTGTCCGAGTGCAGCTTTGACAAATCATCCATATTTCTGCAATTATAGAAATATGACTCGCACCCAATCCAAAAAGTCCGCGGATCAGGTAACCCGGTTTGCCGACATGTTCTCCGCGATGGGAACCGAGCCGCGGCTTCGGATCATGCAGTTACTGTTGTCGGCTCACCCGGACGGCCTGGTAGTCGGCGAGATTCAGGAAGAACTGGATATTCCGAACTCGACGTTGTCGCACCATCTTGACAAACTTAGGAACGAAGGGTTGGTGCAGGTCCGCCGGGAGAGCACGTTCCTGCATTACACGGCGAATACCGAAGCCCTGGAGGAACTGTTGAGATTCTTGTATGCCGAGTGTTGCACCCGTAACAAAGCGGTCAGGCCCGAGCAGATTGTTCAAATTTGCAGGTAGGGAGATGAACCATGAGCAGCGCAGATATCAAGGAAGTCGTTAAAGAAAAGTACGGGCAGGCAGCGTTGCGAGTGACGCGCGGCGGCAGTTCGTGTTGCGGGGCGGCAGCCCTTCTATGGGCAGCAATTGCGGTGACCCAATCACTTCCAATCTTTACGACGCCGCGACAAGCCGGTCAGATTCCGGAAGAGGCTCTGCTGGCGTCGCTGGGGTGCGGCAATCCAACTGCATTGGCCAAATTGAATCCTGGCGAAGTTGTGCTTGATCTTGGCTCCGGGGGTGGGATCGATGTGTTGCTGTCCGCCAAGCGAGTCGGGCCCACCGGTAGAGCTTACGGCCTGGATATGACGGATGAAATGCTGGCTCTGGCGAACGAGAACAAGCGCCGGGCGGGAGTTGAGAACGCCGAGTTTCTACGCGGCGAGATCGAGCACATTCCCCTGCCTGACAATTTCGTGGATGTGGTTATTTCAAACTGCGTCATCAACCTGTCTGCCGACAAAGATCGGGTGTTACGGGAAGCGTTCCGGGTTCTGAAACCGGGTGGACGGTTCGCAGTGTCCGACGTGGTGACGCGTGGCGAGATGCTACCCGAAATTCGCCAGAGCGTGTTGCTGTGGGTGGGGTGCGTGGCGGGCGCGCTGGAGGAAAACCAGTACCGGAGCAAGCTCGCTGCCGCCGGGTTTGAGCAAATTACGCTTGAACCGACTCGCGTCTATCGCCTGGAAGATGCGCGCGAATTTCTTTCGGGTCAGAACATCGACATGGACGCCATCGCACCGCAGGTCGATGGCAAGTTCATGAGCGCGTTTGTACGCGCGGTGAAACCTCAGAAAAAAGAACCTTGCTGCGGACCGAACTGCTGCAACTGAGGAGATAGCGATGCAGGGACACTTCAATGTCTTGTTCCTATGCACCGGCAATTCCGCCCGTTCGATCATGGCCGAAGCCATCATGAATCACAAGGGGCGACCGAACTTCACTGCATATAGTGCCGGGAGCCACCCGTCGGGGAAAGTCCGACCGGAAGCGATCAAACAACTGGAGAGCGCGTCGTTTGCCGGCCAACGGGTCTGCGAAGCAAGAGTTGGGATGACTTCGCGAAGCCTGATGCTCCCAGACTCGACTTTGTTTTTACCGTCTGTGACAACGCTGCGAAAGAAATCTGCCCCTTTTGGCCGGGCCAGCCGATGACTGCACATTGGGGTGTTCCGGACCCAGCATCGGTGCAGGGCACAGAAGAACAAGTGGAAAACGCGTTTACCGTGACGCTTTCTTTATGCTCGACCGCAGAATCAGTTTGTTCCTGTACCTTCCGGTGACCAGTCTCGACCGCCTTGCAATCAAGAAAGAAATCGACAAAATCGGACATCAATGAAATTTAGTTTGCGAGCCCGTTTTACGGCAGAGTTTCTGGGCACTGCCTTTCTGGTGGCCGCTGTGGTCGGTTCTGGCATCATGGGCGAACGTTTGGCAGGCGGCAATGTTGCCATCGCATTGCTGGCGAACACGATTGCGACCGGCGCGGCATTACTCGCACTGATTCTGACATTTGGCTCGATCTCTGGCGCACATTTCAATCCGGCGGTGACGTTGGCCGATGCCGTCGAGCACGGCATTCCTTGGGGGGAACTGCCGTTTTACATCGCTGCGCAGTGCGCAGGCGGAACCGCGGGAACTGTCGTTGCCCATCTCATGTTTGGTTTCCGCTGGTATTCGCTCTCGACGCACTCCCGTCACGGATGGACGTTCGTCTTCAGCGAATTCGTAGCAACATTCGGATTGTTGTCAGTCATCTGGGGATGTTCGCGTACGCGGTCAGATGCGACACCCTTCGCCGTCGCCGCCTACATCAGTGCCGCGTACTGGTTTACTGCCTCTACCTCCTTTGCGAATCCGGCGGTTACGCTCTCCAGAGCCTTATCGGACACTTTCGCCGGGATCGCGCCTGCGGACGCTCCGCTATTCATTGCGGCTCAACTGGCTGGAGCCATCTCCGCAACCCTGCTGTTTCGTTGGCTCGCGCCGAATAGGCGCACATCCGTGAACGGAGAGCCGGGTGTGCCGCCGGCTTACGACGTTTCTTTCTCAGAAGCGATCAGACAGGAGCGGAACTGAACACGGCGTCACGACATCAAGCGCAAGATGCGAGATGTACCCAGCCGCTAGTCCGCTCGTGAACCCGGCCAGGAAACGCCAGAACAACTCGCGCGCACGCATGATCGGTACTTTCTGGGGGTTTCATTGGTTGGCGTATGCCCGCTTCAAACCTTCGATATCAATCTTCTTCATTTTGAGCATCGCCTGCATCACTCGCTTGGCTTTCTCTTTGTCCTTGTCTTCGAGCAGCTTATTTAGAATGGTCGGAACGATTTGCCAGGACAGGCCAAACTTGTCTTTGAGCCAACCACATTGCACTTCCTGGCCGCCGCCGGCCGTGAGCTTTTTCCAATACTCATCTACTTCATCCTGGGTCTCGCAGTTCACCACAAATGATATTGCTTCGGTGAATTTGAACATCGGACCGCCGTTCAAGGCTGTGAATTCCAGCCCTTCGATTTGGAATGTGCCCACCATCACGGTTCCGGCGGGTCCCGGCGATCCCTCCGGGTAGAGCGCAAGCTTTCCGATCTTCGAATTCTTGAACACAGACGTATAAAACTTCATCGCTTCCTCGGCATTGTTGTCGAACCACAAAAAGGGTGTGATTTTCTGCATACGAACTCCTTTGGCAAGTTGGATGAAGAAACCGTGCCCTGGCGTTTTCTCGCTTCGCCCCAATTATTCAAATGGAAAATTCAGTTCCGCATTCAGAGCAGTAGGCCAGACTGACAATACTGAGCGTTACCGGCGCGTTGACTTGCCTGGACCGTCCGCCTAAGATTGAGCGCCACAGACGCTGCTTTTAACATTATCCACGATCGGACAGCCGTCACTAGGCAAACTATGATCGGACAGACTATCTCGCACTACCGCATCGTTGAAAAGCTCGGCGGTGGCGGGATGGGTGTGGTCTATAAAGCGGAAGACACCCGGCTGCATCGTTTCGTTGCCCTGAAGTTCCTTCCCGACGAAATTGCCAAAGATACCCAAACTCTGGCCCGCTTCCAGCGCGAGGCACAGGCCGCCTCTGCGCTAAACCACCCCAACATCTGCACCATATACGACATTGGCGAACACGAAGGCAGCGCTTTTATCGCCATGGAGTTTCTCGATGGGGTCACGCTGAAACATCGCATCGCCGGCCAACCGCTGGATACTGAGACTCTGCTGTCGCTGGCCATCGACGTAGCCGACGCGCTCGACGCGGCCCATACCGAAAAGATCGTGCACCGGGACATCAAGCCAGCGAATATTTTCGTTACAAAACGCGGCCAGGCCAAGGTTCTCGACTTCGGACTGGCCAAATTAAGCGGGGCGCAACCGGCCGCTGAAGGCGCAACCCTCGAAGCGAACCTGACCAGTCCGGGCACGGCCTTGGGCACGGTGGCTTACATGTCGCCGGAGCAAGCCCGGGGTGAGGAACTGGATGCCCGCACTGACCTGTTCTCTTTCGGCGCCGTCCTCTATGAGATGGCAACCGGTCGCATGGCGTTCAGCGGAAACACTTCCGCTGTCATCTTCGACTCCATTCTGCACCATGGACCGACCTCGACCGCGCGGTTTAATCCCGCACTTCCCGCCGAGTTGGAGCGGATCATTAATAAGGCGATGGAAAAGGATCGCGCCCTGCGCTACCAGAGCGCGGCCGAGATGCTGGCCGACCTGAAGCGCCTGCGCCGGGATTCCAGTTCGGCGCGCGTCGAGATCGCCTCCGAGCCACCTCAGACCAAAAAGCGCAAGAGGCTGTTATGGGTGGCCAGCGCCATTGTCGTGCTGGCGCTGCTGGCGGGTGCGGCGTTTCTTTGGAGAAGCCGAAGCGATCAAGAGCAGATCACCTCGGTCGCAGGTTCTGCCGTTCGTCAATGGCACCAACGATCCCAACTCCGAATATCTCAGCGATGGCATCACTGAGAGCCTGATCAACAACCTGTCACAAATTCCGAATCTGGTCGTGAGAGCCCGGGCGTCGGTATTTCGTTATAAGGGGCGTGATGTGGATCCCCAGACCATAGCGAAAGACTTGAAGGTTGAGGCACTGGTGACCGGCCGTATCATGCAGCGGGGCGATCAGCTCATTGTCAGCTCCGAGCTTACCGACGCCCGCACCAGCCGCAACCTTTGGGGGGATCAATACGACCGCAAGCTTTCCGATGTGCTCGCAGTGCAGCAGGAAATTACCAGCGCCATCGCCGCCAGGCTACGCGAGCGTTTGACCGGCGAGACCAAAAAGCAAGTGGCCAAGGGCGGGACCACCGATCCGGAGGCATACCAGCTTTATCTCAAGGGCCGCTACCAGTGGGAAAAGCGCACTCCCGAGGCGCTCGAAAAATCCAAAGAATATTTCAATCAGGCGATTGAAAAAGATCCGGGCTATGCCACGGCGTATGTCGGGCTTGCCAGCTACTACGTAGCCGCGCCCGACTATGAGCCATTGCAGAGAGCTAAAACCGTCCCCAAGGCAATCGCGGCCGCGCAGAAGGCTCTGGCAATTGACGACACCATGGCGGACGCTCATGCCGCGATCGCGTCGGCTTCTCAGGACGTATGGGATTGGGATCGCGCAGAAAGATAATTCAAGCGAGCGTTGGAGCTCGATCCTAACCAGGTTATCGCGCACCAGTGGTACGGGCTGTATTTGGCTTTTACGGGACGTGGCGATGAAGCGCTGCCACACTTCAAGTGCGCGCTGGAGCTCGATCCTCTGAATCTGACCGCCAACGTGAATCTCGCCACTGGCTACGATAATTTGCGACAGTACGATCTGGCGTTGAAGCAATTCAAGCAGGCAATCGAAATGGACCCCAACTACGCCGGCGCACATTTTAACCTGGCGCTAACCTATCAGGATATGGGCGAGTATGAATTGTGGCTGAAAGAATGGAAGCAAGCAGCCGTCCTCTCCAACGATCGGGAGGAGATTCCGATTGCTGAGGAAGTCGCTCGTGCTTATGCAAAAGGCGGCGTCCACGCCGCGCTGAGCCGCGATATCGAGCTTCGCAAACAGGAGGCACAACACACTTACGTGGACCCTGCTTTCGTCGGCTATGAATACGCGTTGCTGGGCGACAAAGATCAGGCTTTCAGTTGGCTGGAGAAGGCATACGCCGGAAAGTCAGGGACGCTGGGCTACATCAAGGTTGTCAAAGCCATGGACCCTTACCGCTCCGATCCGCGGTACGTTGACCTTGTTAAGCGTATCGGCGTGCCGCAGTGACTTAGCTCCAAAAACCATTAACCACGAAGGACATGAAGGTACACGAAGAAAAACTCCGCGACTTAAGCCTTCGTGGTACTCCGTGCCCTTCATGGTTTGTGGATTTGCTGGCGTATCGTGAAACTGACCACTTCCGTGTTTTCCCCTAGTGTGAAAATGTTTGCACAATGCCTTGGGCAAGCCGGATTAGGTCCGGCTTAACTATCTTCCCGACCAAGTATTTACTCGCATTTCTCGGTGGCCACTAAACTGCGCGTATCAAGGATGGATGTGTCTCCCCCGGAGACTTTCTTGATATCAGAACGAGTTTTTCTGGCATTCGACACCGAGCGCGGTGTGGCCTGCGTCCAGGCCTCCGGTTGGCGGCGGGCGTATCTCCTGTGGACCTTCAGGAACTTCCGCGGCCTGCCACACAAGATTTTGAATGCTCAACAGCGCAAGCTGGTGGAGGCGTTGTACTCGGAAGCGTCCCTCAACCCTGCGGGCGGACTCGCACAGGAAAGGCTGATTGGCACGGTACAGGATCTGCGACTGCCGTCCAGTGAGCCGGTTAAGGACTCAGCGACTGAACCGTTCACTTCAAACCTTCATCCAGACGCTCCAAAAAACAGGCTCGCGGCGCTCTCGGTCAGGAAGCTTGGTGATCGGTTGCATGCCATCTATGCCCGAGTGGCTTTTTCCGAGATGCCACGAACTGTGGGCGCGTGGGCGCTGGTTGCGCTCATGGCGGTGCTGGGGTGGCAACAGTTGCGCAACCGTCCGGCTGTTTCTGCCTCGAGTAGTGCGGCAACAGGCGCTCCCCGGAATGAAAATCGTTCGGTTGCGCCCGTTCCCGAGTCTGCGGCCATGGCAAGCCAGCCTGCTGAGGATTCTTCGGTTCAGCAGGCCACGACGCTGGGCGTTGTAAGGTCGCCCTGGCTGGTCGCGAGTCTTACAAGCATGCACGATGCCTCTGCCAACCTGTCCCGGATGCAGATCTCGGGGCCGCCGCGGAAGATGGTTTATCCGGACTACCCCAACAAGCAGGGCAAAGTCCTTCTGCGGGCGGTCGTCGGCTCCGATGGCGCAGTACGGCAAGTCAGGTTAATCGCTGGTGATCTATTGCTGGCAGCGGCGGCGAAGACAGCCATCCGGCAGTGGCGTTATCAACCGCTCTTGAGCGACGATCGAAGAGTAGAACGGGAGACCAGAATCATAGTCGCCTTCATTTCGGACGACGTGGTTTCCGTCAGTTTTCCCGAGCCCGCACCGATTTCCCAGTAACGCCCCTATACCCTTGATGGAGGTTGCGTGGGATTTTTGTGCGCTGAAGCCAATTCCAGCCCGCCTGCAACGGCGCCGTCTAGACCTGAAGCACGTCGCCGTCGCGCGCAACTAATTCGTAGAGTACCGGATTGACAAAAAATCCGATAAAGAGCCGCGAGATCAGCCCGGCCACAATCACAATGGCGAAAGGACGCTGGGTATCGGAACCGATTCCGGTGGAGAGCGCGGCGGGCAACAATCCCAGGCAGGCGACCAGCGCGGTCATCATGATCGGACGCAGGCGCAGCAGCGACGCTTCACGCGTCGCAGAGCGTATACCCATCCCTTCCTGCCGCAGCTTGTTGATGTAGGAAACCAGAATGACGGCGGTCTCAACCGAGACTCCGAGCAAGGCCAGAAGACCCAGAACAGAAGAAACGCTGAAAGGCGTGTGCGTCAGTTTCAGCGCCACCAGCGCGCCCACCGGCTCGGTCATGATCACTCCCAGCGCAATGCTGACGGGGAATTTGAAGTTTCCGTACAGCGCAAACAGAATCATGAAAATGAGCATGACCGCGAGCGGGCCTATAAAAGCAAGCTGGGATCTCGCTTCCAGAAACTGGCTGTACTCGCCTCCCCAGGCCAACGTATAGCCCTGGGGCAGGTTGACGGTCTTGTTGACTGCCGCTTCGCCATCCCGGACCGCGCGGGCCAGGTCCCGGCCTTCGATGCTGTACTGCACTCCGATGTAGCGGGAGTTGTTCTCACGATAGATGAATGACGCCCCGTTTCCCTGGCTGATGTTGGACAACTGGGACAGAGGGATTTGCTGACCGTCGGGCGTGCCTACCAGCAGATTGCCGATTTCCTGCGCACTGCTGCGAAACTGTGGTTGCATTCGGACCACGAGGTCGAAGAGTTTTTCACCCTGAATGACCTGGGTCACAGCTTGTCCGCCGACCGCGGCTTCGATTACGGCTTCGACGTCTGCGACATTGATTCCATAACGTGCGATCTTATCGCGATCGACATCAATCAGAAGGCTAGGCTGGCCCAGTTCGCGCACCACCGTGAGATTGGTAAAGCCCGGCACTTTAGTCAGAGTGTTCTTGATCTGGATCGCCTTGTCCTGAAGGACGTTCAGATCTTCGCCGTAGACCTTGACCGCCAGCGAGCTCTTCAAACCGGTGAGGGCTTCGTCCACGGCATCTTCCGCTGGTTGGGTGTAATTGAAGATGATTCCCGGAAAGGCCGCGAGTTTCTTGCCGATGGAGGCAATCAGTTCGTCCTTGTCGTGAATATCGCCCGCCCAAGCTTTGTCCTTGTAAGGCCTCAACCCGACGTAGAACTCGCAGTTGAAGAAGCCGGTGGCATCGGTGCCGTCGTCCGGTCGTCCCAGCTCCGAGCCAACCACGGTCACTTGGGGATACGACATCAGGATGGCGCGTATTTGAGGCGATATCCTGCTGGCTTCCTCGAATGAAATTGTGTAGGGCATGGTCGCCCGAACCCAGAGCGCGCCTTCATCCAGGTGCGGCATGAACTCTCCGCCGATAAAAGGAACCAGCAGCAGCGTTGCGCCGAAGATAAGGGCCGCAACCGCCAGGACAGTTTTGGGACGATCGAGCGCCCAATCGAGCTGCGAGGCGTACTTCTCTTTCATCCATTCAAAGGCGCGGTTGCGATGCTCGCGTACTCCCTTCTTGAACCAGAAAGAAGCCAGTACCGGGATCAGGGTCAAAGTCAGGATGAGCGCGCCGACCAGCGCGAACGACATGGTTTCAGCCATGGGGTGAAACAGCTTCCCCGACGGCCCACTCAGCGCGTAAATCGGCAGATAGCCTGCGAGAATGACCGCCACCGAATAAAATATCGGGCGATCTACATCTTTCGCGGCCGCCAGGATGACTTCATTGAGGTTGTATTGCTGGCCCTCCCGCAGCGCCAACTCGCGATAGATGTTTTCAATCATCACTACGGTACCGTCAATGACGATGCCGAAATCTATAGCGCCTATCGAAAGCAGGTTCGCGGCAACGTCATGGGCGTGCAGCACGATGAAGGCGAACAGGAGCGACAGCGGAATGGTGAGAGCGACAATGACCGCCGCCCGGAAACTGACCAGGAAGAAGATCAGCACAACCAGCACCAGCAGCATTCCGCGCAGCAGGTTGTTCTCGACTGTGTCTGTGGTCAGGTCGACCAGCTCGCTGCGATCGTAAAAGGGGACAATTTTTACGTCGGGCGGCAGAATGTGCCGGTTCAGCTCTTCGGTCTTGGCCTCGACGCCTTTGAGCACATTCTGGGTTTGCTCGCCGCGGAGCATGAGAATGACGCCCTCGACCGCATCGTCATTTTTCTGAAAACCAAATTCACCCAGGCGAGGCGCGTAGCCGATAGTGACATCGCCAGCATCCCGAATCCGGATGGGTACGCCTTTGCTGCTCCCGACTACGACATTTCCAATGTCGTCGGTATTCCGCACCAGGCCGATGCCACGGACGTAGTAGAACTGTCCGCCCTGGGAGTAAAACCCGCCGCCGGCGTTCGCGTTATTGGCAGTCAGCGCCGCGCCCACTTGAGGAATGGTCAGGTGATAGCCGTAGAGGCGCGTCGGATCGAGCAGGACCTGGTACTGCATGGTGGTTCCGCCGAAACCGGAGTCGTCAGCCACGCCCGGAACTGACCGGTAAGCTCGCTCCACCACCCAGTCTTCGATGGTTTTCAGTTCCTGTGGCGTGCGGTCCGGGCTCTGGAGCACGTAGCGATACACCAGCCCGCTGGGACTGAACAGCGGCGCCAGCCCGGGAGTTACCCCGGCCGGGACACTGGCGTCTGCCAGGCGCTCGAAAACCACCTGGCGCGCGAAGTAGCTGTCAGTGTCTTCTTCGAAGGTCAGGATGACGTCAGAGAGACCGTACAGTGAGATGGAACGCATGACCACCATGTGGGGCACGCCATTCATCTCGAGCTCGAGAGGAAGCGTGACCAGCCGTTCCACCTCCTCGGCGGCGTGGCCGGGCCACTGGCTGATGATCTCGACCTGGGGAGGCGAAAGGTCCGGATAGGCATCCACCGGCATGCGCTGGAACGAAATGATGCCGCCAACAGTAATGAAGGCGGTGAGCATCAGCACCAGGAAGCGCTGGCGAAGCGCGGCTTGTACGATTTTGTGGATCATTCAGAGAGGCTCATGGTTGTGACCGGTTCGCCATCCCTAGCGCTGAAGTGAGTTGGCGAACTGCAGGAATAAGCCGCCGTCCCCGATAACCCGCTCGCCGGCTTTGAGGCCACTGGTGACCTGGGTCTGTCCTTTCTGGCTTTCGCCAAGAGTCACCGAGCGTCTGCCGAACTGGTTTGGAGAAACCGCGACGTAAACAAAAGGCTGATTTTCGGTGTCGCGCAAAACCGCGGCGTCCGGCACGGTGATCGCGTCCTTGATGGTTCCGGCCTGGACGGAGGCGGTGACGTACATGTCCTTCTTGAGTTTTTGTCCGGGATTGTTGGTCTGTATGCGCGCCTGCAGGGTGCGTGTGCTTGGATCCAGCGAAGCCGCAACATACGAGATGCGGCCCTGAAAAGCGTCGGAATAGGAATCGGTCCGGATGGTCACGGGATCGCCAGTGCGCACGTAAGGCAAGTCTTTTTGATAGACGTTGACCAGCACCCACACGTTGCTGGTGTCTGAAATCATGAAGCACTGAGTGTTGCCGGGTTGGAGAAGCTGACCCGCCGATACATCCTGCTCGACCACCTCGCCAGCGATCGGCGCCAGCACAGGAACTTCAAAAGAAGGCGGGGCTTTAGCCAAAGCTTCGGGATCGCTGATTCCCATCACTTTCAGCGCGGCTTCAGCTGCCGACAAATCTCCGCCGGCTTGCACTGCGGCCGATTCAGCCTGCTCCAGATCCTTCACTGCGATCGCGTGATGGTCGTATAAATCCTTGGCCCGGTTGTAGGTTTTTTGCGCCAGATCATTGGCATCCCTGGCCTTCAAATAATTGGTGCGCAGTTGAGAGAAGTCGGGGCTGGCGACGTACAGCATGGGTTGGCCGCGATGCACTTTCTGGCCGGGAGCCACCACTACCCGACTGACCGGGCCGCTCACCTGGGAGATGACCGGCGTGGTGCGAAAATTGTTGAACGCTACGGTGCCGGACAACTGCAAGGTGCGGGCCAGAGTCGATGGCTGAACCGTCACCACCTGCACATGCGACATCTGCTCCTGTGGAATTGAAAACAGCTCACCATTGTCGGAGCTCTTGGAGTACCTGTCGGGTGCAGCCTTTCCCGATTCGCCGCAACCCGCTAGCGCCGCCAGCCCAACCACGGCAAGCGCCAGCGATCCGGCCTGTAACCACGAGCGATTTTTGTGCCTCTTCATTTCAGGTACCTCATTTCCGATTGCTCATGGCAGGTTTCTCGTTCCTATGGCTTGCTTCAGCTGCTCCAATGCCGTCATGTACGAGGACAAGGCTTGGCGATACGCCAGTTCGGTGGACCGGTAACTGCGTTCGGCATCGAGGAAATCGAGCAGGCTTGCAGAACCGGCCTTGTAAGCATATTCGCTGATGTCACGTGAGTCTGCCGCCTGCTTCAGATATCCGGAAACATAAAGTTGCACGATTTCATCGTTGCTTCTGACCGCTTCGTAGGCGCTGGCCACATCCGTCATCACGGTGTCACTGGCAGCCTGCTGCTGTTCCTGTGCCTGGGTAAGAGCGTAGCGAGTGCGCGCAATCTCGCCCTGGTTGCGGTTGAAGATCGGCAGGTCAAAGCCCACAAAAATTGACGCCGAGTTCTGTCCGGCAGTGTGAGTAAAGTCGTAGGTGCCGGTCACATCGACTTTGGCGTTGGCCTGGGCCAGACGAATCTGACTTTGCGCCGCCGTCACTCCTAATTCGGCCGCCCGTAAGTCAGGACGCTCGCGCAGCGCCATCGCCTGCAAATCCTCCACCTTCGACTTGAGGGGCACATAAGCGAGGTCGCCGGTCACATCGAAGCCGGCAGGCGTCGCGTCATAGCCCAGCAAGGCCCGCAAGCCCGCCAGGGCCTGAACTTTCGCCAATCGGGCGGCGGAGACATCGGTTTGAAACTGCAGCAGCTGGAGCTTGATCTTTAACAGGTCGGCTTCGCTGATGTCACCGGCTTTATACTGAGCATCGGCGATGTCGACCGTCTGTTGAAAGTCCTTCAAATCCTGCATTGCAAATTGCAGCGTTGATTCCGCCAGCAGAACGCTGACGAACTGCTGCCCGACGTTGAACGCCAGAGTGCGTTCGGCATCCGTGACCTGGGCGCGGGTGACCGCCGTCTGATCCTGGGCGGCTTGCAGACGACGCTGGCGTTTGTGGCCGCGCTCGAACAGATATCCGATTCCGATGTCGAACTGCTGGGTCACATCGAGATTGTCGACCGAGAAATCCTGGGGAGTGAAAATCGGGATGAACTGGGAGTCCGCACCGAAGGTTGGATTGGGACGCAGGTTCGCAGTAATTTCCTGAGCCTGATTTTGCAGGATCATGGTCCTCGTGGCCTTCAATGCATGGTTGTGGGTCAGCGCCAGATCGATGGCCTGATCGAGGGTGATCAGGGTCGGGGATTGCGCAGCCGCGGCTCCAGACAGCAGAAAAATCAAAGTCGCAAGGGCTGGAAACCGGCGGATAGGAGCCCGTGAAGACGGCTTGGGCTGATCGCCAGCCCCACGTTGGGATTCGTCGCTATGGTTCGAGCAAGCTGCGAAATTCAGTGAACTCATTTTTGTCGAATAAGAAGCACGCCCAAGCTGTGGGAAAGCAAATCATGATTTCCGGGTTCCGGTGCGAAACCGGGAACATGACACGCGACGAAGAGTCAGCAGGTGGGCGGGGGGCGAACGTACAACTGAAAGGATTCCAACAACTGCCTGGTTTGGCCGGGAGGAAGAGATACTTCCTCATTGGCACGAAACGCAGGCGAAAACACCACAACCGAAGATATTCCTACGGCGGAGTGAGCCATCAAACAGGTGAGGCAAACCCCGGTGTTGAATGATGCGGATCGCGAGTCTGCAGTGACTTGGCGGTTGGGGATTTCGAGACCGCAAAGATGTACTGCCTGGACCGTAGTGGCGAGCAATAGCACCGCGATGCACACCACGGTTAGCCATTCGCCGCGCTCTGCTGGTCTCCCCTGAATATCCACAGTCCTCTTTACCCCTTAGATGCAGAAATACAGGCTCGTCAGCCCCTGCGTCTAGTGGGTCTCGTGATTCTAGCACCAGGGCGGTTCGGGGTGGTTAGTGCCGCCCTCGGGCGGTGGGCGAGACGCCCACCGGACAGCCGCCGGGACGGCGGCGCTGCTTTGCCAGTGCTGATTGCTACGTGGCATTTCTTTCGCCTTTTCAGGGCTCTATCCTTGCAGGGTCCCTCACCCACGGCTGGCGCCGTGGGCTACATTCTTGCGCCGCTATGCGGCTCTGGCTCTCTTTTCCCAATTTTCCTCTTCCGATTTTCATCTTGTCATTCCGAACCGCTTTAGCGGTGAGGAATCTGCTTCTTGGCTCTACCCAAAAACAGATTCCTCACACCTTCTCGCCGCGCCAGCGCGGCTGCGATGGTGTTCGGAATGACAAAAGATTGTTTTCTCCTAGAGCAATCCTCGGCTAGGTCACTCGTTCGCACAACAGCCAGACATGGCAACTCTTGTGCATTCGTCCTGGTTCGAAACCGGCGAGCACGGTTCTATTCACTTTGAATCCATAGCCGGGCAGAACCTGTTCCCACTGGGTTACTGTCTTGAATTCGAATGGCATGTTCATTTCGGGGATGCCTTGGGCAATTGCGTTGCTGAAGAAGTCGATCAAAACCAGCACTTGATGCTGCACGGCGAGCGGCATGCTCACAAACTTTCTGAGCAATGGTTGCGCCTCCAGGGTCTCTTTCAGCCCGGGCATTTGAGCGGGCAAACCATAGGTATCTTCTTTAATCAGGGCATGGGTTGCGATTTTCCGCAGGCGGTGGATTACCAGCGGCAAATCCTCTGGATCGATGTGATGGAGCACAGCCTGGACCAGGGCCACATCCACGATGTTGTCAGGATACGGAGTGTCGGTCGCCGACGCCATCCGGACAAACGGCAATCGCCGGGCCTCTTCGTACCTGTAGTCCAACACGTCAGTGGTGAAGACTTCATAGCCGCCCTGGGATAATCGGGCGGCGAGGTAGCCGCTGCCGCAGCCGTAGTCCAACACTTTCTTTCCGGGCAAAAGCTTCTGCAGTTGCCGAAAATCCGTTTCGGGTTTGGTTTTTGTTTTGTACTGGTGATAGACGCGGTTAAACCAGAATGAGCTATCTGCCTTGCGGAACGTGTGCTGCAGCAGATCGGTGGTCACTTCGACCAGTCGCGCGGGATTGACGCCGTCTTGCTGACTCCGGGCGAGCTTTTCGAAAGAGCGGTCAACCATTTCCGAGACCTGGCCGTTCTTCGCATCGAAGAACTCGCAGTAGCCGGCTTTCACCGAAGCGCTCACAAATTCGACGACTGCAGGGTTCTGCAGCGCGTCGGCGACGGTTCGCACGGTTTGATCTTGTGGCATGGCAGACTTTAGATGTCGACGGGCGCAGGAGAGTGTTCGTTCTCCCGGCGTTTGTCATCCTGAGCGAAGGACCTGTGTATTGCGTGTGCCCACGGCACCCATCGGCGTACGAAATGCAATAGGTCCTTCGTCGGGGAGCCGTTCGCTGCGCGAGGGGCTCCACCTCCAGGATGACAAATGCATTCCGCGCCGCATCGGACCAGAAGCCCCGCAGTTCGGTATAATAGCGCGATTCGTGAACTTGCCTCTCAGGTCCTGCCAGGGGGCACTCTGCCACTTTCGCTGAGCACACGGGGAGTCGGAGAAGTCACCATCGTCCGCTGCAGCGGACGCATCGTGGCCGGTGAAACCGAAGTCTTGCGCAAGCATGTCAGCGAGCTCTTGCGCGATCGTATCGACATTGTGCTGCACCTGGGCGATGTAGTTTTCATCGACAGCAGCGGACTGGGAACGCTGGTGCGGCTGCTGACTAGCACGCGCACCGCCCGAGGCGATTTGAAGTTGTGCCACGTTCCGGAGGACATTCACAAAGTCCTCAAAATGACCAACCTGATCACCCTGTTTGACACCCATGCATCCGAGGAAGAAGCAGTCCTGGCTTTTTACCGGCGACAAACTCCGTCGGCCCGGGCTCCGCAGAGCCGGCCTCACGGTTTTGTGTATCGACCAATCGGCGGATGTGCTGGCCTACCTGCGGGAATTGCTGGGCCGCGCTGGCTACCATATCCTTACCAGCAGCAACCTGCGGGATGGATTGATCCTGCTGAGGGCCACGCGTCCCAGTCTGACCATCCTGGGGCCAAACTTGAAGGCCTCGCCGGTCACGGAACAGGCCTTTCACGCTGCTTGCGCCGCGTCGCAGGTGCTGGAACTGGGAGAGGAATTTTCCACGCTGGAGCCCGGTCAGGCCGCGTCCGATCTTCTAGAAAAAATCAGGGCTTTGGCAGCTTCGAAGGCGCACTAGCCTTCGTCCTGATCCGCTTACTTCTTCACCATTCACTTCTTGATCAGGTTGGTATGACTGGCGACGCACTGCCATCTGCTGTTCAGGTACATCCAGGTATCGGTAAATCTTCCGTAGTGCTCGAAGGGCTGGCGCTTGTAAGTTCCCTTGGTGTGATAGGTGCCGATGACGATGGCTGCATTGGGATACGAAATCACTCTCGTTTCTTCGTTCGTGATCAGGCTGGCACGATAGTCCGGATCTTTCAGATCGGCCAGAAACTGGGCCTTGTTCATGACCGTGCCGTCGTAGTCGGTATATACAAAGGAATCTGAAACCAGGCTGTTCAACGCCTTCGAGTCATGGTGAAGTTGAGCCTGATTCCATGCATTCTCCAACGCGATGAGCTTACTCGCCTCCGGGGTCGATTCATTCGCGTTCGCCGGATCACGCGCCATCAGGATGCCCAACAGCGCGAAGCACAGCACTACCCTGATCTTCATGGAATTTCCCTTTAGTCGTCGCCCGGCGGTACAAGGACTGCTTGCCCGTCCGATTCGCCACTCGAAGAAATAATACGCTTCGAGGTGGCGTGCCCCTACTGCACGTTGAGTGTGATCGTCGCGGTATGAGTCAGGGTTCCGCTGGTCGCAGTGACGGTCACCGTCGAAGATCCCGGCGGCGTGCCCGGGTCCCCGCCACCACTGTTGCTGCTGCCTCCACAACTGGCAATGGTTATCAGGCAGCTGACGGCGAGAAGTGAAAGCAGCCTGCCCCACGCTCGTCGCCTCGACCCGCCGCTCAATATAAAGATGGCTGCGAGGGTCGCGCCAAAGCTGGTTGTCCACCAGCTTCCGCCTTCCAGGCGGGCGCTGCGCGGGGCTGTGGTCCGGATGGTCAGCGTGGTTGAACCGCTGCCGGTAAGCGAAGCCGGATTGAAGCTGCAAGTACTCTCGTGGGGCAATCCCGAGCATGAAGTTGACGTGAAGTTGATGGTGCCGTTGTATCCGGATTGGCCGGCGACAGTGAGCGTGGCCGTTCCGCTGCCGCCGGGATTGGCGATCGTGATCGATGGCGTCGCGGCGGCGAAGGCAAAGTCTGCCTGCACGGTTACCACGACCGCAGAAGAAGTAGAGCCCGTGTAGTTGGCATCTCCAGTGTACTGAGCCGTGATGGTGTCCTGGCCAACGGGCAGATTGGTCACCAAACTGGCCCCTCCCAGGGCAGGCTGGAACGCTCCAGTTTGAATGCTTCCGCTTCCACTCACCGCATTCACGGTAGCTGGATTGCCTGTGGCCGCAATGGGAGTGCCTTCCAGCAAGAAGGTGACCGTGCCTGTTGGCCCCAGACCCCCGCTGACTGTATTGACGTTGGCTAACAACGTAACCCCGATGCCTGAACCAGGCGTGGCGCTGTTCGCAGTCACTACGGTCGCGGTCGGCGCCTGCGTGACGGTAATGTTGACCGTCGGCGAAGTGCTGGAGTTGAAGCCCGGATCTCCACTATAGGTAGCTACAATCGGATGCTGGCCAGGGGCAATGTTAAATATTCCCTGTGCCGTGGCGGCCGCGCCTTCGCTATTCAGGTTGTTGGTGCTGAAGTTCACTCCGTTGTCCGTGAAGGCAACCGAGCCGGTTGCGATACCGTTGCCCGAGACTCCCGCAACATCGGCGCGGAAATAAGCGGCGTTGCCATAGGGTTGAGTGGTAAACGGGATCGTGTTGCCGCCGACGCTGAAGCCGAGGACCGACAGCGTCGTGGTGCTTGCTTCCGGGGAGACTGTAACTGTGACTGGCGTTGAATCGCTCGCCGCGAAGGTTGCGTCCCCGGCATAGTGCGCATGAACGTTGTAATTCGTCCCGCCGGGCAGTGCATCGACGGCGTCGGCAGCCATTCCTCCGCTGTCGAGCGTGAGGAATGCCACGCCCCTGCACCGAGGGCAAATCGGTTAGTAAAGACACGTCCCCGGTTGGCGTTCCTGTGCCACTGTTGGGAGTGACGCCGACGGTGATGTTGGCCGACGCGCCGTGGGTGAAAGTCGTTGGGGTCAAGGTCAGAGTCGTGGTGGTTGGCCTGAACGTCACCGTGTTCCAGTTGTTCGCCAGGTTGGTCACGTTCACCGAACCTAACCCGGATGCCAGATCGTATCCGACTCTGCTTTGATATTTGGCGGTAGCCGTTCCATATCCGGTTTCACCGGGAACCGCATTGTTGCCGACGGTGACATCGTTGAAGACGCAAGTGCTCGCGGGAAGAGCGGTGGTCTTCGAACCGTTGCATTGCGAGAGTGTTTCCGCGGCTGCCAGGCGATAAAGGACGTAATTGGCTTGTCCCTGCCGCGAGCCTGTTTTCTGGTCGATTAACGCCATAATGCCGGCAAACGAAGGCGCAGCCGCAGAGGTGCCGGAGACTCCGAAGAAGCCAGCGGACTGGCAGGAGGTTTCGAGGCACAACAAGTAGGGATCGTGGCTCGCGGCGGTGAGTGAGACGTCGGGCAAAACACGAGCATTACCGGTTGGGATGCCAGCAACCCCAGTCTGCCAGGAAGGTTTGCTGAAGAACACGCTGGCCCCGCCGCCACCAGCGGCCAGAGGAGCCGCTCCGGCTGGACATTGTGTAGTGCAGGTTTCATTCCATACATTTTCCGGAATGTAGGATTTGGCGGAAGCCAGCGTGTTCGAATTGGCGGCATTCCAGTAGGTGCTGTCGTGGCCGTTCTCATTGAACTGAGTGCCGCCAACCGCGACCGTAAAAGGCGTGGAAGCTAAGACACTGACGCTGACCGGACCGGTGGCGAGAGTCTCGCCCAGATTGTCACAACCGGCGGCTCCGGTGTCTCCGGTGGCGGCCACGTAGGTGATTCCCTGGGCCGCCGCCTCTTCTGCAAGCGCCTCGAAACCGGCCGCTTCCCCGCTGCTGGTGCGCGCTTCACAGCCGCCAAAACTCTCGGTCATTACGTCTCCGACATTATTTTCGATAATGTAAAGTTCGGAGAGGATGATTCCGTCGGTGGTGTCGGTGGAAGCCGAAGCCACGAACCTTAATGGCTGCGTTCCGGGCTACGGCTCCCGACCAGGTCGCGTCCAGGACAGCCTCGGCTTCTTCGACTCCGCCCAGGTTGCCAGGGTCATCGCCATCGAGAATGATCTGTGGGAAAACGGGCGCAAGGCCCAGCTGGCTGCGAAAGTCGGCCACGTCCCCGAAGTTAAAATTTGAGCGTCCCACCACCGCGATAGTGATGCCTGTCCCATCGATCCCGGCCTGATAAGTAGGGCTGATGTTGTAGATGACCGAGTAATCGTCCGGCGCCAGAGCGTGAGAGCCGCTTCCGGTGGTGGCGTGGGGCGCGGAGCCGGGCTGCCGCGTAACCGTGAAGCGCTCCTTCGAGAGCACGAGCTGTGGCTTGGCATAAAAATTGTGCAGGGAGTGAACTCCCGCTACCACCGGAGCCAGCGCAGCCGGTATTTCCGGATCGTTGGCATTCGCCCAGTGTGATTCTCCGTTCACCACGTATTTGTGGATCGCGGTGTGAAATGCCTCCTGGACCTGGGCGGCGTTTCCGGAAAACTCGATCATGGTGCGACCCTTGGCGACCCGCGCCACCTGAAAGCCGTGCGACTGCAACCATGAAGTGACAGCCTGAATATCCGCGTCGGCGGGACCGAAGTGTTGGCCGAACTGTTCCGGCGTCAGCCATTTGTGGTAGCTGGCGGAAGTCTTGTCCTGCTGATCGTCGAGCAGCTTAAGCAGCGCGGTTTGTTGCTCCGGGCTGCGCTTGAGTACCAGCAGCATGCGATCCATCGGCAGATTGGGCGGCGCCAGGGCGACGTCGAACTGGGGACGTGCCAAGGGATGGACGTTTCCCTTGAGCAGAATCCGCCGGCCATCATCCACTGCTTCGCTGACCAGGGGCCGCGCGTAGATTTGCTGCGCGGCGGCAAGACTGGGAAGGATCAGAACCAACATCGAAAGGATGACGAATCGCTTACCAGCCGGACCCGAGCGCATGCACTTCTCCTTGAGAGGATCTTCTGCCACCTAGACTCTACGAAGGCAACTCGAAGCAGAGGACGAGATCCCCTCGTCGCGAACCCTCATCAGCCGCGTCAGCCAGCCTTGAGCCTGTTACGTGATCTTGGAATTCAATAGCCCCGCGTGGCCGCAAATAATATCTCAGGCAGTCAGAATGTAAAGTGCAAGCTTTGGTCCAACGCGGACGCGGGCGTCGCACAGGTGCGGGCCGGAAAACTACGGAAGTGAGGTCTCAGGCGATTCACTGCAGGAACAATGCGCTCGTGGGTCAGGTGGGCTAGGACTGGGACGTGGTGTCCGCGGCCACATGAGCATTGAGAAAAAAAGCCCCCAAATAAGAAGCGCCCCTAACTCTCGCGAGTTATGGGACGCCCGAACAGCCCTCCCCCAGGTCTGCTCACGGACAACTTACGGTTATGACCAGGGGATGTAAATTCCACCTTCGTGCCAGCTTCCTGGCACTAACGGGCCATATGGCATATGGCATATAGGCATCTATCACCCAGCTGTTGCTTTAGATGGCGCCGCGAACGGCCGGAGAGCCTGATCGTATCAAGGCCCTTAATCGCAAAGCAGCAGCCTACTCCGCCAGCTTTCGCGCCAAGCCAGAAGCCAGGGAGCCAGCAGCTAGGAGCCACAGTCAGCAACCTTAACCCTGTAACTGTAGGTGGTTACTCCCGTAATCGGCGCCGGGGGGATTGCCGTTGACCCTGGCAGCCACAGTACTTACATTCGCCACAGGGGGTCGTAATGAAGGATATTCACGAGGTTTTACGCCGGAAGCAAGCCAAGTATGCCCAGCTGTCGAAGCAGATTGAGGCTTTGCAGCAGGCGGCCGAAAAACTGCGCGAAGTTGCCCCTCTGCTGGCCGAAAACGAAGATGAGAAAGCTCGGTTTTGGCTGAAGGAGAGGAACAGAGTCAGAGCGCGGCGGCCGGGGCGGGATCAGCCTCGGGCAGTCCGGCCGCGTCTGCCAAGCCTGCACGCGCTCCGCGCTGGCCATAGTCACATCGCAGTTTGCACCGGCCACAAGGCCCGCTTATGACATTTCAGTCTCTTCTGGTTTGCAAAGACGAACAGACAACGGACGTGCTTACGTCCGTGCTGGCGGGCTTCGGCCTGGGTGTGCAATGCTGCGGGTATCCCGACGCCCTGTGCCGGGTGACTGAGCAAAAGTTTGATGCTGTAATCGTCGACTACGACGATCCGCACAGCGCTGGCCTGGTGCTGCAAAATGTCTACCAGGCCTCTGGCAGCAAGAACATAGTGACGGTCGCGCTGCTCAACGACAAGACTAAAGTGCGCAATGTGTTTGGCGCTGGCGCGAATTTCGTTCTTTACAAGCCGATCTCGCAGCAGCAGGCGGAAGCCAGCCTGCGAGCTGCAATTGCGATGATGAAACGGGAACGCCGCCGCTCCTTCCGCGTGCCCGTACAACTTGAGGTAAAGCTGAAGGTGGAAAACGGCACGGAGATGGAAGGCATCCTTCTCGACCTGAGCGAGGATGGCCTGGATGTATTGGCGGCGCAGCCGCTGTGCCCCGGCGCTCGCATCAGCGCCCGCTTCACCCTGCCCGAGCAAAGTTCCGAGATTGAGGTTCGGGGCGAAGTCGCGTGGGCCAATCCGAATGGTGAATCCGGGGTGCGTTATACCGATCTCGCCGATAATCTGCGGCAGACGCTTCGGGAATGGGTAGTGATCAACGCTGCGGAAATTCTTCCCGAAGATCCTGAACCGGTTTCAGAGTGCAAGCTGACCGATCTGAGCCTGGGTGGCTGCTACGTGGAAACAGTATCGCCGTTTCCGGAGCGCTCCGGAGTTGTGCTCTGCCTGAGGGCAGCGGGGATGGAAGTTCAGGCTGAAGGCATGGTGCGAGTCATGCATCCCGAATCCGGCATGGGTCTTGAGTTTGCCTCGGGCACGGAGGAACAGCGTGAGCATGTAGGAAATTTCATCGATTTTCTTACCAGCCGCCCGGGAACAGTGCCTCAGTTACTCATCACTCCAAAAGCCCTGGCCGCAGCCAACGACGACGATTACCGTGACGGAAAGCAATCCGGAGAGCCCGAAGATCTTTTGCTCGATCTGCTCAACCGCGCTGACTCGCTCAGCCAGGAGGAATTTCTCCAGGAACTTCGCCAGCAACGCAATTCCGAGGAAGTGGCTTCGTCGTAGTCTTGTCCGCGCTGTGTCCTGATCTCTTCTAGCTCTAGCCCCGCAGTCGCGGTAAGAATCTAAAAGGCCCGCATGTTTTCATGCAGGCCTCTCGGTTGCCCTTTCGGGCTTGCTCCACCCTATGAATGAAAGTTTATCGCGAGAATATTCGCGATATGTTTCAGGCAAATTAATTTGCAGACCTTATTTGTAAAATGACATTGATAATACAGATTGGTTAGATTGGATTGTCAGATATCAGTAATCAGTTGGCAGTTCTTAGTTTGGTTTTTGTCTTTCTCTCTCGCTGGGGTTTGCTGATTTTCTTCCATTAAGCAACAATCGTCGGGGGCCCAGCATGCGTCCGCCCAGGAGCGAAATATTTTCGTGCCGACAAAACGTCTGCCCGACACGGTGATCCTAACGCCATCGCCTGACAATCCAGTGGGTGGACCTCTGCTCACCTCGCCGCTTTTGATCATCATGCTGGCAGCTTTCGCGGTGCTGCTGCCAACGTTCTTACTCGGAATTCCTTCCGGTCACGATTTCGAATTCCACGTCAATTCCTGGATGGAAGTGCTCAGCCAATGGAAGCAGGGCATCCTCTATCCGCGATGGGCGGCGCTGGCTCACTACGGATTCGGCGAGGCGCGATTTATTTTCTACCCTCCTGCCTCATGGATGCTGGGAGCAGCATTGGGTTCAGTTCTACCGTGGAAACTGGTTCCCGGAGCGTACGAGTGGATCGCGCTCACGCTCGCGGGCTGCTCCATGTTCCTGCTGGCGCGCAGATTTCTGGATCGTCGCGACGCGATTTTCGCTGCGGCGTTTTACGCCGCCAATCCTTATCACATTGTCATCGTCTACTGGCGAAGCGCCTTTGCCGAGTTGCTCGCTGGCGCGCTTCTGCCGCTGCTCCTGCTTTACGTCCTGCGCTCGGAGCACGAAGGCCGCAAGACGATTCTTCCTTTGGGCTTGATCGTGGCGGCGGCATGGCTGACCAATGTTCCGTCGGCGGTGATGTTGACCTACTCGCTGGTGTTGCTGGTGGCCATCGTCGCCATTCTGCGCCGCTCGCCGCAAATCTTGCTGATTGGCGCCGGAGCTCTGCTCCTGGGATTGGCGCTCGCTGCTTTTTATATTGTGCCTGTGGTCTACGAGCAGAAGTGGGTGGAGATCGAGCAGGTACTGTCGCCGGGGGTGCGTCCGCAGGACAACTTCCTGTTCACGCAACTCAACGACGCGGATCATAACCGCTTTAACTTGCTGGTTTCCTCGGTGGCGGTGGCTGAGATCACTCTGGCTGTGGTTGTCTGCTTCCTGTCGCGTCGCTGGAGCGCCCGTGCTCCGCAGGTTTGGTGGTCACTCATGGCCTGGGGAGCGGCCGCAGCGCTTCTCATGTTTTCGTTTAGCTTTTTGCTCTATCGTATTCTTCCCGAGCTACGTTTTGTGCAGCTCCCCTGGCGCTGGCTACTTTGCCTAAATCTTGCCTTGATGCTGCTGCTTACCATGGCTTGGCGGAAATGGCTGTTCCGCGGCCTGGCGTGTGTCGTCATGCTTGCCGTCCTGGTGTGGGTGTGGCATTCGGTGCAGCCTCCCTGGTGGGACAACGCCGCTGATGTTGCTGAAATGCAGGACAACCAGCGGAGCGGCTCCGGATACGAAGGCACCGATGAGTACGTCCCGAATGGCGCGGACGCTTACGAGACCGACAAAGCGGCGCACCAGGTAAGTTTAGATGGCGCCGGCAGTTCACAAATTCACATTACGCAGTGGGCGCCCGAGTTGAAATCTTTCACGGCGACAGTGAGCCTACCGGGCAAGCTGGTGCTGAAGTTGTTCAACTACCCGGCGTGGAAGGTGGAAGTGAATGGCCATCCGGTTCAAGCGGGGACAATCGAGGTCACGGGCCAGACGATGATTCCGGTCGCGGCGGGGGAAAATCAGGTAAGAATCATTTTCGCGCGCACCCGGGATAGACTTATAGGAGGATTTATTTCCTTCGCAAGTGGCATCCTACTACTCGGCGGG
The DNA here is from genome assembly GCA_963748935.1 of Terriglobia bacterium. Lineage (GTDB taxonomy): Bacteria > Acidobacteriota > Terriglobia > Terriglobales > Acidobacteriaceae > JAIQFF01. Next base: position 116,859 of record CAVVLA010000018.1, read on the forward strand.
ATGCTGTTTAGGAGACGCGCAATCCTTTCTGGAAGACGCTAAAGCGCTGAACCCATGCCGCGCATTTTGATCGCTACTTCGAATCCGGGCAAGCTGCGCGATTTTGCCGGAGCCGCCGCGGCGCTGGGGGTCGTAATCGAACCCCTGCCCAACTTCTCTTCCCTTCCCGCAGCGGTCGAAGACGGCCTTACCTTCGAGGCCAACGCGAGCAAGAAGGCGGAGTTCTACAGCCCGTATGCTCCCGGGGAAATTGTTCTGGCGGATGATTCCGGTCTCGAAGTGGACGCGCTCGGCGGCGCTCCGGGGGTACATTCCGCCCGCTACGCCGCAGACCAACCACATTTGGTAGAAAACAATACCGACGATCAGGCCAACAACGCTCGCTTGATTCGCGAGCTGAGAAAAATTCCGCAGCACCAGCGCACTGGACGTTTTGTCTGCGTAATCGCGGCGGCTCGGGATGGGCGTACGCTGGCTGCATTCCGCGGCCAGGCCGAAGGCAGTCTGCTGGATGTCCCGCGCGGATCGGGTGGGTTCGGGTACGATCCCCTCTTTTACTTTCCGTCGATCCAGAAGACCTTCGCGGAATTGACGCCCGAAGAGAAAGCCCAATACAGTCACCGCGGAAAAGCATTCCGCGAATTCCTGAAATGGATTTCATCTGGGAAGTCATCTTGACAACCCCTACCTTGTCATCCCGACCGGAGCGAAGCGCAGTGGAGGGACCTGCTTTTGCTGGTGCGCTTGCAGGGCCGAAAACGCCATACCGCAGCGGTCCCAAACAGCTTTCGAATCGTTCCGGCCACCAACAGAGCAGGTCCCTCCACTGCACTCGCTGCGCGTCGCTCCGGTCGGGATGACAGAGGATCGTGCAAACGGAGGACTGGACAAGTTGTTTTGAAACTGCACCAGTATCAGCACGCTCTCTTCCTTGACTTCCCTTCTCCTTCACCAAGATAATAAAAAGTTCTCTAGTCATCTTTGTTTTCACAAGGGGTCTCGTGGCGACAACCGCCAGTCCTGCAACTCCCATCAGCGCCCCCAAGGGCGTGGCTCCTCTGGGTACGAGCCATGGCCATTCATTTTTGCTTCGCAAGCTCCACTCGCTCAGCGGCATCATCCCGGTCGGCGCGTTCCTGATTGAGCACTTCGTTTCCAACGCCTTCGCGACCAGGGGCCCGGGCGCTTACACCAAGCAAGTGGAGTTGCTCTCCAGCTTCCCTTTTGTTTTCTATCTGGAATTATTCGGAATTTGGCTGCCCATTCTCTACCACGCCCTCTACGGCTTCTACATCTGGTTTCGCGGCGAGAGTAATGTCGCGGAATATCCCTGGACGGGCAACTGGATGTTTACCGCTCAGCGCTGGACCGGTGGCATTGCCTTCTTCTACATCGTGTGGCACACCTGGCATCTGCGCTTCAGCGGAATCCACATCCTGAGTCATCCCGATGCCGCCTTCGGCAAGGTGCAAATGGAATTTCAGCACACCTGGGCGATCGCTTTTTACGCGATAGGGATTTTCTGTGCCTCATGGCACTTTGCCTACGGGCTGTGGCTGTTTGCCGCCAAGTGGGGGATCACGACCGGAGATGCAGCCCGCCGGCGCTTCGGTTACGTCTGCTTGGCCGTCGGAGTCGTGTTTGTTCTGGTGGGAGCACTCACCATGCGTTCCTTTTTGAAGACTCCGCTGCAGCCAATCGGTCCGGAGAATGGAATGCATGATTCCTATGCTGGAGCGGTAAAGCCCGGGGGCGTTTCCCGGTAGGCGGGGATTTCGAAATCCATGGCATCACAACCGAAAATCATCGTGATCGGGGGCGGACTGGCTGGACTTGCCGCCGTCATCAAAATCGCCGAGATGGGCGGAAACGTGGATTTGTTTTCCATTGTGCCCGTGAAGCGTTCGCACTCGGTTTGCGCTCAGGGCGGGATCAACGCCGCCAAAAATCTTAAGGGTGAAGGCGACTCCACCTGGCAGCATTTTGACGACACAGTTTATGGCGGAGACTTTCTGGCCAACCAACCTCCGGTCAAGGCCATGTGCGAAGCCGCTCCGGGCATCATCGATTTGCTCGACCGCATGGGCGTGCCCTTCAACCGCACTCCGGAGGGATTGCTGGATTTCCGCCGCTTCGGCGGCACGCTATACAACCGGACTGCCTTCGCCGGCGCCACCACCGGACAGCAACTTCTTTACGCCCTCGATGAGCAGGTTCGCCGTTACGAGTCTGAAGGCAAGGTCAGAAAATTCGAGCACTGGGAATTTCTTTCGGCAGTGCTCGACTCCAACCGCGTCTGCCGCGGTATTTGCGCCATGGATTTGCGCTCCATGGAAGTCCGCACCTTTCCTGCTGACGCCATCATCATCGCCACCGGCGGGAACGGCGCCATCTTCGGCCGGTCCACCAACTCGGTGGTTTGTACAGGTTCAGCGCAATCGGCGCTCTACCAGCAGGGATGCTACTACGCCAACGGCGAGTTTATTCAGGTTCATCCCACGTGCATTCCGGGCGAAGACAAGCTGCGGCTGATGTCGGAGTCGGCGCGCGGAGAAGGTGGCCGGGTCTGGGTTCCGAAGACTCCCGGCGAGAAGCGCGATCCCAAATCTATTCCTGAAAACGAGCGCTGGTACTTCCTGGAAGAGTGGTATCCGAAGTACGGCAACCTGGTGCCCCGCGACATCGCCACTCGCGCCATTCACAAAGTGGTGTACGAATACAACCTCGGCATTGACGGCAAGCCGATGGTCTATCTCGACCTGACTCACGTCGACCGCAAGATTCTCGATCGCAAGCTGGAAGGCATTCTGGAGATTTACGAAAAGTTTGTCGGCGACGACCCTCGCGACACACCGATGAAGATTTTTCCCGGCATGCACTACACCATGGGCGGGCTGTGGGTTGATTTCACTCAGGCCACGAATATCCCCGGAGTCTTCGCTGCCGGAGAGTGCGAATACCAGTACCACGGAGCGAATCGTCTGGGCGCCAATTCCCTGGTCTCCTGCATCTTCGGTGGATTCGTTTCCGGGCCTGCCGCTGTGCAGTACGCTCGAAACCTGAAGGCTGCACCCAGCAATGGCTACTTCGATGCCGAGCGCAAGCGCCAGGTGGAAAACAACGCCATGCTCATGAAGTCGGATGGCAGCGAGAACCCGTTTCGCTTGTGGCGCGAGCTGGGCGATCTGATGACAAAGAACTGTACCGTCATTCGCTACAACAAGAATTTGCTGGAAACCGATGCCGAACTGTGCAAACTGCTGGAGCGCTTCCGCCACATTAACCTGAGCGACCGTACGCAGTGGGCCAACACATCGATCGTCTTCGCGCGCCAGCTCTATAACATGCTGCAACTGGCGCGTGTGATCGCCCAGGGCGCAGGCCTGCGCGACGAATCGCGCGGGGCACACTACAAACCAGATTTCCCCGAGCGCGACGACAAGAATTGGCTGAAGACGACCAAGGCGACGTTTGCTCCGGATGCCGATGAGCCGAGGTTTGAGTTTGAGCCGGTGGACATTTCGCTGATTCCACCGCGTCCGAGAAGATACGACGCGGTGAAGTAAACACGTGGGGACAGCCGCCCTCGGCTGTCCAGCCGAGCTGAGCTCGGCAGGTTCCGGTCAGTTTGTTAAGCAGATATGTTCGACGAAATACAAACCAGCCACCGATACTCACGAAGTTATGTTTTGCTGTGGATAGGAATATCCGCTTTCTGGCTTGCATTGGGAGTCACCGGGATCCTCCGGCATAGGGAGTTTGGTTGGCCGACGGTCGCGCTATGGGCATTTGCATTGATAGTTTGGGTTTATCGGGGTTTTAAACTCTTGCTCGCGCACGGCGTACGAACGAAAGACAACGGAAAACCGTAAATGCCCACAAAAACAGTCCTCTTCAAGATCAAGCGCCAAGCGAATCCCAATGCCCCGGCTCAGTGGGAGGAATTTGAACTCCCCTGGCACTCGGGCATGAACGTCATCTCCTCACTGATGGAAATCGCTGCGAATCCGGTCACCCGCGACGGCAAGCCCACGACCCCAATCACCTACGATTCGAATTGCCTGGAGGAGGTCTGCGGTTCCTGCGCCATGCTAATCAACGGGCGGGCGCGCATGGCCTGCTCCGCCCTGGTGGACAAGCTGGAACAGCCTATCCGGCTGGAGCCGTTCTCCAAATTCCCGGTTGTCCGCGATCTGGCCGTGGACCGCAGCGTCTTGTTCGAAAACCTCAAAGCGGTGAAGGCATGGGTGCCTATCGATGGCACTTACGATCTCGGGGCCGGCCCGCGGATGACCATGCAGGAACAGGAAGCGGCATATCCGCTTTCGCGCTGTATCTCCTGTTGCTGCTGCATGGAGGTTTGCCCTCAGTTCAACGAGGATACTGGCTTCGTGGGCGCCGCCACGATTTCCCAGGTTCGCCTCTTTAATACTCATCCTACGGGTGCCGCGATCAAGCGCGAGCGCCTTGCCGCCTTGATGGAAGAGGGTGGCATTCAGGAATGCGGCTACGCGCAGAACTGCGTGGAGACGTGTCCCAAGGACATTCCCTTGACTCGCTCCATATCCGAAGTCGGTGGCGAAGTAATGAAACAGGCTATCGGCGACTTGTTCAGAAAATAACTGCTCATCGGTAACCCCACGAAGGTGGCGTGCCGGGATTTGTCATCGCCGAACGCAGTTTGTCATTCCAGACAGCGTTTTTCACCGTAACCCCTTGGAAATTACATACCCGCAATTGGCACCCAGGTTGCTTCTATATATAGCGGTTACCACGGGCGCGCCGTTAGCGCGAGTTCAGTAACCAAGGGTAACGGCCCGGGGGGCTTACGAGGTCCCCCAGGGCTCTTAAAAAAAGCCCTTGTTTTTGTGCAGTCCCAATTTAGAATACCCGCCTGTCTCCAGCGCCCTGGGACAGAGCCGCAGAAAATTTGAGGCCACTTCGTGAATCGCAGGATCCAAAGCGCGATATTTCTTTTTTCTCTGGCTGTGTCAGTGTGTGCTCCGGCGTTTGCTCTGCATAGTTATGTTGCGCCGCAGCGCCGCACCCACCGGCTGCGACGCATTAGCTTCCGTCGCCTGCGCTGGAATCCTGTGTTTCGTCCTTCGCGCGAGTCGCTGCTGCTGCAAAATCAGGAAATTGATCGCATGGACCTGCCGCGCATCCAGGACGACGCCGAGCTCGAACAGCTTAAAGCCAGCGAGGATCTGGTGCCGATTGTGGCCGGCCCGGCACTGCGCTTCGATCCGCGTCTCGATCCGGACCGGCGCTATTGCCGTCCCTGGACGCGTGAATTTCTGGATGATCTGAGCGCCGCCTACTACGCCGAGTTTCATGGGCAGATTCAAGTAAACTCTGCGGTTCGCACGGTGAAAGTCCAGAAGAAACTTCGCCGTCACAATCGCAACGCGGCCCCGGCGGAAGGCGAGATCGCTTCTTCGCACCTGGCGGGCCTGACTGTCGACATTCAGCGCCGCGGCCTTAGTCGCGACCAGATCAAGTGGATGCAAAACTACATGCTTCCGCTGAAAGAGCAAGGCCTGATCGAACCGGAAGAAGAACGTCATCAGTGGGTCTTCCACGTAATGGTCTCCGGCCGCTACACCGAGTGGCGCGAGTCCAGAATGCTGGCAGGCGAGCAGCCGAGCCTGGAAGCCTCCGAGAGCGCGGAACTGCCGCTTCGGTAGTGGTAACGTTTTTGCTTCGTCCGTACTTGCCATCCATTTATTTGTCATCTTGAGGGGAAGCTTGCCGTTCGCTTGCAAATGGGAAGATGTAGTCGAAGGACCCTACTTCACCGGAGCCTCCATTTTTTCGCGCAAAATCCTGGCACTGACCTTTGTGGAAAGGTAGGGGTCCTTCGACTCCGCAACTTCTTCGCTACGCGAAGAAGTTGCTGCGCTCAGGATGACAGAGGAGTGCGGGATGGCAGCTTTCGCTGGATAAAAATTCTTACGTCCCGGCTCTTCACCGTATAGAATCCTTCCTCGCCGTTCCCAAGCGCTATGGATATTCTCAGGTCCTCTCTCCTTCTATTGCTGTCTGCGACAGTTACCGCGCAAACCGTTACCCCTCGGGCTCGAGCTATCCATGACTCCGCGATCGTCGTAGATACGCACGCGGACACGCCGCAACGGTTTTTGTACGGAAACTTTGATATCGGCAACACCGATCCGAAAGACTTCGGCCACATCAGCCTGGACAAAGCGCGCGCCGGCAACCTGGGGGCGGAATTCTTTTCCATCTGGGTCGATCCGGAAACTACCAGCGGCCATTTCGCCAAATCGACTTTCGACATGATCGATTCGGTGTATGAGCAGGCGGCGCGACATCCTGACCGCATGATGATGGCTTTCTCGGTGGATGACATCGAGCGTGCCCACAAACAAAGAAAACTGGCAGCATTGATGGGGATTGAAGGCGGACACTCGATCGAGAACGACATTCACCTGCTACGCGACTACTACCGGCTCGGGGTTCGTTACATGACGCTGAGCTGGTCAAATACCAATGAGTGGGCCGACTCTTCCGGCGACATCGACGATCCCAAAATCGAGCACCATAACGGGCTCACGGACTTCGGCAAGCAGGTGGTGCTCGAGATGAATCGCCTGGGCATGATGGTAGATATCTCGCACGTTGCCGACAAGACATTCTTCGACGCCATCGCCGTGAGCAAAGCGCCGGTCATCGCGTCCCATTCCTCGGCCCGCGCCCTGACGAACCATCCCCGTAACATGACTGATGACATGCTGCGAGCCGTGACGAAGAACGGCGGCGTGGTGCAGGTTAATTTCTACAGCGCTTTTATTGACGAGGATTACCGCAAGGCCTCTGACGCCCAGAAAAAGGAGGCGGCGGCAGCGGTCCAAGCCCACATTGCCGAGCTCAGGGCTGCCGGAAAGCCGGTAAGTTACATGGACAAAGATCAACTCGAGCGGGAGTGGGCGGCCAAAATACCTCGTCCGCCGCTGAAGTCTCTGATTGATCATATCGACCACATCGCCAAGGTTGCGGGAGTGGATCACGTTGGCCTGGGCTCGGATTTTGACGGAGTCAGCGGCGCCACGCCGGAGGGCATCGACTCTGCCGCCGACCTGCCCAAGATCACGCAGGCGCTGCTCGACCGAGGCTACAGCGCGGAGAACATCCACAAGATTCTCGGAGGGAATCTGCTGCGGGTATTCCGCCAGGTTGAAAAAGTGAGCCGGGAGATGCAAGTCGAAAAGATGTTGACATCGGCGAGCCAATAGCTTTTTCCGGGCTCTGGGGTAGAATCAAAGCTCGCAGTCATCAAAAACCACGTAGAGGCGGTGTCTCATCCGCCCGGTCGGGCGCAGCCCGGCTTTCAGGAGCATCAATGCGAAGTACCTCCATGCGAATCGGTTTCTTAGTTTGTCTGTTGATTTCGGCAGCATGGTCACAAACCGCACCCGCTGCAAAGACTGCCCCAGCCAAGAAGCCTGCCGCGGCCTCTGCCGCTAAACCAGCGACCGCGCCGGCAGCCGGACCCACAGCCATCATCGACACTACTGCTGGCAAGATGACCTGCACCCTATTCCCTGACAATGCACCTATCGGTGTGGCCAATTTCATCGGGCTGGCCCAAGGCACGAAAGACTGGACCAATCCGATATCTCACGCCAAGAAGCATGGGGTTCCGCTTTATGACGGCACCATTTTTCATCGCGTGATCCCCAATTTCATGATCCAGGGCGGCGATCCTGCGGGCAGCGGCAGCGGGGACGTGGGTTTCGAATTCAAGAATGAAACCTCCCCAACCTTGAAGTTCGACCGTCCCGGACGGCTGGCGTATGCCAATGCTGGACCGGGTACGAACGGCTCGCAGTTTTTTATCACCGAAGTTCCGTATCCGAGTTTGAACGGTGGATACACCATCTTCGGGCAGTGCGACGAAGCTACAGTTGCGCTGGTGAAGCAGATTACTCGCATGGGGCGCGATGCCAACGACCGGCCCTATCGCCCGGTTAAAATTAATCACATCACAATTGCAAAAGCCGGAGCGGCGCCGAAGCCAACAGCGGCCAAAGCCGCGACTACGGCCAAGCCCGCAGCTAAAAAGCCAGCCGCACCAACCACCGCTCCTAAATAGCCTGGTGCGCGGAAAACCACGTGGGGAGCGTCGCCCTCGGCTGTCCGGGGGAGCATAGCTCCGCTATGATCAATAATATCTTTGACTCAAGGAAAGGAACCCATGGCACGCCAACCCGGTACCTACGCAATCATTGAAACTTCTGAAGGCACCATCGTCTGCCGGCTCTTCGAAAAAGAAGCGCCCAAAACGGTCGCCAACTTCACCGAACTCGCCGAAGGCAAGCGTGAGTGGACTCATCCGGTGAGCCGCAAGAAGAGCAAGGATCGTCTGTACGACGGCACTATCTTTCACCGCGTGATTCCAGATTTTATGATCCAGGGCGGTGACCCGGCGGGCACCGGCTTTGGCGGCCCGGGATATCAGTTCGAGGACGAAACCAAGGGCTCGCCGCACAGCTTCGACAAGCCTGGCAAACTGGCCATGGCGAACTCCGGCCCCAATACCAACGGCTCGCAGTTCTTCATCACGGTTGCGCCCACGCAATGGCTTACCGGCAAGCACACAATTTTCGGTGAAGTTGTGGAAGGCTACAACGTCGCGGAAAAGATCGTCGGCGTACCGCGTAATCGACAAGATAAGCCGGTGAAGGACGCGGTAGTGAAATCGGTGGTGATTGAAAGGGTGTAGACCAGTCAATTTTTCATTACAGAAATTTCCTTGGTGCGGATTAGATTGCGGTCGGACGTAATGAGCGTAAGGCCGAAAGCCTTCGCAGACGCAGCAAGGAAATGGTCAGCGGGATCGGAACGCGGCAAATTGACCGCTGTCAGCGCGGCGGCCACCTCAAAGTTCAAAGGGGCCTCGGTGAGTGGCATCGTAGTTAGGGCGCGCGTCACCCAAGTCGAAAAACCCTCAGGTACTTTGAGGCGCCCTTTGCGATGGAGGAGCAGCGCCTCCCAGATGCTGACGGGAGACAACCAGAGTTGGTTCTGAACGTCTTCCAGTGCCTTCGCGACGCGGCGACTCAGCCGCTGAGGGTCACCCACACTCCAAATCCAGATGTGAGTGTCTAAGAGCAGCTTCATTCCCGAAACGCCTCCCAGTCATCAAAACTGCCGGTAGGGCCGACAATGTCTCCCACGATTTCTATGCTTCCAGCCATGCATCCCAGCCAGCTCTTGGGGCGGGGTTGCGGAGTGGGAGGCACGACCTCAGCAACGGGTTGGCCAAAGCGGGTTACGCGAATCGGCTTGCCAGTTTTGCGGACCTCTTCGAGGATGCCGAGGCACTTGGCCTTGAACTCGGAGATGGCGATTTCTTTCATCTAAGCCTCAGTTGATCTATTTGTACCATGGTCAACGACTATGGTCAATCATCGTTGCCGTTTGCCGTCCTCAATTCCCAAACGTTGCACGGATGATGAAGCCACTTTGAGCTCGTGTGGAAGCAAGGGCAAAACCAGATAACCCACACCGAGAAATATGACAAGACCGTAGAGGACAACAGCACCGAACAAAATCGTGCCCTCTACTCTAGATATGTGCCACAGGAAACCACGCGCGTAAGCGATTACGAGGCAGAGGCGATAGTACTTGTACTTAATTACCAGCTCTTTTCCACATTCACGGCAAACAATCGGAGATCCCACTTCATCGGTGAGGCCAAGTCCAGCGTGACACGGAACAGATATCAGCAGTCGAATTCATCGACAGAGCCATCGACAGTCCCAACACTCAAAACAGGTAGCTTGGCACTGCGCGCCATTCGAGCCAGTTTCAACCTGCGCCACACTAAGCGATACCCTTACACTCCGATCACCGCCACCAACTCCTTCACCGCCGCCGCGCTCTTATCCAGCGCGGCTTTTTCTTCAGGAGTGAGTCTGATCTCGATAATCTGTTCCAACCCCTTCGCGCCCAGCTTGCAAGGCACGCCCACGTACAAACCAGAGATCCCGTACTCGCCCTGAAGGTAAGCCGCGCAGGGCAGAATCTTCTTCTTGTCTTTAAGAATCGCCTCGACCATCTCGGTTGCGGCTGCTGAGGGCGCGTAAAACGCTGAGCCCGTCTTCAGGTATTTCACAATTTCGGCGCCGCCATCGCGGGTGCGCTGTACCAGCCGCTCCACGGTGGCCGCATCCATCAATTCAGTAATCGGAATTCCGGCAACCGTGGAATAGCGAGGCAACGGAACCATCGTGTCTCCGTGTCCGCCAAGCACAAACGCGGTGACATTTTCCACGCTGACCTTTAATTCTTCCGCTATAAACGTTCGAAAGCGCGCCGAGTCCAGCACGCCGGCCATGCCGATCACGCGCTCACGCGGGAAGCCGCTCATCTTGTATGCGGCCTGGGCCATGGCGTCCAGCGGATTGGAGACAATGATCAGAATACAGTTGGGCGAATACTGCACCGCTTTGCCGACCACGTCTTTCATGATTTTGTGATTGGTATTGAGCAGGTCGTCCCTGCTCATGCCAGGCTTGCGCGGGATGCCCGCCGTCACCACCACAATGTCGGAGTTCGCGGTGTCGGCATAATCCTGGGTTCCCATGACGTGCGAATCGCGCTTCTCAATCGGCATGGCTTCCAGCAGGTCCAGGCCCTTGCCCTGCGGCACGCCCTCGATGATGTCGATCAGAACGACATCGGCAAGTTCTTTGGAAGCAATCCAGTGAGCGGCAGTCGCCCCCACGTTGCCTGAACCTACGATAGTGACTTTCTTGCGCATGAATAGCCTTTCCAAAACCTGGTTTAACCACGGAGGACAGAGAGAAGCACAGAGGAAAGACCTTTTTTCTGCGACTCTGTGATTCTCTGTGTCCTCTGTGGTTTAAAGATTTCTTCAGTCTGCGGCGCTCAGGACACCTGCATCCATGTTTTCGATGATGTAGTTGGCGAACTCGCTGGTGTTGACCTTGGTTGCGCCTGGCATGAGCCGTTCAAAGTCGTACGTGACTTTTTTCTGATCGATGGTGCGCTCGAGTCCCTGTTCCACGAGATCGGCGGCTTCGTTCCAGCCCAGGAAACGCAGCATCATCACACCGGAAAGAATTACCGAACCCGGATTGATGACATCTTTGTCGGCGTACTTGGGCGCTGTGCCGTGGGTGGCTTCAAAACAGGCGTAGCCGTCGCCAACGTTGGCGCCCGGGGCAATGCCCAGCCCACCAACCTGCGCCGCACAAGCATCCGAAATGTAGTCTCCGTTCAGGTTGGGACAGGCCAGAACCGAATATTCATCCGCCCGGGTCACGACCTGCTGAAAGATCGAGTCGGCTATGCGGTCGTTGATCATGAGCTTCTTCTTCCACGCGCCCTTGCCGTGAGTGGCATAGATGCTCTCTAAAACCGTCTCGACCTCTTTGTAAACCGACTGGCGGAAGTCTTCGGTGCCAAACTCCATGCCCGGCTCAATCGAAGCGGCATTCTGCTCGATCGAAAGGTTGGCGTCTTTGTCCTTGTTGTCGAGAATCCAGCTCTCGCGCTCGGTCACGACCCGGTCGCGGAACTCTTGCGTGGCCAAGTCGTAGCCCCACTTGCGGAAGGCTCCTTCGGTAAATTTCTGGATGTTCCCTTTGTGCACCAGGGTCACGCTCTTGCGTCCGGTTTCCAGGGCGAACTTGATGGCCATGCGCACCAGGCGCTTGGTGCCGGTAATCGAGATCGGCTTGATTCCCACGCCTGAATCCAGGCGCACTTGCTTTTTGCCACCCTTGAGCATGTCTTTGTTCAGGAATTCGATCAGCTTCGCCGCTTCTGGCGTCCCCTGCTCCCACTCGATTCCTGCATACACGTCTTCTGTGTTCTCGCGATAGATGACCACATCCATCCGTTCGGGATGTTTCACCGGCGATGGCACTCCTTTGTAGTATTTGACCGGCCGTACACAGCAATACAAATCCAGAATCTGTCGCAGCGCCACATTCAAAGAACGTATACCGCCGCCTACAGGTGTGGTCAGCGGTCCTTTGATGGCAACGCGGAATTCGCGGATCGCATTCACCGTGTCATCGGGGAGCCAGGTATTGAACTTCGACATGGCTTTCTCGCCCGCAAATATCTCGTACCAGGCCACCCGGCGCTTGCCCTTGTAGGCTTTTTCGACCGCGGCATCGAACACCCGGACGGAGGCTCTCCAGATGTCGCGGCCGGTGCCGTCGCCTTCGATAAAAGGAATGATCGGATTGTCAGGAACCTGATAACGTCCGTTACTGTAGGTGATGTGAGCGCCATTTGCCGGTACCGGCAAACCGTTATATGAATCCGCCATTACATGCCCTCCCGTACATCGAAACTTTCGCGGGTAAAACCAACAATTATAAAGGGTAGAAGCCGGTTGGCACATCCTTGAACCCGATGAAGCAACCGCCAAACTCTTTAAACGGGAAAAGGCCGCCGAATCGACCCTACAATGTGAAGATGCGCTGCGGCTCGTCCCGCATTTTTATCCTCGTTGTAACCACTTGTTTTCTAGTAGGCTCGTGCGCGGCCCAGCAGTCAGAGACCACGGGCGCCGTTTCGACGCTGCCACAGGCTCCAACGGTTTCTAAACCGCAAGTCCCTCCGGCCCAGCCGCTTCCGCCGCCACATGCCTTCTGGGACCGGACCAATATTCTCTTGTTCTCCGGGGTCGCTGTCTTCCGTGGCTTGGACTATGCGTCCACTCGCAACTTCCAGGCTCGCGGCAGAGAAGAAGTGCTTATACCGGACGATGTGGTCAATAACTCAGCAGGTTTTGCCGGCCTGGAAGCAGCTGGGACGGCCGCCTCCGTGGGGCTGTCCTACTGGATGCATCGCGCAGGACACCACAAACTCGAACGCTGGATTTCAATCGTCCACATCTCCGTCACCGGCTTCGGTGTCATCAGTAACTATTCGCTAAAGACGAAGCACCCGGCGCAATGACGGGACCATCGTGCGTCGCTGACAAACTGTTTCCTAATAGGCTTATACTATCGGCAGCGCTGTCACTGAAGCAGGAGACCCTCCATGTCCCGGTTCTTTTCTCTTCATGCATGCTGTCTGCTGATGATCTTTCTGGCACCATCCACCATGCTGGCGGCCGGGGCTAACGCCGACCGTTTCCAGTTCAGCCATAACATCCAGATCCAGCCTGACGACAAAGTCGGAGATGTCACCTGCATCAACTGCTCAGTCTATGTTCGCGGCCAGGTTGCCGGCGATGTCACGACCATCAATGGGAACATCATTGCTGAGTCCGGTGCAGCCATCGGGGGAGACCTCACTACGATTCGGGGCAATGCCCATGTGGAAAACAGCGCCCAAGTAGGAGGCGATGTGACCGCGATTGCAGGGTCTGTGCGCCGCGACCCCCAGGCGACCGTGGGCGGAGACGTGACCTCGCTGGGCGGAGGCGGGTGGGTTTTTCTGATCTTCCTGTTGCCCTTTGCCTTGCTCGGCGGAATAATCGCGCTGATTATCTGGCTGATCCAGCGAAGCCGGCGACCCGCACCGGTCCCCGCTTACACCTTGCACCGGAATTAGCTGTTGGTGTAATTGGGCTTGTATTACAAGACGGCTCGCAACTCAGTTCTTACTACTGAAAAAACTCTCACTACCAAGAATGTTTTCATTCCGCAGCGCGGCAGTACCGCGCGAGGAATCTGCTGTCCGCTGGCAACAGCAGATTCCTCGCCGGCAGAGCCGGCTCGGAATGACAAATAGGTCTGTCGGGCGAGATGATAGGCAAATCACGCTACTTCCCACTATCTTGAAATACCCGGTCGTAGATTTCCCGAACCTTCCTGAAGGTGCGGGTCAACTCAGCCTCCAGCCCCTCGGGAAACTCCTGTCCCAGAACCTGTTCTACCAACTCTTGCGCGACCTGGCGCCCATGTTCGGTCGCGGGAAGCCATTTTCCGGCTCGCCCTACCACGAGGCGCGAAAAGTGCTCGACCGTGCGCAGCAATTCGGCGGCGTGATCGAGTGAGGCCGCGTCACTTTTGGTGAGCAATCCGGCGGAGACACACCGCCATAGCCGGTCGCGCAAGCTGCCTTGCTTGTCTGGCACAGCGTGTTTTACCAGCAGGAAGCTGGTGATGAAATCGATGTCATAGATCGCGCCCGGAGAGTACTTGAAGCTGTTTCCCGGCATCTCGGCGGCTTCCAGCTTGGCTCTCATTTCCCGTGCGGCCTGAGGAAAGCCAGGGTCCGCGGCAAACCTCTCAAACAACCTCTGCAACCCCGCCAAGGCACGCTCGCCCAGAGTTTGAGAGCCCGCCAGGAAGCGCAGCTTGGTGTAGGTCAGCGCTTCCCATGCCTGCGCCTCGTGTTCGAAGTAGTCAGCCAATTGAGTGGGAGTGATGAGCAACTCCCCTTCGCCGCCTCGGGGCCGCAGGCGAGCGTCAACCGGAAAGACCGTTCCTTCCCTGGTATAAGCGGACAGCGCATGCATCATCTGCTCAGCACACCGGGTCAGCGCGATGCGGTCGCCTTCTTCCGAGCACACAAACAACACGTCCGCATCGGACAACAAGTCAAACTCACCGTTGCCCAGGCGGCCTACCGCCAGTACCACCAACCCCTCCGGTGCGCCGGCTATGGAGAACGCAGCCGAGATCACATCCTCCGCCGCTGCCGTAATCTCACCAAAAGACTTGTAGACATCGCGCATCTCGATAATGTCCCTGGCTCCTGCAGCGAAAGCACGGTGCCGGAAGTGCTGCCGCAGCAACGCCAGTTTCTCCGCATGGGGAGCAGTCGAGCCCGCCAGGTAAGCGAACACCGGATCTCGAACTGATCGTGGAAGTCCCAACGATTTTTCAACAGCGGGGGTTTCGAACAAATATCCGCGGCCTATGCGGGCGCGCGCTTCCTCGGCTTCGGCGAGGGTGGCAATTTCCTCAGGATGACGAATCAGGATTTCTGTGAGGTAGTCGCTGGCCTCGAACAGCGCGAGGGCGCGAACCGCTTCTATCTGGTGCTGTAGTACCGCCGCATAACGCCGAGAACTGGTGAAAGCTGAGGACAAAAACCGGTGAAAATTCTTTCGGGTCTGGGGATTTAAATCGCGACGGCTCGCGATTTCGTACAGCCCCGGCGCATCGCTCGCCAGCCGTTCCAGCATTAGCTGGCTGGACTGATCGGGTGTGACCGGCTCCAAAGCGCCCAGCAGTTTGAACTCTGCGTCCTGGGATTGCTGCCGGCCCCGGGTCTGCTGCTGGTAGATAATCCGCTGGTAGATTTCCGCGACTGCAGCCATTCGCCGGCGCACCATGGACACAAGATCGGGCGCCAGATTGCCGCCGCGGTTTCCCCCGGAGCGTATCCCTCCATCGCGCGGCCCAGAATCAGGGTGTCAGCGGCGGAGGCCGGCAAGCGATGGGTCTGTTGTCCCTCCCGCAATTGCAAGCGGTGCTCCAGATGGCGCAGGAATTCGTAGGCGCTGGTCAGGTCATGAAATTCCTTGCCGCTGATGTGGCCCTTGTCGTGTAGCTTTTGAAGTGAAAAAAGGGTTCCTCCCGATCGCAACCAGGGCTCTCCGCCTCCGTACACGCGTTGCAGGCACTGCACCAGGAATTCGATATCGCGGATTCCTCCGCGATCGATCTTGACGTTGACGGCTTCCTCGGACGGCTGCAGCGACCTCGCCAAGGGGCGCCGCTTCTGCATCTTCTCCCGCGCCACCAGTGCCGTCTTGATGGCGGCAAAATTCACCTTCCCGGTGTAGACGTGGGGCTGCACCGCGCGGATGAACTCGCGCGCCAAAGCCGCGTCCCCAGCCGTATGTTTTACCTTGATCAGCGCCTGGCGCTCCCAGTCGTGCGCGGCCTCGGCATAGTAAGTCAACGCCTGCGACAGGCGGATCGCGAGCTCGCCCTCACCGCCTTGCGGCCGCAAGCGCAAGTCGATGCGGAACACCGGCCCTTCCCGCGTGACCTGGGAGAGTATTTCCGTGGTTTGCTGGGCCAGCCGGATGAAATATTCGCGGTTGGACACCGGCGTCTTGGCGGGCTCCTCGCCGTCTCCGTAGATGTACATCAAATCAACGTCGGAGCTGTAGTTCAGTTCGTTGCCGCCCAGCTTGCCCAGCGCCAGGACCGCAAAGGGCGTGTCTACCAGACGGCCGAGCGCGTCAAGATGCTGCGGCGTGCCGTAGCGATGCTGCAGTTTACTGTCCGCCTCGCGCAGGGCTTCCTCGATGAGGACGTCGGCCAGGGCCGAAATTTCCGCGGTGGTCTCGGCCAGGGGCGCGATCTTGAGCACGTCGCGCAGCATGACGCGAACGTACTCACGCCGTCTAAACCGCGCCAGCGTGAGCGAAACATCGGATTCGAAAGAACGCGCCCGGAAGCGCGCCAGACTCTCGTGAAACTCTTCTTGGGAAAAGCTGCGATCGAGGTTCTTCTCGCGGAGAAAGGATTGAAGCAGGTCGGGGTTCTGGATCAGGGTTTCCCCTAAGAACCGGCTGTGGCCGAAAACCACGACCGCATAGTGCGCCAGAAAGTTGTGCCGATCGAGCAGCCGCACCACTTCGTCGGATTCGATGACTAAGCGCTCAAACAGGAGAAGTGCGCAATCCGGGTCGGGAGCATCAGCCAGCAAACCCGGCAAAGCCGAGGCCAGGGCAGGTGACAATCGAGCACTGGCGCGCTCCAGGTTCAGTTTGGCGCTTTCAGGATCACGAAACGGTATGTCGGTAGTAAAGGCACCTGTGTGGGGACGGGTCTTCGACCCGTCCGGGTCGAGCGATGCTCGACTATTCTCGCCCGGAGTACCCGGCCGGATCGGCTGATTTGGCAGTTTCGGAGGAAGCAAGGCTCGCGGCTCGGGCTCTCAGCATATCGGAAATGACCACGCGGGAACAGTCGGGCGCATTAAGGAGCGGTGCAGCCTGGCGAATGCGTTCGTGTAGCTTTCATTCCGTCTCCCGCAACAAGCCGATTCATCGCCGAGGAATCTGCTTCCGCTAGCAAAAACAGCAGATTCCTCGCGCGATACGGCCGCGCTTCGGAATGACAATTGTTGATGAGTATTCATATGCCACTAACGACGCCTGTGGTCAGGCTGACGCCTCAATATCTTCTCTGGCCGAAATACTTTCGCACCCCGATCATGTTGTAGCGTCCCCAGGGGCCGTTAGGACCGAGGTCGGCGGGACCGAGGTTGCGATCCCGGGCGCCAAACCGGCTGAACAGAAAGTGCTGGGTCACGCGCATTTCGAATCCCTTCCCCAGATAGATTCCCGCGCCCCAGCTGCGCTCCACGCCGATGGCGTCAGGCGACCAGGTATAAAGCGTTTGGGGAAGGTTCTTGCCGAACAGGAATTTAGGTTCTCCGAAAAGGAAAAATCGGCGCAGTTGCGTCCGTCCGAAGGGTCTGATTTCGACATATCCGGAAATCATGTAGCGGGCGAAGGCATTACAGGGATCGTTCACTCCTCCTGAAATCCCCGCATCCGCCCGGCACAAATTGGGATCAATTTCGTTGTGCGGAGGCGCCAGATCAACCTGTCCGTACCCCCAGAACATGTCGTGCGGGAAGAACAGCCGGTCGGAGGCCGCGGGAGTGGCGCCCTTATTGGCCGGAGTTTCCTGTGCTGATATCACAGCAGACATCGCCAGACATAGAACCATCCACAGCAGCGCCCTCTTCATGAGGCCTCCGCAAGAAATTTAAGTGCACTTGATGACAATCGAGGCCGGGCCGCCGATGTGACTGGTGGTTCCCGGAGTCTTCGCCCCGGTTTATCTGCCACGCAGACGCGGACCTTCTGCCTGGGCGGGCCGGCGCGGCGCTTGATGCGTCGCGTCGCCGGTCAGTTGTAGAGCAGTCCCCTTACGCGGGCGCCACATTGTACCCCGGGTGGTCAACCGAAACTGCAAGGGATGAGCGGAGGATTCCCTCGAGTAACTGCGCCCCTGGTGGCTCATCAGTTGCGCTTCCATGCCGCTCTCCGGTATTCTCCGATCAATCGGTTCGGACTTTTCAGCAGCGCCAAGGAGATCCAATGAAAGCTGTGCGCACTCGGAGTGTCCGCACATTTATTGCACTGGGGCTGGTGATGATCATGGCCGGATCTGCGTTCGCTGCGTCCAACATTTACGACTTCACCTTGCCGTCGATCGATGGCAAGCCCATGCCGCTGGCGGATTTCAAGGGCAAGGTGGTTCTGCTGGTCAATGTAGCCAGTCGCTGCGGCTACACCCCGCAATACAGCGCGCTGGAGGCTTTGTACGAAAAATATAAAGACCAGGGTTTCGTCATCGTCGGCTTCCCCGCTAATAATTTTGGGGCACAAGAGCCTGGATCTAATGAGGAGATCAAGACTTTCTGTTCCCGTAAGTACAATGTGACGTTTCCGCTTTACAGCAAGGTCTCAGTCAAAGGCGACGACCAGACTCCGCTCTACCAGTATTTGACCAAGCAGACCGATCCCTCAATCGCCGGCGAGATCAAATGGAACTTCACCAAGTTCCTGGTCGACCGGGACGGACGAGTGGTACAACGTTTTGAATCTGCTGTGACGCCCGATTCCAAGGAAGTGGTCTCCGCCATCGAAAAGCAATTGAACCAGAAGTAGGCTAGGTTCTTTCGGGAGTGCAACGATCATGGCTTGTTTGGCTTGGTCTACGGAAATCCATATCAAATTTTTCTATTCCTCCCACAACTAGAATTGATGTCGAGCTAAGTCCAGAATTAACTTAGGGATACGTTTGGCCCGCTTATTGCAATGCAACATTGCACCGGGGGTGGAAAAATGCCACAGGAGGTCTCTATCTCCTACCAAGCGGTCAAGAGCAAGGTGTACAAGCTGGTTGACGCGATGGTCGAAGGCGACAAAACCACAATCGAGGTTCAGGAGTCCATTCGCCGTTGGTGGAACCTGATCCATCCTTCCGATCGCGCCGTAGCCCAAAAATACCTCCTCATGGTGCTCGAGAAGTCGAACTCGACACTAGGAGCAATCATCCTTGGCCTGCCTGAAGCCAAGGAAGTCAAAATGATTCGTCCCATGGGCGCCGAGCGAATTCCGGCGCGAACTGATCGAGCTGCGGTCAGCAGCCCGGTTTAAACATCCAATCGGTACATAAGGCCCGGCTTCTCGCCGGGCCTTTTCTTCTGCTTCTCACCATCTCCAACGTTTTGTCATCCCGACCGGAGCGAGCGCCAGCGAGCGAAGTGGAGGGACCTCGTGTTTGCCGATGTGCTACGAATCAATCGGCCCAGGAAGCGCAAGAAAGCTTGATACCGCAGCGGTCGCAAACAGATTTCGAATCGTGCTGACCGCCGGGACACAAGGTCCGTCCACTGCGCTCGCTGGCGCTCGCTTCGGTCGGGATGACAGGGTGGCTATTGTGAGACCTTAAATGTCGTAATACAGGGCAAACTCGAAGGGGTGCGGCCGCAGCCTTACCGCGTCGACTTCCTTGGTTCGCTTGTACTCCATGTAGGTGCTGAGCAGCTCTTCGGTGAAGACGTCGCCCTTGAGCAGGAAAGTGTGATCTCTCTCCAGGGCATCGAGAGCATCTTCGAGTGATCCTGGCATCGAGGGCACCTTGGCCAGTTCTTCTGGCCCCAGGTCATATATGTCCTTATCTAAGGGCTGGCCGGGGTCCATCTTGTTTTCCACGCCGTCCAGTCCTGCCATCATCATGGCGGCGAAAGCCATGTAGGGATTGCAACTGGGATCGGGCGGCCGAAATTCGACCCGTTTGGCCTTCGGAGATGCGGAATACATGGGTATGCGGCAGGCCGCCGAGCGGTTTCGCCGCGAATAGGCCAGGTTGACCGGCGCTTCGAAGCCAGGCACCAGCCGTTTGTAGGAGTTGGTGGTGGGCGCGATGATTGCGGCAAGCGCCGGGCCGTGTTTGATCAGTCCTCCGATGTACCAGAGCGCCAGTTGCGAGATGCCGGCATAGCCGTCGCCGGCAAACAGGGGTTTCCCGCCCTTCCACAATGACTGGTGAGTGTGCATGCCGCTGCCGTTGTCGCCATATATGGGCTTGGGCATGAAAGTGACTGTCTTGCCATACTGGTTGGCCACATTCTTCACGATGTACTTGTAGAGCATCATGTGGTCAGCCGAGCGCACCAGCGAATCGAACTTGAGGTCAATCTCGGTCTGGCCTCCGGTCGCCACTTCGTGGTGGTGGCATTCCACCTCCAGGCCGCAATTCTGCATGGTCATGACCATTTCGCTGCGCAGGTCCTGGTAGTGGTCGGTGGGAGGCACCGGGAAGTAGCCTTCCTTGTACCGCGGACGGTAGCCCTGATTGTTCTCTACCCGGCCGGAGTTCCAGCGGCCTTCTTCCGCGTCGATGAAATAAAAACCGTGCTGCTCGCGTTGGTCAAAGCGCACGTTGTCGAAGATAAAAAACTCGGCTTCGGCGCCGAAGTACGCCGTATCCGCCAGCCCGGTCGAACCCAGATACATCTCTGCCTTCTTGGCAATGTAGCGCGGGTCGCGGTCGTACCGCTGCTTGGTGACCGGGTCCACCACGTCGCAGACCATGACCAGCGTCGGAATCTCGGTGAAAGGATCAAGAATGTAGGTGCCGGGGTCAGGAATGAGCAGCATGTCGCTCTCATGAATCGCCGCCCAGCCGCGAATGGAGGAGCCGTCCATGCCAAAGCCTTCGTCGAATGATGCCTCGCTCAACTGGTCGATGGGGTAGGAGACGTGGTGCTGCAATCCCGGCAAGTCGGTGAAGCGGAGGTCGAGTATCTTCACTCCATTCTTCTTTACAAATTCCAGGACGGTCTTCGGGTCAGCCATGGATTACTCCTTTGTAGTCCTCCGGCCGGGGACGGGATTTAGGGGGATGGAGCGTGCCTGCTACAATCTTTCGCATTGTCGAGGTCGGACGCGAGTGTAATGCCGCGCCGCCTGTGCAAGGAAATCTATTGTTTTTATGGCCCGGATAACCAAGCTTTATGCCGGTTGGCTTGGTTTCAGACCGTTGGCGGGTGGCGAATGCACTTAGCACCTGGCAATTAGCAATTGGTAGCTTCCACTGCCCAGTGAAGCCAACCGACTACGGACGGGTTGGCCAGTTGCTAAATGCCAATAGCCAAGTGCTAACTTATGGATTTTGAACAACTAGAGACGTTTCTCCAGGTGGCACGCCACAGCTCCTTCTCGCGGGCCGCTGAGAAGCGTTTTCGCACTCAGCCGGCGATCTCCTCGCAGATTCGCGCCCTGGAAGAGGAGGTCGGCGCGAAGCTGCTGGACCGGTCTGGCGGAAAGGTCTCGATCACGGCCTCCGGCAAACTGTTCCAGAAATATGCTGAAGAAATCCTCGAAGCCCGCAAGGCGGTGCTGACGGCCATTGCCGAAACCGAACGCGTTCCTCGCGGCGAGATCATCGTCGGCGCCAATGAAGGCACTTGCCTGCACATCCTTCCCGAAGTCTTCGCTGAGTTCAAGAAGCAATACCCCGATGTTGCGGTCAACATCACACGCGCCGACTACAACAAGATCCTTGAATCGGTTATCGACAATTCCGTCGACTTCGGATTCATGTCCATGCCGGTTACCGATTCCCGTCTGACCGTGGTGCTCATCCATCGCGACGAACTGGTGCTCATCGCCCCGCCTCACCACCCCCTGGCCAAACTGAAGTCTGCTCCCATCTCCGAAGTGGCGAAATTTCCCCTGGTCATGCCCAAAGCCGGTCACACCCGGGACGCTCTGGAAGAACTCTTCCACGAAAACAAACTGAAGCCTCAATACGCCATGGAACTCGACTCCAGCGAACTGCTCAAACGTTTTATCGCCGCCGACGTGGGTGTGGGCTTCATCGCCCGCTCCAACGTGCAGGAAGACGTGCAAGCCAAAGTGCTAGTTGCGATTCCCATGGCGGAAGCTCCCATCCGGCGGGATCTGGCATTGGTCTTCCGCAAGGACAAGGCGCTGAGCCGCGCCGCGCTTGCCTTCATCGAGACGACCGTAAAAATCAAGAGCGTGGAGCCGGTCGTTGCAAAGCATTAGGTAGGGATGGAAGGAGCAATTGGCAATTGGCAATTAGCAATTGGCTAAACCTGCCTCAGCTGCTCTACCAAACACTGGCCTTCTTTATCCCTCCAAAAACACTAGGCTTTCTGGGCTTGTGCTAAGTGCCAAGTGCCAAGTGCCAAGTGCTGCTCCGGCGGAGCTTCGCTCCGCCGGGCAGGTGGGACACCTGCCCGTAAGTATCCTTGGTCGATATTGCGTTAGAATCCCGGCAGTGAGATTCGTCCATTTAGCCCTGCTGGTCGGTTGCACTTCCCTCCTCTTCGGCCAAGCCCGTAAGCCTGCCAGACCGGCTGCATCTTCCCCATCGCGGTTAATCTCCTTCAAAGAAACTGGTTCGACCCGCTACACTCCCGACCAAGTCATCGCCGCCACCGGACTGCGACTGGGACAGACGGTCAGCGAGGACGATTTCAAACTCGTGAGCCAGCATCTGGGCGAAACCGGGGCTTTCAGTAACGTTGCCTACAGCTTTCAGTTTTCCGCGGAGGGAATCAAGCTCGACTTGCAGGTCACCGACAGCAACCAGTTCGTTCCGGTTCGCTTTGAGAACTTCGTCTGGCTTCCTGAGCAGGAGCTACTGGAAAAGCTCCGTACGATCGTGCCCCTTTTCCAGGGCCAGCTGCCAGTCACCGGAGATCTCGCTGACCAGCTCTCCGACGCCTTACAGGCGCTGGCCATCGAACGTCACCTGCAAGGGCGCGCTGATTACCTGCGCACCGGACCCCAGGACGGCCCCGTCGACGGATATGAATACGTCATCACCGGCCAGGCTATTCACATCCGGCAGATCGAGTTTCCCGGAGCTGGAGAGGCGGAATTGGATGATTTGAAAAACGTCGCACGGAAGTTGTCCGGGCAGGACTACCAGCGCACTCGAATTCGGCTCGAGGTAGATAAGGATTTCCTCCCTGTATATCTCAAACGAGGCTATTTGAAGGCATCCTTTTCGGACGCCCAGCCCAAAGTTGTGGAGGACAACCCGCAGGAAACTCAGGTGGATCTCGCCTTTCCCGTCACTCCTGGCCGCCAGTACAAGCTCGGTGAACTGGTGCTGTCCGGCTACAAGGTCTTTCCGGTTGAACAGCTCCGCGGCCTCATTCACCTCCAACCAGGCCAGCCAGCCAATGCCGTAGAGGCTGCCAGCGACGTCGAAGCCATGAAGAAGCTCTACGGCACCCGCGGCTACATGGCCGCCCGGATCCAGGCCACTCCCGAAATGAACGACGCCGACTCCACGGTCAAATACGTCTTCCAGTTTGATGAGGGCAGTATCTACAAAATGGGAGACCTGGAGATTCGCGGCTTGGACAGCAAAGCCACAGAACGCATGGGGGCCGCATGGAAACTGCACGAGGGCGACACCTACGACTCCGGATACCCCCAGCGGTTCGTGGACGCCGCCCCGGGACTGCTCGGCGGCGGAGACCAGTGGGAGATTGTCGTCCACGAATCGATGGAGGATCAAGACAAGACCGTGGACGTTTCGCTCCACTTCGAAGTTAAGCGTTGAGCGCCGGGCCCGGCGATAATTCGGTAATAATTTCAGAGCATCTTTTTCTTCACAGCATCTAAACCACAGGCGCACAACATGTCGTCACAAGGAGACCTTTCCGATGAGATCTGCCTCACCGAAATCCACGACCTTTCTGTTGACTCTGCTCCTGGGAGCGAGCCTCGCCCCCGCCGCCTTCGCCGCCGACAAACCCCAGACCTTTACTGGCAAGGTCAGTGATGCCATGTGCGGAGCCAACCATATGATGGCCGGCTCCGCCTCGGAATGTGTCCACGCCTGCATCCGCAAGGGCTCGAGATACGCGCTGGTCGCCAGCGACAAAGTATATGCCCTCGACACCAGCGACAAGGCGGTGCTCGATCAACTCGACAAGCTGGCAGATGAGCAGGCCAAGGTTGTCGGCCAGGCCAATGGGGACACCATAGTTGTCAGCTCGGTCGCGAAAGCGAAGTAGCCGGCGAACTGCACCGCGGAAGGTACTCAGCTAGACACCGGTGCAGTTTTTTCATGATTTTCATATTGTCGCCGCGACCGCCTATGTTATGTTTTAGCGAATTTAGCCCAGTACCACGGGAGGATACTCGAATTGTCTAAAGACATGGTCCCCAAGAAGATTTTCTTCACCAAGGGGGTCGGCAAACATCGCGAACGCCTTACTTCGTTTGAGCTGGCCTTGCGGGACGCGGGCATCGCCGCTCAGAATCTGGTTCGAGTCTCCTCGATTTTTCCGCCACAATGCAAACTGGTGCCGCGTTCGCAGGGCTTGAAGTATTTGAGTCCGGGCGAAGTAGTTTTTTCCGTGGTCGCTGAAAATTCCACGCACGAACCGCACCGCTTACTGGCGTCCAGTATTGGCGTGGCCATACCCGCCGATCGCAATACTTATGGCTATCTGAGCGAGCATCACTCTTTCGGTGAAACCGAAGACGCCGCCGGTGACTACGCCGAAGAACTCGCCGCGGAAATGCTGGCCACTACTCTGAACGTCGAGTTCGACCCCGACCGGTCCTGGGACGAGAAAAAAGAGATCTATCGCATCTCCAACAAAATCGTCCGCACCGCCAATGTGACCCAATCCGCGGTGGGCGACAAGCGCGGCCTGTGGACCACGGTAATCGCGTCGGCAGTCCTGATCTTCGACTAAACAATTAGGCGCGGGCGTCCCGCTCGTGCTGGCTCCGCTCTTGTGCTGGCCGATGCACGAGCGTGGATGCCCGCGCCTACATTGTTATTTTCCTGCCAGTGCTTTTTCTTTCTTACTCTTGTGATTCACGCCATTCTTCCCTAGCCGCTCCAGCACGGCCGCGACGATTAAAGGCAAGCCGACGGTCGCATCCAAAAATACCTCGCCGAATTTTCCGCCCTCGGACGGCGGAACGAACTTTCCCCACGAGATCGCTTCACTATAAGGACTCCCTGACAATCCGCCCCAATACACCGGCTCTGGACAAATCCGTAAACCATAGTGATAGCGCTTAAGGGGGACGTTCTCTCCCATCCGCCGGTGGCGCAACTCGATGAACGGCCCAAACTGCTGCGACCAGTTTCGCGGCACGCCTCCCCCGATGGTGAATATTCCCAGGCGCTTCTGGCGTAACAGGGTGGAGGCGAAATGTTCCAGGTCTTCGAAGGGATCGAAGCGGAGCTTGTGCCTGCCCGCCGCTTCCCGCATGCGATTCGAAAGGGCAACGTCCAATCCCAATTCCGAATCGGTGAAGGCCGGCACAAAGACCGGCACGCCCTTCTCGAACGCAGATTTCAAAATTCCCCGCTGTCCCTTGGCGTGTCCGGCGAGGTGTTCGCCGATGGCATGGTTGAGCTTGTAGGAACAGAGTATTTCGCTGGGATCCCACTGTTCCAGCACTTCAAACATTACTTTCTCAACGTCGTCCAGATTCCGTTCCGGCTCCAGCGTGTCATACACGCGGTTGTACCCCTGCTCGTAAAGCTCCTCGTCGGGAACGTCAGGGTTGTAACGGAAGTGAGCACGCCCGGTGGCCTCGACCAGTCCGTGCGCCATTAACGCACCGGTCGAGACAATCGCGTTGACGATGCCCCGATCGATCAATTCGGCGACGATCAAGCCCTGCTTGGCCACGGTCATGGCTCCAGCCAGGGTCATTACCACGAAACAGTCCTTGTCCCGCGCCATGGCTTCCAGCACGTCGACGGCTTCGCCCAGCTGCCGGCCGGTAAACGCAGTCTTGGCCATGGCCCGCAGCAGGTCGTCGATCGAATGCACCTTCTTGAGATCCAGTGGCTCCAGCGGAATCAACTTGTCTTCAACCGGATCGTGCAGGTGGCGCTCCACTCCCGCGCCGTCATGGTTATCAGGTTTCAATTTGCACCCCCCGTTGCGAAGCACTACTTTACTAGAAGCCCGCAAGCTATTGCTACAGTGACTGGTAGTTGGTCAGTTTCCGATACCGTTAACTACCAAGGACACGAAGGTACACGAAGGAAACCTTGGAGACTCAAGCCTTCGTGAAACTTCGTGCCCTTCGTGGTTCATAGATTTTGCGGTTGTATCGCAGCATCTGAACCGCGAGAACGGAAAAGCGGAAACTGTTATCCTGAATTTCGTCTTTTGACGGAGGGCTGTTCATTGCCACCACAAAAATTCCAGGTCGGACTGGTGCAGATGTCGACGACGCCCGATCCTGAAAAAAATCTGCAACGGGCCATCGACAAGGTCCACGAGGCTGCCGCGCCACGGCGCCCAGATTGTCTGCCTGCCGGAGCTCTTTCAGACGCAGTATTTCTGCCAGCGCCAGGACCCCAACTTGTTCGATCTTGCCCAACCCATTCCCGGCATGGTTACCGCCCGACTTTCAGCGCTGGCGAAGCAGCTTCGAATCGTCCTCATCGCATCGCTGTTCGAGAAGCGCGCCCCGGGCGTGTATCACAACACGGCCGCGATCTTTGACGCGGACGGTTCCCTGCGCGGTCTATATCGCAAGATGCACATTCCCGACGACCCGCTTTACTACGAGAAGTACTACTTCACGCCTGGTGATCTCGGCTACCGGGCCTTCGACACCGGGGTCGGTCGCGTGGGCACGCTGGTTTGCTGGGACCAGTGGTATCCGGAAGGCGCGCGCCTGACTGCACTGCAGGGCGCACAGATACTTTTCTATCCGACCGCCATTGGCTGGCATCCGTCCGAGAAAGCCGAGTTTGGCCAGTCGCAGCACGACGCCTGGCGCACCATTCAACGCGCCCACGCCATTGCCAACGGCGTGTACGTGGCTGTGGTGAACCGTGTGGGACACGAAACCGGCGACGTGCGCGGCAACGCCGTGCCCGGAGACGGCCTGGAATTCTGGGGCGGCTCTTTCCTGTGCGACCCCTTCGGCCGGGTGCATCGCCGAAGCCTCGCATGACAAAGAAGAAATTCTGGTAGCCGAAGTCGATTTGCAGCACGGTGGAAGACGTTCGCCGCAACTGGCCGTTTCTGCGCGACCGCCGCATCGACAGCTATGGTCAGATCACCAACAGGCTGATCGATTGAAGCCCAGCAAGAATCGTGTGGGGACGGGTCTTCGACCGCCCGGGGCGAGCGAAGCTCGCAGGCCTTCGGCCACCAACCGGACCTATTAAGACTGTGACCTTGCCTTCATCCAAGGAAATGAATAGACATCGAATGCCCGCCGAATGGGAGCCCCATGCTTCCACCTGGCTCGCCTGGCCGCATTACCGCGGCGACTGGCCGGGAAAGTTCGAACCGATCCCTTGGGTCTATGCTGAAATCATTCGCCACCTGGGCCGGCAAGAGCGGGTCGACCTGATCGTCAACAGCGCAGCCTCGGAAAAACAGGCTCGCAAGGTTCTAAGCAAGGCGGCTGCCCTCAGCAAGAACGTCAGCTTCCACCGCTGGCCGACAAACCGCGTCTGGACGCGCGACTCGGGCTGCACTTTTGTCGTCGACTCACGTATGGACGCGGGCGACTCGCCTGCGCGGTCGAAATTTAAGCCTTCGCTTTCTGCGATTACATGGCGCTTCAACGCCTGGGCCAAATACTCCAATTACCAGTACGACGAAAAAATCGGCAGCCGCATGGCCAAAGCCGCCCACGCCAGGGAAATCCGCCCGCTTCACGGCAAAGCGCGAGTGGTGCTCGAGGGCGGTTCGATTGACGTCAACGGACGCGGCACGCTGATGACCACCGAAGAATGCCTGCTGAGTAAGACCCAGCAACGCAATCCGGGCATGTCCCGCGCCGATTACGAAAAATTATTCTGCGGATTATCTGGGAGTTACGAATGTGATCTGGCTGAGCTCGGGCATTGCCGGCGACGACACTCACGGCCACGTCGATGACATCACGCGCTTCGTCTCTCCCGACACCGTGGTCACCGCAGTCGAGTCCGATCCCGACGATCCCAACTATGAGCCGCTTACGCGAAAATATCCGGCGCCTGCGAAGCGCCACCGATCAGGACGGCAAATCCCTGGGAATCATTGAACTCCCCATGCCCGGCCCCGTAGTTTTCGAAGGACGCCGACTCCCTGCCAGTTACGCTAATTTTTACGTGGCCAATGGCATAGTCTGGTACCAGTCTTCAACGACCCCAACGACCGCTTCGCGCTGGACATTCTGGCCGACCTGTTTCCG
Organism: Terriglobia bacterium; assembly: GCA_963748935.1. GTDB lineage: Bacteria > Acidobacteriota > Terriglobia > Terriglobales > Acidobacteriaceae > JAIQFF01. Next base: position 145,024 of record CAVVLA010000018.1, read on the forward strand.
GAACGCGAAGTCGTGGGCATCTATTCGGGAGACCTGATCTGGGGATTTGGAGCGATGCACTGCATGACGCAGCAGCAGCCGGGAATCTAGACATCAGTCGTCAGTCGTCGGTCTTCAGTCGTCGGCGAGAACAAGCTTTCAGCTGTCGGCTCTCAGCTGTCGGAAACCGAGTTCATTACGAGGAATGGTTGTTTTGTTGGTTTTCCTGACGACTGAAGACCGTCGACTGACGACTGAAACTTACTATCTTTTATACTGCGTCGGCTGCGGACCCTTTTCCAGCATCTCGCGATTCCAGATGGCACCGTCGCGCGTATAGCTGGCCAGTTCGAAGTCCTGGGTCAGTTCGAGAGCGTCGGTAGGACACGCGTCCTCGCAGAGGCCGCAGAACATGCAGCGGCTCAGATCGTAGGTGAAGTTGGTAAGTTCCTTACGGCGGGTTTTCTCGTTGCGTTCGCTCGAAACCACAATCAGATTTTCCGGACACGCCAGCGCACACAGGTCGCAGGCGATGCACATGGTCTCGTCGGTATCGGGATTCACATTCAGCCGCGGCGCCCCGCGATAGCGCTCCGCCACCTGCGGCCGTTGCAGCGGATATTGCTCGGTATAGATCTCTTTCGGATCCTGATAAAGGAAGGTGACCTTCAACCCCTGAAGCAGGTCCACCATGAAGATTTTGCGCAGCAGGCTCGGAATGCCCATATCGCAGTAAGCATACCATCAACCGTTGTCGTGGCAGAAAGGGCCCTGTATTACTCGGCGTTAGCTGGGTGGGCGAGACGCCCACCCGACAGCCGGCGAGAGGCCGGCGCTACCCAACCCGGTTCACCGTAGCGCCGGCGTCCGCCGGCTGTCTCGGGGGGCGTCTCGCCCCCGGCCTGGCGGTTGAAGTATGCTCGTCACAGCTCACATCGCATGTCCGACAACCGAAATTCCGAAGTCGCTTTCAAGTATCACAATGCCACCAAGCACTCCTACGCCAGCGTACGCAACAACCCGCATTTCCTGGACTTCAACAACCAGCCGATTCCCTTCAAGATCTACCCGACGCTGCCGCCGACGCCGCTACCGGCCGAGGTGCGCCAGACCGGAGTCGCTGCCCTGTCCGCCATCTCGGAAGTAGTGATGCCTGAAACCGACTCGGTGCCTGATCTGGAGGCAATCGCACAACTGCTCTACCTTTCCGCCGGAATCACCCGGCACAGAAAATATCCTGGTGGGGAGATTTATTTTCGTGCCGCCGCCTGCACCGGAGCGCTGTACGAAGTTGAGCTTTACCTGGTTTGCGGCGAACTCGCTAACCTCGCGGCCGGCGTCTATCACTTCGCTGCCGCCGAGTTCGGCCTCCGCAAGCTTCGCACCGGAGACTATCGCGGCGTCCTGATCGAGGCCACCGCCGCGGAACACGCCATCGCTCATGCTCCCCTCACCGTCGTCTGCACCTGCACCTACTGGCGCAATGCGTGGAAGTATCAGGACCGCACCTACCGGCATTTCGGCTGGGACAACGGCACGCTGCTGGCCAACCTGCTGGCTGTCGCCACGGCGCAGGGCCTGCCCGCCAAAGTGGTTTGTGGTTTTGTCGATGACACGGTGAACCGGCTTCTCGATGTAGATCCGGGCCGCGAGGTCGCGTTTTCTCTGGTGCCGCTGGGCTTACATCGATGCGCTGCCAGCTCCAGCTCCGGCACCGATCTCTCCTCTTGGGCTTGAAACCGTCCCGCTCTCCCACCACGAGATTGACTATCCGCTCACGCGCGAGATGCATGCCGCCTCTTCGCTGAGTTCACCCGCAGAAGTTGCAGCGTGGCGCGGAGGCACTGCTCTGATCAACTTTCCGCCGCCCAGCGGAGCCGTGACTCAACTGCAACCTTTGTCCGATGCGGAAATAGCTCGCGACCCGATCGAGCAAGTCATCCTGCGCCGCGGGTCGAGCCGCAGGTTCGACCGGACTCCGATCACTCTTGCACAACTTTCGACCATGCTGGACCGCAGCTACTCGCGGCATTCCGGCGGACTTCTCGATCCCCTGGGATCGCAACTCAATCACCTTTATCTGATCGTCAACGCCGTGGAAGGTCTCGATCCCGGAGCCTACGTCTTCCATCGCGGCCGCAAGGTGCTCGAACTGCTGAAGCCCGGAGAATTTCGTTCTCAGGCCGGCTACCTGGGATTGCAGCAAGCCCTGCCCGCCGACGCCGCTGTCGATGTGTTCTTCCTCGCGGACCTCGGCCCCATTCTGCAACGCTTTGGCAATCGCGGCTATCGCGCCGTGCAACTCGAAGCCGGTATCCTCGGGAGGTAGGCTGTATCTGGCCGCTTACGCTCAACACCTCGGCGCCACTGGCCTGACATTTTTCGACGATGATGTAACCCAATTTCTTCTCACCTCACGCGGAAGGCAAGAGCGCATTTTCCTCGTGGCCCTCGGCCACAGCGCGAAGACCAGGCCCTAGCTGGAACTTTGTACGGGCCGCTACGCGAGATAGTCGTTCAGGCTGAAGTGCTCGCAGACACACGCAACGTCGACACAATGGTCACTCGCTGAGAATACCGCGGGAATCGAGACCGAGCTAGGATTGGTTTCTTGCTTCCTTCTTCGGCGAGATCATTGGTGTAATCGCAATTTTCCACCCACTCCTGCTTTGAGAACGGATCAACTCCGCGCTTTTCATTGACTTGCCTACATTTCCGCCATAGCATGCATTCGCATGATTGGCCAAACCATCTCGCACTACCGCATTATCGAGAAGCTCGGCGGCGGTGGCATGGGAGTGGTTTATAAGGCTGAGGACACCGAGCTAGGTCGTTCCGTCGCCCTCAAATTCCTGCCCGATGAATTGTCGCGAGATCCGCAGGCACTGGAGCGCTTTCGCCGGGAGGCACGGGCGGCGTCTGCTCTAAATCATCCCAATATCTGCACCATCCACGAAATCGGCAAACACGGCGAGCAGTATTTCATTGCCATGGAGTTTCTGGACGGGGTGACACTTAAGAATCTGATCGCGGGACGGCCATTAGAAAACGAAACTCTGCTCGCGCTTGCCATTGAGATCGCCGATGGGTTGGACGCCGCGCATTCGCAGGGTATCGTCCACCGCGACATCAAGCCGGCCAATATCTTTGTTACCAAGCGCGGGCACGCCAAGGTGTTGGATTTCGGGTTGGCCAAAGTCGCACCCGCGGGCTCTTCCAGCCGGGTCGCATCGGCTAACACGATGACCGCCGTCATCGACGACCAGCACCTGACCAGCCCTGGGTCAACGCTTGGCACTATTGCCTATATGTCACCGGAGCAGGCTCGTGGCAAAGAGCTGGACGCCCGCAGCGATTTGTTCTCTTTCGGTGTGGTGCTCTACGAGGCGGCGACCGGCGCGCTCCCATTTCATGCGGGCAGTACGGCGGAGATATTCAGAGCCATCCTGGATACAGCGCCAGTACCCGCCGTGCGACTGAATCCTGCTGTGCCAGCCGAACTGGAACACATTATCAATAAGGCTTTGGAGAAAGACCGTGAGCTGCGCTATCAGGGTGCGGCGGAGATGCGTGCCGACTTGCAACGCCTGAAGCGCGACACAGATTCGGGACGATCTGCTGCCACCACATCCGGACCTGCAGCCCCAGCGGCCAGGTCACCCCGGGGTTCTTCGACTACCTGGCCGAGGAGCGCGGCCTTCGCCCGGCGTCGGTTGATCGTACCGCCACCATCTCGACCGCTTCGAGGCCTACCTGCGACGGATCGGCGTGAGCCGGCTCGGGGAGCTCTCGCCGGCGATCCTCAGCGCCTTCGTCGCCGAGCGCGCCGGCGCCGGACTGGCCAAGAGCGACGGTGCGGAGCGGCTGCGGCGTGCTGCGGGTGTTCCTGCGCTACGCGCACCGGGAAGGGCGTCCTCGCCAGCGACCTGAGCGACGCCGTCGGAGTGGCCGCAGGCCTATCGGCTCTCCGAGCATCCCCCGGTCGATCTCCTGGGAGGAGGTCGAACCGGGTCCTCGCCGGCGTCGACCGCCGCACCGCCGTGCGGGCAGGCGGGACTACGCCATCTTGCTGCTGCTGGTCACCTACGGCCTGCGCGGCCGGGAGGTCGCCGCGCTGACCCTCGACGACATCGACTGGAAGCGCGAGCGCCTGGCGGTCCCCGAGCGCAAGGCCGGCCACTCGACCGCGTTCCCGCTGTCGCCGTCGGTCGGCGAGGCGATCGTCGACTACCTCCAGCACGGCCGGCCCGCAGACGACCGACCGTCACGTGTTCTTCCGGGCCGTGGCTCCGCGTCCGGCCGATCGGGGCCGCCGCGGTGTCCGCGCTGCGCCCGGCACTACCTGCTCAAGGCGGGCATCGACGTGTCCCCGGCCCGGGCTCGCACACGCTGCGCCACACCTGCGGTGCAGCGCCTCGTCGACGCCGACTTCGATCTGAAGACGATCGGTGACTTCGTCGGGCACCGCTCGGCCGCGCTCCACCGAGATCTACGCCAAGGTCGCCGTCGAGGCGCTGCGCGAGGTCGCCCTCGGCGACGGCGAGGCAGGTGCTGCGCATGACCGACGAGCCTGGCACTGCCGCCGTCGACGCGGCTTCCTCGCCCACAAGCGGGCGCTCGGCCGCAAGTACCACAGCGAGGAGGCGAACTGCGCGCTGCTGCTCGCGCTTCGCCGACGAGCACGGCGTCGGCCGGCTCGACCAGCTCACGCCCGCGCTGCTCGACGACTTCCTCGCCTCCCGGCCCAGGCCGCGGCCGCGCAGCTTCAACCACCTCGCTCGGCGTCGTCGGCTGCTTCCTCGACTGGGCCGTCACCCAGGAGCTGCTGGAGGCCTCACCGCTGCACGGACCCGCCGACGCCGGGACACGGACCGGCGCTGCCCGTTCCTGTTCGACCCCGCCCAGGCCCGCCGGCTGCTCGACGCCGCGGCCGCCTTGCCCGACAACCCCCGGGCCACCGGCGCGAGGCCCGACCTACCACGCCATCTTCGCCCTCTGCTACGGACTCGGGCTGCGAGCCGGCGAGGCCTGCGGACTGCGCCTCGGCGACGTCGACACCGAGCCGACAGCTCCTCGTCGTGCGGGGCGGCAAGTTCGGCAAGAGCCGCCTCGTCCCGCACGGGCCGCGCATCGCCGAGCTGCTCGCCGACCAGGTCGAGCGCCGCGCCGAGCCGAGGCTGCCGAGCCCGACGCGCCGCTGTTCAGCTTCGACGGCCGGCGCTGCGTGCACCCGGGCACGGCCAGCCAGGTCGTTCCACCGCCTGGTCACCGACCTCGACCTCCCGGTCCCCGACGGGCGTCTCGCCGCCGCGGCTGCACTGCCTCCGCCACTCGTTCGCCGTCGGCTGCCTGCTGCGCTGGTATCGGGAAGGCGTCGACCCGTCGGCGACGGCTCTACCAGCTGTCGACGTTCATGGGCCACGTCGACCCGGCCTCGACCGCGGTCTACCTGACGATCACCCCGGAGCTGCTCGCCGAGGCCAACCGGCGGTTCGAGGCCTTCGCCGAGCCGGCCTGGGCGGAGGCGGCGCCATGACCGGACCGCAGCCGCTCGGGCCGCTCATGCACTCCTTCTTCGTCGACCACCTGGTCACCGTGAAGGGCCTGCGACCGGCCTCGGTGCGCAGCTACCGCGACACCATCCGGCTGCTGCTGTGCTTCGTCGCCGAGCGACAAGGGCACCAAGATCACCAGGCTCGACGCTCGAGCGACCTCACCTTCGAGCGGGTCCTCGGCTTCCTGCGCTACCTCGAAGCACGATCGCGGCAACCACGTCCGCACCCGCAACCAGCGGCTCGCCGCCCTGCACACCCTGTTCGACTACATCGCCAGCCGGGAACCGGAGATGCTCGGCGTCTGCCAGCGGGTCGCAGCCATCCCCATGAAGCGGGCGGCACCGGCCGAGACCCACTTCCTCGAACGCGACGAGATCGAGGCACTGCTCGCGGCACCTGCCCCGCAACGGCCGCCTCGCCCTGCGGGACCGCGCCCTGCTGCTGTTCCTCTACAACACCGGGGCCCGGGTCCAGGAGGTCGCCGATCTCCGGGCCGGACACCTCGACCTCGGCGAGCACCCGCCTGGTCCGGCTGCACGGCAAGGGCGACAAGTGGCGGACCTGCCCGCTCTGGCAGCAGACCGCCCAGCTGCTGACCGCGCTGCTCGACTCGGCAGGCGCACCACCAGCGGCCGACGCGCCGGTGTTCTGCTCGCGCAACCGGGCAGCCGCTCACCCGCTTCGGCATCTACAAGATCGTGCGGCGCCACGCCGGGCACCTCGACGACCCCCGCACCGACCGCAGCGGTCAGCCCGCACATCTTCCGCCACACCGCCGCCGTCCACCTCCTCGAAGCCGGCGTCGAGGTCAACGTGATCCGCGGCTGGCTCGGCCACGCCGACCTGACCACGACCAACCGCTACGCCGAGATCAACACCAAGGCCAAGATGGAAGCCCTGCGCGCCACCGAACCGCCCGATACTTCGGCGGGACCCCGCACTCACCCCCGTCTGGCGGTCCGACGAATCCCTGCTCAACTGGCTCTCCTCGCTCTGATCGTTATGTGCCCGGCGACACCCGGAACGCGCCTGTCGCCCACGTGGTGCGGGTCGACGCCGGGCCACATAACGCGGCCCCGGGACACAGAAGTACGACAATTTGAAGGCGCGCGGTGGTCAAGGTCCTCTTCGGTCGGGACCGCCTCGAGAACGAGCGGTTCGTTGCCCTGCGGTCCCACTACGGCTATCGACAGCTTCTATTGTCTGCCGGGGATCGACGGCAGCCACGAAAAGGGCGGGGTCGAGGGCGAGGTCGGCAGATTTCGCCGCCGTCACCTCGTCCCGGTTCCTCGTGTCGGCTCGCTGGCGGAGCTGAACGAGCTGATCGCCGCCGGTGACCGGATCGACGATGACCGTCACATCGGCCGTCGGCCCGTCACGGTGGGCGTGGCCGCCGGCGCCGAGCTGGCGTGGATGCGACCGCTGCCCGAGGTGGCCTTCGACTCGGCCGCGATCTTGCCCGACGTGAAGGTCGACACCAAGGGCCGGATCTGTGTGCGCCAGAGCTTCTACTCGGTCCCGGTGCGCCTGGCCCGGCGCCGCATCGTCGTTCGATTGGGTGCCCAGTCGCTGGAGGCCGTCGTCGATGGCCGGGTCGTGGCCCGCCATGACCGCAGCCTGCACAAGGGGACCGAGGACCTGGTGTTGGACCACTACTTGGAGATCCTGGTGCGCAAGCCCGGGGCCATGCCCGGCTCGACGGCATTGGCCCAGGCCCGGGCCGCGGGCGCGTTCGGCGAGACTCACGAGCGGTTCTGGACCGAGGCCCGCCGCAAGCTGGGCGACGGGGCCGGCACCCGGGCCTTGATCGGGGTGTTGTTGTTGCACCGGCGACTGGCCGCGCCGGTGGTCATCGAGGCCATGGACGCGGCGTTGGCCATCGGCAGCGTCGACCCCGAGGTGGTGGCCATCGAGGCCCGCCGCATCGAGGCTCGTCGCCCGCCCGCACCGGTGGTGCCCATCGGCACCGGCGCCCGTGACGTCCGGCCCGCACCGCGCCTGGACGGCTACGACGCGCTGTTGGCTGCCGGGACCCGGTCATGAGCGCCCCCGTGGCCGTGAGCGAGTCGGCGGCCGAGGCCGCCATCGGTGCCGCCTGTCGGGCCTTGCACCTGCCGACGGTGCGGGCCGAAGCCGGGGCCCTGGCCGACGCTGCGGCCAAGGAACGGCTCACCCATCGGGCCTATCTGGCCGAGGTCCTCGCCGCCGAGGTCGACGAACGCGACGGGCGCCGTCGGGCCCGCCGGCTCCTCGAAGCCCGCTTCCCGCGTCTGAAACGGCTGGAGGATTTCGACCTGTCCGCCGCCGCCGGCGTCAACCCGGCCAGCCTCGCCGCGCTGGCCAAGGGGGCCTGGATCGACGCCGGCGAGCCCGTCGTGTTGATCGGCGACTCGGGCACCGGCAAAAGCCATCTGCTCATCGGGATGGGCGTGGCCGCCTGCGAGGCCGGACGGCGGGTGCGCTACGTCACCTGCGCCCAGCTGGTCAACGAGCTCGCCGAAGCGGCCGATGACCGGGTGCTGTCCAAGGTCGTTGGCCGTTACGGACGATTCGACCTGCTGCTGGTCGACGAGCTGGGCTATGTCAGCGTCGACCCCCGCGGCGCCGAGTTGTTGTTCCAGGTCCTGACCGAACGCGAGGAACGAGCATCGGTGGCGGTGGCCAGCAACCACCCGTTCAGCGAGTGGGGTCAGACCTTTACCGACCCGCGCCTCGCCGCCGCGGTTGTCGATCGTCTCACGTTCAAGGCCCACATCGTCGAGACCGGAACCGACAGCTATCGGCTCCGAACATCTCGAGCCAAGAAGCCCACCAAGCCGAGCGAGGACCAATCATGACCGCCACCAGTCGCTGGCCGGCACCGCTGGTCGATGACGATACCTTCGACATCATCGACGACGCCATCACCGAGCTCGCCCGTCGTCGTGGACTGTGGATGAGCGACCCGAACATCATCCACCTGCTCGCCAGTCTCATCGCCCAAGCCGAGCGCTGCCTACCCGAGACCGTCACCGTCGCACGCGACGAGTGCAGCTGGGAAGACATCGCTCAGCTCATCGGCACCAACCCCATCGACGCACAGCTGCGCTTCGATCCGGCCTCGCCGGTCGCCGACGGGAGGTGGCCCTTCGACGTCGACTGATCGCAGGACCGCCAACAAATCGAGACCACGCCACGCCCGTCGTCAAACCCGCAAGACCCCCACAATCGCAACGAGACAGGAGCCGCCCACGACCTGACCGACAACCCGGCACACCCGATCAGCCCGCCACCGCCCGCGTTCGCCCGTGTCGGGAGTCATTGCAACGCGCCATCAGGTGGGGCCACTTCAAGCCATCACGGTGGGGCCAAATGGGGTTGACATTTCCAAGGAAGCGAGCCGACTTCCCGCGAGGCCGATTCGGGGCCGCCAAAGGGTAGGTACAGGTCGTGGGTTGAGGCTCGGACCTTCGGATCCTCTGCTTGGGCGACTAATCCTCATCGCGGGTATCCCTGGTCTCGCTCTCCCTCTTGTACTGTTTGATGTAGTCCGGTCAGAGGATGGCTACGCCTGCTCAAGGAAGGTGCCCATGGTGTTCACGGTCACGACAAGCCGTATCGTCGGCCGTTTGCAGCCGCTGGCGCGTGCCGATGAGCATTCGGGATGACGACGAGCTAGGGCTGACGTCACGTCCGCTTGGCCGCATAGTGTTCACGCAGAAGCTGTCGACTGCCGAGGAACTGATGGAGGTCATCGACCGTGCCAGCTGCACCCGCATCACAACCGGCGCGCGTCCTATCCAACGTTACCTTCCACTGGGCGACATCCGAGAGGTCCGCGATGAGGACGACCGACCCTGGTTGGTCACCGTTTCTGACGGCAAGGTGACGGCTGGGTTCTTGCTTGAGGACACCTTCGCCGAAGGTGAAGTCGGCGATTTGCATGGCCGAGGAGGACGGGCTCGGCGCCTGCCCTGGGTCGCTCCGCCGAGACCCCCGCCAGCTTTGTCGGCAGTCGCCTGCTTGGCACGAACCGTCCCGCTAGGCATCAGTCAGGAGGGCAGGTGAGCCGAGGTTGGCCCCGTTCGGATCAGCAATCTAACGGCGGTCGTGGTCCGCTGTTGCGATGCGTGCCTTCGTGGGCAGAGGGCTCCTGACTTGTGGCTCGGCTCTTGGAAGACGGCGCGTCAAGCAACAGGATGGTCTCCCGGGAGCCCGAGACCGACTCAAATCGCAGACGTTGTTGGACGGCAATGCCCTTCTTCCGTGTTACCCAGATCTCGTTTAGTGCGTAGCCCTCAGCTTCAGCAAGCTCTGCGACTAACAGATCGGTCGGAAGTTGCTCGCCGAGAAGACCTGTGTGCCGAGGATGATCGCTACCGGCGCCGCTGGACTTAGAACTTCTGCAAGTTCTCTGAGGACGGCGTTCATGTCTTCGAAGTAGCCGGCGACCATCTGAACGGTCGTCCGGTCTCGTCGCCGACTCTCTTCTGGCGAGCATGGCGGCAAGGAACTCGTCGAGGGCAGGGCTCTCATTGTGCGCGCGTCCGGCCAGGAGCCTCGAGGTGGGAGCGGAGCTGGTCCCGCCGTAGCGCCTTGAGCTCTGTTCGGTTGTCGACGAAGCCGAATCCGAGTTCGAGCTGGTAGTTGGCGGTGTAGTCGTAGCGGTTGGGATACGGCGGCGAGAAGATCGACACGTCGAACTGGGAATCGTTGGCATCCTACGACGTCCGGCAATCTCTCGGGATCGCCGACGATGGCGCGACTTCCCGTTTGGCGGGATGTTGCGTGGCTGTCTGTTTCGCGTCGGCCTGCAGGCGGTCGAGGAAGTCCCTGAAGTCCGCTCGGACCTGCCCGGCGTTCTTCGCTCTTGATATCGGCCGTGCCGGCCGTCGGCGGGTGGACGTCGTCGTAGCGAGGTGCCGTCTTTGGTGGCTTGCGAGAGTGCTCGACGATGAACAGAGCAGGGCGAGGCGGACGATGTCTCGCTCGGTGTTCCGTTAGGGAGGCGTTGATCGCTCGATGGAGGCGGTCAGTTCGGCGAGGGGGCAGGCATGAAGGCCCAGTCGCGGACAGGGAAGTCTGGGAAGTACCCGATGTCTAAAGCCCGTCGCGGCGGCTTGCACTCTGCCGGCGTAGCGCCGGTCGACATCGGTCCAGTCGGCCAGTGGAGCGCGAGGCAGGGCATCGGCGGTGAAGGCGGCGAAAGGCAGCCGGTCGAGCCCGACAGCACGTAGGTTCGTTCGGCGGCGACGAGCAGGCTCGTACCGGCCCGAGCGAAGGGGTCGATGAGGCGGCCTTTGTTCGCCGAACGTGGTCGAGGACGGCGCGGACGAGCTGTGGGACTGAAGGCCTCCTTGTATGGGACGAGGCGGTGGAGGGGCTCGTCGAGACGCACCGCCGACCGCGCGGGAGAGCTCATGCGGTCCTGGAGATGCCGGGTGGCGTAGCGTTCGGTCGAGCGCCGTTCTGCGGAGGGTGGCAGCGGCGGGCGCACGTCTCCTGGAAGTGCTGCCAGCTGTCGAGTCGGGCGTCGCCGTGGCGTTGCGGAGACGGGGGGAGGCGTGGGGTCGCTGGGGGCAGGCCACCCATCCATCATGGTTCGATGTTGGGCCCGGTAGTGCGCTTGTCTCACGCACCCGGCGGACGAGGAAGTTCCGCGTGTAGCCGATCGAGGAGCAAGGCGAGGTCCGCCGCCTCGGCTCCGGAGTGCCCGGACTCAATTTCGAAGTGCTCACCGAAGCCTTGACCAGTCATGTTGGCGGAGCCGAGGTAGCCGTATTCTGCCCGTCGGCCAGCGCGAACTTGGCGTGGATGAGGGCCGACCGTCCGTTGACTCGTCTCGGGCTTCGAATGCCCAGACGTCGGCGCCGGGGCTGCCTTCGGCGATGAGGTCGGTGCAGTATCGACCGAGGAGGGGTGGGGTTGAAGCTGATGGGTCGTCGGCGTCGGCACCTTGACAGATGAAGTGGATCTCACCCCTACGGCGGGCGAAGCCGCGAGTGACGGACGGAGTCGGTCGAGGGCGGACCGTTCCAGTAGGGCGCGCCAAGGACGCAACGCCGCTCGGAGGCTCGGATGACGTCTTCGACGCATTGGAAGAACGGCCGGCAGGTTGAGCGTCCTTCGCAGCGCGCCAGCTCGGGGGCATCGTGGCGGTCACGACGAGCTGGCTCGTCGGGGGCGGCTGGCGGGCGGTCAGCTCGGATCGAAGGTCGAGGGCCATGATCCAGCAGTCGCTGCGACCGCCGAGGCACCCGCTGCGTCACGACTCTATCGCCGTCAGCGGCGCCGAGGCGTTGCAGTAGGGCGCGGGCACCGTCGTCGCGTGGTGACGTCGCTTGCTGGGCTGGCGCGGTTGATCACCTCCTCCGTCGTCGGGCCGAGGCCGACCGCAGGGCATCGGCGAGGCGGGCAGGGCTTATCGAACAGGTTCGGCGAGATCGAGGAGGTGGCAGGCGTTCATTGGGCAACGGCATGGGTTGCGGCACGGACAAGCCATCCTTCCCGCACGGCGGGATCTTCCGACCCGAGAAGATAGCCGCGTGCAACCCACGGTTGAATCGTTCGCAAGCGGAAGGCCAGGGCCAGGCACTTGTGGCAGCCGCCCTGTTCGGTGAGACAGATCGGGTCGTGCACGCAGGTGGTTTGCTCTCGGCGGCGTCTAGCCAGTCGGCCAGGTGCTGCTCGGTGACGGTCGTCAGCCCCCCGAGGTTGAGGCGTCGAGTAGTTGGCCACGTATAGCAGAAATGCACCAAGGCGCTCGAAGAGGTACTCGGCCACGGAGGAGGGCCCGAAAGGCCGACCGTCCCTCGAGGGCGTGAATGAGGGTGTGCGTCCACGCGTGGGTGAGCCGCTGGATGGCGAGGGTGACGGGGCCCGGGTTTCTGGTAGGTGGTGGCAGACCAGCCACGCACGGGCGCTCTTCGCCTCGTCGCTGGTACGGGTCCGCTTCCGTCCATCCGTTCGCGTCGCACCACGACCACAACCGGCAGGGTCGAGTTCGAAGTAGATACCCTCGGTGCGGGACTCGATGGTGACGAGCGGCCGCTTGGCGGCCTTTTCTTTTCGGGCGGCTCTAGTGGTTGGAGTCGTGCCGGGAGTTGCTGAATTCCCGCGCGCGAACCCGAAAGCGACCATCGCAATAGGGAGCTCGTGGATGACGGCTACCTTGGCGATTCCGAGCTCGTCCGGCGAGGCTTCGGCCGGCGGCCATCCGGGCTGCCATGCCGTGGTGGCCGCCGATCCGGTAGGCGCGTCTTCGATGTCGGCCAGACTCGTCGGGCTGGCGCTCGTGAAAGATGAACGCCCGCTCGATCAGGCGACGGTCCTTCCGGCCCTGTTCGACGACAGTAGGGTCGATGAGCCGCCCGTG